>NZ_JBVATA010000008.1:0-260485 GCF_057814275.1 Pseudomonas sp. F007 | reverse complement strand
GAGCGAGCCTGCTCGCGATGGTCGTCAACGATGACGCGTACATCCTGGATTAACGCGGCGGCCTCTGGCTCATCGCTGCGATGCGGCGACCCGACAGGCCAGCTCCTACATCAGGTTGATGAAACCCAACCATATCGGCTGAACCCCGATCCGCCAGCCTGGAATCCACTCCGTCCCCCCAGCCATGGGGGGCGGAAAATGGGGGCTTGGGTGCCAGGCTTGGACGCTGACACCGCAGCATCCCGCCGGGCGGTGCGCACGCAGTTGGTGATCATGCCTACCCTCGACTCCCCGCCCCAGGGCCTGCACCTCATGGCCAAGCCGGTCGGGCCGATCTGCAACCTCGATTGCAGTTACTGTTTCTACCTGGAAAAACAGCAGCTCTACCCGCCCCGCGAGCGCTTCAGCATGAGCGACGAGGTGTTGCGCGCCTATGTACAAGGCTACATCGAAGCCCAGCCAACCCCCGTGGTCGAATTCACCTGGCAAGGCGGTGAGCCAACGCTGCTCGGCCTGGATTTCTTCCAGCGCGCCGTGGCCTGGCAGCGACAGTTCGCCGGGAGCAAGACCATTCGCAACACCCTGCAGACCAACGGCACCCTGCTTGACGACGACTGGTGCGCATTTCTCGCCCGTGAAGGTTTCATGGTCGGGATCAGCCTCGACGGTCCGCGCTTCGTCCACGACCTGTACCGCCCGGACAAACGCGGGCGCTCGAGTTTCGATCAGGTGATGGGCGGATTGGCGTTACTCAAGCTGCACGGGGTCGCGTTCAATGTATTGGTCACCGTGGCCCGCGACGTCGCCCACTACCCCCTGGAAATCTATCGCTTCCTCAAGGCCGAGGGCGTGCGGCACATTCAGTTCAACCCGGTGGTGGAACGCCCGCCGAGCGCCCCGCAAGTCGACCAGGGCCTGCACTTTGCGGTGCCGCCAGAACTACGCCTGCACGCGATACCGGAGCCGACGCAGATCACCGAACACACGGTGGACCCCGAAGCCTATGGCGATTTTCTCATCGCCATTTTCAACGAGTGGGTGCGCCAGGATGTCGGCACGGTGCATGTGATGAACTTCGAATGGGCGCTGGCCGCATGGTGCCAGTTGCCGGCGTCGGTGTGCCTGTTCAGCCCGCGCTGCGGCAAGGCGGCGATTGTCGAGCACGATGGCGATGTCTATTCCTGCGATCACTACATGTATCCCGAGTACCGCCTGGGCAACCTCAAGACCGACGACCCGGCCGAACTGCTCGCCAGCCCTGCGCAACAGGCCTTCGGTGCTGCCAAGGAGCTGACATTACCGACGCTCTGCCAGCAATGCGACTACCGCTTCGCCTGCCACGGCGAGTGCCCGAAGAACCGCTTTGCCACCGCACCCAACGGCGAGCCGGGCTTGAATTACCTGTGCCCGAGCTACAAGAAATACTTCCGCCACCTGACGCCCTACATGAACGCAATGGCCCAACTGGTGAGCCACAAGCAGCCAGCGGCGCTGATCATGCAGGCGTTTTCCGGCCCGCTGCTCATACCGCTGGACACGTGATGGTCAGGCCTGAAACCTGAAATCGCGGAACTGCTCGCGCAGCTTCATTTTCTGCAGCTTGCCGGTCGCCGTGTGTGGCAGGGATTCGACAAACGCCACCTCATCCGGCAGCCACCACTTGGCGACGCGGCTTTGCAGCACCTCCAGCAGTTCCTCCTTGCTTGCGGTCCTGCCCGGCTTGAGCACCACCACCAGCAGCGGGCGCTCCTGCCATTTTGGATGGGGCAAGCCAATCACCGCCGCTTCCGCCACTGCCGGGTGACTGACCGCTGCGTTTTCCAGGTCGATCGAGGAAATCCACTCGCCCCCTGACTTGATCACGTCCTTGGCGCGATCGGTGATCTGCATGTAGCCGTCGCCATCGATGGTGGCGATATCGCCGGTGTCCAGCCAGCCCTCGGCATCCAGCAACGGACCGCCCTCGCCCCGGTAATACTGGCTGGCAATCCACGGTCCCTTGACCAGCAATAACCCGGAGGAACGGCCGTCATGGGGCAACTCAATGCCCTGCTCGTCGACAATTTTCAGCGCCACGCCAAACAGCGCCCGGCCTTGCCTGGCCTGCAAATCCAGGCGCTGCTGCAACGGCGCATCGCGGTGTTTGGGCAGTGGTTTGCAGACGGTGCCCAGCGGCGACATCTCGGTCATGCCCCAGGCGTGCAGGACCCGCGCATCGAATGTGGTTTCGAAGGTCTGCACCTGCACCCGAGGCGCCGCCGCACCGCCAATCACCACCCGATCCAGGCACAACTGCGCCGCCGGCTCCAGGCCCTGGCTATCGACATACTGCTGCAGGGCCATCCACACCGTCGGCACCCCGAGGGCCAGGGTCACCTGTTCATCCCGCAGCAATCCATACAGGCTCTCTCCATCCAGCGCGGCACCCGGCAGCACCAGGCGCGCGCCGCACATCGCCGCCGCATACGGCATGCCCCAGGCGTTGACGTGGAACATTGGCACCACCAGCAACGCCGTGTCCGCCGCCGACAAGCCAAAACCTTCGGCAGTGCACAGCGCCAGCGAATGCAGGATCGACGAGCGATGGGAATACAGCACGCCCTTGGGATTGCCGGTGGTGCCCGAGGTGTAGCACATCGACGAAGCGCTGCGCTCATCGAACAGCGGCCAGGAAAACTCACTGCTGTACTCGGCGATCAGGTCCTCGTAGCAGATCAGGTTCGCTACCTTTATCGAGGGCATCTGCTGGCGATCGCACAGCGCGATGAAGCCCTTGACCGTGTTCAGCGACGGCGCCAGCTGTTCCACCAGCCCGGCAAACGACAGGTCGAACAACAGGTACTGATCTTCGGCGTGGTTGGCGATGAACTCGATCTGCTCGGCGAACAGTCGCGGGTTGATGGTGTGCAGCACCGCGCCCATGCCCGACACGCCGAAGTACAACTCCATGTGCCGGTAGCCGTTCCAGGCCAGGGTCGCGATGCGCGCGCCGGGTTGCACGCCCAGCGCCACCAGGGCATTCGCCACCTGCTTGCTGCGCCGGCCGATATCGGCGTAGCTGCAGTGGTGCACCGGGCCGTCGGCGTTGCGCGAAGCAATAGTGGTGTGTGGATGGGCCCGCAGGGCATGTTCCAGTACGGAGGAAATCAACAGCGGTTGGTCTTGCATCAAGCCGAGCATCAGGGGGTATTCCTTTTATTGTTGTTGGGGTCCACTGCAATCACTAGAGGTAGCCGACCTTCCGCGCATCGCTGAGGATCACTCGGCGCATCAGGCCGATGGACAGGCGGCGCAGGTGGAAGATCAGCCGGGCGAACGGCCCGACCAGCACCAGGTCCTGGTCTTTGCACACGGCGCGCACCATCGCCTCGGCCACCACCTCCGGGCGGCAGCCCTTGGCCTGGTAGTAGGTCTGCAACCGGGCAAACTGGCTGTCGCTGATCGACGGCGAGACACTGCTGCGGGACTGGGTGATGGCAGTATTGATGATCCCGGGGCAGACCGTGGTGACCCGTACATTGCTGTCCGCCAGCTCCATTTTCAGCACTTCACTGAAGCCGAACACCGCATGTTTGGAGGCCGCGTAGGCGCCCATGCTCGGCGACGGATAGATCCCCGCCACCGAAGCCACGTTCAACACATGGCGCGCGCCGCCGGCCTCGATCATCGGCGGGATGAAGTGGTGGCAGCCGTGCACCACACCCATCAGGTTGATGTCGATGACCCGTCGCCAATGCTCCAGGTCACTCTTGAGGAACTGGCCGAGATAGCCAATCCCGGCGTTGTTGATCAACACGTCCAGCGGACGCTGGTTCATGTACGGATGCTCGGCAAATGCGCGCATCTGCTGGTCATTGGACACGTCCAACTGGTGGATCAGGCAAATCACCCCTTCTGCGACGATGTCGAACTGCAGTTGGCGCAACGCCTGATAGTCGACGTCCGTGGCGATGATGTGCGCGCCACGCCGGGCGAACGCGAACGCCGCCGCGCGACCGATGCCCGAAGCGGCACCGGTGATCAACACACGTTTGTGGGTGAAGTCGGTAATGGCCATCGAGGGTTCCTGTCTCAAGGGGCGCGACGCAGCAGGAAGTGCGACAGCGCCGGAATCAATATCAGGGCGCCGACCATGTTCCAGATGAACATGAAGGTCAGCAGGATGCCCATGTCGGCCTGGAACTTGATCGGCGACCAGGCCCAGGTGATCACGCCGGCGGCCAGGGTGATGCCCACCAGGCCCACCACTTTGCCGGTGAAGGCGACGGAATTTCTGTACGCCTCTTTCAGCGACAGGCCGGCACGCTGTTGCGCCAGTTGCACGCTGAGCAGGTACAGCGCGTAGTCGACGCCAATGCCGACGCCCAGGGCGATCACCGGCAGGGTTGCGACCTTGACGCCCATGCCCAGCCAGACCATCAAGGCTTCGCAAAGGATCGAGGTCAGCATTAACGGCACCACCGCCACCACCACCGCGCGCCAGCTGCGGAAGGTGATGAAACACAGGACGATCACCGCGCCATAGACGTACAGCAGCATGGTCCGGTTGGCCTCGCGCACGACGATGTTGGTCGCCGCCTCGATTCCGGCGCTGCCGGCAGCGAGCATGAACTGGCGCTCGTCGTTGCTGTGCTCACGGGCGAACTGCTCGGCCACCTGCACCACCCGGTCGAGGGTTTCCGCCTTGTGGTCAGCCAGATAGGCAATCACTGGCATCATCGAGCAGTCGCTGTCGAACAGTTCCGGGTTGTTTACCGACGCCTGTTGCGCGCCGTAATTGAGCACATCCTGGTTGCGCGCGATGCTCAACATCTTCGGGTTACCTTCGTAGGAACCCGCTGTGATCTGCCGCACCGCATTGACCAGCGACACCGTGGTCTGCACCCCCGGTTGCTGTTGCAGCAGCCAACCGAGGCGATCGGCTTCGACCAGGGTCTGGTACTTCAGGCAGCCTTCGCTGGGGGTCTTGACCATCACTGCGAACTGATCACTGGACAGCGAGTAGTTGGCGGTGATGTAGGCGTTGTCGCGGTTGTAGCGCGAGTCGGCACGCAGTTCCGGGGCGCCCGGGTCGAGGTCGCCGATTTTCAGCTGGGTACTGACCATGAAGCCGCCCGCCGCCAAAAGCGCCGCCACCAGCACCGCGCCGGTGGCCCAACGGCGTTCGGTAAAGCGCTCGAGCACCCGCCATGGATCCCCGCCCCTGCTCTCGCCGCGCTCCCGGCGCAGGCTGCGCGCCGCCGCTTTAGGGCTGACGCCGCAATAGGACAACAGCACCGGCAACAGCACCAGGTTGGTGAAAATCAACACCGCGACCCCGATGCTCGCGGTGACGGCCAGGTCCTGGATCACCGGGATATCGATCAGCATCAGCACCGCGAAGCCCACGGCATCGGCCAGCAATGCGGTGAGCCCGGCGAGGAACAGCCGGCGGAAGGTGTAGCGCGCCGCGACCAGTTGATGCACGCCACGGCCGACGTCCTGCATGATGCCGTTCATTTTCTGCGCGGCATGGGACACGCCAATGGCAAACACCAGGAACGGCACCAGAATCGAAAACGGGTCCAGCGCGTAGCCCAGCAGGCTGATCAGGCCCAGTTGCCAGGCCACTGCCATCACCGAGCAGAGAATCACCAACGCGGTGCTGCGCACGCAACGGGTGAAGGCGTAGATGATCGCCGTGGCAATCAACGCGGCGGCGCCGAAGTACAGCATGATCAACAGCAGGCCATCGATCAGGTCGCCCACCAGCTTGGCGAAGCCGATCACCCGGATCTTGATCGGGCCCTTGCCCTCCGCGCCGAAACCGGGGGCTGCCTTACCGGCAAATTCGTACTTGCCGCGCAGTTGCTCTTCCAGCGTTCGGGAGAACTGGTGGTAGTCGATCGCCGCGCCGCTGAGCGGATCCTTTTCCAGCAACGGCACGACGATCATGCTCGATTTGAAATTGTTGCCCACCAGGCTGCCGATGATTCCCGAACGGGCGATGTTCAGGCGCAACTGCTCGACGCCAGCGGCCGAGCCGTCGTAGGAATCGGGCATCACCGGACCACCGCGAAAGCCTTCCTCGGTGACTTCGGTCCAGCGCACTGACGGCGTCCACAGTGACTTGACCCAGGCGCGGCCCACCCCACTGGTGAGAAACAGCGTGTCGTTGACCTGCTTGAGCACTTCCAGGTAAGTCGGGTCGTAGATATCGCCCTCGGTGTTTTCCACCACCACCCGCACCGTATTGCCCAGCCCGCGCAGAGCCTGGCGGTTCTCCAGGTAGTTTTTGATGTAGGGCTGGCTCTGCGGGATCATCTTCTGGAAGCTGGCGTTGAGCGTCAGCCGGGTGGCGGCGACATAGCTCAGCAGCAGCGTGACGATCAGGCACGCAAGCACCACCAGCAGTCGGTGATTGAAGATCAGCCGTTCGAGGACATTCCCGGAGCGTGCGTCGAAGCCCTTGAGCTCGCGTATCACTGGCATCGGATCGAAGTTGTTGTTACCCATGACGTGGCTCGTCTCTTTTTATTGTCTGAAGTGGGTTCACGGCAGCGGTAACTGGCGCAGGCCCTGGGCGCCGGCGATCACCAACGACGCCGGACCTGCGGCTTGCACCGCCGCGGCAGGCCCGAGGCGCGCTGGCGACTGTTGGCGGAAGCTCGCGCCGTCATCGCTGCTGACCAGCAGGTGCCCGGCCTGGCTGACCAGGAGGATCCGGCCATCGGCAGTGACGGCAGCGCCGGTAATGCTCGACGCCAGGCCCAGTTCGACCTTGTTCCAGCTCGCGCCCTGGTCGAGGCTGCGATAGAGATTGCCGCGCAAACCGTAGGCCAGGGCGACCCCGGGCTTGCCGGTGATGCCGAAATAGCTGCCGCTGTAAGGAGTTGGCAGAGTGCCGAAGCGCCCGCTCGCCGGGTCCAGTTTGAGCACCAGGCCTTGCTCGCCGACGATGAACAGGTCAGCGCCGATCTGGCGAATGCCATACAGGTTCAGTGCGCCCGGGTTGTCGACCTGGTCCATCAGCGGCTGCCAACTGTGCCCGCCGTCGTCGGTGCGGAAAATCAGGTTGAAGGCGCCGACCACGTAGCCGGTTTGCTCGTTGGCGAACCACAGGTCGAGAAAGGGTTTGTCCGCGCCCTCCTCGATCATCCGCTGGGCGTCGGCCAGCAAGGCCTGGTTCGGTGTGGCCTGGCGCTGGTAGTGCGCAAGCATGAGCTGTCCGAGTTGCCGACCATCGAGCTGGCGGCGCCAGGTTTGTCCGGCGTCGCTGCTGTGCAACACCACGCCGTCATGCCCCACCGCCCAGCCCTGGGTCGGGCTGGGGAACTGCACCGCCACCAGGTCTGAACTGACCGGCACTTGCGCCTGGGTCCAGCGTGCGCCGGCGTCATCGGAATAAAAAATATGCCCGCGCTGACCCACCGCGATCAGCCGCTGACCGGCACTCGCCAAGCCAGTGAACGCGCCGTGCAGCGCCTTTTCACTGACCAGCGCCGGACTGGCCAGCGGGTCGACGAACTCGTTGGCGACCACGGGCCGAATCAGCGGCACGGCGATTGCCACGCCCAGTGCCGCAAGCGTTATCCATCTGAATGCATTCATGGGATTTACCTGAAAAAAAACCGCCGGGCAGCGAAGAGCCCACTGCCGGCGGCAAAAAAAACACCTGTGTCGACGGATCAGCGAATGCCGGTACCCGCCAGGGACTCAGGTGCCCACTGCGCTTTGGAAAGCGGGTCGGTGTACTTGACGCCGCCATACGGACCGTAAATCCCGGTGATGTTGTAGCTGCCGGAGACCAGGTCATAAATCATGTGGTTGTCGGAGTTCGGCGCCTGCACGTCGTAGCTGTAGGCCAGGTGCGCGAAGGAGCCGCGGTACAGCTTGCCGCTGGCGTCGTATTCGTCGGACGCCAGGGCAATCCAGCTGTCCTCGTCGAGGTAGAAGGTGCGCTTGCTGTAGATGTGGCGCTTGCCCGGTTTCAGCGTGGCCTCGACCACCCACACGCGGTGCAACTCCCAGCGCATCAGGTCGGGATTGACGAAGTGCGGCGTGGTGATCGCGGCGGCGTCCTTGTGGTAGTTGAGCTTGTAGGTGTTGTAGGGAACGATCATTTCCCGCTTGCCCACCAACTTGAAGTCGTAGCGATCCATCGCGCCGTTGAACACCCAGGCGTCGTCGTAGGTCGAGGCACCGGCCGTGCCGGGGTTGGGCGTGTCGTAGGCGATGTCGGGCGCCAGTTTCACCCGGCGCTGGCCCGGCAGGTATTGCCAGCCACGGCGCTCCATTTTCAGCGGGTTGACCGCGTCCTGCACCAGGATCGCCTCGCCGGCACGGCGGGCCGGGGCCTGGTACAGCAGCTTGGTCTTGAAGAACAGGTCGGTCTCTTTCGCCGCCTCGGTACGCTTGGGGTCGTAGAGCGGGTATTCGAGGTAAGCGTTGCCGGACGTGGCGAGGATCGCCCGGCCGGAGCCGTCGACGTTCCACGAATCGTACTTGAAGTTGATGGCGTAGCCCTGATAGCGCAGCAGGTGGTTCCACATCGCTTCATAGCCATTCTGCGGAATCGGGAACGGCACGCCCGGCAAGGCATTGTCCAGGGCCAGGCCGCCTTCGGAGGTGGTGGTGCCGAGGGCATTTTTCGCGGTGTTGTCCAGCAGCCGTTGCGGCAGGGCGACGCTGCGATGGGTGGGGTACAGGTCGACCCGGAACCCGGGATAACGCTTGAGCAATTCCTGGGTGGTGGCCGTGAGTTGGCCGCTGTATTGGCCGAAGTTCTTGCCGTCGATCAGCGCTCGAGGTTTGTCGGCCTCGAACGGATCGGGACGAAACGAACTGCCCGGCTGGAAGCTCGCGGGGGGGGTGGTCAGGCCACCGGTGTAGGCCGGGATGGTGTTGTCGGCATTGCCGGCCTGTTCGGCACCGACGCCGGTCAGGCTGCTGCCCAGTTTGGCCGCCTGGTCGGCGGGCACCGCTGCGTGGGCCGCGCCGCTGATGGCGAGGCTCAGGGCGGTGAACAATAACGTGTTGATCAACTGCATGGGGTGACTCCTGCGTTCAAGCAAAGATTTCGATCAAATGGTCGTTTTGAAGGTGAAGGTGACCATGCCCCGATCCTTGAGCTGCGGTTGCGTGCCGCCAAAGGCGGTGGTCTGCCCCGGCGCGCAGTTGTATTGGCCGTTGGCTCCTGGCGCGGCACCGTCGCCCTGCCCCCTGGCATTGCCCGCCGTATCGCAGGTGTCGAAGGGGCCGAAGTTGTCGACGTACTTGAGGTCGAAGCGGTACTGGTTGCGCACGTCCATGCCGACACCGATCGAGTAACTGCCCGAATCCTCGTTACCGCCCAGTTGCACCGCCGAGTTGCCCGACAGGCCGACGTTGTAGCTCAGCGGCATGAACAGATCGATGCCGGGAGCCACCTGATACCAGGTGGGGTTGAAGTTGACGCCGAGCACGTAGTTGTCTTTCGTGACCTTGTCGACGCCGCGGTACCAGTCCTCGCCCTTGAACAGCTGCTGGTTCTCGGTAACATCCAGCCAGCGGCTGTAGGCCAGTTCGACCAGCAAGCTGGAGCTGTCCCAGAGCGGGGTCGCGCCAAAGGTGGTCAAGCCATTGAGCACCGCATGCACGGTGTTGCCTCGGGCCACGCCGTTCTCGCCATCGAAACCGCTGATGAAGCCGGGCAACCCCGCAGCACCCGCCGCCGGATTGACCGCCGCCGGAACGCTGGCCAAGGGCATGTTGTGGCGGTAGTTGAGGTCCAGGCCGACGCTGACCCCGGCAACACTTTTCGACAGGCTGAGGCCATAGATATCGATATCGTCGACATAGAACTGGTTGTAGCTGCCGACGTTGCCGGAAATCAGCTCTGCCGGCCCGACCGCCTTGGGCTGCAACACCAGGTTGGGCAGGATGTCGGAGGTCTTGCGGTAGTAGACACCCAGGGTGCCCTCCAGCCATTGCGGGCTCCACTTGGCCATCAAGCCAAAGTCACCGTGCTTGTCCGGGGTGTAGGTGTGACCGTTGGACAGGCGCAGGAACTGGTTGGCGCCGATCGGTCCTGGCAGGCCGAAGAACGGGTTCTGCCCGGCAATCAGCGACAGGTTGTGGCCGCCATTCTGCAGGCCGTCGTTGAAGCCCAGGTAGGTGCCCGACTCCGGCAGGCGCGCTGCGTCCCAGTCGAGGAAATACTGGGCGGCGACCGTCAGCTCCGGGTTGAGGGTGAAGCTGGCGGACAGTTGATTACGCGGAATGAACAGTTCCTTGGCCTCGGTGCCGGGCACCGCCAGCGCCTTGGAAAGGTCCAGCCCGGATTGGCCATAGCTGTTGCCATGGGCGAACGCAAGGAGGGTTTCGCCCCAGTAATTGGTGTGCTTGCCGGCTTTGCCGCTGAGCAGCGACTCGTCACCGATGTCGGTGCTGGCAAAGACGAACGCATCGAGAATTTCTGCCGACGGGCCGTTGTAGTAGCGATCGGAATAGCCGCTCTGGTGCCGGGCGTCCGGACGACCATTGTCGAGCTGGTTAGTCGAGGCGTTGGCACTGCCGACATCCTCGTAGGCATGGTCGTACCAGGAGTTGGCACTGACCCGGAACCCGGCCTTTTCCTTGTAAACCACATCCAGCTCGGACAACACGTCGAGCCGCTGGGCCACCGGGCTGCCGGAGGAGAAGTTGCGATTGCCGTCGTTGTTGTTCCACGAATGCGCCAGCTTGCTGTTGGGCGCCTCCACGCGCTGGGCGTAGTTGAACTTCAGGGTGTTGTCGAAACGCACCGCGAAGTCTTCATTACCGGTGTTGATCTCGACCGCATGCACCGGGGCGATGCCCAGGCCGGTGAGAATGGCGGACGCCAGCAAGCCCTTGCGGAGGTTGTCGGGGCAGATCTTATTGTTGTAATTCATCAAGCGTGGCACCTGCTCATTGGTTGCGAAAAGTCATGGGTTAATCACTGCGCACACGGTCTCCTTTCAGGTGCGTTGTAAAATGTTCACCGACACCGCCCGGCCCAGGGCGCTGCTGTGTTGCAGCGCCGTGCGGACGCCGTCGATTTGTCGGCCTGGTGCCCGCTCGCGCAGTTGCCAGACCAGCTCCACCAATTGCGCCAGGCCGCTGGCACCGGGGGCGTGACCGCGTCCCAGCAGGCCACCCGAGGGGTTGATGGCGTGCATCTGCCCGCGCAACGGGCTGTTGATCTGGACAAACCGGGCAATCTCCTCCTCCCGGCAAAAGCCCAGCGCGGCGCTGTTGACCATGGCGTCGGCGACGCTCTGGTCGTGCAGTTCGGCGACGTCGATGTCCTCCGCGCCGAGCCCGGCCTGCTGATAGGCCTGCTGCGCGACGCGCCGGGTCGTCGCCCGGCCCAGCACATCGAGCACGCAAGCAGATTCCTGCTCGCAGGCGCAGTCACTGCCCCTGGCACTGGCCAGCACCTGTACATCGGCCGGCGCCCCAAAACGCAGGGCGAAGGCCGGGGTACAGAGCACTGTCGCCGCGGCACCGCAGGCTGGCGGACAGAGGAAAGGCGCAAAACGACCGTCGTCCTGCACCGTGCGATAGAGCAGCGCACAGGGGTTGAGCGCGGCCTGGCTGCCGGCCCTGGCAAGCACCTGATCAACGTCGGACGGGCTCACCCCCATCTGGCTCAGCAGCCAACTGTGCTGCGCGGTGAACAGCTGCATCGGTTGCAGCCGTTGCGCGAGCCAAGCGCTGAATTCGTCAGCCTGGCCAAACACCGGTAACCCATCGCCAAAGCCGAAGAACTGCCGATCGCCCATGGGCGCTGGCATGCACTCCACACCGACCACCAACACGCATTCGGCCTGGCCGCAGCGCAGGCTGTTGAGGGCCAGCTCGAACGCACTGCTGGCCGCTACGCAGGCATCGCCGAGGCTGAACACCGGCAGTCCTGAATAGCCCATCTGCGACAGCGCCTGGACGGCAATCCCGGCACCACCGTGGACGCAGGAGGTAAAGACCTGGTCCACCAGTTCGTAGTCGATTCGCGCATCCGTCAGCGCCGCACGAATGGCCTGCCCGGCCATCGTCGCGTGCCCGGCGCTGCTACCCAGCGGCTGAAACGGCGCCATTCCCGCACCGGCGACCAGCACCTTTCCAGACATCGTCATCACTCCCCAACGGCGCACTTGTTGGGGTCAGACTAGGGTTTCATCGAGGGGCTTGAACCCCCATTGGCAGGGGGTATCGGGGGGCAATCGGACCAGGGGGATGTGTGTAGCGCGGGACTGTCAGCTGGCGCTTTCGAGGATACCCAGCATGTAGGCCCGCGCCACCACATGCTGACGGGTGCCGGCCTGGAATTTGCCGAACAGGTTTTTCAGGTGCCACTTCACGGTTTCTTCGCCGACGGCCAGGGCCATGGCGATCTGTTTGTTCGACAGGTTGCGTGCCAGCAACTGCAACACTTCGCGCTCCTTGGGGGTCAGCAGGCGACTCGGCGACACGCTGGAAGCCGGCGGTTCGACCCGGATCGCCGCTGCCGTCCCTGGAGCCAGTGGTTCTCCTTCCTGGGCTTCCCGCTGCAGCGACTGCAGCCATTTGGGCAGCTCCGGATGGGTGTCCTGCACGATCCGCTGCATGCCATGCTCCTGGGCGAGGCTGACCGCTTCCAGCAAACAGGCCTCGCCATCCTCAGCCCCGGCCCTGAGCGCCAGGGCCGTGAGTAGCTTGATCTGCACCAGGTCACGTCCCCGGCGCAGCTGTTGCGCGATCACGCTGGATCGCTCGAGCACCGCCAGCATTGCCGGCCAATCGCGCCTGAGCAGCAACACATAGGCTTCGGCGACGCCGGCGATCAGCGCCAGCTCCGGCCCGAGCAACCCGCTCTGCTCGCGGGCACACAGCGGCGTCACCGCCTCAAGGCGTCGCCACAGGGCCTTGCAGGTGTCGTTGCGGCCCTGCAAGGCGTGCAGGCGAATCTGCTCGGCCAACGAGGCCATGCACAGGCGCGGCATGTCGCGCTCCTCGCCCAGGGCAAACAAGGCTTCCAGCAGATCCTGGCAGCGCGCCCGCTGGCCCTGAATCGCCGCCAGGCGCGCGGCGGCGAGGTAGCCCTGGACGATGGTGTCCGGCGAGGCGTGGCGCTCGACCATGTCCATGCGGTTCGCCAGCACGGTACTGGCCTGAAGAATTTCCCCGCGCTCGAGCAAGACCATCGCCTGGGTGCAAGCCATCATCACCGCAATCGGACTGCGCCGACCGATGTCCTGCTCGGCCACCAGCAGGCTGTCGCGCAAGGTGTCCTCGGCGCAGCGCATGCGCCCTTCCCACAGGTAGGAGAAGCCCATCAACCACGCGCCAATCCCGCGAATCGCGTCCATCCCGGTGGTCCACGAGTAATGCGGCGCCCGCTGGAAAATCCGCCGGGCCTTTTCCGGCTGGCCCTGGGACAAGGCCAGCCGGGCATACTGGTTCGCCAACATGGCCTGGACCTTGACCGGAAACCCCGGCATGCGTTCTGCCCAGGGTGACACCAGCGCCAGCGAATCATCGATACGGTCGGCAAAGTAGGCAGCGGCACTGCTTATCGCCGCCGCTTCGCACAGAGTGGCCTGATCGCTGGCATGCCGCCGCTCGATGGCCTGGATCATCTGTGCCGCTTGCGCCTGGCGTTCGCCCATGGCCAAGGCCCAGGCGGCCCCCAGGCAAATGCGCGGGCGGTCCAGCACGGCCTCGGTGCCGAGTTCTTCGATCCACTCCAGCACTCGGCTGAAGCGCCCGCGCAAGGCGACGTCGTAGACACATTCTTCGATCACTTCATAGGCCGGCCCCGGCAGCCCGGCCAGCAGAAACTGACGGGCCGCCTGTTCGAGAAATTCGTGCTGTTGCAACCACAGCGCCGCTCGCCGGTGATAACCCTGACGCTGAACGTCGGCCAGGGTCGCAAAGCGTCCCAGCAGAAACTCCCGGGCCAGCGGATGAATGCGCACCCAGTCGCTGTCGATGCTCTCGACAAAAATCGGCGTCGATTGGCACAGCTCCGCCAGCAGCGCTTCTGCCCGTGGGTGCTCGGTGAGGGCGGCGCACAACGAGGGCTGGACCCGTTCCAGCAAGGCGATCCCGGTCAGAAAATCAACCTGCTCCGCGCTCAGTTGCGCCACCAGGTTCTCGACGAAATAGTGCTGGATGTCCCCCGTGGAGGTGGCCAGCGCAGCAATGGCGGCGGCCGCGCTCGGGGCCTTTTCCAGTGTGGAAATGGCCAACTGCAAGCCCAGGGGCCAGCCTTCCGTCACCTCATGCAGGCGCACAGCCTGATCGGCATCGATCTTCGCGCCAAAGTGCCCGCTCAGAATGCTCAGTGACTCATCGATGCCCAGGCGCAGATCGGCGGTGCCCACCGTGGCGTAGCGACCCCGCGCCGAGAGATCGCTGACCTGCAGGTTCAGGCGCACCCGTGAGGCCATAATGATCCGCAAATTGGCCGGGGCGTTGTACAGCAGGTAGGTCAACAAATGGCGAATCGTCGGGGCCGGCAAGCTGTCGGCCTCATCGAGGATCAGCACGGTTTCGCTGGCCAGCTCGGCGACTTGCGCCAGCCATTGGGTCAGGCCTTCGAACTGATCACGTCGCGGTTCACGGACCCGCTCGAAAACCCGGACAAAGGACTGGCGTCCGCTGCCAGTCGCCATGGCCAGGCCCAGGCCCTGGACGAAGCGGCTGCCGTCATCCTGGCCATCGAGGCTCAGCCAGGCCACCACCGCCCCTTGGGACAGGCATTCGCGGCGCCACTGGGTGAGCAGGAAGGTCTTGCCGAAACCGGCAGGTGCCTGCACGGCGATGACCATTTTGTCGGCCAGGCGCGGGGTGTCGAGCGCCAGTCGGGCACGGTTCGGCACCGAGGCTTTGACCCGCGGCGGTGTGGTCTTGAGGATCAGTTGCGGCTCTACGGGATCCATGGTTCCTGGTCTTTGGTGAACGGTCAGTGACGGCGAGCGGCGTTGAGCAGAGCGTAGCGCTTTATCGGGGACATCAGTACTGCCAGGTCAGGTTGGCGGACAAGGCTTGCATCCAGGTGTCATCAAACTCCCCACTGATGCGCGGCCCCGACAGTGACTTGCGCTGATCCACGGCCAGGTCGCCCATCCACACCAGCGCCCAGCCTAGATTGACCTCGGTCTGCTCATTCAGCCCATAGGTCAGGCCCGTCGCCAGGCGCCAGGCAGCACCCGTCGGCAGGCTCAGGGTGCGATCGGCATCCGCCACCGCCGAGCTGTCATAGGCCATGCCGAGGTCCCAGCGCAGATCAGGCCTCAACTGGTATTGCGCACCCAGGGCCAGTTGCCAGGTGTCCTGATACTGCGCATCGAGGGTCGCCGCGCGTTCATTGCCAGCCCTGCCGTCGATATCGACGCCGATCTCGCCGAACGTCGACCAGTCCTGCCAATTCAGCGACGCCAGCAACGCCCATTGCCCTCCCAGTTGCTGATACAGGCTCAGGGTCGCGGTCTGCGGTACACGCAGATCGAGGCCAAGGCTGGTGCCGTCGAGACGGCTGGCCAACGCACTGCCGCCCTGCACCTGCACGCGATGCTGGAACTGCAGATCCACCGGACTGGTGTAGGCCAGGCCGATCCGGGTGCCGGGCTGCGGCGCATAGATCACTCCAAGGTTGACGCCATACCCCCAATCACTGTCGTGGTACTGGTAGTGACCGTCCTCTCGCTGGCCCAGGCCAAACGGCGACTGATCGATAGCTGCTTCGGAACCGAGCATCGCCTGCATGGCCTTGTGGCCCATGCCGAGCGACCACTGATCGTTGAGGCGATAGCCCACACTCGGCACCAGTGACAACCCGGCCAGGCTGGCGTTCTGCAGGAAATACCGCCCAGCCCAGTGATCGGGATACTGTTGCCCGAGACCGAAATCGGCATAGGCACCAAAGCCCACCACCCAGTGTTGATCCAGGGCGTGACTGATGAAAAAACTTCCGGCAGGAATCGGTCGAAGCACATTTCCACTGTCGCTGCCCGCGTCATCTTCGAATTGCAGCGTGCCGAACAGCAACTGCGCGCCCGCGCTGACGTGGGTGCCCTGCAGATAACCCAGGCCCGCGGGGTTGCTGGCGATCGTCGCGGGCCCTTGCGCCCGCGCCGCAGCACCGGCATTGGCCAGGCCGAGATTGTCCGTGGCGATCTCATGCAACATGAGTCCCCCGGCAAAGGCCGCCGGGTTGATCAACAGCGTCAGCGCCGCAAGCGTCATGCGCCAGGTTGCAGGTTTTTTCGACGGCATGACGCGCCCTCTGGTGAATGGGCGCCAATTAGAAAGTGCCGCCCCCCTTCACACACCCCCAACCACAGGGGGGGAAGTCAGGGCATTTGTAAGCAATCGTGGCACTTGCATAGGCATAGGGGGTATACCTATCATGGCGACCTCAATGCACAGGAAAGTCCGCCATGGGTCATATCGCTGCCAACAAAGACGACTTGCTCAAACGCGTCAAGCGCATCGCCGGTCAAATCCAGGCCGTTGAACGGGCGCTGGAGTCCGATCACGACTGCGCCAGGACCCTGCATCTGATCGCCGCCACCCGCGGCGCGATCAACGGTTTGATGGAACAGGTCATCGAGGACCACGCCCGCGAGCACGTCGCCAACCCAACACTCAGTGAAGCCGAGCGCAATCAGGGCGTCGAAGAGCTGTTGGAAGCCATTCGCCGTTATTCCAAGTAAGTCGCCAGGTGCCCCCCCCATGAATAGCAATCCGGTACACGAGCACGTGTTCCTCGGCTCGGCCCACGACGAAAATGCCAGGCGCACACTGTGGGTGGTCGCCCTGACCCTGGTGATGATGGTCGGCGAAATCAGCGCCGGCTACCTCACCGGTTCGATGGCGCTGCTCGCCGACGGCTTTCACATGGCGACCCACGCCGGCGCCCTGGGCATCGCGGCGGCCGCCTACGCTTACGCCAGGCGTCATGCCCACAGCCCGCGCTACAGCTTCGGCACCGGCAAGGTCGGCGATCTCGGTGGCTTCGCCTCGGCGCTGATTCTCGGCATGGTGTCCCTGGGCATCGGCATCGAGTCGGTGATGCGCCTGCTGCAACCGACACCCGTCGATTTCGGCACGGCGACGTTGATCGCGATCGTCGGTCTGGTGGTCAATATCGTCAGCGCCCTGCTGCTCGGGCATGGTCACAGCCATGAGCATGAGCATGACGATCATCACCACGACCATGACCACGCCCATCACGGCCACGACAACAACCTGAAATCGGCCTACGTCCATGTCCTCGCCGACGCGCTGACTTCAGTGCTGGCGATCGCCGCCCTCCTCGCCGGGCGCTATCTGGGCTGGGTCTGGCTGGACCCGGTGATGGGAATTGTCGGCGCTGTCGTGATCGGACGCTGGGCATGGACCCTGATGGGCGTCACCGCGGCGGTATTGCTGGATCAGACCGATACACAGATCGCCGAGGAAGTGCGCGAGCGGGTCGAGCAGGCAGGCGATGCCACCATCACTGACTTGCACGTCTGGCGGGTCGGGCCGCAAGCCCATGCCGCGATTGTCAGCGTCCAGGGCGCGACCACAGTAGACGCCGAACGCATCCGCGAGCGGCTCAAGCCGGTGCATGAAATCAGCCACCTGACGGTCGAGTTTCGCCCGGCCTGATTGACCATTTTTTGCAAGGAACCCTGCATGCCTCCAGGCAAACGCGAACTGGCACGGATCGAGCGCCGGTTGATCGCCACCCTCACCGACGCCTGCGAAACGGCCAAGGGTGAAATCCACGGCTTTGCCTGGCTCACCCACACCGTCGACCTCAACGCCCTGACTGACACCCTGCGGATCACCTGGGTGTTCGAGACCCTGGCCGACCGTCAGCGGGCCGAGGCCAGCGCCAAGGCACGCATCGTCGAACTCACCGCGATCGCCCTGCGCGAGGCCGACATCGACCTGGCGCCAACCGCGCGCAACCTGTGCCTGGACTCCGAAGAAGAGTGCCAACGCAGCCACGCCGGCGATTGGCGCAAGCGCCTGGCCAGGAGTCGTTGAACGTGGCCAGGGAAATCGAAAACCCCTGCATCGCCGTGTGCCAGATCAGCGGCGACCTGTGCATCAGTTGCGGGCGCAGCAAGGCCGACATCCGCCAGTGGAAGCGCATGAAGCGCCCGGAAAAAATGGCGGCGGTGGCACGGGCAACCCAGCGTTTGAAAGCCCTGAACAAAGTGCGTCGCTGATCACCGGGCGCAGTTCACAGACCAGTAGGAGATGACAACGCGGACACTCCCGCACCGGCCCACCCACATGAATCGCCCGCGACTGCTGCAAATGGCAGCCGCGGCACAGTGGTGTTCGCTGCGAGAATGATCCGCTGCCGGTCCCTCTCGCATCGCCGATCACGGCTTTACTCGAGCACGCGGGGATCGCGACGGATTTCCTCGCGTGCCATCGCCTCCCAGAGAAACGGGAAGCCGTTCGCATCGGTGCGCCCACCCGTCGCGCTCACCACACTGGCGGGCAACGCTGTACCGCCGCCGAGCGCCTCGACATGCCAGGCCAGACGACTGCGCCATTCCAGCGTGATGGCTCGCAGGTGCGCCTGGCGAATACCGTTGGCCACCACCAGCACGCCGTGGTTGGCGAGCAGCGCCCATTTTTGCGTGCCGAGCGCTTCGACCACCGCACGGCCTCGGTCGCTGTCTTCAACCGTGCCCTGATATTCGTTGTAAAGTACCGGGTCGGTGTCGACCAGTGCGGAAGTCTGGTCGTAAACCGGTGGAATGCGACCACTCGCCGACCACACCGAGCCCCAGCGCGGATGATTGTGGATCACCACCCCGACGTCGTGCCGAGCAGCATGTAGGTCCATGTGCAGGTTGATCGCCGGGGTAATGTTCCACTCCCCCTCGATTACCTTGCCCTGCTGATCGAGGCGCACGATATCCGAAGCGGTCACTTCGCTCCAGGTAAGCTCCCATGGGTTGGCCAGGTAAGTGCCGTCATCCTGGCGAACGGTGATGTGGCCGGCGATATGGTCATTGTAGCCTTCGCGAGACAATACCCGGCACAGCAACGCCACACTTTGATGCGGTGTCAATGGCGGCAGCAACGAGTGCCGACCTGGACGGGGAATGTAACGTGCCAGCAGGGTGTAGTTCAGTTCATCATTCAACATGGCGATATCCTCTTGAGCGAGCGCTGCAGGCGTCGCTGGGCAATCAAAGGGTTATGCGTGCAACGGCCCACGAGCGAACACCGAAGTGCGCTGCATCCGTCGTTGATGCGGCTGATAGTCGAGGATTGCGTTGTGCAACACACTGCGGTTGTCCCAGAGCACCATGTCACCGACGCGCCAGCGATGACGGAAGCCGAATTGGACCTGTTGGCAATGTGCATGCAGGTAGGCCAGGATCGCATCACTCTCGCCGATGGCCAGGCCGTCGATATGAGTGGTGTAGGTCGGACTCAGGTACAACGCCTTGCGACCGGACACCGGGTGCTGAAGCACCAGCGGATGCAGATGCCGCCGGTTCATGTTGATGACCTCGACGTAGCGCTCGTGGCTGACCACATTCTGGCGCAGCGCCGCCGTCATCGGTCCGTTCATGTCGTGCCAGGCGTGAAGCCCCTCGAGGTAGTGTCGCATCCGCTCGGACAGCCCGTCATAAGCGCTGGTCATACTGATCCAGCAGGTGTCGCCACCACAGGGCGGAAGAATCTGCGCATGGGTCATGGTGATGATCGGCGGCCGGGGCAGAAAGCTTTCGTCGTGGTGCCACATATCGGCTCGATCACCCAGCTTCGAGTCGATCACGGTGATCTGTTCGAAGCCTTCCCCAAGGTTGGGATAGAAGGTGTGCACTTCGGGCTCGCCGAAATAGCGCGCAATCGCCAGATGTTGCTCGGGCCTCAGTTCCGGGACAGGCAGCACCAAGGCTTCATGTTTGACCAGCGCAGCCTCTAGCGCTGCCAGGGTTTGCGGCAAAACGACTGAAGCAGGATCCAGGTCCAGCACTTCGGCCCCCAGGTTGGGGCCAAGGGGCCGGACGGTGAACAATGACGACATGGGCTATCTCCTGGTGGCGTTGGAACATCCAATCTCAAGGGGCGCATCACTACGCATTTGGACGTTGTCTGATCGACGAAAAAGATAATACTCAGGTCGAAACGGCTGAGATATTCGCATTCCGCCCCTTCAGAAAGACCACGCAACCATTTGTTTTATAAGATATTTTAAGGTTTGGCCGGTCAAAGCTGGAGGTACCACTCGGATTTCCATGAACAACCAGGACAAGGACATCGCCATGGGCCAACAGTCATCACAGGAACAGCTTCCCGCGTTACGCAAACGCCCGAGCCAGTCACGCTCGCGGGCATTGGTGGTCGCTGTGGAGCAGGCCTGTCTGCGGATTCTCGATGAGACTGGCGAAGCATCGCTGACTGTCGCCCGGATCGCTGAAATATCAGGAGTCGCGATCGGCTCGATCTACCAATACTTCCCTAACAAGGATGCAATTGTTGCATTGCTGTACGAGCGGGTTCTCGACGAAGAATCCGCCCAGTTGCTGAAAGTGCGCGAGAGGCTCGTTGGCGTGCCGTTGCAACCGGCGCTTCGAGAAATATTGGCCAACATCATTCGTGTCGAGACTCGCCTGTTCAAACTCAACAAGGCTTTCCATTTGCGATATCACTCTGCCCTTCACCTGGGAATGTGGCGCGGCCCGTACCGTACGGCAGGCGAATTCATCGAAGCCACCTGGCTGCCGCTGCTGCACCTGTACCAGGATGAGATCAGCACACAACACCCTGCCCTGGCAGCGTATCTGCTCGGTCAGGGGTTGCGCAGCGTCATCCGATCGGTACTGGAGGACCTCCCGGCGCAACTGGAAGAGCCAGCCTTGCTTGACAGTCTGGTGGCCATGGCCGTTGGCTGTCTGCGCCCACCGCCATCCGACTGACCCAGGCTTTTTCCGGCGTAATCGGTGTAATTCATTTCCCCTGCGTTGTCAGGCACTTCGCTGACAAATCCCGCAAAACATCCGTTAGATGGCAGACTCTCCAGCATTCACTTGTAACGGAGACCACCATGCTCGGAGCATTCGAACGCCGGCTCGACCCCTTCCCACCTGACGAGGCGCCGCCACCGCCGATGGGCATGGTGCGCTTTCTTTGGGCCTGCACCCGTGGCGCTCGCGGCTACATCCTGGCGCTGGCGCTGCTGAGTGCCGCGGTCTCCATTTACGAAGCCTGGCTGTTCGCCTTTCTTGGCCAGGTGGTCGACCTGCTCGCCAGTTGGCAGGCCGGCGGCGCGGCGCCGGGTGAGGAAAGTCGGGTGCTGTGGGGCATCGGCATCGTGCTTGTCACCAGCATCGGCCTGGTGGCGTTGCGCACCATGGTTCAGCACCAGGTGCTGGCGATCAACCTGCCGTTGCGCCTGCGCTGGGATTTCCACCGGCTGATGCTGCGCCAGAGCCTGTCGTTCTTTTCCGACGAGTTCTCCGGGCGGGTCACCACCAAGGTCATGCAGACCGCACTGGCGGTGCGCGAGGTGTTGTTCACCCTGATCGAAATCCTTCCCGGCATCGGCGTCTACTTCATCGCGATCATCGCCCTGGCCGGCGGCTTCGCCCCGAAACTGATGCTGCCCTTTGTACTCTGGCTCGTGCTGTTCGGCCTGGCGATGCTGTACTTCGTGCCGCGCCTGGGCAAGGTCGGCCAGGAACAGGCGCACGCACGCTCGTCGATGACCGGCCGGGTCTCCGATGCCTACACCAACATCACCACGGTCAAACTGTTCTCCCACTCCAAGCGCGAGGCGCATTTTGCCCGTGCGGCGATGGAAGATTTCAAGGTCACCGGCTTTCGCCAGATGCGCCTGGTCAGCCAGTTCGAGATCGTCAACCAGGCGCTGGTGGTTGGCTTGATCATGGGCGCCGGCGGCTATGCCCTGTGGCTGTGGCACCAGGGCGATGTCGGCACCGGCGCGGTGGCAGCGATCACCGCCATGGCCCTGCGCATCAACGGCATGTCGCACTGGATCATGTGGCAGATGACTTCGCTGTTCGAAAGTTTCGGCACCGTGCAGGACGGCATGGCGACCCTGACCCTGGGGCCCAAGGTGCAGGACGCGCCGAACGCCGGGACACTGGTGCCGATGGGCGGCGCGGTCAGCTTCGATAATGTCAGCTTCAACTATAACGGCGAGCGCCAGGTGCTCGATGGCCTCAGCCTGGACATCCGTCCCGGGGAGAAAATCGGCCTGGTGGGCCGCTCCGGTGCCGGCAAGTCGACCCTGATCAACCTCCTGCTGCGCTTCTACGATGTCGACGCCGGGGAGATTCGCATCGACGGGCAGAACGTTGCCAAAGTGACCCAGGACAGCCTGCGCAGTGCAATCGGCATGGTCACCCAGGACACCTCGCTGCTGCACCGATCGATCCGCGACAACATCGCCTACGGTCGTCCGGATGCCACCGACGAGCAGATCCAGCGCGCCGCCGCCAACGCCCAGGCTGACGGGTTCATCAGCCAGCTCAGCGACCGCCAGGGCCACAGCGGCTACGACACCCTGGTGGGCGAACGTGGAATCAAGCTGTCCGGCGGCCAGCGCCAACGCATCGCGATCACCAGGGTGATGCTGAAAAACGCGCCGATCCTGCTGCTCGACGAAGCCACCAGCGCCCTCGACTCGGAAGTCGAAGTGGCGATCCAGGAAAGCCTCGACGAGATGATGCAGGGCAAGACCGTGATCGCCATCGCCCACCGCCTGTCGACCATCGCCGCGATGGATCGGCTGATCGTCATGGATAACGGGCAGATCATCGAGCAAGGCACCCATGCCGAGTTACTGGCGAAAAACGGCACCTATGCGCGGTTGTGGCAGCACCAGAGTGGCGGGTTCCTGGGGGAGGATCAGGGGGTGGTGGAGGAAGTGGAGTAAGGCGGTAGATCAGATCCTCCGCCTTCGCTGGCAAGCCAGCTCCTACAGGTTCATTTGTGGTGGATGCAGATCTTGTGATCGGCCACGGAACCTGTAGGAGCCAGCCTGCTGGCGATGAAGTTGATGCGGTGTGCCTGATGGCCTCATCGCTGGCAGGCCCCACAGCGGAGGCAAACCCCTCAGGACTTGCCCGCAACCCGCCCGGCATAGTTCAGCACAAACTGCACATGGGCCTTGACCCCAGTCGCCAGGGTCTCATCGTCCACGGTGAAATACGGGCTATGGTTGGGCGCCGCCTGGTTCATGTCCTGGCCCTCGGACGTCGCGCCGAGGAACACGAACAGTCCCGGGACTTTTTCCGCGTACAGCGAAAAATCTTCGCTCGGCGACAGCGATGCCGGCAGCCGCTCGACTTTGCCCGGTGCTGCCAACTGCAGCGCCGGGACCATCGCCTCGGTCAATCCGGGGTTGTTGGTGGTGACCGGTGCGTAGTGCATCACTTCCAGGTCGGCCTTGACCTCATAGGCAGTGGCGATGCCGCTGACCAGGGTTGGCAGTTTCGTCAGGATGGTGTCGCGGATGTCGGCGCTGTTGGTGCGGATGGTTCCGGACAGGGTCACGGTTTCGGGGATGATGTTGGTGGCGGTGCCGCCGTTGATCGAGCCGACGCTGATCACCCCCATGCCCTTGGTCAAATCGATACGGCGGCTGACCAGGGTCTGCAGGCCGTCGACGATTTTCTCGCTGGCAACAATCGGGTCGACCCCGGTCCAGGGTGCCGAACCATGGGTCTGCTTGCCGTTGACCGTGATGCGGAAATCGTCGGCACTGTTCAACGCCGTGCCCGGTTTGAAGTACAGGTGCCCACTCGGATAGCCGGACATCACGTGCACGCCGAACACCGCTTCGACTTTCGGTGAATCCAGCGCGCCGTCGCGAATCATCGCCTTGGCGCCGATCACTGCATGGGTGTCGAAGTCGTCGACATCGGCGGCGCCCTCTTCCGCTGGCTGGAACAGGAACACCACGGTGCCGGGAACATTCTCCCGGTTCTCCGCCAGCACGCGGGCAGCGCCGAGCAACATGGCCGTGTGGGCATCATGGCCGCAGGCGTGCATCACCGGCACGGCTTTGCCCAGGCGAACGCCCTCGTCTTTGCTGGCGAATGGCAGGCCGGTCATTTCCTTGACCGGCAACGCGTCCATGTCGGCCCGCAAGGCGACCACTGCGCCCGGCTTGCCGCCGCGCAGCACCCCGACCACACCGGTCTTGCCAACGCCAGTGCGCACTTCAATGCCCCAGGACTTCAGTTGCTGAGCGACCAGCGCAGAGGTCTTGACCTCGGTATTACCCAGTTCGGGATGCTGATGAATGCTGTGGCGCAGGTCGATCACTTGGGCACTGGCCGCGGCGACGGCCGGATTCACCCAGGGGGCATCGGCGGCGTTGCACAGCGTCGAAGAAATAGCCGCGAGTACGGCAAGGCCAAGTGGCGCTGGAGATTTCATCGGTGGGTATCCTTACAGGTTGGTTTTTGTTGTTGGAGAGGCTTAGAAAATCCGCAGCGGCCATTCGACCACCACGATGTTCATGGTGATGTCGCCGTCCGGCTGACCGCCGATTGCGTTGTGCATGCCTCGGCGCAGACGCACGCGCATGTCCTTGGCCGGACCGCTCTGCACCACGTAGCGGGCTTCCAGGTCCAGTTCCTTGTGCGAGGCGCCGTCGGCATTGGCCCAGGCGCCGTAGTGCGGGTTCGGCGAGTCGGTGATGTCGTAGCCATAGACATAGCGCCCCATCACGCTCCAGCCGGGCACGCCATAGGGCGCCAGGTCGAGGTCGTAGCGCACTTGCCAGGACTTTTCGTTGGGGCCGTTGAAGTCCGACGCCATCACCGCGTTGCTGAGGAAGATCGAATTACCGAAGGCGCCGGAGCCGTTATTTCCGAAGCCGATGTAGTCGAACGGGGTGTCGCCGATGACGTGTTCGAACGCCAGGGTGAGCTTGTGGTTGAGCAGCGAGTAGGCCATCAGTCCCGACCAGGCGGTAGAGTCGATGGCACCGGCATTGGCCTGGCCCTGGTCCTGTGTATGGTAAAGGTTGCCCTCAAGATCGAAGCGGCTGCCGGCGCTGGGCTTCCATGAGTAACTGCTGCCAATGTATTGCTGGCGCCACAGGTCCTCGAACTCGGAGCCATAGAGACTGACCGAACCCTGCTCGCCCAGCGCATAACGACCACCGGCGAAGTCGACAGCAGCGGTCTGCACATTGGCGTAGTTGGCCCACAGCCCGCCCCGGCTGCTGGTCGAGGCCGGCTCGGTGCCTGCAGTGAAATGCCCGCCTTCGAGCAGCAAGTTTTGAACGTCCTTACTGCTGAGGAGAAAGCCGGTCGCCGTGCTCGGCAGGATGCGCGCGTCGGCGGTGGCGAACACCGGATTCAGCACTTCCATCTGCCCGTAACGCAATTGGGTTTGCTCGTAGCGCAGCTTCAGCAGGCCGCCGGCTCGGCCGTAGGCGCGCTGCGGTTCGCCCTGATCATTGACCTGCAGATTGCCGTAACCGGCATGACCGGCGCCGCCATCCAGCTTGAACCCGGCGTAGCCAAACGCATCGACGCCAAGACCCACCGGACCCTGGGTAAAACCCGAGGTAAAACTCAAGCGTTCGCCGAGGGACACATCGCGCGGATCCCGTCGGTTGTTGCGGCGTTGATCATGACCGTCGCCGGCGATCCGGGTATTCAGGACGTTGAAACGGTTGACCAGGGTCAGGTGACTGTCTGCCAGAAAGCCCTGCTCTTCGGCCACGCAGGTTCCGCAAAAAACCGCCGTGCAGGCAACAGCCAACGGCCACAACTTGGAAGTAGGGGACATGCACAAATCCATCAGATTGAAGAGCGCTTGAGCGCCTGTTTTTATTATTCGGCCGTGACCAGCGCCACGGCCGCTTTCGGAGGCTCAGTCGAGGCGCTTGCCTGCGGTTTCCCTGGACATCGCCACGCCGACCAGGGTCGCGCAGATGCAGATCATCACGTACAGCGCGGGTGCGTGGTTGTCCCCCGTCAGGCTGATCAGGCCGGTGGCGAAGAACTGGGCGAAGCCACCAAAGATCGACACGCCGAGGCAATAGACCAGCGACAGGCCGGTGGCACGAATCGCCCTAGGGAACATCTCGGTCAGCATCACCACCGACGGCACGGTGATCATCACCAGCAGGAAGGTGTTGAAGATCGACACCAGCATCAGGGTGATCAGGGTCGGGAAATGGGTCATCAACAGGAAGGCCGGGTAAATCAGGATCAGCATCGGTACGCTGCCGAGGACAATGGTGCGACGCCGACCGATCCGGTCACTCAGCTTGCCGGCCCACAGCGACAGAATGATCTGCACCAGGGCGCCGAGGCAGGACGCGCCGATGCCGACCTGCAGCGGCAGGTGCAACACCGCGACGGCGTAGTTGGTCATGTAGTCGAGGACGATGTAGCTGCTGGCGGTGCCGCCGATGGTCAGCAGCACGCCGGCGCCCAGCACCCGGCGATGGGCCGAGAAGATCTGTCGCAGCGGCGGCGCCTGATCCGCGCTGCGTTCAGCGGCGGTTTCCTGCAGGTGCCGGCGGATGTACACGCCGACCGGCAACACCAGCACTCCCACCAGGAACGGAATGCGCCAGCCCCAGCTTTCCAGGTTTGCGTCGCTGAGGCTGGCACTCAAGGCCAGGCTGACCAGCGAGCCCATGAGAAAACTCAGGCCCTGGCTGAAGAACTGCCAACTGCCGTAGAAGCCACGGTTGTGATCCTCGGCGTACTCCATGAGCATCGCGGTCGAGGCGCCGACTTCACCGCCGATGGCAAAGCCCTGCACCAGCCTCGCGGCGACGATCAGCAGCGGCGCCGCGAGGCCGATCTGAGCGTAGGTCGGGGTCAGCGCCAAAGCCGTCGAACCCAGCGCCATCAGGCACAGGGTCAACAACATCGCTGGCTTGCGTCCGGCGCGGTCGGCGTAGGCACCGATGATCAGGCCGCCCAGCGGACGCATGACAAAGCCCAGGCCAAAGGTCGCCAGCGCCAGCAACAATTGGCCGACTTCGCTTTGTGCGGGGAAATACTGCCGACCGATCACCGTGGCAAAAAAACTGAACACCGAAAACTCGAAGAATTCCAGGGCCGAGCCGAAGGTAATGGCGGCGATTGCACGGGAACTCAGGGCTGGACGAGCGGCGCGAGCCACGCTCCCCTGGGCGATAACAGTAGCGGACATGACAACTCCTTTGCCCGACGCAGCGACGGCGCAGGCCGACAGACAGTGGGCGATCAGGCCAGGAAGGTTTCAACCAGGCGCACCCAATAGCTCGCCCCCAGGGCCAGGCACTCATCGTTGAAGTCATAACCGGGGTTATGCACCATGCAACCACCCTCGCCGTCGCCGTTGCCGATCACCAGGTAACAACCCGGACACTGCTCCAGCATCACCGCGAAGTCTTCGCTGCCGGTCAGCGGCGTCATCTCGCTGATCAAGCCCTCGCTGCCCAGCCAATCCAGCGCCACCTGGCGGGCAAAGGCGGTGCGTTGCGGATCGTTGATCAACGCCGGAAAGCGCTGCGCCTGATCGACCTCGACCGTCGCCGTGGCGCCGAAACTGGCGGCCTGGGCCTGGGCCACGGCGCTGATGCGCTCGATCAACAGCTCGCGGACTTCGAGCTTGAGCGCCCTGACGCTCAACTGCAGCTCGGCGTGGTCAGGGATCACGTTGGGGGCGATGCCGGCGTGAAAGGAGCCGACCGACACCACCGCGCAATCCAGCGGGTTGACGTTACGCGAGACGACACTCTGCAGCGCCTGGACAATCGCCGAGCCGGCGAGGATCGCGTCGGTGGCCTTGTGGGGCATCGCGCCATGGCCGCCCACACCCTTGACGCTGATGGTCAGGGTGTCGGTGGAGGCCATGAACGGGCCGGGCAGAAAACCGAACTTGCCGGTCGGCAGGCCCGGCATGTTGTGCAGGGCAAAGATCGCGTCACAAGGGAACAGCTCGAACAGACCGTCCTCGAGCATCCGCCGGGCACCACCATCGCCCTCTTCCGCCGGCTGGAAAATCAGCACCAGGGTGCCGTCGAATTCACGACTTTGCGCAAGATGCTTGGCGGCCGCCAGCAGAATGGCAGTGTGGCCGTCGTGGCCGCAGGCGTGCATCACGCCTTGATTGCGACTGGCGTAGGGCAAGCCGGTCTGCTCGACGATAGGCAGTGCATCCATGTCGGCGCGCAGGCCGATGACCTTGTTGCCAGAACCCAGGCGCAGGCGCCCGACCACGCCGGTCCCGCCCAGGCCACGGTGCACTTCGTAGCCCCACTCTTCAAGCCGGGCGGCCACCAGATCGCTGGTGGCGAACTCTTCAAAGCTCAGTTCCGGGTGGGCATGCAAGTGTCGGCGCAAGGCAATCATCTCTGCTTCGAGCGCTGCGATACCGGGTAAGACGCACGGCTGGGTCATGGGTTTTCCTTGTTGTTATTAACGGGCATGCTGCGGCCTCGATAATAGGCAGCCGGCCCAGCCGCCGGCAGTCGCAAAATGGTTGGACTGAAAACCATAGGTTTACACCTGAGCACAAGGAATCCGACATGAAACTGCATCAGTTGCAGGCATTGGTGGCCATCGCCGATTGCGGCAGCATCCGCGCCGCAGCCCGCAAAATCGGGGTCTCGCAGACCGCCGTGGCAAAGTCGCTGCGCGAACTGGAAAGCCATCTGCAACTGCCGCTGCTGACCCGCAATGCCAGTGGCGTACTGCTCACCCAGTATGGGCGCTCATTGTTGCTGCACGCCCGGCAAATGCTCGGTCAACTGGAGCAGGCACAGCTGGAGCTGACGCACCTGCGCGGCCAGGCCGAAGGGCATCTGCGCCTGGGCATTTCGCCGTGGATGGGCATGACTTTGCTGCCCGAGGTGGTGCAACTGTTCCGCCAGCGCATGCCGCAGGTACGGCTGGAGATTTTCGAGGGTTTGATGGCGGTTGCCTTGCCGCGACTGCGGGACGGCACCATGGAGCTTGCGGTGGGCCTGGTGTCGGCGCTGATGCCGCGACCGGAGTTTGCCTGCGACCCGTTATTTGCCTACGAAATGACGGTGATTGCTCGCCATGGCCATCCGAAACAGTACTGCCGCTCAATCCATGAGTTGCTGGATCAGGATTGGGTGGTCAACTATCCGGACGCCAACCATGACAGCTTCATGCACGAACTGTTCGGCCAACACGGCGCGCTGATCGCCGTGGAGCATGTGCAGCGTGCCCAGTCATTGCAGTTGATGCTGTCGCTGACCGAGCAGACCGACATGCTCAGTTATTGCCCGGAGCCGATGCTGACCGTGCCGGTCTTCGCCGAACGCGTGACCCGGCTGAACCTGGCCGAGTCCTTCGCCACCGACACCATTGGCATCGTCACCCCGCGCAACAGCCAGCCTGGCAGCGCCGCGCAGTGCTTTATCGACTGCATCCTGCAGGTGGTCCGACGCCGTTCGCGCTCGTCGAAGGCCGAAGACCGCCGACTGTTCGATACCTTGCAGATGCTGATCTGACTCAGACCGCTCGAGCCGCTACACCTGCGCAGCCAGCGCCGCCGTCATCTGCCGGTGACAGACCTCGAGGATTTCGTCGGCAAGCGGCGAATCGTCCGGACAGGCCCGGGACAACAGGATTGCCCCAACCGCCTGCGCCAGCAGCGCAATCATCTGCTCGCGCCCCTCCCCGGGCGGCGCATCCGCTGCGCTGGGAAATTTTTCACCCAGGGTCTGCAGCAAGCCTTCGATGCCGTCGGCAAAACTCGCCTTGACCTCGTCGGACTGGCGCGCCGCGTCGCCTGACAAGGCGGCCATGGTGCAGCCGCTGTCCCGGCGGTCGCGGTGATCCCGCGATACGTAGACGTCGATGAAGCCCTGCACATCCAGCTTCTGCGCACTGGCCAGCGATTGGCACAGGCTGTTGGCGGAGGCTTCGGCCATCAGGTCAGCCTTGGAGCCGAAATGTTTGTAGAAACCGCCGTGGGTGAACCCGGCCGCCGCCATCAAGTCGGCCACGCCGACCCCGTCGAAGCCGCGTTGGCGAAACAACGCTGAGGCGGTTTCGACGATGTGCTGCCGGTTTGCCTCGGCCTGGGCCTTGGTCACTCTCATGTGCATCACCTTGCGTAAGCGTTGAATCGTTGGTCGATGATACATAGATGTCGATCGTAATCAAATGATGTTGACAGTTTAGATTATGATCATCATCATAAAACCCAGAACACCGCAGTCACATCATTTCCCGACATCCCTGACCAAGAGACACGACCATGACCACTCGCCCTACCGTTCTGATCACTGGCGCCTCCAGCGGCATCGGCGCTGCCTACGCCGAGCGTTTCGCCCAACGTGGGCATGACCTGGTGCTGGTCGCCCGCGACCTGGCACGCCTGCACACCCTCGCCGCCCGGTTGAGCGGCGAGCATGGGGTTGCCGTTGATGTGCTGCAGGCCGACCTGACCCAACTCGGCGACCTGGCCATCGTCGAAGCGCGCCTGCGCGATGACGCCAGCATCGGCATCCTGATCAACAACGCCGGCGCGGCGCAGTCCGGCAGCTTCATCGAGCAGAGCACCGACAGCGTGGCCCACCTGGTGGCGCTCAACACCACCGCCCTGGTGCGCCTCGCCAGCGCGATCGCGCCACGCCTGGCCAAGGCCGGCGACGGGGCCATCGTCAACATCGGTTCGGTGGTGGGCCTGGCGCCGGAACTCGGCATGTCGGTCTATGGCGCGACCAAGGCGTTTGCGCTGTTCCTGTCCCAGGGCCTGAGCCTGGAGCTGGGCCCCAAGGGCGTCTATGTGCAGGCGGTACTGCCGGCCGCCACTCGTACGGAAATCTGGGATCGCGCCGGGATCGACATCAACAGCCTGCCGGAGATCATGGAAGTAGGTGATCTGGTGGATGCCGCGCTGATTGGCTTCGACCGCCGTGAGCCGGTGACCATCCCGCCGCTGCAGGAAGGTGAACGCTGGGACGCCTTGCAAGCGGCACGTCTGGGGCTGATGTCGCAGATCAAGCAGTCCAGCGTTGCGCAACGTTACCAGTCGGCCAAGTGAATGAAACGCAATGGGGCCGGTAATCGGCCCTGTTCCCGGTGCAACCGACCAGAGCAACCCGAGCATGAAAGCATTTTTTATCGATCGGTACGGCAAGCAGCACGGCGCGATTGGCGAGGTGCCCGAGCCTGCAGTTGGCGCCCATGACGTGCTGATCCAGGTGCACGCCGCCAGCGTCAATCCGTTGGACTCGAAGATCCGCAGCGGCGCCTTCAAACCGATCCTGCCCTACACGTTTCCCCTGGTGTTGGGCAATGACCTGGCTGGAATCGTCCTGCGGGTTGGCGCGGCGGTGACGCGCTTCAAGGCTGGTGATGAGGTCTACGCACGCCCTCCCGAGAGCCGTATCGGCAGCTTCGCCGAGCGGATTGCCGTGCACCAGGACGCCCTCGCACTGAAACCCACCCACCTCGACATGACGCAAGCCGCGTCCATCCCCTTGAGCGCCTTGACCGCCTGGCAGGTGCTGGTGACCAGCGCACAACTCAAGCCAGGCCAGAAGGTGCTGATCCATGCCGGCGCAGGCGGCGTCGGCACGCTGGCCATCCAACTGGCCAAACACCTGGGCGCCTTCGTCGCGACCACCACCAGCAGCGCTAACGTCGAGTGGCTGAAGGCGCTTGGTGCGGACCGGGTGATCGATTACACGCGAGAGGATTTCGCCAGCGAGTTGCACGACTATGACGTGGTCCTGAACAGCCTGGGCGCGGACGTCCTGGAACGATCGATCAAGGTGCTCAAGCCTGGCGGGCAGCTGATCTCTATCTCCGGACCGCCGACTGCGGAGTTCGCCCGGGAGCAGGGTTTGTCCTGGGGGCTACGGCAGGTGATGCGCCTGTTGAGCAGCGGGATTCGCCGCAAGGCCCGCAAGCAGGGGGTGATTTACCGGTTTCTGTTCATGCGCGCCGATGGCGCACAGTTGCAAGCGATTACCGCGCTGATCGAATCCGGCGCAATCAAGCCCATCATAGATAAGACCTTCGCTTTCGAAAGGACGGCGGACGCGCTGAGCTATGTCGAACAGGGCCGGGCCAAAGGCAAGGTGGTGGTGACCCTCAGTTAGAAACGCGGGGCATCTGCACCAACCCATTGGCCACAACCACCGTGGGAGCGGGCTTGCCCGCGATAGCGCCGGTACATCCACCCTCATCAGTGCATGATGAATCGCCATCGCGAGCGGGCTCGCTCCTGCAGGTGCTGTCAAAGGGTCTTGCAGGTCAACCACGCACTCCAGAACAGACTGCTGAAAAACCGTGTGGCATCGCCGAAGCCTGCATCATGCAAAAGCGTCTGCACTGCCGCCTCCGAGTGGGGTGGATCGGCGCCCTGGAGGATCTTGCCGAGCTTGGCCTTGACCTCATCCGCGCTCGCGCCATGCTGCCGCCAGCGCTGTCCCCAGGCGGCCAGCAGCAGCGGTTGGCTGGCATAGGCGTATTGATTACCGGCCACCACCAAGGGCGCGCCAGGTTTGAGACGGCGTTGGATGACGCGCAATATCTGCTGTTTGGCCGCATCCCCCGGCAGATGATGCAGCACGCCGATCAAGGTCGCCGCGTCGTATGGCTGATCCGCCGGCAGGTCCTCGACCTGCCCCAGGTGCAGGTCGACGCTGTCGAGCAGGTCGTTGACCTGCAACTGCTGGCGGGCGGCGTCGAGCATCGGCTCGGAGGGGTCGACGGCGGTGAAGCGCCAACCCGGCTCAAGCCGGGCCATGGCAATGATTTCCTGCGCCGTGCCGCCGGCGCCGACCACCAATATCCTGGCCTCATCGGCAGAACCCAGACTGGCGGCCAACATGCAGGCCGCCAGGTCCTGGCAGGCGTCGTAACCGGCCAGGGCGATACGACTCTGGCGTCCGTATTCGTCGGCACGCGAGCGATCAAACTTTTCTGCAGCGTTGACAGTGGGTGTGTTCAAGGCAGTTCTCCATGTCCTCCAACCACGTTACGCCAGACCCGACGCCATAAAAAATTCAATCATTTTATCCAGTGCATTCCCGTCGGGAATGGGAGGTAACCCGCGTCTAATCAATCCCACTGATGATTAATATCGAGAGCGCCGCCTGTCGACATGTCAGAATCGGTCCCTATAATCGCCGGCAACTCCCCCCGCTCCTTCGCCTGTTCCAGGCGCCATCCCCCTTGGAAATCAAGCCCATGCCCAGCATCAGCCCGACCTCTCACGAGGTCCCCGAACATAATCAACAGAGCGTCAAACAGCAGTGGCTGGCGATTCTCTCGGTCGCCGTCGGCGCCTTCGCACTGGTGACCAGCGAGTTCCTGCCGGTCGGTGTGCTCAACGATGTCGCCAGCGACCTCGGTATCAGCGCCGGCCAGGCCGGGCTGATGGTGACCCTGCCGGGGATCATGGCCGCCCTCGCCGCGCCCTTGCTGTCGGTGGGCATCGGTGCCATGGACCGGCGCTACCTGCTGATCGGCCTGACGCTGATCATGATCATCGCCAACGCGGTGGTGGCCTACGCCAGCGATTTCAGCCTGCTGCTGTTCGGTCGCGTCCTGCTGGGCATCAGTATCGGCGGTTTCTGGGCCACGGCCATTGCCCTGAGCAGCCGGCTGGCGCCCAGGGGCGTGGGGGTGGCGCAGGCGACTTCGATCATCATGGTCGGCGTGACCCTGGCCACCGTGCTCGGCGTGCCGGTCGGCACCTGGCTCAGCGGCCTGATGGGCTGGCGCATGACGTTCCTGGTCACCGCATTGGTGGGCGTGCCGGTGCTGCTGGCGCAAGTGTTCCTGCTGCCGCGCCTGGCGCCGGACAAGGCGATTCGCATCAGTGACCTGCCGGCGCTGTTCATCAATCCGCAAGCGCGGGTGGGCTTGATCGCCGTGTTGCTCATCGGCCTCGCGCACTTTGCCGCCTACACCTACGTCGCGCCGTTTTTCAAACAGAACGCCGGCTTCGACGGCCCGACCATTGGCTCGCTGCTATTGCTCTACGGCGTGGCCGGGGTGCTGGGCAATATCTTTGCCGGTTTCGCCGCCAACCGCAGCGTGCGCCACACGCTGATGCTGGTGGCGATCATGCTCGGCGTCAGCACCGCATTGTTCCCGCACTTCGCCACCGGCATGACCGGCGCCGCGCTGCTGATCGGCCTCTGGGGCTTCGCCTTCGGCGCCTTCCCGGCCTGCGCGAGCATCTGGATGTTCGTCGTCGCGCCCAAGGACGTCGAGCGCGGCATGCCGCTGTTTGTCGCGCTGTTCCAGGTGATCATTGCCCTGGGCTCGTTCTTCGGCGGGCAGATCGTCGACCAGATGGGCAGCTCGGTGCTGTTGAGCCTGGCCACCGCCCTGGTGGGCTGCGGCTTTGTCACGGTGCTGGTGCTGGGGCGTAACGTCAGCAACCGCCTGGCGGTGCAGCCGGCCTGAACCATGAGCGCCTCGCCGCTGTAAAGGCGATCGATGCGCTCGATGCCGCTTACGGGACTGTACGCAGTCCCCTGAGCCTTGCCCAAGCACCCTGGTCGCCGCCGACATGACGTCTCAACAACAAAGCTGGCGCCCTCGAGTCGGCACCTCCTGCGCTCGAAACCCGCCGTTGCACTGCTATGCTTGCTTGATTCTGTTCGCGCAGCAGAGACCCTCACCATGGCAGCCCAAGGCAAGCACTCCTCGCTCAGGTTCAAGGCCATTGCCTCGTCGGGAGTTTTCCTGATGGCTGGGGTGGCGGTCATGCTGCTCGCCGATTACTTCGAACTGACCACGGGTTGGCTGGCGGATCTGAGCGATTGGCTGATGTTGAAAACCTCGGTGCCGAACTGGGCGCTGTTGTTCATCATCGCGGTCCTGACCAGCCTGCTCTGCGTAGCCATTTTCCAGGCCCGAAGCACCTACGCCTTGAACGGCGCGCCCCATGGGGCAGCGCGTAAAGCCAGGAAACCCACCGCCCCATACCTTGTGCAACTGACCGATAACCAGACGCTGCTGTTGGAAGCGCTGGCCTATCACGCGCACTGCCGGAAAATTGCCAACCTGCAATCGGTCTGCAAACTGGTTTCCCTCAGTACGCAAGAAGTGGAACTCGGTCTCAAGCAACTCCAGGCCAAGCGGCTGATCAATCAGAACGTGACACGCGGGACGTTCGGTTCCACCACCTTCGAGTTGACGGCAGCGGGCAAGGAGCATGCCTTGGAACGGTTGAAGCTGACCTAGCACTGGACTGTCTCTCTCCATCGCCGCGCAGCGGGTAACCTCAACCGAGGTTTTCCATTGAGGCCAACGCCTGATCGAAATCAAAGCCTTCCGCGTGCCGCAATGCCTGCTGCAACTGTTCTTTGGCTTGCCCGCCTGGTGCCAGGGCCTGCAATTCACGCAAGACGCTCAATGCCTGGACATCACTCTCGGCCAGCAGCGATCTGACGTGGGCCAACTGCGTCTGCCATTGACCGGCTGCATGTACCGTATCCTCCGGCGCAGTGGCTTCGCTCAACACCGCCAGCCCCTGGAGCACCACGGCCAGGCTGCACTCGACCTGCGCCAGTCGTTCGCCCACTGCCAGCTCGCCCTCCTCGCCCAGGCACGCCTGCTCCAGTTTGCCAGCGACGCTTGCCAGTTCCGCGGCACCGATATTGCCCGCGGTACCCCGCAAGGTATGCGCCAACCTGATCGCCGCCACGCCATCAGCTTGACGGCGGGCGGCCAGGAAGTCGGCGCAGAACCCCTGTTGGCTGGCGTGAAACCTGTGCAGCAGTCGCAGATAGAGGTCAGCCTTGCCCATGCAGGTCGCCAGGCCAGCCCTGAGATCGATACCCGGCAGTTCGCTCGGCAACGGCAACGCCGGCCCGCCAGCAGACGGTGCGACCTCGTCGCTCGGCGGGCGACGGCCGGCACCGGGATGGATCCACTTGCCCAGGGTGTTGAACATCTCCTCGACGTTCAAGGGCTTGCATATGTGGTCGTTCATGCCGCAGGCCAGTGCACGCTCGCGGTCACCGGTCATGGCGTCGGCGGTCATGGCGATCACCGGCAGGTTCGCCCAGCGCGCTTGCTCGCGGATCCGCCGGGTCGCGGTATAACCGTCCATCACTGGCATCTGACAGTCCATCAACACGCCGTCGAGATCAGCATCACGCTCCAATTGCTCGAGGGCGTCGGCGCCATCGACGGCCAGGCGCAGGACGATCCCGGCACTCTCCAGCAGTTCGCAGGCCAGCTCCCGATTCAGCTCGTTGTCTTCCACCAGTAACAGGCGCGCGCCCCGCAGGCCGGCCATGGCCACGGCACTCTGGGCGGTTCGCTCGACGACCCGGGAGTCGAGCCGCGCAGACTGGCCCAGCACTGTGCCCAATGCTTCGAGCAAGGTCGAGGGGGTGACCGGTTTGGTCAACACCACCGGCAACTGGATGCCGTGACGCCTGGCCTCCTCCCGCGCCTCTTCGCGACCAAAGGCAGTGACCATGATCACCGAGGGGGTTTGCGCCAGCCTGGCGGCGTGCATCTGGCGCACCGTCTCCACCCCATCCATGCCCGGCATGCGCCAATCCATCAGCACCAGGTCGTAGGGCAGTTGCCTGGCTTCGGCCTCCACCAGCATGTCCAGGGCCACGCGCCCACTGGCCGCAACATCGACCTCGACGCCGAAGCTACGCGCCATGCCCGAGAGAATTTCACGCGCGCTGGCGTTGTCATCGACCACCAGCACCCGGCTGCCGAGCAACTCATCGGCACTCGGCATACGTCGTGCAGGGCTATCCTGCTGGACGCCGAGGCTGACCTCGAAATGAAAAGTGGAGCCCTGGCCCGGCGCGCTCTCCAGCCAGATGCGTCCGCCCATCAACTCCACCAGATGCCGCGAGATCGCCAGGCCCAAGCCCGTGCCGCCGTACTTGCGCGTGATCGAGCTGTCGGCCTGACTGAACGGTTGGAACAGCCGGGAGGCTTGCTCGGCGTCCATGCCTATCCCGGTGTCGCGCACCCAGAAATGCAACTGCACCTGCTCCCCTGCAGCGCCCCGTTGCTCGACGCCGAGCACGATCTCGCCCTGCTCGGTGAACTTGGTCGCGTTGTTGCCCAGGTTGATCAGCACCTGGCCCAGGCGCAGCGGATCGCCGATCAACGCGGTGGGCAGGCCGGCGTCGGTGTTGAACAGCAACTCCAGGCCTTTGTCCTCGGCCTTGAGGCCAATCATGTTGGCAAAGCCGTCGAGCACGTCCTCGAGGTGGAAGGCGGTGTGCTCGATGTGCATCTTCCCGGCCTCGATTCGCGAGAAGTCGAGGATGTCGTTGATGATCACCAGCAGGTATTCCGCCGAGCGATGGACCTTCTCGATGTAGTTGCGCTGGCGGTTGTCGAGCTCGGTGCGCAGAGCCAGGTAGCTCATGCCGATGATCGCGTTCATCGGCGTGCGAATCTCGTGGCTCATGGTCGCCAGGAAATTGCTTTTGGCCCGGGTCGCCTCTTCCGCGACCTCTCGCGCACGCTGTACCTCGACCTCGGCGGCCTTGCGGGCAGTGATATCGAAGTACCAGTTGGCCTTGATGTGGCGTTCACCCAGGGTCAGGGTGACGGCCGAAACCAGCACATCGAAGCGTTCGCCATCGAGACGTTGCAGTCCGGCCTCGAAGTTGACCACCGGACCTTGCGCGGCGGCTGCGCTGAAGCGTTGGTGGACTTGCGGGTCGACCCAGAATCGCCCCAGGTCCATGACTTCGAGTTGCTCCAGATCCGTGGCGAACAAACTGTCGAACTGCGGATTGCTGTAGGTCGGACGGCCACCGACATCCTTGATCAGCATCGCCACCGGGCTGCTGTCGAGTACCGCGCGCAACTGTGCCTCGCTGGCCTTGAGCGCCGCCTGCAATTGCCGGCGCTCGCTGACATCGCGCACCGAGGCGCACACGCAGACTCCGCCCCCTTCAAGGCTGGGCAGGTGCGACAGGCTGATCTCGGCAGAAAACAGGCTGCCGTCCTTGCGCACGCCTTGCAGGTCGTCGAGGTAGGCCCCCATCTGGCGCGTGGCGCCCTGGGTCAGGAAGTCCTGGCGCAACGCCCGGTGCTGGCCGCGATTGGCCAACGGCACCAGGCGTTCGATGGATTCGCCCAGCAGCTCATCGGTGGCGTAGCCGAACAGTTGATCGAGTTGCCGGTTGGTGCGCAGGATTACCCCCCCGGCATCCACCACCAGCATGCCGTCCGGCGCCGCTTCGATGATCCCGCGGTACCAGGCCTCAGTAGCCCGCAGCGCGCCCTGCTGGGATTCGAGGGCCTGCGCCTGTTCCTCCAGGCGCAGCGCCTGTTGTTCCATTTCATTGGCCTGGCGCCGCGTTTGCAGCAACAGGTCTTTCACGGCCTGGTTACGTTCCAGAATCGCCATGGCTGCCGCCAGGCGTGGCGTGGCCTCCTGCAACAGCAGCCAATCGCGCTCGGCCAACGGCTGCAGCCCGGCCAACTCGAGCACACCCAGCAACCGCTCGCCGCGCACAATCGGTTGCAGCAACAGGCAACTGGCCGGAATCTCGCCCAGCGGCGAGCGCAGACGCCAATACTGCTCCGGCAACGCCTGGAACTGCCGGGGCTGACGATCCAGTGCACACTGGCCCAGCAGGCCGTCGCCGAACTTGACCTGCGCCTCCGGCGGCCGGTCGGCGTCGGTGGCATAACGGCCCATCAGCAGCAGCGTGGCAGAATCTTCGTCGGCGCTGTACAGCACCCCCTGGCAGATACCGTGCAGGCTCGCCATGTGCTGCAAGAACACCTGGGCCAGTTCGTCCGGCGTCTCGGCCTGCTGCAGATCGACCTGCAGTTGCGCGGTATGGGCCTTGATCCAGCGCTGGCGCTCGAGTTGCTGCGACTCGGTCTGCAGCAGGGCGATGGCCCGCGCCAGATCACCGGTTTCGTTGCTCAGGTCGGTATGGGGAATGGGCTGGTCAAGCTGCCCCGCCGCCAACTGGTCGATCGCCACTCGCACCCGATTGAGTGGATTGCGGATCGACTGGCTGACCAGCCACGACAGCAGCAGCGCCAGCGACAAGCCACCGAACAGCAGGATGTAGGTCAGCTTGGTGCTGCGTTCGGCAAAGTCGGCCAGGTCCTTGGCCGTGTCGCGGATCGCTGCCTCCTTGACCTGGGCAATCGCATCGAGCAGGGCATCGGCCTTCAAATCGAGTTGCTGGAACTCCGTGCTGTTGAGCAGCAGCAATGCCTGGCCCTGGCGTCCCTGGTCGATCAGCAGGAAAGCTTGCTCGCTATCGTTCTCCAGTTGTTTGAGCAGCAGCTCGAACTCGGCGAGACGGGCAAGGTTCTCCGGGCGTGTCAGGGTCAGCTTGGCGTGAGCCAGCGCCAACTGCAGGCGGTTGCGGGTGTCACGCAGTTGCTGCAGCGATTCAATGCGGATCTCGGCGCTGTTGGTCCCCACCGCGCGCTGCAGCGCCTGCACCAGGTGAGGCAGGCGTACGCGGGCGTCACTCAGGTACTCCATCCCGGTCAGTTCCTGCAGATACAGCTGCTGCATGTCGCGCTTGAGGGATTCCAGGGTGCGCAGGCTTTGCACGCCGAGTACCAGCACCAGCAACAGCAGTGCGGCGAAGCCGATGATCAGCTTATGCAGCAGCGACAGACGCTCGAGAAAGGTACGCAATCCGGCCATGGCTTATCCTGGTGGTCCTGAAAAATTTTGACGATGCGCGCGAGTTCACTCAGCCTGGCCGCTTCGCTCCAGCGCAGCCTGCTTGGCGGCCATGTCCTGGTCGGAGTCGGCAAAGTGCTCGGCAATCGCCCGGAACTGCTCGACACAGGCCAGGAAGGCGTCGCAGATGTCCGGGTCGAAATGGGTGCCGCGGCCCTGGCGGATGATCTCTACGGCCTGGGCGTGGGGCATTCCCGGTTTGTAGACCCGGCGGCTGATCAGCGCATCATAGACATCGGCCACCGCCATTAGCCGCGCGCTGATGGGGATCGCGTCAGCCACCAGCCCTTGCGGATAGCCGCTGCCGTCCCATTTTTCCTGATGGCTGTAGGCGATCTCCTTGGCCAGGCTGAGGAACTCCGCGCGAATCCCCAACTGGTCCTCGGCATGCTGTATGGCGTCACGCCCCAGGGTGGTGTGGGTCTTCATGACCTCGAACTCGGCCTCGGTGTAGCGCCCCGGCTTGAGCAGAATATGGTCAGGAATGCCGATCTTGCCGATGTCGTGCAGCGGCGCCGACTTGAACAGCAGGTTGATGGTGTCGGCGCTGAGAAAATCACGGAAGCGTGGATGCTCACGCAGGTGCTCGGCCAGTACCTTGATGTAGTGCTGGGTGCGGCGGATATGGTTGCCGGTTTCGTTATCGCGGGTCTCGGCCAGTGACGCCATGGCCTGGATGGCCACATCCTGGATCGCAATCACCTCGCGGGTGCGGCGTTGCACCTCCTGTTCCAGGTAATCGTTGTGGTCGCGCAGGAAATCCTGCGCCGCCTTGAGCTTGAGCTGAGTGTCGACCCGCGCCAGCACCAGCGCCGGACGAATCGGCTTGGTGATGTAGTCGACGGCACCCAGTTCCAGGCCATGGATCTCGTCCTCGGTGCCGGCCATGGCCGTCAGGAAGATGATCGGAATGTCGCGGGTGCGCGGGTCGCCCTTGAGCTGCGCGGCCACTTCATGACCCGACAACCCCGGCATCATCACATCCAGCAGGATCAGGTCGGGCAGCGGATCACCCAGCACTACGCGCAACGCCTTCTCGCCGCTGTTGGCGACCTTGACCCGGTACCGATCCTTGAGTAGGTCAGCCATGAGCATCAGGTTGTCGGGCGTGTCATCGACCACCAGCAAAGTGGGTTGAAGGGCATGGCTGTGTTGGAAAATCAAGATAGGCGGCTCCTGTGCCAGAACTGGATATTCCGGGGCAACATGGCGACTGCCACCCGGCGCAACAAAGCTTAGCTGCAACCATGGGGGTGTGCCGGGGCCCTGATCAGCGCGTGCGGCTGCCGATCAGGCAGAGTCGCGGTCTTGCAACTAGCCTTAATCCGACTATTGAAACCTGCGTCCACCACTCAACCAGCCAAAGGGTTCGTTATGACTAAAAAGATCGATCTGACGATCAGCGCAGACTACCTCAATCCGTTCGCCTCGCCAGATAACCCCAAACTCAGCGCCGAGTTGGTGGACTACCTGTTGGAGAACGCCGGGTACCACACCGAGTTGACCCTGCAGATTCGATGCCCGGAAGCCGAGCGTGAACGCCTGCAGCAAGCCATCGGCAATACCTTTGCGCAGAAGAGCGAACAACTCAAAAGCGATATTCGTGCCCAGCGGCTGGTCGCGCTGACACTGCTGGGCCTGGCATTGGCCCTGGTGCTGGCAGGCACGGCGCTGGGTATCGAAGGCACCATCCCAGTCGGCGTCGTTACCGTCACCGCCTGGATGCTGCTCTGGCGCAGCGCCGAGATTTTCTTCCTGGATATCCGGGGCGCCAACCGGCAGTTGCGTCAGTTCCAACGCATCGCCAGCGCCTCCAAGCAGTTTTCCGCTGCCTGACCCGTTCCACCACAGGCGCCACGGCCCTACCGCTGCCGGCGATAGCGTTCGGTCAGCGACCGCACCAGGGTGACGTAGGACTGGGTCTCTGCATAGGGAGGCACCCCGTTGTGCTCGGCCACCGCGGCTTCACCGGCGTTGTAACCGGCCAACGCCAGCGTCTCGTTGCCGTTGAAGCGCTTGAGCAGCCAGGCGAGGTAGCGCACCCCGCCCCGAATGTTCTGGCGCGCGTCGAACGGATTGTCCACGGCGAAGCGCTCGGCGGTGGCCGGCATCAACTGCATCAGGCCCTGGGCGCCGGCCATCGAAATGGCGTTGGGGCGAAACCCCGATTCGGCATGCATCACAGCACGGACCAGCGCCCTGTCGACACCATAAAGAGTCGAAGCAGCTTCAATCTCGCGCCGATAGGACTGGGTGTCCAGGCTCAGTGAGGCAACCTTGAAATCCTTGGGCGCCCTGCACAGATAGCAGCCCTGGATGTAATAAACTTCCAGAACATCGACCCGCGCCGAGATCCCTTCGGGGCGACGGCTGACGTATTGCCGAACACCCTTGTGCATGAAGGTAAACACCCGAATGCGCATGGCGCCCGAGTCGTCCGCCCGCACAAGGCGTGGCACGGCCATCGGAGTCGCACCGGGACCCGCCGCGCCGTTGACCTGATTGCAGCGAGCGCTGGCAATGGCCTGGCGGGTGTAGCTGATGGTCCCATCCCTGGCCTGGCACTTGAACAGGGCACTGGCGCACAGTGGAGCGACCAGCAAGGCTAGCGCGATGCAGCCAGGAAGGCCCTTGCGAGCCCATCGCCACGCTCTGCCACTCATCACATCGCTCCGCGCCGCTGGCGGGTGACCGCCTGTTGTTCCGCCAGTTATACCCCTGGTCCTGGCCCTTGTAACCGGCCTTCGGGATAAGCGGGATAAGCGGGATAAGCGCAAGGATCAAGTAACGCAACACCTGCACGCGGTGTCACGCCCATCTTTTCGGACGCATCGAGAACAGGGACCACGCGTTTATGGCCTGGACTTCGTTCACACCGAGCTGTCGCCGCAAAACGGAAGCGCGCTCGGGCTGGAACCTTATGACTGCCTGTCGCCGGATTTGATGGACGTGCTGGCGACCCATGTCGCCAAACAGAAAGGCTTGCTTGCCAGCACCTGATTGAGCGGTTGCCGCGGTGGCATGGCGAACTAGGCGTGAGGGCAGCCATCCACACCGGCTGACTGCCCCCTACTCTCAGTAGATACCGCGATAAATCGCCTGCACCTGCGCCTCGTCCATGTCCCTCGGATTACTGTCGATCAGGCGCTGCAACCCCGTCACCACATCCTTGGCCATTAGCGCAATCGAGTCCTCATCAATCCCCAATCGCGACAGCCGGGGTTCCAGTCCGCTGTCGCGTACCAACGCCTCGATGGCCTCGACAAAGGCCTGGGCGGCGCTGGCCTCGTCGGTGAAGCGGGCTTCGGGCAGCAGGTGCGCGGCCAGTTCGGCGTATTGCCGTTGCGCCGCGGGCAGGTTGAAGCGAATCATCGGCGCCATGACCAAGGCGTTGGCGTGGCCGTGAGGGATGTGAAAACGCGCGCCCAGCGGATAGGCCAGGCCGTGAATCGCCGCCACCGAGGCGTTGACGAAGGCCATGCCGGCCATCAGCGAGCCCTGGAGCATGGCCGAGCGCGCGGCGACGTCGCGGCCGTCGGCCAGCACCTTGCGCAGGTTGCCGCCGAGCAGGCGCAGCGCAGTGGTGGCCAGGCCATCGGCGATCGGGTTCTTGCGGGTGCGGCTGGTGTAGGCCTCGATCGCATGGACCATGGCGTCGAGGCCAGTGGCAGCAGTGACGCCGGCGGGCAGGCCGAGGGTCAGCAGTGGATCGAGGACCGCCACGTCCGGCATCAGTTGCGCCGAATACACCGCCTGCTTGCGCTGCTCTGCGTCGGTGATCACCGAAACCCAGGTCACCTCCGAGCCGGTGCCGGCCGTGGTCGGCACCAGCACCAACGGCAGGCGTTGGCCGCGGGCCTTGTCGCTGCCGTACAACTCCGGCAGCGTTTGCTCGCTGTTGATCAGCAACGCCACCAGCTTGGCCGCATCCAGCGAGCTGCCGCCACCGAGGCCGAGCACGCCATCGGCGGCAAATGCCCGGCCCTGGCTGACGGCCTTTTCGACCACTGCCGCCGGCGGATCGGCCACCACCTGATCGAACACCGCCACACTGCAACCGGCCGCCTCCAGCGCGGCACAGGCCTGGGCGGCGAAGCCGAGCTTGACGATGCCCGGGTCGCACACCAGCAGCACCCGCCGCACCGCCAGCCCGGCGAATTCCTGGCCAATCCCTTGCAAAGCGCCCGCCGCGCAGACGATCCGCGGCACGCTTCTGAACTCGTGATTCATCGCCATCTCCTTACAGCACCGAGGCGTAAATGGCTCGGGCATCTTCCCGGCTGACCGGACGCGGGTTGTTGATCAGCAGGCGTTGGACCTTCATGGCATCGTCGCTCAGGCGATCGAGGTCGGCCTCGCTGACCCCGACCTCGGCCAGGCGCTGGGCAAACGGCATGCGCCGGACCAGTGCGGTCATGAAGTCGATAAACGCCTCGCAAGCTTGCGCCGGATCGTCGAAACGCTGGCCGGGCAGCACGCTCGCTGCCAGTTCGGCGTACAGCGCCTGCGCCGCGCTGCGGTTGAAATTCAGCACCGGCACCAGCACCAGCGCATTGCTCAGGCCATGGGGCACATGGAAATGCCCGCCCAGCGGATAGGCCAGTGCATGCACTGCCGCCACCGGCGCGTTGGCGAAGGCCATGCCGGCGAGCATCGAACCAAGGAGCATGGCGGAACGCGCCTCGAGGTCATCCGGCTGCGCCAGCACCCGATCCAGATTGCCCCCCAGCAGCCGCAGGGCCTGCACCGCGAGGCCGTCGGACAGCAGGTTTTTCTTGTGCTGGCTGGTGTAGGCCTCGATGGCATGGACCATGGCGTCGACCCCGGTCATCGCACTCACCGCCGGCGGCAGGCCGACGGTCAGGCGCGCATCGAGCAAGGCGATATCCGGGTACAGCAACGGGCTGACCACGCCCTTCTTCTCGTGGCTGGGGGTGGTGACGATGGCCACGGCGGTGACTTCGGAACCGGTGCCGGCGGTGGTCGGCACCTGGATCAGCGGCAGACGCGGCCCCTTGGCCAGGTTGATGCCATAGATATCGCTGAGTACCTGCTCATGGCCGCAGAGCAGCGCCACCAGCTTGGCGGTGTCCAGCGAGCTGCCGCCACCCAGGCCGATCACCGCCTGGGCCTGGCAATTGCGCCCCGCCGCCACTGCGTCGAGCACCGATGCTTCCGGTGGATCGGCCTGGACGTCGCTGTACAGCGTGACCTCGACGCCGGCGTCACGCAGCGCCTGCAGCGGTGCATCAAGCAGGCCGGCGCGTTGCAGGCCCGGGTCGCTGACCAGCAGTGCTCGGGTGGCGCCGAGTTCACGGCACAGCGCGCCCAGGCGCAGGGCGCCGTCGATTTCGCAGATCACCCGTGGGGTGGTTTCAAAAGTAAAGTTCGACATGCGGATTATCCTGCTCGCACGCTGCCGCGCTCGATGCGGTACAGCGCATCGACCAGGTCAGCGGAATGGGTGTCATCGGATTCGGAGATCAGCACGCACAGGCCTTCCTGTCCGAGCTGGGCGATTACTTCGGAGAGCCGCCGCGACAGCACCGGCGCCACACCCTCGAACGGTTCGTCGAGGATCAACAGCCGGTTGCCCGGCATCAGCGCCCGGGCCAGGGCCACCAGTTTCTGCTGGCCGCCGGACAGTTGCATGGCGCGGCGATCGCGAAACTGGGCGATTTCCGGGATCAGGCTGTACACCCACTCGAGGCGCTCGGCGCTGCCTGGCAGCTTGTTGGCCCACACCGGCAGCAGAATATTCTCCTGCACCGTCAGCGCCGGAATCAGTCGGCGGTCTTCCGGCAGGTAGCTGATGCCAGTCGCTGCACGCTGGTAACCGGGCTGGGCGCGCAGGTCGGTGCCGGCGAAGTGAATCGAGCCGGAACTGGCATCGAGCAGGCCCATCAGGGTGCGGATCAGGGTGGTCTTGCCGGCGCCGTTGTGGCCGATCAGACCGACCATCTGCCCGGCCCCGACACTCAGCGAGACGTCATGCAGGATCGGCACCGATTCGATGGCGACGTTGAGGTTGCGAATGTCCAGGCTCATGCGGTTGCCTCCTTGTGGGCCCGTTGGCCGCCGGTCACCAGTTCCTGGACGCGGGCGTTGGCCAACACGGTTTGCGGCGGACCGTCAGCCAGCACTTCTCCACTGTAGAACGCGAGGATCCGCGAGACGTAGCGGCGCACCACGTCCATGTCGTGCTCGACGAACAGCACCGTCACCTGATGCCGGATCACCACCTGCATCACGGTGTCCATCAATTGGGTTTTCTCCTCGGCGCTGACGCCACTGGTGGGCTCGTCGAGCAGCAGCATCTGCGGATCGCCGATCAGCGCCATGGCGATGTCGATCAGCTTGCGCACGCCTTGCGGCACTGCGGTGACCTTGTTGTCGCGCCAGCCGAGAATGCTGAACTCATCGAGAATTGCCTCGGCACGGGCGATCCGCGCGTCGTTGCGCAACGGCCGCAGCAGCGAGGGAAACGGCGATTCGGCACCGGCCAGGGCAATCAGCAGGTTGTCGAGCACGGTCAGCTCGGGGAACAGCTGCGCGACCTGGAACGAACGGGCCATGCCGGCACGGGTGATCGCCCGTGGCGTGCGGCCGATGATCGACTGGCCGTTGAAGAGGATTTCACCTCGGCTGGGCTTGAGGTAGCCAGTGACCATGTTGATGAAGGTGGTCTTGCCGGCGCCGTTGGAGCCAATCACCCCGACCACCTCGCCCTTGCTGATGCGCACGTTGACGTCCTTGGCGGCGGTCACCGCGCCGAACTCCTTGTACAGCCCACGGGTTTCGAGAATGCAATTCATGCCTTGGCCTCCACTGCCTTGGTCGCGCGGGCCTGACCACTGAACAGGCTCCACAGGCCCTTGGGCAGAAAGATGATGATTGCCAGCAAGGTGACCCCGAGGATCATCTGCCAGCTGTGGGGCACCAGTTCGATGGCGTAGGTGCGCACCACGGCGAACAGGATCGCCGCGATGATCGGCGCCGCGACGTGGGCGGTACCGCCGAGCAAGGCGATGAAGACGAACTCGCCGGAGGTGATCCAGTAAGCCATTTCCGGGTCGATATGGCCGGCGGCCAGGGCCATGAAGCCACCGCCCAGCGCCGAGACCCCGGCGGCGGCGACGTAGTTCATGTACAGCACCCAGCGCGGCGACTGACCGAGGTACTCGACCCGCACTTCGTTCTCGCGGATCGCCTCGCACATCGCCCCGGCACTGCTGCGCCCATAGCGGTGCAGCAACACCGCGAGCACCGCGGTGACCGCGACGATGATGACGAACAGTGCCAGCGGCGCCTGGCCGGCGGCCGGGCTCCAGCCGAACAGGGTCCAGGGCTTGACGTTGAAGCCGTCGGTGCTGCCCAGGGCCGGGCTTTTCACCAGCATGCCGTAGAGAATCATCGAGAACGCCAGCGACAGCATGGCGAAGAAGATCTCGCGGTAGCGGGTCATCAGCAGGCCGAGGAGCATGGCCAGCGCGACCGCTGCCGCCACGCCGATCAGCAGCAGGGTCGGCAGGTCGCTGATGGCCAGAAAGTGCCCGCTCATGCCCACGGCGTAACCGCCGATGCAGAAGTACAGGCCTTGGCCGAAGGTCACCAGGCCGGCGCGCATTTGCATCACCACGCCTTGCACCACCATCGACTTGGCCAACGCCATGGTCAGCAGGAACACCAGCCATTGCGGGGCGATCAGGCCGGCGGCGGCCAGCAGCACGGCGACGCCGAGCAGAATCAGTTCGGTTTTATCCAGGCGCATCAGATTTTCCTCGCAAGCACGCGACCGAACAGGCCTTGCGGACGCACCGCGAGGACCAGCGCCATCACGCCATAGATCACAAAGAGTTCGAATTGCGGCGCGTAGTGCACCGCCGCTGCGCGACTCAGGCCCACCAGCAAGGCGCCAAGGGCCGCGCCCTCGATGCTGCCCATGCCACCGATGACGACCACGGCAAACGCCAGCACGATGATTTCCACACCGATACCCGGCGCCACCGAAATCGCCGGCGCGGTCAGGGCCCCGGCCAGGGTGCCGAGCACGGTGCCGAGGACGAACACCAGGGTGAACACCTTGCGCACGTTGACGCCCATGGCCTGCGCCAATTCGCGGTCATGGATCACCGCGCGCAGGACCTTGCCCTGGTGCGTACGCTCGAGCCACAGCCACAGACCGAAGCCGAGCACCAGCGACACGCCCACCAGCATCAGGTCGTAGTTGGAGACTTTCAGCCCGGCGAGCACACTGCGCCCCATCTCGGCGTAAGGCTGATAGGCGAAGTACGGGTTGACGCCCCAGATCATTTTCATCGCGTCTTCGAGGATCAGCAGCAAGGCGTAGGTGATGATCACCATCAGCACTTCGTCGCGGCCGTACATGAAACGCAGCAGGCCGCGCTCGATCAGCAGCCCGACCACCAGTCCGGCGGCCAGTGCGCAGCCGAGCATCATCAGGTAGCCGACCCACACCGGGCCCACGCCGTTATTGAAATACCAGCCCACCAGCGAGGCGGCGGCATAGGCGCCAATGGCATAGAAACTGCCATGGGCCATGTTGAGGATGCGCATGACACCGTAGATCACGGTGAGCCCCGCCGCGACCAGAAACAGCCACGAGGCATAGATGGCGCCGTCGATCAGCACCGCATAAAGACTCAGCATAAGGTTCTACCTTGGCAAGAGTGGCGGCCATGGGTGGCCGCCACGATCGGTCAGCTGTGCGTGGCGATCAGTTGCACTGCGCGCCCGGGAAACCGGCCTTGATCCAGTCGTGGGCGCTGGTGCCGTCCGGCGGGGTCACGCACTCGCCGGCGAAGGCGATGACGTTCTGCACGCTGCCCTGCTTGCTGGCCTTGTCATAGTGGTACTCACCGTAGGCAATGCCCTGCATCGCCTGGTGGCCGCCGGCGCGGGCCATCTGCACGGTGCCGGACACCGATTCGAAGGTCGCGCCCTTGAACGCCTTGGCCATTTCCAGCGGCGCCGGCACCTTGCCGGCCTCGGCCTTGGCGTTTTCTGCGGCGAATTTCAGGCCGAGGATCGCTTGCGCCATCTTGCTCGCCGGGTAAGTCGGCGCGGCTTTGTAAGCTGTTTGATAAGCCTCGGTGAACCAGTTATTCAGCGGGTTCTGCGGGGCGAAGGCGCCGAACGGGCCGCGACCGCCGATGATCATGCCGTTGGGCGCCTGGTCCTTGTAGCGTGCCAGCGCCGACTCACCGCAGGTCAGCACCGAAGTGGCTTCTTCCAGCAGGCCGCGGGCGTTGGCCTGCAGCACCAGCGCCTCCATGTCGCCGCCCCAGAAGCTGGAGTGGATGATGTCCGGACGCTTGACCGACAGCGCCGAGATTTCCGCGCCGTACTGGCCCTGGAACACCTTGGGCATCTGCGACTCGACCACCTGCGCCTTGGGCATGACCTGGGCCATCGACAGGGTGAAGTCGCTCCAGCTGTCCTGGCCCCAGGCGTAGTTCTGCTGGATGCCGCCGACGCGCACGGCGTCCGGACGGGTCTTGGCCAGGTAGCGCGCGGCGCCGATGTTGTCGACGGCGGCGTCGAGGCTGGTGCGGAACACGAATTGCGGGGTCTTGTCTTCGCTGAACAGTTGCGAGGTGCCGCAATCGTAGAACACCGTCATCGCCCCCAACTCCTCGGCCACTGGCGCGATGGCCAGGCAGTCGCCGGAGGAGATGTAGCCGACCACCGCATCGACCTTCTGGCGCTGCACCAGGTTGCGGAATTCCTCGACCTGCTTGGCGGCACCGCCGGCCTCATCGATGATCACCATCTCGATTTCGGCGCCGTTGATCCCCAGCTTGTCGTAGGGTGCCGGCAGCTTGCCCTGGTTGAGGTTTTCTACCAGCAGCTTGGCGGCATTCGCCGACGGCTCGCCGAACGGGCCGGCGGCGGGACCCGAAAGGAAGGTCACCACGCCAATGCGGAACTTGCCGTTTTCGGCGGCCACGGCGCTGCCGCTGAGGCCAGTGGCGAGACCTGCCGTGGCCAATGCCAGGGCCAGGGTCAGTGCCTTGCGGGTGTGCGGGACGCTTTTCTTATAGTTGTTCATGGTCATTTCCATTACGGGTTACTGAAGCTAAGGGGCATGCCCCTCGGGATGGGTTGGCCCGGCCTGGCGACGCGCGCGCACGGCCGGGTCGGGCAGCAGGTCCTGGGCGGAATACACCGACCACTCGCCGAGCATCAGTTGCGCCGGCGGGTAGTCGCTGTTGCGCACCGGGGTGCCGATGGCCTGGGTCTGCTGGATCTGGTGGGTCAGCGGATCGATTCGCGAGACAAAGCCCGGTGGGTCTTCCGGCAACGCGATCTCAAGCCCTTCGAGGGCCGTGACCAGGGATTCGGTGTCGGTGGCGCCGGCCTTCTGGCTGGCGGCGGCCAACACCATCACTCCGGTGTAGGCGCCTTCGGCGGCGTAGGTCGGGTAGCGCCCGGTCAGGCTGTGGAAGCGCTCGACGAAGGAGCGGTTGCGCGCGGTCTGCGGCCAGTTGTTGTGGTGCCGCGCCGACAGAATCAGCCCCGGCGGCGCCTTGTCGCCCAAGGAGACCAGGAAGTCGTAGTTGCCACCGGTATCGAAGTTGGCCAGGCGCGAGGTCTCGAACAGCCTGGTGCCCGCCGCCTGCTTGACGAAAGCATGGAAGTCGCCGCCCCAGAGTGCCGAGACGATGATGTCCGGGCGCGCCTGCTCCAGGGCCGCGATGTAGGCCGAGTAGTCCGGCTCGTACAGGCGTGGCCAGAGCTCGGTGACGTCGTCGAACTGCACACCGAGTTGGCGCAACGCTTCGTGCAGGTCATCGCGCGAGACATGGCCGTATTCGTAGTCGGGGCCGATGAAGGCCAGGCGCTTCCAGCCGGTTTTCGCCTGCAGTGCCTTGAGGTAATGAGCGCCGGCGGCCATCGAGGTCCAGGTGTCGTTGGTCACGCGAAAGTAATAGCGATGGCCGCTTTCCAGGGTCATGCGCGACGAGGCGTGGTCGGTGCCGATCATCAGCACTTTTTCGTCCCGGGCCAGTTGGCTGACCGCCAGCGCCACACCGGACGAGACCATGCCGCACAACACCTGCACGCCATCCTTGCGAATGAACGCGCGGGCCAGGCTGACACCGTAGGACGCCTTGGACTGGTCGTCGTCGATGATCACGCGCAACTGCGGGATCGCCTCACCGGCCTCGCGCCGGGTCCGCAACTCACTCAGGGCGACCTGGATCCCGGCGATGCTGTCCTGGCCGTAAATCGCCGCGCGCTCGGTCATCGGGTACAGGCAACCGAGGGTCAGCTCGGCTTGCGCGGCAGGCGCGCCCAATTCGACGCGACCGGCCTGCACCGATCCGGCGTGAGCCAGCAGCAGGCCGCTCAGGGCGACAACGATCGGCAGGTGGGAAAACGGCAGTTGCATAAAATCCCTTGGGGCGTTCGGGGACGCCTCTTGTCGGTTAGCGAAAGGGTTATCGCAAAGGCTGTGCCAGCCTTTGCATCAGGCACCACGAAATACCACGAAAGCGCTCTGCGATGAGGCTTTGCGTGGTACCTGGCACGTATCGGGAGGCGCCGCGAAGAAGACCGACGCGGCATATGGCGAGCAGTGTTGAGCGGCTGGCGCTCAAGCCGCGCGCGCGGTTGAGCGGTTAGCGCTCACCGCCGCGCTCGATGCCCAGGCGCTGCAGGCGACGCTTGAGCGCATGCCGGGAAATCCCCAACAGATCGGCGGCCAGGCCCTTGTGCCCGGCGCTGCGGCTGAGGGCATCGCTGACCAGTTCACGCTCGGCCCGCTCCAGTTGGTGATCCAGCGCCGCCAGCGAGGCCGGCGCCGGCTCGGCGGATTGCAGATGGGCCGGTAGTTGGGCGCTGCCGATGGTTTGCCCGGGCAGCAGGATGGTCAGGCGTTCGATCAGGTTCTTCAGCTCGCGCACGTTGCCCGGCCAGCGATGGCTTAACAGGGTGGCGGCGCTGTCAGCGGCAAAAGCGATGGGCGCGACTTTTTCCTCGCGACCCTGATGCGCGGCGAAATGCCTGGCCAGCAGCAGGATGTCGTCACCGCGCTCGCGCAACGCCGGAATGTCCAGGGTAATGACGTTGAGGCGGTAGAACAGGTCTTCACGAAACCGCCCCTGGCGCACGTCTTCGGCAAGGTCGCGGTTGGTCGCCGCCACCACCCGCACATCGGCACTGCTGGCCTGGCTGGCACCGACCGCACGGTAGCTGCCGTTCTCGAGAAAGTGCAGCAGCTTGGCTTGCAGGGCCAGGGGCAATTCGCCGATCTCGTCGAGGAACAGCGTGCCCTGGTGCGCCTGGGTCACCAGGCCGATACGTTTCTGGTGGGCGCCGGTGTAGGAACCCTTCTCCGAGCCGAACAGCTCGGCTTCGATCAATTGCTCCGGCAGCGCCGCGCAGTTGACCTCGATAAACGCCTGGCCAGCCCGCGAGCTGTTGGCGTGCAGCGCCTGGGCCACCAGGGTCTTGCCGGTGCCGGATTCACCGAGCAGCAGGATCCGCGTCGCCGAGCTGCGGGCGATCCGTTGCAGCGCCGCATTGAGGTTGGCCATGACCAGGCTCTGGCCGAGCAAGGCGCCCTGCTCTGCCGCGCTGCTGGCAACGGCGTCGGGCCGCTCGAGGGCCGCGCCGATGGTCGCCAGCAAGTCGTCGAGCTCGAAGGGTTTGGTCAGGTAGTCGGTGGCCCCGCCCTTGACCGCTTGCACGGCGGCGCGGGTGTCGCCATGGGCCGAGATCATGATCACCGGCAGCTCTGGGCGCAATTTTCGCAGGCCCTCGAGGGTGGCGATGCCGTCGATGCCCGGCAGGCCGAGGTCGAGCAGGACGATGTCCACCTCGACCTTGCTGTCGGCCAGCAGCTCCAGCGCCGCCTCGCCGCTGTACTCCGCGCGGGGCAACATGCCCTCGCCGCTCAGGGCGTAGCTCAGCGAGCGCACCAGCGCCGCTTCGTCATCGACGATCAGTACATGTGTTTCGGACATCGGTCGCTCACTTCAGATAAGTCGCGGCGGGCGCGGGGAAATCCAGGGTCACCACGGTGCCGGCGCCCGGGGTGCTTGCCAGTTCCATGCGCGCGGCGTTGGCTTCCATTAATTGCTGGCAGATGCTCAGGCCCAAGCCGGTGCCACGGGCCTTGAGGGTAAAAAACGGTTGCCGCACCTGGTCCAGCGCGGTCGCGGGAATGCCGCAACCCTGATCGACCACGGTCACACAGACCCGTTCGCCCCAGGCCTGGCCGGTGATCAGCACCGACTGCCCGGCTTCGCTGGCTTCGACGGCGTTGAGGCACAGGTTGAGCAGGATCTGCTGCGCCTGATCCGGGTCGACCCACAGTTGCAGACCGGCCTGGCACTGGCAGGAAAATTCGATGCCCTTGGCCTCGGCCTCAGGCGCGACCAGGCGCAGAATGCGCGCCAGCAGGGTTTCAAGGTCCAGCACCTGGGGGATCGCCGGGTGCGGACGGCCGTATTCCAGCAGGTCGCTGGTAACGTGGGACAGGCGGTCGATTTCCTGGCACAGGTCGCTGAGCAGTTCGCGCCGCTGGCTTTCCTGTTCCCTTCGGAGCAAGGCCTGGACCGTGGTTTTCATGGTCGCCAGCGGGTTGCGCACCTCGTGGGCGACGCCGGTGGCGAAGGTCCCGAGCACGGCGAGTTTTTCCGCGCGCACCGTGCGTTCCATGACATCCGCCAGGCGCCCGGCCATGACATTGAACGCACGGGTGACCCGGCCGATTTCGTCATCATGGGTCTGTTCCGCCAGGCGATAGCGCAGATCCCCCGAAGACAACTGATGCGCCCCTTCCACCAGCGAGCCGACCCGCGTGCGCAATTGCCGCGACAGGGTGAAGAAGACGATCAGGATAAAGCCGATAAAGCCCACGGCAACCAGGTACAACCAGCCGCGCGCGTCGTCCAGCGGCTTGAGGATCGCCCCCGGTTGCACGCTGAACACCACTTGCCAGCCGGGCAAGATCACCGGCCCTTCGCGCCAGTCGCTCGGCGCCTTGACCTGGCGTCCGGTAGCATCGATAAACGCCCCGCCCGGCACCCGCAGCAAGGGTGTGACCACGCCGTTCAGGCCGGAGCTGACCAGCAGCTCACTGAGGGAGGCCAGGCGCAAATGCAGGCCGATGCTCACGCGGTGATCCTGGCGGCCATTGCGGATGGTCTTGCGAATCAGCAGCCAGCCCGAGCGCCCGGCCTGGGGCAGCAGCGGGCCGATCACCTCGACATCACCGACCCGCTGGCGCGCCAGGCCGTCCAGCGACCAGGCTTCGCGGCCCCAGTACGGCGCGCCCGATGCGGCCTGCCCGGGCAACACCTTGAGCAGGCGATCCTGCTCGTCGAAAAACAGCACGCCGTAGAGAAACGGCAGCTCGCCTTCGAGCTTGAGCAAGGCATCGACATCACCGGCCGGGTGCGTCGGGTCGGCGATGAAGTCGGGCATGTTGGGGTGATTGGACAAGGCCGAGAGCTGGTAGAAACGGTCGTCGAGAAACGACGACAGGCGATTCGCCGTGGACAGCGCCTGGGCATCCAGGCGTTCGCCGGTCAGGCGGTTGAGCAAGTCCTTGGCCAGTTGCTCATAGAGCACCGCCAGGCCAATCAGCGCCAGGCCCATGACCACGATCGACAGCAAGGTGTAGCGCGCCACCAGGCTGCGGCGCGGCCGGGCCAGGCGTCGCCAGAACGGGCGCGCGGAGAGTTGGATATCCATGGAGTTTGTAATTGTTGTTCATGTGATGTCGGGGGAGCATAAGGACCGCGGGTCGCAATTGTCCATGGTGCCGTTGCCCGCGCCATCTGCCCGACGCCGCAAAGCTGCTATCATCCGCGCCTTCACCCGCCGAGCCGCAGACCATGAACCGTCGCAAGAAAATCAAGCAGTTACTCGAAGCCCACGCCAAGAAGGCGAGTGCCAAGCTGGCGCCGAAGAACAAGCCCAAGTACATCAGCAAGGCCGACCGCCTGAAGCTGGCGGCCGAGACGATCGAGGACACCGGCGTCAGCGTCGACAGCTGAGTGTCAGTCGATGTGCGGCTCGTGACTGAAGTCGAGCAGCGCCATGAAGCGTTCGATCAGCGGTGACGGGTTGTGCGCATGCCAGCTCATGTACAGGCCGACCGCAGGGTTGCCGGCGGCGCTGACCGGGGCCAGGCCGCGAAACACCACCTTGTCCCCCGCCACCGTGTTGGCGATGGATTCCGGCACCAGGGCCACGCCAAACCCGCAGGCCACCAGCCCCACCAGGGTCTGCATCTGCGCCGCCTCCTGCACCACTTTCGGAAAAAAACCCGCGGCGTCGCACAGGGCGATCAGTTGGCTGTAATAGCCGATGCCCAGGCCGGCCGGGGTGAACACGAAGTCTTCCTCAGCGAAATCGGCCAACTGCACCGGGCCGCCCACGGCCTTCGGATGATCGGCGGGCAGCGCAATGACGATCTGCTCGTCGAGCACCAGGCGCGTCTCGATATTCGCCGCGGTCATCGGCAGGCGCCGGCGAAACGCGATATCGGCCTCCCCCGCGACAATCGCATCGGCCTGGTTGGCCGAGGGCATTTCCCTGATCACCAACTGCACCTGGGGCAATGCCTGGCGAAACTGTCTGAGGCTGTTGAGCAACGAGGGGTAGCCGGAAATCGACACCGAGGTGATCGTCAGCTTGCCGGCAACCCCCGCCGCCACCTGGCGAGCATGCTCGACGCCCTGCTCCAGCTCCTTGAGGGTGCGGTAGGCGGCGCTGAGAAAGGCGCCGCCGGCCGGTGTCAACTTGACCTCGCGCTTGTCGCGGATAAACAGGCTGAACCCCAGCTTGCCTTCCAGCCGGCTGATGGCCTGGCTCAGCGGCGGCTGGGCCATGTGCAGGCGCTGCGCGGCCTTGTGGAAGTGCAGCTCCTCGGCCACGGCGACAAACTGCCGGAGCAGGCGGGTTTCGATCATTGCTGGGGGTCCTTCGGCTGTGCGGGTCGAGGCGAGGGTCGGCAGGCAAGCCTCTGATATGCATAGGGTATCAAGTGCGTCGCTGATTAGTATTAAACAAGCCGAATAACCGTTGTTATGGTGGGGAGATATTTGGCTGGGGCATGCAATGAACTTCACGGGAAAAACCGCCATCGTCACCGGCGCGGGACGTGGCCTGGGCTTGAGCTACGCGCGGGAATTGGCCAGGCGTGGGGCCAATGTGGTGATCAGCGATATCGGCGCCGACCGTCTGGGCGCCGGCAGCGACGCATCGATCGCCCTGCAGGCCGCGCAGATGCTCGAGGCCGAGGGCTGCAAGGTGGTCGGCCATCACGGCGACCTGTCCAGCGAAGCCGGCTGCCGGCAGTTGATCGACACCGCCATCGAGGCGTTCGGGCAGTTGGATATCCTGATCCACAACGCCGGCTGGGTGGGTTATCAAGGGATTGAGAGCACTGACGCAGGGTTTCTCGAGCGCGCGCTGGAGATCAATGTCCATGCCCCCATTTGGTTGTGCAAACATGCCTGGCCCTATCTGCGCCAGGCCAGCGACGCGCGGGTGATCCTCACCACCTCGGACCGGGCGATGTACCAGCAGTATGCGCAGGCCGGGCTGGTGGCCTATTCCGCGGGCAAGATGGCGCAGTTGGGAATCATGAATGCGTTGAGCATTGAAGGTGCGGCGGACACCATCATGGTCAACGCCATTTCACCGGTGGCCAGGACGCGGATGTGGGGCGAGACCGGCGAACCGCACAACCTCAAGCCGGAATGGGTGGTGCCGGGGGTGATCTTCCTCGCCTCGCCGCAATGCCGCCACAGCGGCTACATCCTGCGCGCCAGCAACGGCCAGTTCACCGCCACGCGCTTCGCCGAACACCCGGATGTTGACTATCCTGTGGACCTGACGCGTGTGCAGGCCGATAGCCCTGAACAGATTGCCCAGCGGTGGGATTGGATTCGGGAGAGTTGAGGGAGGGCTGGACGGGCTCAATGGCAGTTTATCGGTGTACATATCCATTCCTGCGGTAACGGCGGCTTATGGTTTCGCCCTTACGGCGAGTCCCTTTTGGCAAACGCCCCAAAAGGAACCAAAAGGTCTTGCCCCAACATCCGGCCCCCTCGCTTAGGCTCGGCGTACCTTCGCTCCGGCATCCATCCGTGGGTCATCGCCTCCGGTTGGCTTCGCTGGCACCTCCTCTCGATGACTGCGGCTGCGCCGCAGCGCGCTACGCGCTCCCCTCGGATGCATGCCTCCACTCAGCCTTCTGTAACGGGGCCGGTGGATCAAAATCAAAAGCAGCCGAGGCGGCCTACCGGCCGGCCTATTCAGGGAAGCAAGTACAACTCAATCCCTTGTAGGTGCTGGCTTGCCAGCGAAGATCGTCAACGATAACGCAGCTGTACTGGATGTACGCGGTGGTCTCAGGTTTTTCGTCGGAACGCCGCCCGGAGCAGGCTCGCTCCTACAGTGGAGCTAGAGTTTCGACAGGAATGGATAGGTACACCGACAGATCGCCATCGCTGGCAGGCCAGCTCCCGCAGTAGAGCGAGCGTTTCTGCAGGAATGGACACCGTCAGTCACCCAACGCCAGCAGGCCAACTGCCACCAAACCCGCAGCCCCCACCCCACAGTGTGAACCAGGCAACGCCCTACAGAAATTTCTCACCTGATTAATCCCTTGGTAGAGCAAAAACTCAGAGCTGGTCTATCGTCGTTAGGGTTGTCGAATTGTCCGCCCCCAAGTAGTGCATCCCTCGATGCGTGGTGCCGGACTGCACAGCAATCTGTCGCAAAGAGCGACCCACCGGCAAGGGAGCAGTCGAATGACTCGCATAGGCAAGTGGTTACCCAGGGTCGCCTTCGCGGCGACCTCCGTCCTGGCGCTGTCGGCCACAGCCGCCGACAAACCGAATATCCTGGTGATTTTCGGCGATGACATCGGCCAGACCAATATCAGCGCTTATTCCATGGGCGTGGTTGGCTACAAGACACCGAACATCGACCGTATCGCCAAAGAAGGCATGATGTTCACCGACTATTACGCGGAGAACAGTTGCACCGCGGGACGCTCGAGTTTCATTACTGGCCAGACGCCATTGCGTACAGGCCTGTCGAAAGTCGGCATGCCCGGCGTACCGGTTGGCCTGCAGGCCCGCGATGTGACCATCGCCTAGGCACTCAAGGCCAAGGGTTATGCCACCGGTCAGTTCGGCAAGAACCACCTGGGGGACAAGGACGAATACCTGCCCACCAATCACGGCTTCGACGAGTTCTTCGGCAACCTCTATCACCTCAATGCCGAAGAAGAGCCCGAACGCCCGTACTGGCCGAAGGATGATGCCGCATTCGTCAAGGCCGCCTCGCCACGCGGGGTGATCCACAGCTTCGCCGACGGCAAGATCGAAGACACCGGCGCGCTGAACAAAAAACGCATGGAGACCATCGACGACGAAACCACCGCTGCCGCCCAGGCATTCATCGAGAAACAGGCCAAGGCTGACAAGCCGTTCTTCGTCTGGATGAACACCACCCGCATGCACGCCTTCACCCACGTGCGCGAGTCGATGCAGGGCCAAAGCGGCATGCTCGGCAATGAATACGCTGATGGCATGCTCGAACACGATGGCGACGTCGGCAAGTTGTTGAAGACCCTCGACGACCTCAAGCTCACCGACAACACCATTGTCGTCTACACCACCGACAACGGTCCGAACCAGTGGTCCTGGCCGGATGCGGCCACCACGCCGTTCCGCAACGAGAAAAACTCCAACTGGGAAGGTGCTTACCGGGTACCGGCGATGATCCGCTGGCCGGGCAAGGTCAAACCGGGTGAAGTGGCCACGCAAATGTTCTCCGGACTGGACTGGTTCCCGACCCTGTTGGCCGCCGTTGGCGATACCGACATCAAGGACCGCCTGCTCAAAGGTGCCGACATCGGCGGGAAGAACTTCAAGGTGCATCTGGACGGCTACAACCAGCTGGACTACCTGACCGGCAAGACCGACAAGAGCGCGCGCACCGAGTTCTACTATTTCAACGACGATGGCGAGCTGGTGAGCATGCGCTATAACGATTGGAAACTGGTGTTCTGTGAGCAACGTGCGCCAGGTGGCCTCAAGGTCTGGAGCGAACCCTTCACCTGCCTGCGGGTACCCAAGCTGTTCAACCTGCGCATGGACCCCTACGAGCGTGCCGACGTAGTGTCCGATCAATACTATGACTGGCTGACCAAGAACGACTACCTGATATTCGATGGTGTCCGCCGGTCCGCCGCGTTCCTGCAGACCTTTGTCGACTACCCGCCTAGCCAACGCCCGGCGAGCTTCAGCATCGACCAGGTGCGGGCTGAGGTGGACAAGAAAATTGCGGAGAAAATGAAGCAGCAGTAAACGCCTCACGCCACTGTAGGAGCGAGCTTGCTCGCGAAAAACGTCAACGATAACGCGCCCATTCTGAATGTGCGCGGTGTCCTCAGGTTCTTCGCGAGCAAGCTCGCTCCTACAAGGGCAGCGTTGTCACACATCATCGTGTAATCGCATCAAAGCCAAGCGGCAGTCCCGGGTCATCACCCCTGCCGCAAGGCCCCCTCAAACGCCGGCGTCAGCCCGCTCAGTTGCAACTTGCGCACGAACTCCCCGAGCCGCTGCTGCTTGTAGGCATCCACATCCCGCTCCCGGTAGTCGTAGAACCCCTGCCCATCGCGCAAGCCGTTGCGACCGCCCTGCATGTTGTCGGCAATCACCTGCGGCGACTCGAAGCGCGGGTCCAGTTCCCGGCTCAGGTAGCGCGAGGCGTAGTAGAGAATGTCGCCGCCACCCCAGTCGATAAACTCCAGCAGCCCCAACACCGAAAACCGCAAGCCGAAGCCGACCCGAACCGCGGTGTCGATATCCTCGGCGCTGGCCACGCCCTCCTCGACCATCCGCGCCGCCTCGTTCATCGCCAATGCCTGGATGCGCGGCACGATGTAGCCGGCCACCGGGTTGCACACCACCGGCACCTTGCCGATGCGTTTGAGCAACTGCAGCAGGCGCTCGACCACCTGCGGACAGGTCGCCTCGCTGCGGCTGACCTCCACCAGCGGCATCAGGTACGCCGGATTGAGCCAGTGGGCGTTGACGAAACGCTGCGGCGCGTCGACCATCCCCGCCAGCTCGGTGACCAGGAAAGTCGAGGTGGTCGAGGCAATAATGGTCGACGCCGGCACTTGCTGGCTGATCCAGGCAAAAGTCGCCTGCTTCAACTCGATGACTTCCGGCACCGCCTCGAACACCAGGCCGCACTCGCCCAAGTTTGCCGCGGCCTGGGTCCGCGATTGCAGGGTCAGGCGAGCCAGGGCAATGTCCGCCTGCGCATCCTCAAGCAACCCCAGGTGCACCAGCATCTGCAATTCACTGCGCAGGTTGTTGCGCACCCGCTCGAAGTACTCCCGGCGCTGGTCCTCGGCACGCTCCTTGATATCGATCAGGCTCACCGGCAGGCCGGCATGGATGAACGCCAGGGCAATGCCCTCGCCCATCCGTCCGGCGCCGACCACGCAGACCTTCGGCAGCGCGGCGTTCATCGTGGGCAACCCTGGGTCAGCAGTGCGTTCATCTGCGGCCGATCCAGCTCGGCCAGGCCGAGGTTTTCCAGAGTCCGGCCTTGCGCGTAGAGATCGCGCCCGGCCACCGCCGAGGCAATGCTCAACAGGCCCTGGGCGACCGGCGTCGGCACACCCGCCCAGCGCCCGACCGAGACCAGCAACGACAGGCCGAGGCGCGTGTCTTCGAGCATGTAGCGGTGAGTCTGCAGATTGATGTCTTCACGCCAGTCGCCACTGTCGGTCAACTTGCCATGGGCGCCACGGCCGTACATCCACTCCTCGCCTTCCGTGCTGTTGTAGTGATCGATCAAAGGGAAGTGCGGAGCGCCATAACCAAGGGCTTCGCGCACGGCCATGCGCTCGGCGTCGAGCTGGTTGGTCACCCGGCGGATCGACGGCTGAGTGCCCTCGTTGTGAATGTCCCAGGTCTCGAAGTGTTCCAAGGGACCTGCGTTCATCATGATCAACGGCGGGTGAATGATCGGCCCCGCGTTCATCAGCGCGCCGCTGAGGGCGTCTTCGATCGGCTCGACACTCGGGTAGGCTTCGCGAAGTACGGCGAAGGCCGACTCGGACAACTCGGCGGGAAACACCCCGGTCGGCAGGCGCGTCGCGTAGCAACTGATCACCAGTTGGTCAGCGCCGTGCTTGCGCACCAGATACGGAAGGGTACCGGTTTCGGCAAAGGCCACCCGGCTGTGATTGCCGGCATCGGCCATGGCTTTGGCAAACACGTAACTGCCAAAAGTGCCCGGTGGCAGGAACAGCACTTGGCCGTCATGCAGGTGCGGTGCGACTTGCTGGGCCAGGTCGTCGTGCGAGGTCGACGGCAGCGGCACGATCACCAACTGCGCATCGCCGAGGGCTTCGGCGAGGTTGTCGGTCAGGCTCAGCAGATCCCCCGGCTGGCCCACCGACACCTGGCGCGTGCCACGGTAATCACGGACCGTCAGGCTGCCGATTTCCAGCAGCTCCTTGAGCGCTGCAGCGTCGCGCCGCCACAGGCGCACCTGATGGCCCTTCTCGGCCATTTCCACCGCTGCCGCGTAACAGCCATGACCACCACCGAGCACACTGATCTTCATTCTGACTCTCCTCTTGTTGGAGATTCGATGCTAACCAGCCGTGCCGGCGGCGGCTTACCCGATTGCGCAACCGAGCGACCGATCACGCAACCGTCTCAATGCGTCCTGCGGCGCAGGGTGTCCGAGGGCAGGCAGCCATAGCGTTGGCGATAGGCACTGGAGAAATGCCCGAGGCTGTTGATGCCGTGGCGCAACAGGATGCTGGTCACGCTTTCGTGGTCCCGGCCCTGCTTTAGGGCCTCGTGGATCAGGGCCAGGCGGCGGTCGCGGATGTAGTCCAGCGGTGGCTGCTGGAGGAACTGCCGAAAGCCGTTTTGCAGGGTGCGGATCGACACACCGCACAGTTCGCTGAGGGCGCTCAGGCTGATGGCTTGATCGAGATGCTCCTCTATATAGTCCCGCGCCTTGCGCACATGGTGCGGCAATGGCGCCCGGGGATCGCGCAGCAAGTCGGCCGAGTAGTTGTGGGGCAACTGGGTCAGCAACAGTTGCATCAGGTAGTCCGAGAGACTGCCGGCGATATGCGGACCCTCGACGCCGCTGCCGTACAACCGGCAGATGTAATCGAGGCTGTGGTACAGGCTGACGATGCCGGTGCCCTGCCGGTCGACACTGACCGCGAAGATCACCGGCTGCCGCAAGCTGCGCCCGAGCAGGCGTTGCAGCTGGGTTTCGAGGGCATCGCGGGCGACCCGCAGGATCAGGTTGCGGCATTCGCCATCGGTGACGATCCGGCTGCGGGCGAAGGGCGATGAAACGCTCAGGCAACCGGCTTGCATCGCCGCGCTGCGCCGGCCGTGGGCCACTTCGCACTGACCCTGCAGGGTGATGCGAAACAGGTACTGGTCGGTGATGTCGCCGATGGTGATTTCCACCGGCGCGCCATAGCGCAGGTCGAGCAGCGCCGAGTCGCCAAAGAACACACCGTTGAGCCGGGTGTGGATTGGCGCATCGCGCAGTACGTTGAAGCGGTGCGGGCACAGATAGTGGCTGACCCTGGCCTGGATCTCGCGCTGATCGGCGGAACTCAACAGGCTGTGCCGTTCAAGCAGATGGATGTCATTCAACATGGTGCCAACTCCTTCTCTGCAACGCCTTGGCCCCGCACCGTTGTCACGGGGCGAGGCCAAGGGGTCAAGCTTCGAGTGCGAAAATCACGCCCGGTTCGGGTACTCCCGTGCATAGCTCTCGCGGAAGCACTTGCACCCGCGCCACAGCAACAGCACGGTGAGGGCCGAAGCGCCGATCATCACCAGCGACATCGACGAACCCACCGCGGCCGGCGAGCCGAAGTAACGGTCGGTCAACAGCGCCACCAGCGTTGTACCGAGTCCCAGGCCGAGCAGGTTGCTGATCAGCAGGAACACCGCCGAGACCTGGGCACGCACCTGGTTCGGCGCGAGGATCTGCATGGCTGCGGTGGACGCCGGCATCGGGAACGAAGCGAAGAACATCGCCGGCACCAGCAGAGTCACCGACAGCCACAGCTGATCGACCTGCGGAAACAGCACCGCCGGCACGATCATGCCCAGGGCGCCAATCACCCCGGTGCGCATCGCCGCGTCCTGGTGGCCGCGCTTGGCCAGGTAGTCGGTGAGCCAGCCGCCGAACAGCACCCCGGCGGTGTTGGCCAGCAACAGCACGGTGCCGAGCATGTAGCCCGCCTCCACCGGCGACAGGCCGAACTTGCGGATGTACAGTGCCGGGCTCCAGCTCATCATGCAGAACAGCACCATGGCGTAGAAGGAAAAGCCCAGGTAGTGAAAGCTGAACGTCGCGCGATGGCGCCCGAGGAAGCGCAGGCCGTCACCCAGCCCGACCTTGCGTGGCTTGCCTTCGGCGTCCAGTTGCAGGCCCTTGCGCGCCGGGTCACGCACGGTCAGCCAGATCAGCAGACCGACAAGAATCCCCGGCAGGCCGACGATGAAGAACGCCAGTTGCCAGGCCTTGACCGCACCGAGCACCGCGACTTCGATGGTGTTCATGTCCTTGAGCAGAGCGATTACATAGCCGCCCACCAGAAATGCCAGGCCGCCGCCAATGAACGAGCCGATGGAGTAGATGCCCACCGCGCGCCCGAGTTTTTCCTTGGGGAACATGTCGCTGAACATCGAATAGGCCGAGGGTGACAAGGCTGCCTCACCCACGCCGACACCAATGCGTGCGAGGAACATGTGCAGGAAGTTCTTGCTCAGGCCGCAGGCGGCGGTGGTCAGGCTCCAGAACACCACGCCGACGGCGATGATTTTCGGTCGGGAAAAACGGTCGGCCAGGTAGGCGATGGGCATGCCCATGAACGCATAGAACAGCGAGAACGCCAGGCCATGCAGCAGGCTGAACTGGGTGTCGCTGAGCTGCAGGTCGGCCTTGATCGGCTCGATCATCAGCGCGAGGATCTGCCGGTCCACGAAGGAAAAGATGTAGGCGACCATGCACAGGCCCACCACATACCATTCATAGAGGTAGGTTTTTTTCTTCTGCAACAGCGCGGTATCGACTTGCGTATTCATTGGTTTTATTCCTCTTGGAGGGCGCCCCGGGCACGCAAGGCGCTGGTCGACGGTGCTTACCAGAACTTCCAGGTGTAGGTCGTGGCGACGCGGAACTCGTTGTAGTCGTAGCCGTACTTCTGCTTCACATCGATGTTGCGCAGGTCAAAACCGAGGCCTTGCAGCGCCCCGCCCTGCACCACGTAATTGACGCCGAGGAAGCGTTCGCTCTCCTGGTTGTCGCTGAGATTCGCGCCCCGGTCCCACTGCGTCCCCTTGGTGTAGCGGGTGACGAACTTCAGCCCCGGCAGGCCCATCCCGGCGAAGTCATAGCTGTAGCGCGCGGCCCACGAGCGTTCGCCCGGACGCACAAAACCCAGGGACGACCAGTGCACCAGGTAGGGTTGCGGGATATAGCCGTTCATGGTCGGGAACACGCTGTCACCGAGCATGCGCTGGTAGCTGAGGCCGACCATGTGCGCGCCCTTGAACAGGCTGAACAGGGTGCCCCAGGAACGGTTGTCGATTTCACCGTTGAGCGCGTTGCCGTCTTCGTTGTTGTTGAAGTAGCGCAGGTCGGTCTTGAGCTTGTAGCCATTGCCCAGCTCGGCCATGTGCATCAGGCCGAAGTAGTGCTGCTGGTAGATGTCGTGGAGCACGCCATAGAAGTAGCTGGCCTGCAGGTTCTTGCTGATGTCGTAGGTGGCGCCGCCGAAATCCAGGCCGTCGCTGTCGAGGTTGTCGGTGGAGCCGAACTTGTAGAGCTTCTCGTGGTTCGACGACTCACGGGTCACCGCCGACCAGAAACGCCCGCCGGTCAGGGTCAGGCCGTCGACTTCTTTCGACTCGACCACCGCGCCCTGGTAGATGGTATCCAGCTGGCGGCTGGGGTCATCGAAGGCCACCGGGTACTGCGGACGCAGGTCGCCGACTTTCAACTCGGTCTTGCTGTAGCGCATTTTCAGGGTCGCGCCGGCGCGGCTGTAATCGTTGGCGGTCTGCTGGTCATGCACACTGAAGGGTAACGAACCGTCATTGCCCGACGAATCGAGGCGCACTGCGTATTGCGCGTCCACATCCAGCCCCACTGCCAATGCGGTGTCGGTGTAGCCGGAGGTGAACTGGGCATCGAAGCCCTGGGACCAACTGTGCACTTCGGACACCGGTGCGTTGGTATTGGTGTAGTTGCGGTGCAAATAGAAGTTGCGGGTATCGACCTTGAAGTGGCTGTCATCGATCACATCCGCCTGGGCGACCCATGGCGCACAGACCATCCCCATCACGCTGGCAAACCCGAGCCCGCGGCACGCTTGCTTATCCCTGGACATCAACCCTCTCCACCTCTGTACGTGCTTGGCACTGTTGTTATAGGAGCGCATTCAAGCCCGACGCAGTGGCAGCCGAAAGCCGGCCGCCGCGTTGTCGGGCTTGTGCAAGGTAAGTCAGTAGAGGTCGGGGCGGTATCGAGACGAACAGCATCAAGGGCGGGGAAAACGCCAGTGCGCCTAGGGGTTTTCCTTAGCCGGGACTGATCCGTCAGGACGCGACGAACGTGGCTTTCAATCGGCAAAACCGCACTAGACTGATTGCTCACCCTTGGCGGCACCGTCGCCTGTTTTTTCCACCCACGAAGAAGGCACTCGCTCATGGACCTGAACCTGCAAGGCAAACTCGCCCTGGTCAGCGGCAGCACCGCCGGCATCGGCCTGGCGATCGTCACGACCCTCGCCGAGGAAGGCGCCCGCGTGATCGTCAATGGCCGCTCCCAGGCGTCGGTGGACAGCGCGGTTGCGCAACTCAAAGCACAGACCGGTGGCGAGGTGCATGGATTTGCCGGTGACCTGAGCACCGCTGCCGCCGCCGACGAGGTCGCACGGCGCTTTCCGGGTGTGGAAATCCTGGTGAATAACCTTGGCATCTTCGAGCCCAAGGCTTTCGAAGATATTCCCGACGCAGACTGGCAACGCTTCTTCGACGTCAACGTGCTCAGCGGCGTGCGCCTGGCCCGGCTGTTCCTGCCAGCAATGAAGCAGGCCAACTGGGGACGGATCATCTTCATCTCCAGCGAAAGCGGGGTGCAGATTCCCGTCGAAATGATCCACTACGGCGTGACCAAAACCGCCCAGCTCGCCGTCGCCCGAGGCCTGGCCGAAGCCGTGGCCGGCACCGGCATCACGGTCAACAGTGTGCTGCCGGGGCCGACCAAGTCCCGGGGCGTCGGCGAGTTCGTCGAGACCCTGGCCAAGGCCGAGGGCCAATCCTTCGAAGGTTTCGAGAAGGAATTCTTCGAGAAAGTCCGCCCCACGTCGCTGATCAAGCGCTTCAGCTCACCCCAGGAAATCGCCTCCCTGGTCGCCTATGTCGCCAGTCCACTGTCGTCGGCCACCACCGGCGCGGCACTGCGCGCCGATGGCGGAGTGATCAAGAGCGCGTTCTAGGCCACAGGTTCGGAGGGCATGACGAACAGCAGGTCGGTATCGCCGGGGTCGATGCCGGCCTGCGATAGCAAGGTCGTCACCTGGCCACGGTGATGGGTCTGATGGTTGAAGAAATGCATGATCAGGCCAAAGAAATCCCTCTGGGCCGGCACGCCCTTCATGTTGGCGTACTGCAGGGGATGGTCGAGGTCCGCCTCGGTAATCGAACCAGCCCACTCGATGATCAGTTGATCGAGCCACAGGCGATGGGCTTCCAAGTCGCGGATGTCGGTGAACTGCAGTTCCTTGAGATTGCCGGGGGCCGGCAGCTGGCGAATCGGCTCGAGTAGCGGATAGTTCGCCGGATGCCTGGCGAAGCGCTGCAGCCAGACCCGGTCTCCGAGGGCCAAGTGATTCAGGGTGCCGAGAATGGAGCCGAAGAAGGCCTTGCGATCGGCGGTGAGTTCTTCATCGGGCAGGTTGCTGGCGGCCTGGTAGAGCCTGGTGTTCATCCACTGGTTGTAGGTCGCCATGAGGTGGATGTGCTGGGTGCGGTTCATGGGGTGGTCCTTGCGGGTGGCCGTGCGGATCTTGTGAGGCTTGTATCATTGCCGCGTGGCCCCTCGCAATGCCGAACCGATCCCGTCTGGATGTACGCGGCAATCTCAGGTTCTTCGCGGCGGTGCGACGTTTCGACAAGCCCGCTCCTACAGTAAGTTGCGTGTTCGCAGATCGTGTGATCGGCCACAACCACTGTAGGAGCCAGCTTGCTGGCGAAGGACTTCAACGATGACGCGTTCTGTCTGGATGCACGCGCCGATTCCAGGTTTTTCGCGGGCCGCTCCTTTTCAGGGCGCTCTGTGCAACCCGTTCTCGGCCATCAAATAGAGGTTGGCCCACTCGCGGTAGGTGTCCGAGCGTGTGTACCTGGCAAGCAACTCAGCAAGGGCAAGCTCGTCCCGCGCGTTGCCACTCTGCTCGCACAGCGCCCCGTAAGTCGCCTGGAGGGCCGACAGGTAAGGCGCATGCCCATTGACCACCACCCGCACATTGGCCGCACTCAGTCGCTCGATATCACTCAGCGCGGGATTGCCGTAGTTGATGAGCATGATCGGGACCTTTAGGTGAGCCGTCAGGGCGTGCAGGTGGTCGAAGTCCTTCACGCCCACCAGGCAGATGGCATCGGCGCCAGCCTCCTGATAGGCCGCAGTCCGGGTAATGCAATCCTCCAGACTGGTCACGCCCGCATTCGTCCTGGCGATGATGCTCAGGGCCTGATCGGATCTAGCAAACCGCGCGGCGTAGATCTTGCTCGCGGCCTCCTGCCGATTGATCAGGCCACTGGCGGGCTCGTCGAATCGGGCGGGCAGATGGGTGTCTTCCAAAGTCAGCGCCGCGGCGCCCGCCTTCTCCAGTTCGGTGACGGTGCGCATCACGTTCAGGGCGTTGCCGAAGCCATGGTCAGCGTCGGCGATGATCGGGATCTGGCTGGCGCGCCCTGCTCTGCCCACTTGCTCGGCATACTCACCAAGTGTCAGCAAGGCGATGTCCGGAGCCCCGAGCACTTGCAGCGAGGCGACCGACCCGCCCTGGATGGCGACCGCGAAGCCCAGGTCCCCGGCCATCCGCGCCGAGATCGGGTCAAACACCGACGCGGCGATTTTGCACACGGTCCCCTGCAGCAAATCAGCGAACGCCCGACGCAGTTCGTGATGCGTTTTCTCAATCATTGTTCTGGCTCCAACACATGGGCACTGGGTGCATGTTCCTGGGAACACCGCACAGCAAATCAGCCACCGGACATTGCACCGCTCTCGAAGCGCAACGTTCGGTGGCCAGTGCAGTTTATTTTTGGGTGGCCAAGATCTTGCGCTCGGCCTTCTCGTGCTTCATTGCGGCAATCTCACGCTCGCAAGCCTGCACATCGAACGAGTTGTCCCACTTGGCAATGGCGATGGTGCCGATGCCGTTGCCGATCAGGTTGGTCACCGCCCGCGCTTCATTGAGGAAGCGGTCGATGCCCAGCAGCAACACCAGGCCGACCAGGGGAATCGAGTGGATGGTGGTCAGGGTGGCGGCCAGGGTGATGAAGCCGGCACCGGCGACGCCGGCCGAGCCTTTGGACGTCAGCAGGAACACGCCCAGCAGAATCATCTGGTCCATGAACGTCAGTGGCGTGTTGGTCGCCTGCGCAATGAAAATCGCCGCCATGGTCAGGTAGATGCAGGTGCCATCGGCGTTGAAGGTGTAGCCGGTCGGCAGCACCATCCCCACCACGGATTTCTTGCAGCCGAGCTTTTCCAGCTTGACCATCATTCGCGGGAGCACGGCCTCGGTCGAGCAGGTGCCGAGGGTGATCAGGATCTCGTCCTTGAAGTACCGCAGAAACTGCATCAGCGGCATACCCGACCACCGCGCCACTGTCCCCAGCACCACTACGATAAAGATCAAGGTCGTGACATAGAGCGCAATCAGCAGTTGGCCGAGGGACAGCAAGGTGCCGATCCCGTACTTGCCGATCGTGAACGCCATGCCCGCGCCGGCACCAATGGGCGCCAGGCGCATGACCATGGCGACGATTTTGAACAACCCCTGCAGGAACAGATCGATGGTGTTGATCAGTGGCTTGCTGGTTTCACCCATCTGCACCAATGCAACGCCCATCAGCACCGAAAGCAGAATGACCTGCAGCATGATGCCGTTGGAGAACGCGCCAACGAACGTCTGCGGGATGATGTTCATGAAGAACTCGATGGTCCCGCCCTGCTCGCTGGCGGCCTGGCTGTACTTGGCAATGGCACTGCCGTCGAGCGTGTCGACGTTGATGTTCATGCCCACGCCAGGCTTGGCGATGTTGACCACCACCAGGCCGATGACCAGGGCGATGGTGGAGAGAATCTCGAAATAGAGCAGCGATTTGACGCCGATCCGGCCGACCTCCTTGATGCTGCCCATCTTGGCAATGCCGACGACCACTGTGCCAAAAATAATCGGCGCCAGGAGCATTTTGATCAGTCGGATAAAGCCGTCTGCGAAGGGTTGCAGCCTGGCGCCGAATTGCGGTTCGAAGTGACCGATGGCGGCACCGATGACGATGCCGATCAGCACTTGCACGTAGAGCTGGCTATACCAGCGCGACTTGGAGTTTTCCACGGGAGCACCTCATTTTATTGTTGTGATGGGCGTGTGGCAGGGCGTCGCGGGCGACGCCTCATGACCGTGGCCTCAGGCAAAGAGGCCACGGGGTGGCGCTATCAGCCCTCGCCCAACTCACGCATCACTGCGTACAAGGCGGACTTGGCTTCGAAGCCGACACCCGGGATATCCGGCAGGCCGACGTAGCCATTTTCCACGCGGATGCCATCCGCAAAGCCGCCGAAAGGCTGGAACACATCCGGGTAGGACTCGTTGCCGCCCAGGTGCAGGCCCGCGGCGATATTCAGCGACATCTGGTGACCGCCATGGGGCACGACGCGACGCGACGACCAGCCCATTTCTTCCATGACCTTGAGGGTGCGCATGTACTCCACGAGCCCGTAGGACAGTGCACAATCGAACTGCAAGTAGTCGCGATCAGGACGCATGCCACCGTGACGCAGCAGGTTGCGGGCATCCTGGTGGGAGAACAGGTTTTCCCCGGTGGCCATCGGCAGTTCATAATGATTGGCCAGCTCGGCCTGTAGGGCGTAGTCCAGCGGATCACCGATTTCTTCGTACCAGAACAGGTTGTATTTCTTGATGGCTTCGGCATAGGCGATGCCGGTTTGCAGGTCGAAACGCCCGTTGGCGTCGACCGCCAGACGGCGTCCGTCACCCACGACTTCCAGCACCGCCTCGATACGCCGGATATCTTCGTCCAGCGGCACCGCACCGATCTTCATTTTCACCACGTCGTAGCCGCGATCCAGGTAGCTCTGCATTTCGGCCTTGAGTTTGGTTTGATCCTTGCCCGGGTAGTAGTAACCACCGGCGGCGTAAACCCAGACCTTGTCGTCGGCCACACCACCGCGATAACGGTCCGCCAGCAAGCGGTACAGGGGTTTGCCTTCGATCTTGGCCACGGCGTCCCAGACCGCCATGTCGATGGTACCGACCGCGACCGAGCGTTCGCCGTGGCCGCCTGGTTTCTCGTTGGTCATCAGGGTCTTCCAGATGGCGAACGGGTCGAGGTTGTTGTTGGCATGGTCGATGAGTGTGTCCGGATCGGCTTCGCTGATACGCGCCAGGAAGCGGTCACGCATCAGCGCGCCTTGCCCATAGCGACCGTTGGAGTTGAAGCCGTAGCCGATGACAGGCTTGCCATCGCGAATCACGTCCGTGACGACCGCGACAACCGAGCAGGTCATCTTCGAAAAATCGATGTAGGCGTTGGCAATAGGCGAGGCGATGGAGACGGTTTTTTCACGGATGTCCACAATGCGCATGACGGGTTCCTCTTGTTGTTGGTGAGGCCACGTTATGCTTTGCGAAGACCCTCGCCCAATGCTATTAATGCCGCGCCCTATGCACAGGAGGCATTGCCCTTGGAACTCGTCTGGCTTGAGGATTTATCAGCACTCGCTGAATACGGCAGCTTTGTGCGAGCCGCGCAGGCACGCCACGTCACCCAGCCGGCGTTCAGCCGCAGGGTTCGGTCATTGGAGAACTGGATGGGCGTCGAATTATTCGTGCGCACGCCCCAGGGCGCGATCCTGACCGAAGCGGGGAGGCAGATCTTGCCCAGCGCCCAGGAGGCCGCCAGGCACCTGTACCGGTTGCGCACCGAGGCGCAGGAAGTGGCCGGCATGGCCGCCAAGACCCTGCAATTTGCCGCCACTCACTCGCTGTCCTTCACGTTTTTCCCGAGATGGCTGAGGAGTACCGAAAAAGGTGCGCCGATCGATGCGGTGCAACTGCACTCGGACAGCATGGCGGTTTGCGAGCAGATGCTGATTCACGGTCAGGTGCAGTTCCTGCTGTGCCACCGCCATCCCGATGTACCGCCGCTGCTGGCCCCGGATCAGTTCATTGGCAAGAAGGTTGGAGAAGACGTACTCATACCGCTGGCCAGTGCTTCTGCGAACCTGGGCACCTCACCTGAAACCCTGCCCTACCTGGCGTACACCCAGGAATCGGGCCTGGGCCGGATCGTCGCCCATCGCCTTCACGGCAAGCAGGACTACTTGCACCTCAAGCCCCTGTTCAGCAGCCACCTGGCGGCCGTGCTGATGTCCATGGCCCTGGAAAGCAAGGGCGTTGCCTGGCTGCCCAAAAGCCTGACCGAACAGGAAATCGCCGATGGACGGCTGGTCCGGGCCCTCGATGAAAGCTGGGACATTCCCCTGGAGATTCATCTGACGCGGCCGACTGCGCCCATCAGCCCATCGGCTGAGCAGTTCTGGGCCAAACTGGGGGGCTGATCAGGCAGGCTGTAGGTGTGTTGTACCCACGCTCTCACTAACCTACCGCCGCCCCACCAACGCCAACCCAATCCCCCCCAGCACTATCACCGAAGCCACCATCAACCGCGTCGACAACCCCTCCCCCAGAAACACCACCCCCGCCACCGACGCCAGTACCGGCACACTCAGCTGCAAGGTTGCCGCCGTCTGCGCGCGCATCTTGCCGAGCACTGCGTACCACACCGCGTACCCCGCGCCAGAAGCCAATACGCCGGACGCGGCGGCATAGAACGCGCCAGTCGGGGTGATGGAAATGGCGCCTTGAGCCAGGGTCGCGAGAGCAGCCAGAGCCACCAGCGGCACGCTGCGCAGGAAGTTGCCGGCGGTGTCCTTGAGCGGGTTGGTCGAGCGTCTGCCGAGGATTGAATAGATACCCCAGGCGATCCCGGCGATGCTCATGGCCAGGGCGCTGAGCAGTGGCGGCGCGTTGCCGCCGGGAGCAAGCAGGACGATCAGACCGCTGAACGCCAGCAGCATGCCGACGGCGGTTTTCGGCCGCAGCTGCTCGCCGTTTTTCCAGCCCAGGGCGAACATGGTGATTTGCACGGCGCCGAACAGGATCAGCGCGCCAACCCCGGCGTCGAGATGGATGTAGGCCAGGGAAAACAGGTAAGCGTAGACAAACAGGTAGAGCCCACCGCGCCAACTGCCCCCGGCCTCGCCCTTGTGGCCGATGCGCAACAGCAACATCAGGAACAGCGCGCCGCCGATCAGGCGAATGGCGGTGAACGACTCGGGGTCGATGGCGGCGCTTTTCAGGGCCAGCCGACAGAAGATCGAGTTGGCGGCAAAGGCCACCAGGCTGAACAGCGTACCGCCGAGCAACAGCCACTGCGGTGGATCGCGGTTTTCGGTCATTGCGCGCTCGAATGGGCTGGAGAGGTGAAGGTCTCTGCAGTGTCTACGAACAAACAGACGGCGTGCAATGAGCCAGAGGGCCTACTACTCAAGATGTAGATAAGACCTTTCGCGGATTATGATGACCGTCTGGATGCACGCGGCGCTCTCAGGTTTTTCGCGAGCAGGCTCGCTCCTACAGTGAGGTGCAGTGTTCGCAGATCCTGTGATCGGCCGCAGTTGACCTGTAGGAGCCAGCTTGCTGGCGAAGGTCTTCAACGATGACGCGGGCTGTCTGAATGTACGCGGCGTCCTCAGGTTCTTCGCTGGCAAGCCAGCTCCTACAGGAGGGTTGCGTCGATCACACGATCTGCGCTCACCGCGATAACTGTAGGAGCCAGCTTGCTGGCGAAGGTCGTCAACGATGACGCGGGCTGTCTGAATGCACGCGGCGCTCTCGGTTTTTTCGCGAGAGGCTCGCTCCTACAGTGAGTTTTTAAAGCGTATACGCAATCCCCACCTGCACCGTCCTCGGCGCGCCCGGATAGGCGTAGACGTTGCCGAAGGCGCCTTCTTCATAGTCTTCGTCGGTCAGGTTCTTCACATCCAGATTGAGGCGGATCCTGTCGTTGATCTTGTAGTAGCCGAGCAGATCGACGACGGTGTAGCTGGCCATGGAAAACGCGGTATTGGCGGTCTGCCCGGCGCGCTCGTCGACGTATTTGAGGCCGGTGCCGAGGCCCAGGCCTTTTAGTGCGCCGTCCTGGAATTCGTAGACGTTGAGCAGGCTGAAGCTGTTCTGCGGAATGTTCATCAGGCGCGTGCCGGAATCGATGACGTTGTCCTTGGTCACCTCGGCATCGACGTAGGCATAGCCGCCAATCACCCGCCATTGCGGGGTCAGGTTGCCGGCGATATTCAGGTCGAAGCCACGGCTGCGCACCTCGCCCGCGGCCACGCTGTAGGTCGAATCCACCGGGTCGGTGGTCAGCACATTGCGCTTTTCGATCTGGTAGATCGCGGCGTCGACACTCAGCTGATTGTCCAGCGCCTCCCACTTCAAGCCCAGCTCATAGGACTTGCCCTTCTCCGGATCGAAGCCGCCACCCTCGCGGCTGGCGCCGGCATTGGGCTTGAACGAGCGAGCGGTGTTGGCATAGAGCGCCACGCTGTCGGTCAGGTCGTAGGTGACGCCCAGGCGTGGGGTCACCGCGTTGTCACTGGCCTGCCAACTGCGCCCGCCCGGCACGAAGGTCTGGTAGTCGTGTTCGAAGCGCTCGAAACGCGCGCCGGCCAGGACTTTCAGGCGCTCGGTCAGGGCCACTTGATCCTGGACGAAGGCGGCGTAGGTCTTGAGGTTTTCCTGGTCGTCGGTCGGGGTACGGGTCAAGGCGGGACGCGGCTGGCCGTAGACCGGATCGAAGATATCAATCGGGTAGGCGCTCACCGCGCCGCTGGAGCGCTGGATGATCGGCTGGTAGTCGTAATCCTCGTACTCGACGCCGGTCAGCAAAGTGTGCTCGAAACCGCCCGCGCTGAAATGCCCGGTGAGGTTGAGCTGGGTGTCCTTGTCGGTCCACTCCAGCTTGCGGTAGTTGAAGTTGCGACCCAGGGTGCGCCCGTCTGCCGCGACGCCGTTGGCTTCCACCGCATTGCCCTGCAGGCTGCCGTCCAGCCACTGGAAGCCGCCGCCCAGGGTCCAGTCGTCGCTCAACAGGTGCTCGAAACGCAACTGCGCCATGTTGTTGTCGTTGTGCAGCTTGCCGACGTCTTTCTCGCCGAAGAAGGTGTCCCGGGAGGCGGTGCCGATCTGATTCGGGTAGCGCGTCACGCCGCGATCGAGCGGGTGATTGTTGCGCATGAAATCCCCCTCGAAGATCAGCCTGGTGTCATCGTTGACCTGCCAGCTCAGCACCGGGCTCACGCCATAGCGCTCGGTCTCGACATGGTCGCGGAAGGTGTCACCGCCCTCGCCCACCACATTCAGGCGATAGGCCAGGCGGCCTTCTTCATCGAGCGGGCCGGAGGCATCCAGGGTGCCGCGCTGCATGCCCTGATCATCGAACTGGCTGCCCAGGGTTACCGTCCGTTCGGCCAGCGGCTGCTTGGAGACGACGTTGAAGGTGCCACCCGGATCGCCGCGACCGTAGAGCGTGGTCGCGGGCCCGCGCAGCACTTCCAGGCGTTCGATGGTGTTGGCATCCGGCATGTTCGGATAGCCGCGGTTGATCGGGAAACCGTTGCGATAGAACTCACCCGTGGTGAAGCCGCGCACGGTGAAGGTGGTCAGGCCCTGGCCGCCAAAATTATTGGCCCGGCCCACACCGCCGGCGTAGTCGAGGGCGTCCTGCAGGCGCGTGGCACTGAGGTCCTCGACCACGTCCTTGCCCACTACGCTGATCGACTGCGGCGTTTCATGGAGCGCGGTGTCGGTGCGGGTGGCGCTGGCCGAGCGAGTGGCGCGGTAGCCGTCCACCGGGCCCAGCGGGTTTTCATAAGCCGCAGTGCCGACGATGTCGGTCGCTTGCAGTTGCAGGACGTTTTCATCGGGTGTGGCCTGGTCGGCCCAGGATGACGCGGAGATTGCCTGGAGCACACAGATCGACAGCAGCGTACGACGCATCGAAAGAACCTTGCTGAATAGCCAAATGGGGTGGCATAGCTGCCAGAAAATTGCGGCGCATGGTATAGCACCTCATTTGTTTTTGATACGTATTCGCAGTTGGTGCGTTGAATCCTTTGCATCTGATCGCCGACATATCCCCTGTAGGAGCGAGCCCGCTCGCGATGGACGCCCAGGCAACGCGTTTATTCTGGATAAACGTGGTGGCGCTGAATTCATCGCGAGCAGCGGAACGCCGCCCGGGCTGCTCCTACAGTGACCGCGTCCCCCCTCCCACCTGCTTTTCATCGCCTGCCGACGAGAAACCCGATTAAGCGCTTGCACGATCGGTATTATGGTATACCATCAGACGCACAGACACTTTTCTTCTCGTATGGAGCAGCTCATGAGTTTCGAAATCCGCAAGATCGTCAGCTATGTCGAAGAAACCTTCATCGAGGGCGGCAAGGCCACCGACAAGCCGGTGACCATGGTCGGCCTCGCGGTAGTGATGAAAAACCCATGGCTGGGCAACGGCTTTGTCGAAGACCTCAAGCCGCAGATCCGTGCCAACTGCTCCGACCTCGGCGCGCTGATGGTTGAACGCCTGGTGGGGATCATCGGCGGTGCCGAGAAGATCGAGGCGTATGGCAAGGCGGCGGTGGTTGGCGCTGACGGCGAGATCGAACACGCCTCGGCGGTGATCCACACCCTGCGCTTCGGCAACCACTACCGCGAAGCGGTCAAGGCCAAGAGCTACCTGAGCTTCACCAACAAGCGCGGCGGTCCGGGCACGTCGATCCAGATCCCGATGATGCACAAGGACGACGAAGGCCTGCGCTCGCACTACATCACCCTGGAAATGCAAATCGAAGACGCGCCACGTGCCGACGAAATCGTCGTCGTCCTCGGCTGCGCCGACGGTGGCCGCCTGCACCCGCGTATCGGCAACCGCTACATCGACCTGGAAGAACTGGCCGCCGAAAAAGCCCAGTAAGCCGGTCGTTCACACCAACAAAAAGGTCTGCAGGAGCGCTCCATGATTCGGCTCACCGCTGAACTCACCCCGGCTGGAACCAGTTACCTGGCGACCGGCCAAGGCCAGCCCGTGGTTTTGATCCACGGCGTGGGCCTGAATAAAGAAATGTGGGGCGGCCAGGTCGTGGGCCTGGCGTCCAAGTACCGGGTGATTACCTACGACATGCTCGGCCACGGCGCCAGCCCGCGTCCGGCCAGCGGCACGCCGCTGCTCGGTTATGCCGAGCAGTTGCTGGAGCTGCTCGATCACCTGCGATTGCCGGCGGCCACGGTGATCGGCTTTTCCATGGGCGGCCTGGTGGCCCGTGCTTTCGCCCTGCATTACCCGCAGCGCCTGCAGAGCCTGGTGGTGCTCAACAGCGTGTTCAACCGCAGTCCCGAGCAGCGTGCAGGTGTGATTGCCCGCACCGCCCAGGCCGCCGAACACGGCCCGGATGCCAACGCCGAAGCGGCGCTGTCGCGCTGGTTCAGCCGCGAATACCAGGCGGCCAATCCGGCGCAGATCGCCGCGCTGCGTCAGACCCTGGCGCAGAACGACCCCCAGGGTTACCTGACCACCTACGAGCTGTTCGCCACCCAGGACATGTACCGCGCCGACGACCTGGCGAGTATCCAGGTGCCGACGCTGATCGCCACCGGCGAGCTGGACCCCGGCTCGACCCCGGAAATGGCCGAGCAACTGGCCCGCTGCATACCCGGCGCCAAGGTTGCGGTGCTGCCCGAGCAACGGCATATGATGCCGGTAGAGTCGCCGCGCCTGGTCAACCAGATGCTGCTGGAGTTCCTCGACCTTGCCTACTCCCGACAAAACCAGATAAAGGGGATTGTTGCATGACACTCGCACGCTTCCAGATGTGCATCGGCGGTGAATGGGTCGATGCCCTCTCCGGCAAGACTTTCGACAGCCTCAACCCGGCGCTGGCCGAGCCCTGGGCGCAGTTGCCCGATGCCGACGAAGCCGATGTCGAGCGCGCCGTGCAGGCCGCGCAGACCGCTTTCGACAGCCCGGCCTGGCGCGGTTTGACCGCCACCGCGCGGGGCAAGTTGCTGCGCCGTCTCGGTGACCTGATCGCCGAAAACAAGGAACACCTGGCGCAGCTGGAAAGCCGCGACAACGGCAAGCTGATCCGCGAGACCCGTGGCCAGGTCAGCTACTTGCCGGAATTTTTCCACTACACCGCCGGCCTCGCCGACAAGCTCGAAGGCGGCACCCTGCCGCTGGACAAGCCGGACCTGTTTGCCTACACCGTGCATGAAGCCATGGGCGTGGTCGCCGCGATCATTCCGTGGAACAGCCCGCTGTACCTGACCGCGATCAAACTGGCGCCGGCCCTGGCGGCGGGCAACACCATCGTGATCAAGCCGTCCGAGCACGCCTCGGCAACCATCCTTGAACTGGCGCGGCTGGCGCTGGAAGCGGGGATTCCGCCGGGGGTGGTCAACGTGGTCACCGGTTACGGCCCGAGCACCGGCGCCGCCCTCACCCGTCATCCGCTGGTGCGCAAGATCGCCTTCACCGGCGGCGCCGCCACGGCACGGCATGTGGTGCGCAGCAGCGCCGAGAACTTCGCCAAACTGTCGCTGGAGTTGGGCGGCAAGTCGCCGAACATCATCTTCGCCGACGCCGACCTGGACAGCGCGATCAACGGCGCCATCGCCGGGATCTACGCTGCCTCCGGGCAGAGCTGCGTGTCCGGCTCGCGGCTGTTGGTGCAGGATGAGATCTACGACGAATTCGTCAGCCGCCTGGTGCAGCGCGCCGAGCGCATCCGCATCGGCAATCCGCAGGACGACAGCAGCGAAATGGGCCCGATGGCCACCGCCCAGCAACTGGCCGTGGTCGAAGGCCTGGTGGCCGATGCGATTGCCGAAGGTGCGCGCCTGCGCCTCGGCGGCAAGCGTCCGGCGGGCCTCGGCGATGGCTGGTTCTACGAGCCGACGCTGTTCGAGTGCGACCGCAATTCGATGAAGATCATGCAGGAAGAAGTCTTCGGCCCGGTGGCCTCGGTGATCCGTTTCAAGGACGAAGCCGAAGCCCTGGCGATCGCCAACGACTCACAGTTCGGCCTCGCCGCCGGTATCTGGACCCGCGACCTGGGCCGCGCCCACCGCCTGGCCCGTGACGTGCGTTCGGGGATCATCTGGGTCAACACCTACCGCGCGGTCTCGGCCATGGCGCCGATCGGCGGTTTCAAGAACAGCGGCTATGGACGCGAAAGCGGCATCGATTCGGTGCTGGCCTACACCGAGCTGAAAACGGTGTGGATCAACCTGTCCCAGGCACCGATGCCTGATCCGTTTGTCATGCGCTAGGAGTCCTGAAAATGATCGAACCCGGCATTTACAAAGACGTCATGAGCTCCTTCCCTTCCGGCGTCACGGTGGTCACCACCCTCGACCCGGACGGCGCCATCGTCGGCATCACCGCCAGCGCCTTCAGTGCGCTGTCGATCGACCCGGCGCTGGTGCTGTTCTGCCCCAACTACGGCTCCGACACCTACCCGATCCTGCGTGACAGCAAGCAGTTCGCGATTCACCTGCTGTCCGCCGACCAGACCGCCGAGGCCTATGCGTTCGCCGGCAAGGGCAAGGACAAGGCCGCCGGCATCGACTGGCACCTGAGCGAACTGGGCAATCCGTTGCTGGCCAAGGCGACGGCGATCATCGAGTGCGAGTTGTGGCGCGAATACGACGGCGGCGATCACGCGATCATCGTCGGCGCGGTGAAAAACCTGATCCTGCCCGCGCAACCGGTGACCCCGATGATCTACCACAAAGGCAAGCTCGGGCCGTTGCCCACGCTGGCCTGACACAGCCCTTCCCTGTAGGAGCGAGCTTGCTCGCGAAGGCGGTGTATCAGTCGACATTGATGTTGAATGTCAGTCCGTCTTCGCGAGCAAGCTCGCTCCTACAAAGGTCAATTATTTCTTGCCAGGAGCCCGCATGAACCCAGCCGCCTCCCCCCTGTTCCGCCAGCAGGCCTATATCAACGGCCAGTGGCTCGACGCGCCCGACGGTGCGCAGCAGGACATCTTCAACCCGGCCAACGGTGAACTCATCGGCCGGGTGCCCAACCTCGGCGCCGAGCACGCGCGCCTGGCCATAGACGCCGCCAACAAAGCCTGGCCGGCCTGGCGTGGACTGACCGCCAAGGAACGCAGCAACATTCTCAAGCGCTGGCACGGGCTGATGCTGGAAAACGCCGACGACCTGGCCGCGATCCTCACCCTCGAACAAGGCAAGCCACTGGCCGAGGCCAAGGGCGAAATCCTCTACGCGGCGAGCTTTATCGAGTGGTTCGCCGAAGAAGCCAAGCGCATCTACGGCGACACCATTCCCAGCCACAAGGGCGACGCGCGCATCGTCGTCAGTAAAGATCCGATCGGTGTAGTCGCCGCGATCACACCGTGGAACTTCCCCGCCGCCATGATCACCCGCAAGGCCGGCCCAGCCTTGGCCGCTGGTTGCCCATGCATCGTCAAGCCGGCGCCGGAAACCCCATTCTCGGCCCTGGCCATGGCGGCGCTGGCCGAGCAGGCCGGAGTTCCGCCGGGGATTTTCAACGTGATCACCGGCGACGCCATCGCCATTGGCGGCGAACTCACCGCCAGCGCCAAGGTACGCAAGCTGTCGTTCACCGGTTCGACGGCGATTGGCAAATTGCTCATGGCGCAGTGCGCGCCGACCCTGAAAAAGGTCTCGCTGGAGTTGGGGGGGAACGCGCCCTTTATTGTCTTCGACGATGCCGATCTCGAGCGTGCGCTGGAAGGCGCGTTGATCGCCAAATTCCGCAACGCCGGGCAGACCTGTGTCTGCGTGAACCGCTTCCTGGTGCAGGACGGCATCCACGATACGTTCGTCGCCCGGCTGGCCGAACGGGTCGGGCAATTGCAGGTCGGTAGCGGTTTCGACAGTGGCGTGACTCAAGGTCCGCTGATCAACGAACGCGCGGTGGCCAAGGTCGAGGAGCACGTGCAGGACGCCCTCGCCCAGGGTGCCGAGCTGCTGTGTGGCGGTGAGCGGCATGCCCTGGGCCATGGTTTCTTCCAGCCGACGGTGCTGGTGGGCGTGACCGCGCAGATGCAGGTCGCGACCCAGGAAACCTTCGGCCCGCTGGCGGCGGTGTTCCGTTTCAGCAGCGAAGCCGAGGCCGTGCAGATGGCCAACGACACCGAATTCGGCCTCGCCGCCTACTGCTACACCCGCGATCTGGGCCGGGCGTGGCGCATGAGCGAAGCGCTGGAGTACGGCATGGTCGGGATCAACGAAGGGTTGATTTCCACCGAAGTCGCACCCTTTGGCGGGATCAAATCCTCGGGCCTTGGGCGTGAAGGTTCCAAGTATGGGATCGAGGATTATCTGGAAATCAAATACACCTTGATGGGTGGGTTGTAGGGGCTGCTTGAAGCCCACACCTGCCGGCGATGACATGCTTTTGTAGGAGCCGGCTTGCCGGCGAAAGCGCACTTGACGACGCCTTCGCTGGCAAGCCAGCTCCTACACGGGTTTCCACCCCGGGATTCATGGGAGACATTGAAATGAGCAACGAAAAATACCAGAGAGGCCTGCAAATCCGCACCCAGGTGCTCGGCGAGGCCTATGTCAATCGCTCCATCGAGAACGCCGATGACTTCACCCGGCCGCTGCAGGAAATGGTCACCGAGTACTGCTGGGGCCATGTCTGGGGGCGCGAGGGCTTGTCGCTCAAGGAGCGCAGCATGATCAACCTGGCGATGATCTCGGCGCTCAACCGTCCGCACGAACTCAAGCTGCATGTGCGCGGCGCCTTGCGTAACGGCCTGAGTCGTGAGCAAATACGCGAAATTCTGCTTCAGGTCGGCATTTATTGCGGCGTCCCGGCGGCCGTGGACAGCTTCCGGCTGGCCCGCGAAGCCTTCGCCGAAGCCGACGCCGAGGCCTCAAGTCAACCTTAGGCTGTCTGAACCGAACGCGCACGGACGATGCCCGTTGTGCAGGGACAGCCAATTTTAGAGCGTACCCCATGAAACGCCTGCCACTCGACGACAGCTTCAAGGTCAATCGCAACCCCGTTACCCTGCGCGAAATCGTGCTGGATAAACTGCGAAGCGCCATCATGAACTTCCAGCTTCTACCGGGCGATCGCCTGGTCGAACGCGATCTGTGCGATCGCCTGGGCGTGAGCCGCACCTCGGTGCGTGAAGCCTTGCGTCACCTGGAATCCGAAGGCCTGGTGGAGTTCGCCGACGCCAAGGGTCCACGGGTGGCGATCATCACCCTGGCCGATGCCGTCGACATCTATGAGCTGCGTTGCGTGCTCGAAGGCCTGATCGTCCAGCTGTTCACCCTGCGGGCCAAGGCGCGGGACATCAAGGCCCTGGAAAAAGCCCTGGAAGAAAACCGCCAGGCGCTCAAGGAAGGTGAACTGCAGCAGGTCATCGACTCGGTGCAGGGCTTCTACGACGTACTGCTGGAAGGGTCGGGCAACCACGTCGCCGCCACCCAGCTGCGTCAGTTGCAGGCGCGCATCAGCTACCTGCGGGCGACCTCGGTGTCCCAGGAAAACCGCCGTGGCGCGAGCAACCAGGAAATGGAACGCATGGTCGAGGCGATCAAGAGCGGTGATGCCCTCGCCGCCCACCAGGCCTGTGTCGACCACGTTCGCGCCGCTGCCAACGTCGCCCTCGACTACCTCAAGCGCAAGCAGGAAGAAACCGGCGCGATCCCCGCGATCACCCAGCCCATCGCCCTGAAAGAACCTCGCATAGGTCGTTGATCATGTTCAGCCCGAGCTTTTGCCCAAAATGCGGTAGCCCTGACCTCAAGTCGCAGTTACCGCCGGGCGATACGCACGAGCGCCTGATGTGCCGTGGCTGCGGCTACGTCCACTACATCAACCCGAAAATCATTGCCGGCTGCATCATCGAGCAGGACGGCAAATACCTGTTGTGCCAACGCGCGATCCCGCCGCGTCCGGGCACCTGGACGCTGCCGGCGGGCTTCATGGAAGCCGGGGAAACCACCGAGCAGGCAGCGTTGCGCGAGGTCTGGGAAGAAAGCGGCGTGCGCGGGGAAATCCTCTCGCCCTACTCGATCTTCAGCGTGCCGCAGATCAGCGAGGTGTACATCATCTTCCGCGCGATCGCCCTGGAGATCACCGGCCAGTTCGGCCCGGAAACCCTCGCCTACCAATTCTTCGCCCCCGAAGACATCCCCTGGGACCAGATCTATTACCCGGCCATCCGGCAGATTCTCGAGCGTTACATCGAAGAGCGCCAGGCTGGGGTCTACGGGATTTACATTGGCAATGACGATAGCGGAAAGATTCACTTCATCCGTTGAGTCCCTCCCCCAGACTGTGGAAAATCCCTTGTGGGAGCTAGCCTGCTAGCGATGAGGCCGGCACTTTCAACACTTTTAGCGGCTGATCCACCGCAATCGCTAGCAGGCTAGCTCCCACAGGGTTCACAGGATCCATCACAGGTTTTTCCGACAGGGGCATCCAGCATCCGGCGCTCATTAGACCGGCACCACCCCCTCCACAATAATCACCTCCGCCCGCGCCACACCCTCCCGGTGCCCCTTCGCCTCCTGATACAAATCCGAGTGATAACAGGCCAGCGCCTGTTCATAGGAATCAAATTCAATCACCACACTGCGCTGCGGCGTCGGCCGGCCTTCCAGGGCTTCGCTGCGACCGCCGCGGGCCAGCAGGCGGCCGCCGTAAGCGGCAAATGCCTTGGGCGCGCGTTGGGTGTATTGGCTGTATTGATCGGTGTCGCTGACATCCACATGGGCAATCCAGTAAGCCTTCATCGTGACCTCCTCGTTTTTATGTATTATGGTATACCACACTATATTTCCTACAAACACCGGGAGTCCAGCATGGCCTTCAACAGCATCGAAGAAATCCTCGAAGATTACCGCCTCGGCAAAATGGTCCTGCTGGTTGACGACGAAGACCGTGAAAACGAAGGCGACCTGCTGCTCGCCGCCGATTGCTGCAACGCCGCCGCCATCAGCTTCATGGCTCGCGAAGCACGTGGCCTGATCTGCCTGACCCTGACCGACGAACACTGCCAGCGCCTCGGCCTGGAGCAGATGGTGCCGAGCAATGGCAGTGTGTTCAGCACCGCGTTCACGGTGTCGATCGAAGCCGCCACCGGGGTCACCACCGGCATCTCCGCCGCCGACCGCGCACGCACCGTAGCCGCCGTCGTTACCCCCGGTGCGACAGCCGCCGATATCGTCCAGCCCGGCCACATCTTCCCGCTGCGCGCCCGCGAAGGCGGGGTGCTGACCCGCGCCGGCCACACCGAAGCCGGCTGCGACCTGGCGCGCCTGGCCGGCTTCACCCCGGCCTCGGTGATTGTCGAGGTGATGAACGACGACGGCACCATGGCCCGCCGCCCGGACCTGGAAATCTTCGCGCAAAAACACGGGATCAAGATCGGCACCATCGCCGACCTGATCCACTACCGCCTGAGCACCGAACACACGGTCGAGCGCATCGGCGAACGCGAGCTGCCCACCGTGCATGGCACCTTTCGTCTGATCACCTATGAGGATCGCATCGAAGGCGGTGTCCACATGGCAATGGTCATGGGCGAGCTGCGCCACGATGAGCCCACCCTGGTGCGAGTGCACGTCATCGACCCGCTGCGTGACCTGGTCGGCGCCGAATACAGCGGCCCGTCGAACTGGACGCTGTGGGCCGCGTTGCAGCGGGTGGCCGAGGAAGGTCGCGGCGTGGTGGTGGTGCTGGCCAACCACGAATCGTCCCAGGCCTTGCTCGAACGCGTCCCGCAACTGACTCAGGCACCGCGCCAGTTCAGCCGCTCGCAGTCGCGGATCTACTCGGAAGTCGGCACCGGCGCGCAGATTCTGCAGAACCTCGGGGTGGGCAAGCTACGCCACCTGGGGCCGCCGCTGAAGTACGCGGGTTTGACCGGGTATGACCTGGAGGTGGTGGAGAGTATTCCCTTTATCGGCTGAGCGGTTCCCCCTCTTGGGCATACACCTGTGTAGGAGCTGGCTTGCCAGCGAAGGCAATCTGAAGCTTTGCGTGAACAATCCGGACGCCTTCGCTGGCAAGCCAGCTCCTACAAGGGTCCCCATAGGTAATGGGTGGCGGTCGTCAGCCCCAGCCAACACAGATACCCCAAAAAAAACCATCCCAGCAGATAGCCGGTACGGCAAAATGCTTGCAAAAAGCTTGGTATACCATAATATGTCATTCCATAGGCCGGACAGTCTCAGCGACTCGATGGACCTTCTGCTCCCGATAGGCGGGCACTCAAAGCCCCGCTCATAAACACAACAATGAGGGCGTAAAAATGGTGTTGAACAAACGTGTCACCGCAGTGCTGTTCGCCGGCCTGCTGAGCGCGACCAGCCAAGCGTTGATGGCCGCTGAAAGCGTCAACTTCGTCAGCTGGGGCGGGAGTACCCAGGACGCGCAGAAGCAGGCCTGGGCCGACCCGTTCAGCAAGGCCAGTGGCATCACCGTGGTCCAGGACGGCCCGACCGACTACGGCAAGCTCAAGGCCATGGTCGAGAGCGGCAACGTGCAGTGGGACGTGGTCGACGTCGAAGCCGACTTCGCCCTGCGCGCCGCCGCCGAAGGCCTGCTCGAACCCCTCGACTTCAACGTCATCGACCGCAGCAAGATCGACCCGCGCTTCGTCTCCGATCACGGTGTCGGCTCGTTCTTCTTCTCCTTCGTCCTCGGCTACAACGAAGGCAAGCTGGGCGCCAACAAGCCGCAGGACTGGTCCGCGCTGTTCGACACCAAGACCTACCCCGGCAAACGTGCCCTCTACAAATGGCCCAGCCCCGGCGTGCTCGAACTGGCCCTGCTGGCCGATGGCGTAGCGCCCGACAAGCTGTACCCGCTGGATCTGGACCGCGCCTTCAAGAAGCTCGACACCATCAAGAAAGACATCGTCTGGTGGGGCGGCGGCGCGCAATCGCAACAGCTGCTGGCCTCCGGCGAAGCGAGCATGGGTCAGTTCTGGAACGGCCGCATCCACGCCCTGCAGCAGGACGGCGCGCCGGTTGGCGTGAGCTGGAAACAGAACCTGGTCATGGCCGACATCCTGGTCATCCCCAAGGGCTCGAAAAACAAGGACGCGGCGATGAAGTTCCTGGCCAACGCCAGCAGCGCCAAGGGTCAGGCCGACTTCTCCAACCTCACCGCCTACGCGCCGGTCAACGTCGACAGCCTGGCGCGCCTGGATTCGGTACTGGCGCCCAACCTGCCAACGGCCTACGCCAAGGACCAGATCACTCTTGATTTCGCGTACTGGGCCAAAAACGGCCAGGCCATCGCGACACGGTGGAACGAATGGCTGGTCAAATGAAAATGACGGTTCCTGCATCCCGTCCATCCACACCTGCCGGGAGCGCCGCTGGCGCTGCCGGCCAGGCACCTGCGATGAGTCAAGCACCGAGCCTGGCCCAGCGCTGGCGCGGCGCGAGCAACCTGCTCCCGGCGCTGCTGTTCCTGGGTCTGTTCTTTCTCGCCCCGCTGATCGGCCTGCTGCTGCGCGGCGTGCTGGAGCCGGTGCCGGGGCTGGGCAACTACGAGCAGCTGTTCGCCAACTCGGCCTACGCTCGGGTCTTGCTCAACACCTTCTCGGTGGCCGGCCTGGTGACCGTGTTCAGCCTGCTGCTGGGCTTTCCGCTGGCCTGGGCGATCACCCTGGTGCCCCGCGGCTGGGGACGCTGGATCCTCAACATCGTGCTGCTGTCGATGTGGACCAGCCTGCTGGCCCGCACCTATTCCTGGCTGGTGTTGCTGCAAGCCTCGGGGGTGATCAACAAGACCCTGATGGCCCTGGGCATCATCGATCAGCCGCTGGAGATGGTGCATAACCTCACCGGTGTGGTGATCGGCATGAGCTACATCATGATCCCGTTCATCGTGCTGCCGTTGCAGGCGACCATGCAGGCCATCGACCCGATGATCCTGCAGGCCGGCTCGATCTGCGGCGCCAGCCCCTGGACCAACTTCTTCCGGGTGTTCCTGCCGCTGTGCCGGCCGGGGCTGTTTTCCGGCGGGCTGATGGTGTTCGTGATGTCCCTCGGTTACTACGTGACCCCGGCCCTGCTCGGCGGCGCGCAGAACATGATGCTGCCCGAGTTCATCATTCAGCAGGTGCAGTCGTTCCTCAACTGGGGCCTGGCCAGCGCCGGCGCCGCGTTGCTGATCGTGATCACCCTGGTGCTGTTCTACTTCTACCTGAAGCTGCAACCGGAATCCCCGGTTGGCGCCAGCAACGCGAGGTAAGCCGTCATGCTCCTGACTCCCAATGCGATGAGCCGACGGATGCGCTTCGGCCTGTACGCCACCACCGGTTTGATCGGCCTGTTCCTGCTGCTGCCAATTGTATTTATCGTCCTGCTGTCGTTCGGATCCTCGCAATGGCTGGTGTTCCCGCCACCGGGCTGGACCCTGAAATGGTACGGCCAGTTCTTCTCCAATGCCGACTGGATGAACGCGGCCATGGCCAGCCTCAAGGTGGCGCTGCTGACCACCTTCTTCGCCGTGGCCCTGGGCTTGCCGACCGCCTTCGCCCTGGTGCGCGGGCGTTTTCCCGGACGGGAAATGCTCTACGGCCTGTTCACCCTGCCGATGATCGTGCCGCTGGTGATCATCGCGGTGGCGGTCTACGCGCTGTTCCTCAAGCTGGGCTACACCGGGACCCTGTTCGCCTTTGTGGTCAGCCACGTGATCGTCGCGTTGCCGTTCACCATCATCTCGATCATCAACTCGCTGAAGCTGTTCGACCAGTCGATCGAAGACGCCGCGGTGATCTGCGGTGCCTCGCGGTTGCAGGCGGTGTTCAAGGTGACCTTCCCGGCGATCCGCCCGGGCATGGTCGCCGGCGCCCTCTTCGCCTTTCTCGTCTCGTGGGATGAAGTGGTGCTCAGCGTGATGATGGCCAGCCCGACCCTGCAAACCCTTCCCGTGAAAATGTGGACCACCCTGCGCCAGGACCTGACACCGGTGATCGCCGTCGCTTCGACGCTGCTGATCGGCCTTTCGGTATTGGTCATGGTCATCGCCGCCGCCCTGCGCCGGCGCAACGAAATCAGCGCCTGAGCGCAGAGGAGCAAGACATGAGTGCAGTGATCAAAGACAGCGCCCGGCACCACGACCAGCCATTGGTCAGCCTGCGCAACCTGAACAAGCACTACGGCGACTTCGCTGCCGTGGACAACATCTCGCTGGACATCAAGGACGGTGAGTTCCTGACCTTCCTCGGCTCCAGCGGCTCGGGCAAAAGCACCACCCTGTCGATGCTCGCCGGCTTCGAAACGCCGAGCAGCGGCGAGATCCTGGTCAACGGCCAGTCGCTGGTGAACGTGCCGCCGCACAAACGCGACATCGGCATGGTGTTCCAGCGTTACTCGCTGTTCCCGCACCTGTCGGTGCGCGACAACATCGCCTTCCCGCTGCAGATTCGCAAACTGGCGGCTGCCGAACGCGAGCGCCGGGTCGACGCCATGCTCAAGCTGGTGCAGCTCGATAAGTTTGCCCATCGCCGCCCTTCGCAACTGTCCGGCGGCCAGCAACAGCGGGTGGCCATCGCCCGCGCGCTGGTCTACGAGCCACGCATCCTGCTGATGGACGAACCCCTCGGTGCGCTGGACAAAAAACTCCGTGAAGACCTGCAGGACGAGCTGCGCCAACTGCATCGGCGCCTGGGCATCACCATCGTCTACGTGACCCACGACCAGGAGGAAGCCATGCGCCTGTCGCAACGCATCGCGATCTTCAGCCACGGCAAAATCGTCGGCCTGGGCAGTGGCTATGACCTCTACCAGAACCCGCCGAACGCTTTCGTCGCCTCGTTCCTCGGCAACTCCAACTTCCTGCGGCTCAAGGCCCAGGGCAACGCTGCGGCGTCGTTCGAAGGCCAACCGCTGTCGATCCGCCTGACCGCCGGCCTGCAGACCGAGCAGGATGTACTGCTGATGGTCCGTCCGGAAAAAGCCCTGGCCCTGAGCGTCGCCCAGGCCGCCGAAGAACCGCTGGCCGCCGGCTGGAACCAAGTCTCGGCCAAGGTCGTGGAAGTGTTGTTCCTCGGTGAAAGCCAGACCTGCAGCGTAGTGACGTCCGGCGGCACCTCGATGACCGTCAAGGCCCTGTCCGCTGCGGGCATGCCGCTCAAGGCCGGGGATCCGGTGCGGGTGCGCTGGGCCACGGCGGATGCCTGTGTGTACACCGAATGGGCGGAAAGCGATTTGAACAAGGCGGCCGGGGCGCATTGATTTTTTGCTGATCGAGCGTCAGGCACGTGTCACCCTCGGGTCATCGCAACGTCGGGTTGCGGTGGCCTTTTTTTATCCAGCCCGGCAGTGGATAAATACGGTTGCCCACATCCCCCCTTCTGGTATCTGATTGAGCCTTTCCCTCCGGTAAAAGGAATTCGTCATGAGCTACCGCACACTCGGCCGTTCCGGCCTGCAGGTGTCCACCCTGACCCTGGGCAGCATGATGTTCGGCGAACAGACCAGCACCGAAGATTCGCTGCGGATCATCGACAAGGCCTGGGACCAGGGCATCAATTTCATCGACACCGCCGACGTCTACACCAACGGTCGCTCCGAGGAGATTGTCGGCGAGGCCATCGCCGGCAATCGCGATCAATGGGTGCTGGCCTCCAAGGTCGGTTTCGGCCCGGTGGACGGTGTACCGAATCGCGCCGGCCTCAACCGCAAGCACATCTTCAATGCGATCGAGGCCAGCCTGAGCCGCCTGGACACCGACTACCTGGACATCTATTACCTGCACCGCGAAGACCACAACACCCCGCTGGAGGTCACGGTGGCGGCCATCGGCGAGCTGATTCGCCAGGGCAAGATCCGCTATTGGGGCCTGTCCAACTACCGTGGCTGGCGCATCAGTGAGGTGATGCGGGTGGCCGAGCGCCTGGGGGTGGATCAGCCGGTGATCAGCCAGCCGCTGTACAACATCGTCAACCGCCAGGCAGAAACCGAACAGATCACCGCCGCCCATGCCCATGGCCTCGGTGTAGTGCCCTACAGCCCGCTGGCCCGTGGCGTGCTCAGCGGCAAGTACGCCCCCGACGTTGCGCCGGACAGCAACAGCCGCGCCGGGCGCCAGGACAAGCGCATCCTCGAAACCGAATGGCGCACCGAGTCCCTGCGCATCGCCCAGCAGTTGCAGCAGTACACCCAACAGCGTGGGGTCGGCCTGGTCGAGTTCGCGATTGCCTGGGTGCTGAACAACGGCGCGGTGACCTCGGCCATCGTCGGGCCGCGCACCGAGGCGCAATGGGACACCTACATCAAGGCGCTGGACGTGAAGATCACCGCCGAAGACGAAGCCCTGGTCGATTCGCTGGTGACGCCGGGGCACGCCTCGACGCCGGGGTTCAATGACGTCAGCCATTTTGTCTCGGGGCGGATGGCCCGCAGCCACCGTTACCAGAGATAGCGCACACCGACGTTGGCACCCCACGGCTGCTCGATCTTGCTGCCATTGCTGTAGTCGAAATCGGCATGAATAGAGACCCTGTCGCCCAACGACACGGCGACACCGGCTCCCAGTTCGGCACGGGAGCCCGACAGGTCATTATTGAACCGATTGTCGTTGACCTTCACCTCATTGTGAGTGGCGAACTCATGTACATAGGCGCCACGCAGGTAAGGTTGAACGAGCTTTTCTCCCCAGTTGAAGTCACGCCCGACAGTGGCACCAGCTTTGCCCAGCAATGACTTGGTACGACCACTCTCGGCAGATAAGCCGTTTTCCAGGTGGTAATCCTGGCCGTCGATGACGAGCCCCGACAATTGAGTGAAGGGTTCGACGAAAAACGTATTATCCAGTTTGATGTGACGCCCGAATTCCAGTGACGCGCCAACCCCATTGCTCGAATACTTACCTTTGGTTTTCTTGCCGTCGCTCAAGCGCACATCCGACTCGTTCTGGAAACGGTTGAACTTGAGCACACCATCGAAGTAATAACCACTCGGCTCATCCAGCCAAGTGCTGTAGGCACCGAAGTAATAGCTGTCGATTGTGCCGCTGGTGCCCCGACTCAGGTTCAGGTCAGACTTACCGTAACCGCCCATCAGCCCCACCAGCCACTGACCGTCGTCTATCGGCAAGGGTGTATCCACACCGAGCGCCAGGCCCTGCTGGACTTGCTGATAAGCCGTACCTGCGCCGGCATCGACATTGAACTTGTTGCCGTAGGTGCGCACCCACCCACCGGCCTTGCCTTGGTCCATGCGGACTTCCCCCATGCGACTGCGCAGACTACTGAGTTCGCCGTACCAAGCCGAAGGTGCGGCATTCGACAGTGCAAGCACCGACTGTGTGCCCGGACTGATCACTCGCGACTCGCTGTTGAGGAACCATTCATTGCCACCGACCTTGATCAAGTCATAGGAGTAGGCCCCAAGTTCGACCGCGCCACCAGCCAGGGCGAAATTCGCATCACCGCTGCCGATCGAAACCACAGGGATCGAGCTCGCCGACTGCGGTTCGCTGCCGCTGGCATCCAGCGCGATGAGGTGACTGCCAGTGGCGGCGCCGACAACGGTCAAGGTGTTGATCTGCCCGGTGTGAAAATTGCCGTGCATGGCAAAAGTGCCCCCGGTGCCAGCCAAGGTCTCCAGCTTCAGTTGGAAGAATTCGCCAGGGTTACCGAACTGGACAGTCCCGCCATTGATCTTCAGGTTTTCAACCTGAGCATCACCTACCATGACCCAACGGGCATTACTCGCGATGCCCAAGTCCTTCACGCTTTCCAGGTTACCGGTGAGCGAAGCGAAGTTTTCCAACATCACGTTTGCCGTACCACTACCATTGGCAACCACGTCGCCGATCATCTGGCTGTTATTCACATGCAAGCTCTGAACGTTATGCAAGTTGCCGGTCAACGCGGCAAAGTTCTCCAGCGAAACCGTTGCAGTGCTAACGCTATCGGCCACAATGTCACCGACCAACGTGCTGTTATTGACGCGCAAATTGGCTTCGCCGCCTTCACGTACATCCATCAAAATGCCGTTACTTGCAGAAAGCGTTGAGCCGTTATTGACGGAGATCTCAGCTTCGAGCACGCCACTACCGACGGTGCCGATGAGAATCGCCGGACCATCGAAAGCTGTCACATGGGAATTGTTCAAGATCAACCTGCCTGGCGTATCGTCAGCTGCATCAGCACGAATCCAGACACCCGCTTTATGCCCGGTAATCGTACTGTCGATGGCCGTGGCACTCCCCGCGAGCAATTGCAACCCGTAGCCTGATAACGCAGCAGTGCCATTGATCGCGGATCGCAGCAACGTGACATGACTGTTGTTCTGCACCGCAATCGCGGTGAAGCCGGCATTGATTGTAGAGTCCGTCAGCGTAGCGGTAGAGGTTCTGCCTGAAGCACTATCGAGCCTCAGGCTCATGCCGAAAGCGTTGCTGGTTATCACGCTTGAGTTGACGTTGGCATCACCTCCCGTCATGACAATGCCATCACTGCTGCCACCCGAAGGGCGTACATCCGAACCATTGAGGTTCACGGTGCCGCCCCTATTGGTAATTCCCAGAGTCTGGGCACCATCGGCGTTCAAGGTCGATCCCAGATTCAATTGATAGAAAGCACGAGCATATGAGCTATCGATGTTCAGGGTTTGTCCCGGCGCAATGTTCGATGCATGCACCATTTCGCCCACTAACAGGAGCGGGCTTACCGACATCAGCCTCAGAGCGTAGGTCAATGGGTGCAGAGCAAGACTTTTACAGTTATCCATGTAGGTGTATTCGCCAAAAATAACAATGAGGCGAGAAAGCCTACGTACAGCCGTTACACCAGTATGTAGGACTAGTCCGAATACTTAGTCGCCTTCCTTGCCCATGAACACCAGGAAATCGGATCCGCCGTGCGCTAAATGCCCCGGGCGCAATCACGGCGCCGGATGCGCTATTCTCTGCGTCTCCCACTGGCTGCCCCACCTGTCGCGAGGAACGCGTGTCTAAAGGTATTGCTCTATCGGTGTTTGCCTCGGTGCTGTTTGCCGTCATGTATTTCTACACGTCGCTGCTGGCGCCGCTCGATGGCGTGGAGATTTTCGGCTGGCGCATGCTGCTGACGGTGCCGTGCATGACGGTGTTCATGCTGGTGTCCGGGGAATGGAAACGGGTGGTCGAGCTGCTGCGCCGAGTCGCCGGCAAACCGCTTTTGATGCTGGGCTTGCTACTGTCGTCGGCACTGCTCGGGGTGCAGCTGTGGCTGTTCATGTGGGCGCCGCTGAACGGGCATAGCCTGGATGTGTCACTGGGGTATTTCCTGCTGCCGCTGACCATGGTCCTGACCGGACGCATTGTTTACGGCGAGCGCCTGTCGTATTTGCAGAAAGTCGCGGCCTGCCTGGCAACGTTGGGGGTGATCAACGAGTTGTACCAGGTCGGCAGTTTTTCCTGGGCGACCCTGCTGGTTGCGATCGGCTACCCGACCTACTTCGTCCTGCGTCGGCGCCTGGCGGCGGATAATTTGGGTGGCCTGTGGCTGGACATGGCACTGTTGCTGCCGGTGGCATTCTGGGTGGTACAGACCGGGGTGCAAGGCTTTGGCGTGTTCCAGCAGCACCCGTGGCTGTCACTGCTGATCCCGGTGCTGGGCCTGATCAGCGCTTCGGCGCTGGTGGTCTACATCATTGCCAGCCGCCTGCTGCCGTTCAGCCTGTTCGGGCTGCTCAGCTATGTCGAGCCGGTGTTGTTGCTGGGGGTGGCCCTGCTGCTGGGTGAGAGCATAAAGGCCGGGGAATGGCTGACCTACCTGCCGATCTGGCTGGCGGTAGTGGTGCTGGTGTTCGAAGGGGCCAAGCATCTGGCGCGACAGCGCAGGGCTGTGTAGGACTAACTGTAGGAGCCGGCTTGCCGGCGAAGGCGTCGGTTCCGGCGATGCAATGCTTGGGGCAGCCTTCGCTGGCAAGCCAGCGTCTACAAGGTTTGTGGTGGTCGCGGCATGTGTGGATGGCCGCAGACCCTGTAGGAGCCAGCTTGCTGGCGAAGGTCGCCAACGATGACGCGGTGAACCTGATGCCGCGCGGCGGTCTCGGTTTTTTCGCTGGCAAGCCAGCTCCTACGAGGTTTTGGGGTGGTCGCGGTATGTGTGGATGGCCGCAGCCCCTGTAGGAGCCAGCTTGCTGGCGAAGGTCGTCAACGATGACGCGGTGAACCTGATGCCGCGCGGCGGTCTCGGGTTTTTCGCTGGCAAGCCAGCTCCTACGAGGTTTTGGGGTGGTCGCGGTATGTGTGGATGGCCGCAGCCCCTGTAGGAGCCAGCTTGCTGGCGAAGGTCGTCAACGATGACGCGGTGAACCTGATGCCGCGCGGCGGTCTCGGGTTTTTCGCTGCGATGCGGCGACCCGACAAGCCAGCGTCTACAAGGTTTGTGGTGGTCGCGGCATGTGTGGATGGCCGCAGACCCTGTAGGAGCCAGCTTGCTGGCGAAGGTCGCCAACGATGACGCGGTGAACCTGATGCCGCGCGGCGGTCTCGGGTTTTTCGCTGCGATGCGGCGACCCGACAAGCCAGCTCCTACAGCACCTCGTGTTACTCGGTGGTCAACACCCCACGACGCACCTGGTCTCGCTCGATCGATTCGAACAGCGCCTTGAAGTTGCCCTCGCCGAAGCCATCGTCGCCCTTGCGCTGGATGAATTCGAAGAACACCGGGCCCATCAGGGTTTCCGAGAAGATCTGCAGCAGCAGGCGCTTGTCGCCAGCTTCGGAGGAACCGTCGAGCAGAATGCCGCGGGCCTGCAACTCGCCCACTGGCTCGCCGTGGTTCGGCAGGCGGCCTTCGAGCATTTCGTAGTAGGTCTCCGGCGGTGCGGTCATGAAGCGCATGCCGATGCTTTTCAGGTGATCCCAGGTCTTGACCAGGTCATCGGACAGGAACGCCACGTGCTGGATGCCTTCGCCGTTGAACTGCATCAGGAACTCTTCGATCTGCCCGGCGCCCTTGGACGATTCTTCGTTCAACGGGATACGGATCATGCCATCCGGCGCAGTCATGGCCTTGGAGGTCAGGCCGGTGTACTCGCCCTTGATGTCGAAGTAACGAATTTCGCGGAAGTTGAACAGCTTCTCGTAGAAGTTCGCCCAGTAGGCCATGCGCCCGCGGTAGACGTTGTGGGTCAGGTGGTCGATGATTTTCAGGCCCGCGCCCACTGGGTTGCGGTCGACGCCTTCGATGAACACGAAGTCGATGTCGTAGATCGAGCTGCCTTCGCCGAAACGGTCGATCAGGTACAGCGGCGCACCGCCGATGCCCTTGATGGCCGGCAGGTTCAGCTCCATCGGACCGGTCTCGACGTGGATCGGCTGGGCGCCGAGTTCCAGGGCGCGGTTGTAGGCCTTTTGCGAGTCCTTGACGCGGAACGCCATGCCACACACTGACGGACCGTGCTCGGCGGCAAAGTACGAGGCGACGCTATGGGGTTCGTTGTTGAGGATCAGGTTGATCGCGCCCTGGCGATACAGGTGCACGTTTTTCGAACGGTGGGTCGCGACCTTGGTGAAGCCCATGATCTCGAAGATCGGCTCCAGGGTGTTCGGGGTTGGCGATGCGAATTCGATGAACTCGAAGCCCATCAGGCCCATTGGGTTTTCGTATAAATCTGCCATGGTTGTTGCCTCATCATGCTGTTGTAATCAACGATTGGTCAGTAACAAGCACTGCTGAGGACAGCCGGTGGCGCACAGGAGATGCCTCGCACACTTCGGGCGAGAAAATCACCGTAGATCAATTGGAACCCAAATATCTTCATTGTCGACCCAAGGCTTTGCGGGTACGTCTTCTGTAGACAGAAGCGCTTATTCTTATATGCGTAAATCGATTCTACACAGCGTAAACAGTTTTGTCCGCCTTCTCTCTAAAATCCGCCTTTTTCCCACGCCTGCAAAGGATTTGTTGCAGACACAAATGCGCGGCACAATCGGTCAAGGCCATCTATCATCCCGGTGTCCGATCTCTTCATTGGAAGGCATGCCGTTGCCACACCTGCATTTGAGAGCCCCAATCCCTTGTCCCAGGTTCGTCAAATGCCGCTGAATCTCAGACGCCGTCGCAAGCCGGTGATCCGCAACACCCTGACCCTGCTCGTGGCGTTGGTCCCGATACTGCTGGGGGCGTCGATCCTCTACGTACAGGCCGAGCGCCGGTTGATGCAAAGCAGTCATCAGACCGCCGAAGAGGCGGTGCGCCAGTTCGACCTGATGCTCGACAACACCTCCCACGCCGCCCAACTGCTGCTGCCCCTGGCTGGCAAACCCTGCGCCGAGGCGCAACTGGCCCTGCGTGAACAAGTCACCCGCCGGCCTTTCGTGCGTTCGACCAATCTGGTGTGGGATAACAACCTCTATTGCAGTTCGCTGTTCGGCGATTTCGAGGAAAAGGTCGACCCGGGCGATTACACCCACGGAAAATTGTGGCTGATGAATGGCAACCCGGTCACGCCCAACTCGGCCCTGCTGGTGTACCGCCTCAGCGAAGGCCGGGGCGGCGCGCTGACCACCCTCGATGGCTACCACCTGAGCAATGTCCTGCGCATGATCGGCCGCCAGACCCTGTTGCTGCTGCAGGTCGGCGACAACTGGCTGTCCGCCGACCTGCAGGTGCACAACGGCCCGCTGCCGACCTTCCCGGTCGCCAGCAATACCCTGGCCTCCGCCAGGTACGCCTTCAGCGTGCAGGCCGGCTTCCCCGAGGGCGAAGCCTGGCGCTACATGCTCAGCGAATACCCGCCGGTATTCAGCTTGCTGATGTTTTTCGGGATGATTGCCGGCACCCTCGCCCACTGGACGCAGCGGCGCTCGACATCCCCGAGCCATGAACTGCAGCGCGCACTGGAAGCCGGCGAGTTCATCCCCTACTTCCAACCGGTGGTGCACGGCGACAGCAAGCGCTGGGCCGGCGCCGAGGTGCTGATGCGCTGGAACCATCCCAAGGATGGGCTGGTGCGCCCCGACCTGTTCATTCCCTTTGCCGAGCACTCGGGGCTGATCGTGCCGATGACCCGCTCGCTGATGCAGCAGACGGCAGCTTTGCTCGGTCCACACATTGCTGACGACGACGAACACTTTCATCTGGGCATCAACATCACCGCCAGTCATTGCCACGATTTGCAACTGGTCGAGGACTGTCGCGAACTGCTGGCGGCCTTCCCCCCCGGGAAAATCGCCCTGGTGCTGGAGTTGACCGAGCGCGAACTGATCGAGCCCACGGCCATCACCCTTCAATTGTTCGAACAGTTACATGAACTGGGGGTGATGATCGCCATCGATGATTTCGGTACCGGTCACTCCAGCCTGGGTTATTTGCGCCAGTTCAATGTCGACTTCCTGAAAATCGATCAGAGTTTCGTGGCAATGATCGGTGCCGATGCACTGTCACGGCATATTCTGGACAGCATCATCGAACTGTCCGGCAAACTCGATCTGGGAATAGTCGCCGAAGGCGTAGAAACACAAGAACAAAGTGATTATCTGGCGCAGCACAAAGTGAACTTTTTGCAGGGTTATCTGTATGGTCGACCGATGCCGGCAGCACAATTCATAGTCGAGTTACACAAACATTAGACGATCGTGCCGGTTACCCGAAAAAATTCACATGCAATCAAACTGATGCACCAAAATGCATCAGCTTCCTGACATTTGTTACATGATGAAAAAGACTTGATTTACTCCGCGACAATTAACTACTACAATTTTTCCTGCCTGAGCAATTTGGGCAGGTGGGTCACTCTCACCGATTCGCTGCAAGGCTCCAGACTGTTGGCTTTGTTGGCGGTGGGTATCAGCCAAATACACTATTGGAGTAAAGATATTGTCCAGACTCGCTGAATTTCGTGCAGCTGAAAAGGCCCTTCAGGAGCAGCTCGCGCAGCTGGAATCGCTGAAGAATGATGCCGGGCTGAAGAAAGAAATCGAATTCGAATCCAAGCTCCAGGGGCTGATGAAAACCTACGGCAAGAGCCTGCGGGATGTGATCGCCATTCTCGATCCAAACCCGAAATCCAACCTGCAGCAGGCCGCCGCACCAAAAACCCGCCGTGCACGCGTGGTCAAGGTTTATCAGAACCCGCACACCGGCGAACTGATCGAGACCAAGGGCGGCAACCATCGCGGCTTGAAAGCCTGGAAGGAAGAGTACGGCGCCAGCACCGTTGATTCCTGGCTGCGCGGGTAACACCTCTGTAGGAGCGAGCTCTGCTCGCGAAAAACGTCAACGATAACGCGTACATCCTGAATGTCTGCGGCGTCCACAAGTTTTTCGCCAGCAAGCTAGCTCCTGCAATTAAAAAGCAATTCGCTGCGCAGCCGCCTCCCCCCCAACTTTCTAGTTAGTCCCTTCGGCCAATAGCACATCCCCATCTGGCACTAAAGTTTCAAACTATCGCGCACGCCTTGTATTTCCTGCTGACTACGCGCATAAGCCTCAGCCTGCCCAGCGTAGGAAAAAACATAAACCTTATCACCGTCCACCGCGCCGACTAATGTTTGCGACAACACATGGCGCCCATTTTCAGTAATGGTGCAGGTGGTTTCCTCGGCCGGCAGTCGGCTTAGTGTCGCGGCATGAATGCTGTTGCACACACTCTGATAACCACCTTGAAAGAAGTCCTTCTGGATCGACTTGCGCATTTCCAGGAGCACACCGCGCAAGTTGACCTCATGCCCGGCGTCGACCTGACTCACCGTTAGTTCGGCCACCAGCACCGGCTCACCGCTCTCATTATTTTTGACTGCGCGCTGGCGGGACACTTTTGCCGTTTGACTGTCCTGCGCCAATGGCTGGACTTGCCAGTCGCCGGGCCAGGCAATGTCAGGCAGCTTGACCTCTGCATGAGCGAAAGTGGCGAACAATAAAGGCAAAACCAATAGACATCTGTAGTGTCGAATCATCAGGCAAGGCACTGGCGGGGCGAACGGCAAAGTCTGCCCTGCGCCAGCCGGCCAGGCAATAGCCCAGGGATTTGCATTGGCCCACCCGCCGCCCTTGCGTATCATTGCACCACTGCACGGAAGCCTCGACCACGCAAGCCCAAGGACAGCTCCCAGCGCGGAGCGTCGTTTGCCCCACTTATTTTCCGGAGGGCCCATGAGCCTGCAAGAACTGAACACCTTCCCCGGCGTCACCGCCCAACCCGATACCGCCACCCACAAATTCGTCTTCAACCACACCATGCTGCGGGTCAAGGACATCACCCGTTCGCTGGACTTCTACACGCGTGTCCTGGGCTTCAGCCTGGTGGAAAAACGCGACTTCCCGGAAGCCGAATTCAGCCTGTACTTCCTGGCCCTGGTCGAGAAAGACCAGATCCCGGCCGACGCCGCTGCGCGCACCGAGTGGATGAAGTCGATCCCCGGCATCCTCGAGCTGACCCACAACCACGGCACCGAGAACGACGCGGATTTCGCCTACCACAACGGCAACACCGACCCGCGTGGTTTCGGTCATATCTGCATTTCGGTGCCGGACATTGTCGCCGCCTGCGAGCGCTTCGAAGCTTTGGGCTGCGATTTCCAGAAGCGCCTGAATGACGGCCGCATGAAAAGCCTGGCCTTCATCAAGGACCCGGACGGCTACTGGGTCGAAATCATCCAGCCGGCACCGCTGTAAACCGGTAAAACTGCCAGCCACAAAAAACCCCATGAAGATCATTCATGGGGTTTTTTATTTCCGCTGCCTGTTACGCCGGCGCCGAGGTGCGGATCAGGTGATCGAAGGCACTCAGCGACGCCTTGGCGCCCTCGCCCACCGCAATCACGATCTGCTTGTACGGCACGGTGGTCACGTCACCGGCGGCGAACACACCGGGAATCGAGGTCTCGCCGCGGTTGTCGACGATGATCTCACCGCGCGCCGACAACTCAACCGTGCCCTTGAGCCAGTCGGTGTTGGGCAGCAGGCCGATCTGCACGAAGATCCCTTCCAGTTCCACTGTGCGCAGCTCGTCAGTCTGACGATCCTTGTAGCGCAAGCCGTTGACCTTCTGCCCGTCGCCGGTGACTTCAGTGGTTTGCGCACGGGTGATCACGGTCACGTTCGGCAGGCTGTGCAACTTGCGCTGCAACACCGCATCGGCACGCAACTGCACGTCGAACTCCAGCAGGGTCACGTGGGCCACGATCCCGGCCAGGTCAATCGCCGCTTCGACGCCGGAGTTACCGCCGCCAATCACCGCCACGCGCTTGCCCTTGAACAGCGGGCCGTCGCAGTGCGGGCAGTAGGCAACCCCTTTGTTGCGGTATTGCTGTTCGCCAGGGACGTTCATTTCCCGCCAGCGCGCACCGGTTGCCAGAATCACCGTTCTGGCGCTGAGCGATGCGCCGCTGGCGAAGTGAATCTGGTGCAGTTCGCCAGGCTTGCCGGGCACCAATTTGTCGGCCCGTTGCAGGTTCATGATGTCGACGTCGTACTGCTTGACGTGTTCTTCCAGCGCCACGGCCAGCTTCGGCCCTTCGGTTTCCTGTACCGAAATGAAGTTTTCGATGGCCATGGTGTCGAGCACCTGACCGCCAAAGCGCTCGGCAGCAACGCCGGTGCGAATGCCTTTGCGTGCAGCATAAATGGCCGCCGAAGCGCCAGCCGGACCACCGCCGACCACCAACACGTCGAACGCGTCTTTGGCACTGATCTTCTCGGCCTGGCGCTCAAGACCGCTGGTGTCGATTTTGGCGAGGATTTCTTCCAGGCCCATGCGCCCCTGGCCGAAGTTCACACCGTTGAGGTAGACACTGGGCACGGCCATGATCTGGCGCTCGTCGACCTCGGCCTGGAACAGCGCGCCGTCTATGGCAACGTGGTGGATGTTGGGGTTGAGCACCGCCATCAGGTTCAGCGCCTGGACCACGTCCGGGCAGTTCTGGCAGGACAACGAGAAGTAGGTTTCGAACTTGAACTCGCCCTTGAGCGAGCGAATCTGTTCGATCACTTCGGCGCTGGCTTTCGATGGATGGCCGCCGACTTGCAGCAGCGCCAGTACCAGGGAAGTGAATTCATGACCCATCGGGATGCCGGCAAAACGCAGGCTGATATCGGCACCCGGGCGGTTGATCGAGAACGACGGCGTGCGGGCATCGTCACCGTTGTCGAGCAAGGTAATCTGGGTGGAAAGGCTGGCAACGTCTTTCAACAGTTCGAGCATTTCCCGGGATTTCGCACCGTCGTCGAGGGAAGCAACGATCTCGATCGGCTGGGTGACCCGTTCCAGGTATGACTTCAACTGGGCTTTAAGATTGGCGTCCAACATACGGGCGATCTCCATGTTTTTTGAAAGGTAGAAAAAACAACGCCCGAGCGAATCTCGCCCGGGCGTTTTTGAGGGCGGTGCGGCTTACTGATCTAAGCGCTCGGCGCCCTCGATCGACTCATCGGTTCAGATCTTGCCAACCAGGTCCAGGGACGGCGCCAGAGTGGCTTCGCCTTCTTTCCACTTGGCTGGGCAGACCTGGCCCGGGTGAGCAGCCACGTACTGGGCAGCCTTGATCTTGCGCAGCAATTCGCTGGCGTCGCGGCCAACACCGCCGTCGTTCAGCTCGACGATCTTGACCTGGCCTTCAGGGTTGATCACGAAGGTGCCACGGTCCGCCAGGCCAGCTTCTTCGATCAGCACGTCGAAGTTGCGGGAGATCACGTGGGTCGGGTCGCCGATCATGGTGTATTGGATCTTGCCGATGGCTGGCGAAGTGTTGTGCCAGGCCGCATGGGCGAAGTGGGTGTCGGTGGAAACGCTGTAGATTTCCACGCCCAGCTTCTGGAATTCGGCGTAGTTGTCGGCCAGGTCTTCCAGCTCGGTTGGGCAAACGAAGGTGAAGTCGGCTGGGTAGAAGAACACGACCGACCATTTGCCTTTCAGGTCAGCGTCGGACACTTGTACGAAATCGCCATTTTTGTAAGCGGTAGCGGTGAAGGGTTTAACTTGGCTGTTGATGATAGGCATCGTTGACACTCCGTCAGGGTTGAAAAGTTGATGGAGTGAATCCTACCCAAGGGATCGGCAGATGGCTCATTGGCAAACCTGATGCTGCTCATTGGTTTTCGCTATTAGCCAGCGTACTTAATAGAAGCAAAGCGTCTCAGCCTTGCCTGACTGCCGGGTCCGACAGCGGGTGCGGTGGTACACTGCGCCGCTACGAAATACGTACTACGCATTGGCAGGAGATCACATGGCTCGGGGCGGTATAAACAAGGTTGTCGTGCAGGCGGCACGTCTGGCGATCCTGGCACGTGGCGATAACCCCAGCATTGACGCCATCCGGATCGAGCTGGGCAATACCGGTTCGAAAACCACCATCCACCGCTACCTCAAGGAGCTGGATGAAGAGGTTTCGGCGACTGCCGCCGAGACTCAGGAACCCATGGATGAGGAATTGACCGCACTGGTCCAGCGTCTCGCCCAGCGTCTGCGCGAGCAGGGTCAGGAACGCATCGACCTGGCATTGGCCAGCTTCGAACAGGCTCGCCAGGGGCTGGAAGCCCAATTGGCCGAGGCGATGCAGGTTCAGGCGCAACAGCAACAGCAATTGCAGGCGCAGGCCGCGAGCCTGGCCAGCGAGTCCGAGGCGCTGAACAGTACCCGCGGCCTGTTGCAAAGCGAGCAAACCCGCAACGCCGGCTTGAGCCAGGCCTTGAGCGATTTTGAATTGCGCCTGAACGACAAGGACGAGCAGATTCGCTCACTGGAAGAAAAACACCTGCATGCCCGGGAAGCCCTCGAGCATTATCGCGAGGCGATCAAGGAGCAGCGCGACCAGGAGCAACGCCGCCATGAAGGCCAGGTGCAGCAGATCCAGATGGAGCTGCGCCAGGCCCAGCAAAGCGCCATGGTCCGCCAGGATGAAATCACCCAGCTCAACCGCGACAACGAACGCTTGCTGACCGAGAACCGCGGCACCGTGCGTGAGCTGAACCTGGTACAGGATCAACTCAAACAGGGCGAGAGCCGTTACGCACAGCTGCAGGAACAACTGCGCGCCCGCGACGCCGAATGCACCTTGCTGCAGGAGCGCCTGCGCATTGCCGTGCTGGAAAGCAGCCAGGCCCGACAAACCGCGACCGAGCAACTGCAAGCCAACAGCGAGCTGGCCCTGCGCGCCGCCAGCGCCGAGGCCAGCCTGCAGGCCCTGCAACTGGCGGTGGCCAGCAAGGCAGAGCCTGAGCCACAGCCCGTCGAGGCCGAAACCCCTTAAGCGCCGACCGGCGTACGCATGGTGACGAATTCTTCGGCGGCCGTCGGGTGCACGCCGATGGTTTCGTCGAAGTCACGCTTGGTCGCGCCGGCCTTCAGCGCAATCGCCAGGCCCTGGACGATTTCGCCGGCGTCCGGGCCGACCATGTGGCAACCCAGGACCTTGTCGGTCCTGGCATCCACCACCAGCTTCATCAGCGTGCGTTCCTGGCAGTCGGTCAGGGTCAGCTTCATTGGCCGGAAACGGCTTTCGAAAATCTGCACCTCATGCCCGGCTTCCCGCGCCTGCTCCTCGCTCAGGCCGACGGTGCCGATGTTCGGCAGACTGAACACGGCGGTCGGGATCATCCGGTAATCCACCGGCCGGTATTGCTCGGGCTTGAACAGGCGCCGTGCAACCGCCATGCCTTCGGCCAGGGCCACCGGGGTCAACTGCACTCGGCCGATCACGTCGCCGATCGCCAGCACCGAGGGTTCGGCGGTCTGGTACAGCTCGTCGACTTCGACGAAACCCTTGTCGTCGAGTTTGACCGAGGTGTTTTCCAGGCCCAGGTTGTCGAGCATCGGCCGCCGACCGGTGGCGTAGAACACGCAGTCGGTGTCCAGGGTGCGACCGTCCTTGAGGGTCACCTGCAGGCTGCCATCGGCTTGCTTGTCGATACGCTGGATGTCGGCATTGAATTGCAGATCCATCCCGCGCTTGCTCAGTTCTTCCTGCAGATGCTTGCGCACCGCACCATCAAAACCGCGCAGGAACAGGTCGCCGCGATACAGCAGGCTGGTCTCGGCGCCCAGGCCGTGGAAGATCCCGGCGAATTCGACGGCGATGTAGCCGCCACCGACCACCAGCACGCGCTTGGGCAGTTCCTTGAGGAAGAATGCCTGGTTGGAGCTGATGGCGTGTTCGTGCCCGGGAATCTGCGGAATCTGCGGCCAGCCGCCGGTGGCAATCAGGATGTTTTTTGCGCTGTGGCGCTCACCGTTGATCTCCACCGTGTGCGGGTCGACGATCTTCGCGTGACCCTCGTGCAGGGTCACGCCGCTGTTGACCAGCAGGTTGCGGTAGATGCCATTGAGACGGTTGATCTCGCGATCCTTGTTGGCGATCAGGGTCGCCCAGTCGAAGTTCGCTTCCCCCAGCGACCAGCCGAAGCCAGCCGACTGCTCGAAGTCTTCGGCAAAGTGCGCGCCGTAGACCAGCAACTTCTTCGGCACACAGCCGACGTTGACACAGGTGCCACCCAGGTAACGGCTCTCGGCGACGCCGACTTTCGCGCCAAAACCGGCGGCAAAGCGCGCCGCACGTACACCGCCGGAACCGGCGCCAATCACATACAGGTCAAAATCGTAAGCCATTTCAATCTCCTCGGCAGGCGCACAGCATACGCGCCATCACCGGTGTCTGACACTCCGCCTTCGCTACGATGCGGCGACCCGACAAGCCCGCTCCTACAATTCCGCGGCACAGGTTGGATTTTTGTACGACACGACCCTGTAGGAGCCGGCTTGCCGGCGAATGCGGTGCACCTGAAGCACCGAGTTGCTCCATTCGCTGGCAAGCCAGCTCCCACAGCCCGCACAAAAAAAACGCCCCGAACCAGTCGGGGCGTTTTATCTACTTCAGCAAACCAGCGCTATCAGTAAGCCTTGCCAGTCTTGTAGAAGTGTTCGAAGCAGAAGTTGGTCGCTTCGATGTAGCCTTCAGCGCCACCGCAGTCGAAACGCTGACCCTTGAACTTGTAGGCAATCACGCAACCGTCCTGGGCTTGTTTCATCAAGGCGTCGGTGATCTGGATTTCGCCGCCCTTGCCTGGCTCGGTGTCTTCGATCAGCTTGAAGATGTCCGGGGTCAGGATGTAACGGCCGATGATCGCCAGGTTCGACGGGGCATCTTCCGGCTTCGGTTTTTCAACCATGTTACGTACGCGGTACAGGTCGTCGCCGATCAGGTCGCCAGCGATCACGCCATACTTCTGGGTTTCCTGCGGATCGACTTCCTGGATCGCGACGATGGTGCAGCGGTACTGTTTGTACAGCTTGACCATCTGGGTCAGCACGCCGTCGCCTTCCAGGTTGACGCACAGGTCGTCCGCCAGCACCACGGCAAAGGGTTCGTCGCCGATCAGCGGACGGCCGGTCAGAATCGCGTGGCCCAGGCCTTTCATTTCGGTCTGGCGGGTGTAGGAGAACGAGCACTCGTCGAGCAGCTTGCGGATACCGACCAGGTACTTCTCTTTGTCAGTGCCCTTGATCTGGTTTTCCAGCTCGTAGCTGATGTCGAAGTGGTCTTCCAGGGCGCGTTTGCCGCGACCGGTGACGATGGAGATTTCAGTCAGGCCTGCATCCAGGGCTTCTTCGACGCCGTACTGGATCAGTGGCTTGTTCACCACCGGCAGCATTTCTTTAGGCATGGCCTTCGTCGCTGGCAGGAAGCGAGTACCGTAACCGGCTGCTGGGAACAAGCATTTCTTGATCATATAAGTCCTTGAAAGGGCTGTGTGTACGAGTTTCGGCGCAGTCTAATCAGGCGGCGAGCACCTTACAATGCCCCGCACTGGCTAACCGATGCCATCATAGAGAAATATTCGTCGTGATAGTTCCGCAACGCTCTCACTTTAGACCAGAGGACGCTACTGCGGCACTTTTCCAGCTATCATGGCGCAATTGAACCCGCCAACGAGACAGATAGATGTCGGAAGCAAAAAGTGTCAACGGTTACCTGATCAACAAGACCAAAGACGGTCAATGGAATATCGACCGCACGGATGGCGAAACCGTCGCCGGCCCGCTGCCCACCGAAGCCATGGCGATCGAAGTGGCGTCGGTGTTCGAAGACACGCGCCCTGCGCCGAAACGTCGCGGCGCCAAGCCCGAGTAACCGCACAGGTTGAAACAGCCCTGCCCTGCAATCATTGCCGGTGCGGGGCTTTTTTGTGTTTGGCTGTACCGAAATGGCAAATCGCTATAACCTTTGCCAAGGCCTTCACCACCTTCCCTCTCATGGCAGAGACCCCGATGAAAAACTACCTGGCGCTTATCGCAGTGCTGCTTCTGAGTGGCTGTGCCACTGCCTCCAAGACTTATCTTGACGATGGGCAACAGGGGCTGGAGATCGACTGTTCAGGTGAGGTCAACTCGTGGGCCAAGTGCTACGAAAAAGCCGATGCCTCCTGCGCCGGCACCGGTTACCGGATCGTCGGCACCGATGGCACACCGTCGCTCAAGGAAAGCGAGAAAACCCTGGGCGTCGATGTCGGCAACTTCAAGAGCCGCAGCCTGGTGGTGATCTGCAAATAGCGTATGGCGTTACATGTGGATTTCGGCGAACTTGATCCCCAGGCCCCGCACCGTTTCGATCAGGTCATCGAGGCGGGCAAAGGACTCGACTTCGTCGCTGTCATCCACCAGGAAGAAACTGCGCCCTGCACTCTTCTTGAAAAACACGATCCATTCCCCCGAATTCGCCGGATTCTGAATCACGTGTGTGGCACAGATGTGCCCAGCGGCGTGGCGCTCTCTGACTTGCTCGCGTTTCATTGACTGCTCCATGAAATGACAATGCTGCCGGTGGACTTTCTGTAGGAGCGAGCTTGCTCGCGAAGAGGCTTCGGACCCCGCGAGCATTCAGGATGCCCGCGTCATCGTTGACGTTTTTCGCGAGCAGGCTCGCTCCTACCACTGAGGCAGCATTGGTTTGACGGACCGCAGTTTACCGGATGCCCTGCCCGATCAGCACGCCATCCACGGTTTGCCCATACAGATTGACCCCGTCGTTGGCGTGGAACTTGACCCGGGTCTTCTCGATGGAGCCGTCGATCAGCCGCGGATCCTGGGGCCGCTCGTGGCTGTTGATGAAGGCTGCAACGTCCCAGGCCTGTTGGTCGCTGAGAGTTTTCGCCTTGCCCAAGGGCATGTTGTACTGGATGAAGGACGCCGCAGTGTTGATCCGGTGCATTCCCGCGCCCCAGTTGTAGGAGTCTTTACCCCACAACGGTGGCAGCACGTAGTCCTCGCCGACTTTCTGCCCCTGGCCGCTGTCGCCATGGCACACCGCGCACTGCGCCTTGTACACCTGCGCACCTTGGGCAATGTCGTAGCCCTTGGCCGGTTTTGCCACCTCGGGATAACCGCGACCCGGCAGTTCGACGCCGGTGGGAGCCTTGGTGGCCAGCCAGTAGGCGTAAGCCGACAAGGCGCTGATTTGCGGGCTATCCGCCGCGGGTGGCTTGCCATTCATGCTGAATTCGAAACAGCCTTGCAGGCGTTCGGCGAAGGTGTTGACCTTGTCGTTTTTCTTGCGATAAGCCGGGTACATCGGGTACGCGCCCCACAGCGGCGCGGAGTTGGCCAGGCGCCCCTGATCGAGGTGGCAGTTGCTGCAGTTGAGGCCGTTGCCGACATAGGCCGGGGCCTGGCGCCTGGTGTCGACAAACAGACTGTGACCCTCGCGCACCAGCTTGCCGAAGGCGTTGTCGGGCAACTCATGTTCAGCGGGAGGCCGGAAGTAATCCACCGGGCCAGCGACGGCCGGGGTTTTCAGTTCCGACTGATCGTCCATCGCGGTCTGTGCCGCGGACGCGTTGAGACTCGACAGGGCCAGTACCCAGGGAGCGATTGCACGGATCTTCATGGCTTGGCCTCCTGGCTGCCCAATGTCGCAAAGTACTCGGCGACCGCCGCGACTTCGTCCGGGGTCAGGGATTTGGCAATGTGCCCCATCAAGTCATTGGGATCGTTGTGCCGGCTGCCCTCTCGCCAGGCGTTCAGCTGCGCGCTCAGGTAGGCGGCCGACTGCCCGGCCAATGGCGGGAAGGCCGAACCCACACCCACGCCACCCGGACCATGGCACATCACGCATTCGGGAATCTGCCGATCCCAGGCACCGCGCAAGGCCAACTGCGCGCCAGGGCCATTCGGTAGCTGCTCCCGGCCGATCTGCGGGGTTTTCGGCGCGGGCATGGCGGCCAGGGTGCTGGTCACCGCCTGGATCTCGGCCTCGCTCAAGGCCTTGGCCAACGGCTGCATCACTGGGTTGACCCGCGAGCCGCGGCGAAAGTCTTCCAGCTGCTTGCGCAGGTAATCGGCCGACAACCCCGCCAGACGCGGAAAGCCAGCGGCCGGCATACCCATGCCGTCAGCGCCGTGGCAAGCGAAACAGGCGGTCGCTGCCGGTTGCGCTCCACCCTGGGTGTAGATCTTCTGGCCATCATCGGCCTGGGCAACGCTCACGGCGACGAGCATCAGGCTGGCCAACAGCCTCGGTTTGAACTCCATCTCAGACCTCTCTTATTCTAGTTATAAGCTTAGACATATTTTGTATAAGCCTACCCAGAGTAAGGGAATGCAACGACCATCACAACCGCCAAACGGGCACAAAAAAGCCCGAGCCGGCCATCAATACCGAGTCGGGCGGGTGTTTGCCGGCCTTGGCCCCTAGCCGGAAATGCACTCATTGGCCGCCTTGCCAACGTCGCCAGGGCGCATTGGCACGTTGGACATGCTTTCATGCAACTTGATGCTGCTGCCGCCCGAACGCTCTTCGATATCGAAAACGGCAGCAGGATCGGCGGAGAGTTTGCCCGGTACGATCACCCGCACACCATCCTTGTGCGGTTCCATCTGGACCGCGCCGCGACTCTTGGCCAGTTTCTCGGCGACACAGTTGGCGTATTCCTGGGGTTTCTTCCCGGAAATCACATTCATGGTGGGCAGCGTCTGATTGATGTCCGAGACTGTCGCACAACCACTCATCACCAATGCCAACAACAAAACGCCGCGCTTCATACAAATCCTCCGATAAAGACCTTCCGACCGCGAAAACCCGGTTTTTCTCCGGGGCGTGTTGCTTTATCGCGCAAAAAAGCCCGGATAACTGTTTTTAATTGTCAAACCCGCGCGCAACAGTCGGCTTTTCCGTCGCCCGGGCTGATAAACTGGCCCATCGTTTTGATTTTGTAGCAAAAGCCCTTCTGGAGGCGCCCATGAAATTCATCCACCAGCGCGAGCACCTCAACGAAGATGACATCGTCGTCATTCAATGCTCGCAGACCTGCAACATCCGCCTGATGAGCGACGCCAACTTCCGCAGCTTCAAGAATGGCGGGCGCCACACCTACCATGGCGGCGCGTTCGACACCTTTCCGGCGAAGATCACCGCGCCGAGCACCGGTTTCTGGAACATCACCATCGACACCGTGAGCCGCCGCGCCATCAGTGTGACGCGCAAACCGACGCTGACCCATTCGATCAAGATTATCCGCCGTTCCAGCACCAAACTCAGCTGATTACGACCGACAGGTATGCCCGTGACTCAAACCACCAAGTACGTCATCAAGTACAAACTCGAAGGCGAGCGCCGCTTCGAGTTTGCCCAACTGGCCAATGGCACCGAAGAAGAAGCCAGGGCAGCGCTCGTTGCCATTCACGGTGAAGGCCCTGTAGAAATCACCGAGATCCGTGTAAGCAAGGCGCTGTAGGCAAAACCCATGAAGCCGATCACGCCGGACCTGTTCGCCGACGCCGACGCGCAACCGGCGCGCACCGAGCAGATCGGCGAGCAGGCCTTCGTGCTGCGCGGTTTCGCCCTGCCCTGGGTGACCCGTCTGCTGCCGGCGCTGGCTGAAGTGCTGGCGGCAGCGCCGTTTCGCAACATGCTCACCCCCGGTGGCTTCACCATGTCGGTGGGCCTGAGCAGTTGCGGAAGCCTGGGCTGGACCACCGATCGCAGCGGATATCGCTACACCCCCTTCGACCCCGTTAGCGGCCAACTCTGGCCCGCAATGCCAGCAGCGTTCCGCGAGTTGGCAGAACAGGCGGCGAGCGAGGCCGGCTTCCGCGGTTTCGAGCCGGATGCCTGCCTGATCAATCGCTATTTGCCCGGGGCGAAGATGTCATTACATCAGGATAAAAACGAACGTTCCTACGAGTGGCCCGTGGTTTCGGTGTCTCTCGGACTGCCGGCAATCTTCCTGTTTGGTGGCCTGGAACGCAGCGCCAAGAGTCAACGCGTGTCGCTGTTCCATGGTGACGTCGTGGTTTGGGGCGGGGTCGACCGCTTGCGTTACCACGGGGTGTTGCCGCTCAAGGACGGCCAGCACCCCGAGTTGGGTGCCCAGCGCATCAACTTCACCCTGCGCACGGCCGGCTGACTGCCGAATTTGACCGCAAGCAGCAGAGTGCCTTGTGCCGACTCAAGGGTTAGTCTGAGGGTTATGTTCATCGGGTGCCTGCGCATGTCCTCCATCGAAACCACCGTCGAGCAAGATCCCCGCTGGTCCGCTGTGCTGCGCCGCGATCCGCGCGCCGACGGGCAGTTTGTCTACGCGGTCAAGACCACCGGCATCTACTGTCGCCCGAGCAGCCTGGCGCGCCTGCCGAACCCGAAAAACGTGGTGTTCTTCGACACCGAGGAACAGGCCCGCGCCGCCGGCTTTCGTCCCAGCAAACGGGCGGCGGCGGATCAGAGCCTGGTCGCTGCGCAGCACGCCACCCTGGTGGCAGCGGCCTGTCGGCAGATCGAAGCCGCCGACAGCCTGCCCCTGCTTGCCGACCTGGCCCGCGCGGCCGGCATGAGCCCGTTCCACTTTCATCGGGTGTTCAAGGCGGTGACCGGCCTGACACCCAAGGGGTATGCCACCGCACAGCGTTCGCGCCGGGTGCGCGAGCGCCTGGCATCCGCGGCCTCGGTCACCGATGCGCTGTACGACGCAGGGTTCAACTCCAACAGTCGTTTCTACGAATCCGCCGACCAGTTGCTGGGCATGAAGCCCAGTGACTACCGCGCCCGCGGCCAGAACACCGACATTCACTTTGCCGTCGGCGAGTGCTCGCTCGGCGCGATACTGGTGGCGCAAAGCCAACGCGGGGTCTGCGCAATACTGCTGGGGGATGATCCGAACGCGCTGGTCGAAGACCTGCAGGACCGTTTCGGCGCGGCCAACCTGATCGGCGCCAACCGGGATTTCGAACAGTTGATCGCCAAGGTGGTGGGCTTTATCGAAGCCCCTGCCCTGGGCCTCGACCTGCCGCTGGATGTGCGCGGCACGGCCTTTCAGCAGCGGGTCTGGAGCGCCCTGCGGGACATTCCCCTGGGCAGCACCGCCAGCTATGCCGAGATTGCCCAGCGCATTGGTGCGCCGAAATCCTTTCGCGCCGTGGCCCAGGCCTGTGGTGCCAACACCCTCGCCGTGGCGATTCCCTGCCACCGGGTGGTGCGCAGCGATGGCGAGTTGTCCGGCTATCGCTGGGGCGTGGAGCGCAAGCGGCAGTTGCTGGCGCGGGAACAGCAGTCCTAGAAAATCCCGATGTGCACCGCCACGCTGTCGGGCCCGGTATAGACCTCGAAATCGGTCACGAAACGCCGCTTGACCTGGGGATGCTCCGCAAAAAACGCCCAGACCCGGCCCCACGCCTCGATCACCGCGCCCGGCATCGCGCCCTGGGCATCAAACACCAGGTATTGCCCACCCTGCACCTCAATGCTCGGATAGTCAGCAGCCGGCGCATCGACGGCGACTCCGGCCAGGACATCAAATGAGCCGCTGGCGTCCGACTCGTAGTTGGAGTACACGCCAAAGACCTTCGAAGCTGGGGTCTTGTTGGCGATGGTTTCGTACAAGCCCTCGGTGAAAAATCGCTGCCACATCGGGCCGATTCTGGCTGTCGACGAGTCCTGTTCTGCACTGTTCAGGGTACGAACGCGCAAGCCGGCGACGCGAAATGGCTTTATTTCCAGCTGTTTGCTGCTCATGGCAGAGCCCTCCTTGATGATGTCCTGATATCAATCCCAAGCCCTACCTTGTCAGCCATGGGGGAAAAAAGCCATGACCGACGGCTGCCCAGCGGTCTATGATTTTTCGCCTCGGCAGTGGCTGGTCGGCCACTGAGCGAACCATTCCCCGACCTTTTTCCAGCAGGAGCACCGCGCTGATGAGCCAATGGCCAGACACCCGAATTCTTGATCTGCTGGGCATCGAGTTGCCGATCATCCAGGCACCCATGGCCGGCGCGACCGGCTCAGCCATGGTGATTGCCGCCTGCAACGCCGGCGCACTGGGCTCGATGCCCGCCGCCATGCTCAGCACCGAGCAACTGCGCGCGGAGCTCACCACTATTCGCCAGCACAGCCAGCGCCCGTTGAACGTGAATTTCTTCTGCCATCAGCCGCCCGCACCTGATGAGCAACGGGCACAGCAGTGGAAGCAACTGCTGGAACCCTACTACCGCGAACTGGGCGTGGATTTCGAGGCGCCTACCCCGGTATCCAACCGCGCGCCTTTCGATGCCGCCGCCTGTGCGGTGGTGGAAGAATTTCGGCCCGAGGTGGTGAGTTTTCACTTCGGCCTGCCGGAAAAGAACCTGCTCGAGCGGGTCAAGGCCACCGGCGCCAAGGTGCTGTCCTCCGCCACCACCGTGGCCGAGGCGATCTGGCTGGAACAGCACGGCTGTGACGCAATCATCGCCATGGGCTATGAGGCGGGTGGCCATCGCGGGATGTTCCTGAGCGATGACCTGAGCAGCCAGGTCGGCACCTTCGCCCTGGTGCCGCAGATTGTCGATGCCGTCAGCGTGCCGGTGATCGCGGCCGGCGGGATTGGCGATGCACGCGGGATCGCCGCGGCCTTGGCCCTGGGCGCGTCGGCGGTACAACTGGGTACCGCTTACCTGTTCACCCCCGAGGCCAAGGTCAGTGCCTCCCATCGTCAGGCCCTGCGCAGCGCCCGGGACAGCGATACGGCCGTCACCAACATTTTCACCGGCCGCCCGGCGCGCGGCATCATCAATCGAGTGATGCGCGAGCTCGGCCCGATGTGTCCGCACGCTCCGGCCTTCCCCCTGGCCGGCGGCGCTTTGATGCCGTTGCGGGCCAAGGGTGAAGCGGATTTCAGCAATTTGTGGGCGGGACAGGCGGTGCATCTGGGGGTTGAGTTGTCGACCGCGGAGTTGACCCGGCGTTTGGCGGATGAGGCGTTGGGGCGGTTGGTCTGACCCGATTGACCAACGCCGACTGTAGGAGCTGGCTCCCGCTTGCGGCTTGCCAGCGAAAAGTATCTCCAGGCAGACCCCGTTTTCGTTGACGATCTTCGCTGGCAAGCCAGCTCCTACAAGGATTTGAGGTGGATCGGACAAACCAGTCATTCCGTTCCATGGCCTTTCGCTATATATTTACCTACATAGCGCTACGCCCACCCTTGCCCCGGAGCCGTTTCATGACCCATCGTGTCGCTCGTCTCGCCCCCCTCTGCCTGCTCTCCCTGCTCACCCTCGGCACAGCCCACGCCGACGAAGTCCAGGTCGCCGTCGCCGCCAACTTCAGTGCGCCGATCCAGGCGATTGCCGCCGATTTCGAGAAAGACACCGGGCACAAGCTGGTGGCTTCCTACGGCGCGACGGGCCAGTTCTACACGCAGATCAAGAACGGCGCGCCGTTTGAAGTGTTCCTCTCGGCCGACGACACCACCCCGCAGAAACTCGAAAGCGAAGGCGCCACCGTCAAGGGCTCGCGCTTCACCTACGCCATCGGCACCCTGGCGCTATGGTCGGCCAAGGCAGGCTACGTCGACGCCGAGGGCCGGGTACTCAAGGGCAATCACTACCAGCACCTGTCGATCGCCAACCCGAAAGCGGCTCCTTACGGCCTCGCCGCCACCCAAGTGCTGGCCAAGCTGGGCCTGACCGATCAGGTCAAGGGCAAGCTCGTCGAAGGCCAGAACATCACCCAGGCCTATCAGTTCGTCTCCACCGGCAACGCCGAACTGGGCTTCGTGGCCTTGTCGCAGATCTACAAAGACGGCAAAGTCAGCAGCGGATCGGCCTGGATTGTCCCGGCCGACCTGCACGACCCGATCAAGCAGGACGCGGTGATTCTCGACAAGGGCAAGGACAACCCGGCCGCCAAGGCGCTGGTTGACTACCTCAAGGGGCCAAAAGCCGCGACCGTGATCAAGTCCTACGGTTACCAACTCTAAATGACCCTGACCAGTGCCGACCTCGCCGCCATTTGGCTGACCCTGAAACTGGCGTCGCTGACCACGGTGATCCTGCTGATCATCGGCACGCCGATCGCCCTGTGGCTGTCGCGCACACGGTCCTGGTGGCGCGGGCCGGTCGGCGCGGTGGTGGCATTGCCGCTGGTGCTGCCGCCGACCGTGATCGGTTTTTACCTGCTGCTGAGCCTGGGGCCGAACGGCTTTCTCGGTCAGTTGACCCAGGCCCTGGGCCTGGGCACCCTGACCTTCAGTTTCGCCGGGCTGGTGATCGGCTCGGTGATCTACTCGATGCCCTTTGTGGTGCAGCCCCTGCAAAACGCCTTCTCGGCCATCGGCACCCGGCCGCTGGAAGTGGCGGCGACCCTGCGGGCCAATCCCTGGGATACCTTTTTCAGCGTGATCCTGCCCCTCGCCCGTCCGGGCTTTATCACCGCCGCGATCCTCGGTTTTGCCCATACCGTCGGCGAGTTCGGCGTGGTGCTGATGATCGGCGGCAATATTCCCGACAAGACCCGCGTGGTCTCGGTGCAGATCTACGATCACGTCGAAGCCATGGAGTATGCCCAGGCCCACTGGCTGGCCGGGGCGATGCTGGTATTTTCGTTCCTGGTACTGCTGGCGCTGTATTCCAGCCGCCAGAACAAAGCGGGCTGGAGCTGATTGATGAGTGCTGCGATTCACGCCCGCCTGCAACTGACGTACCCGGACTTTTCCCTGGACGTCGACCTCGAACTGCCCGGACGCGGCGTTACCGCGCTCTATGGCCACTCGGGTTCGGGCAAGACCACCTGCCTGCGCTGCATCGCCGGCCTGGAGCGGGCCGAGCACGGGTTTATCCAGATCAACGACGAGGTCTGGCAGGACAGCCAGCGCCGCGTATTCGTGCCGCCGCACAAACGCGCGCTGGGCTACGTGTTTCAGGAGGCCAGTCTGTTCCCGCACCTGTCGGTGCTGGCCAATCTCGAGTTCGGCCTGCGGCGGATTCCCCGCCAGCAGCGCCGGGTCGATATGGACCACGCCACCTCCCTGCTGGGCATCGGCCATTTGCTCGAGCGTCATCCGCAGCACCTGTCCGGCGGCGAACGCCAGCGCGTCGGCATTGCCCGGGCGCTGCTCACCAGTCCGCGGCTGTTGCTGATGGACGAGCCGCTGGCGGCGCTCGACTCGCAGCGCAAGAGCGAAATCCTGCCGTACCTCGAACGACTGCACGACGAGCTGGAGATTCCGGTGCTGTACGTCAGCCACTCCCAGGATGAAGTCGCGCGGCTGGCCGACCATATCGTCCTGCTCAGCGCCGGCAAGGCCCTGGCCAGCGGGCCGGTGGGCGAGACGTTGGCGCGCCTCGATCTGCCGCTGGCCCTCGGCGACGATGCCGGGGTGGTGATTGACGGGGTGGTTACCCACTACGACCCGGACTACCAGTTGCTGACCCTGCAACTGCCCCACAGTCAATTGAGCGTGCGTGTCGCCCATCTGCCGCTGGCCGTGGGCCAGGCCTTGCGCTTCAAGGTCCAGGCCCGGGACGTCAGCCTCAGCCTGCAAGCCGATGCCCAGAGCAGCATCCTCAATCGCCTGCCGGTGACCGTGATCAGCGAAATAGCAGCCGACAACGCCGCCCATGTCCTGGTGCGCCTGGACGTCGCCGGCACGCCGTTGCTGGCGCGCATCACCCGCTATTCGCGTGACCAGCTGCAACTGCATCCTGGCCTGGCGTTATGGGCGCAGATCAAGGCCGTGGCGGTACTGGCCTGAATCCACGGCACCTTGTGCGAGGTCCTGCGGTCAATGGCTATAACAGCCTGCCCAGGACCTTGCGCCATGCCCGACGTCACCCCCCTTCCGCCGGACCTGCATTACGTTGACGACACTCAACCGGGCATCCGCCGCAAACGCCTGCGCGGCAAATTCAGTTATTTCGATGCTGCCGGCCAGCGCATCAAAGACGCCGATGAAATCAAACGCCTCAACGCCCTCGCCGTGCCACCGGCCTACAGCGACGTGTGGATCTGCGCCGACCCGCAAGGTCACTTACAGGCCACTGGGCGTGATGCGAGGGGCCGTAAGCAGTACCGCTATCACCCGCGCTGGCGCGAAGTGCGCGATGGCGACAAGTATTCACGGCTGCTGGCATTCGGCATGGCTCTGCCCAAGCTGCGCCAGCACCTGGAGGCGCAACTGGCGCTGCCGGGCCACAGCCGCGACAAGGTCATGGCCACGGTCATCAGCCTGCTCGATACCACGCTGATCCGCATCGGCAACAGCCAATACGCCCGCGAAAACCGCTCCTACGGCCTGACCACCCTGCGCAACAAGCACGTGGCGGTCAACGGCAGCGCGATCGCCTTTCAGTTTCGCGGCAAGAGCGGGGTCGAACACCAGATCACCGTCAAGGATCGACGCCTGGCGCGGGTCATCAAACGCTGCCTGGAACTCCCCGGCCAGGACCTGTTCCAGTACCTCGACGATCAGGGGCAGCGGCACACCGTCAGTTCCTCCGACATCAATGCCTACCTGCACAGCCTCACGGCCGGCGGCTTTACCGCCAAGGACTACCGCACCTGGGCCGGCAGCAGCCTGGCGCTGTCGGCATTACGCGAGCTGAAGTGGGAGTCAGCCAGCGAGGCCAAGCAGCACGTGGTCGAGATGGTCAAGGCCATCGCCCGGGAACTGGGCAACACCCCCGCCGTCTGCCGCAAGTGCTACATACACCCGGCGGTGGTCGATGCCTTCCTCCTCGGCACCCTGGCCGAACTGCCCAGGCCAAGACAGCGCAAGCGCCTGAGCCGGGAAGAAGTGGGATTGATGATGTTCCTGCAAAGCCTGGCGCAAAAACCACAGGACTTGTAAGGCCATCGCCTCTGCGTTAGGCTGGCCACCCTCTTGCACCCCAGGATGATCGTTCGCCGTGAACCACTGAGCCTTTCAAAAAATGTGACCGCAACAGGCCGCCCCGGCGCTTGTTGGCCTTTTTCGACATTTTCTGGAGGTGCCATGACTCACGTCACGCATTCGCCTGCCCTCATCAGCCTCAACCAGCTGAGCTTCCGATTCGCCAACGGCGATACCCTGTTCGACGCCCTTGACCTGCAGTTCGACCAACGACGTACCGCGATTGTCGGGCGCAACGGTTGCGGCAAATCGGTGCTCGCCCGGTTGCTGGCCGGCGAGCTGCAACCCAGCGGCGGAACCCTCAGCTGCCATGGCCAAGTGGCCTATGTCGCTCAACAACCGCCAGACGCCTGCGGCCAGAGCATCGCCGAGGCCGCTGGGCTTGCCGCCACCCTCGACGCCCTCGCGCGCCTGGCGGCAGGCAGTGCCACCGACGGCGATTTCGAGATCATTGGTGAGCGCTGGGACCTTGCCGAGCGCTTCCAGACTGCACTCGAGCAAGCCGGTCTGGCTGGGTTGCGAGTCGAACGCGGGGTCGACAGCCTCAGCGGTGGACAACGCGCACGCATCGCCCTGATCGGCGCGTTTCTCAGCGGCGCAGATGGCTTGGTGCTGGATGAGCCAAGCAATCACCTCGACGCCGAAGGTCGGCGCTGGTTACTGCAGCGCCTCGATGAATGGCGCGGTGGATTGATTGTGGTCAGCCATGATCGCGTGCTGCTCGACAGCATGGAACGCATCGTCGAACTGACGCCGTCGGCGGTCCAAGTCTTTTCCGGCACCTACACGGCTTACCTCGCCCAGCGCGCCGTCGAGCAGGCCGCGGCGCAGTCCGCCCTGGAACACAGTCGCAACGAACGCCGGCGCCACCTGCAACGCCAGCAGCGCGAGCACGACAGCGTCCAGCGCCACGCCGCACGCTCACGCAAAAATGCCGACACGGCCAACGTCTCGCGCATCGAGCGTGCGTCGATGAAGGGTCGGGCCACGGAGATCATGGGCCATGTGCGCCAAGCCCATCAGGCTGACAAAAACGCGCTGGACCAGCAGGTGCGCGAAGCCTTCGCCCGGGTCGTGGCGGATGCGCCGGTGCTGATCCCCCTGCCCGGCACTGCCGTGCCCAACCACCGCCAGTTGGTGACGCTGACGAACGTCCGCCTGCCTTGGATGTCCGCCGCCAACCCGCTGGATCTGGCACTGACCGGCCCCGTTCGGGTGGCGCTCAGCGGTCCCAACGGTTGCGGCAAATCCACACTGCTGAAGCTGCTCGCAGGCTTGATCGCGCCGTTGGCCGGGCACTGTCAGACCCAGGTGCCGAGCGCCTACCTCGACCAACAATTGGCGCAACTCGACCCCGAGCGTTCGCTGCTGGAGCTACTGGATTTGCAGGGTACGCCGTTGTCCGAGGGCGCACTGCGCAGCCGCCTTGCACAGCTGCAACTGGACGCAACCCGGGTCGCGCTGCCGACCGGTCAACTGAGCGGCGGCGAACGGCTCAAGGCCGCCCTGGCCGTGGCCTGCTGGCGCGGGGTGCCGGCGCAATTGCTGCTGCTCGACGAGCCGACCAACCACCTCGACCTGGCCTCGGTGCAGGCGCTGGAACTGGCGCTGCAGGGTTTCGCCGGAGCAATAGTCGTCGCCTCCCATGACCCGGCCTTTATCAACGCGCTGCGCCCCACCCATCACCTGCGCTGGACCCTCGAGGGTTGGCTGCTGGAAGACGCAGAAATGCCTCGCCCATGAATCAGGCGACGAACAGCATGCGGTGTTTTTGCAGGTTTGGCCCCGGGATCTATAGTTGATGGGGGCATTCATGACTTATGGAGGTGCTTTCCATGTCCGAAAAAGAGTCCATCACCACCTTGTTGACCTTGCTCGACTCGCGCCAGACTCGCCTGACCGCCGCCTGCAAGGAAATCGCCGATTGGGTCGACCGTCACGACGGCCACCCCACCGCGATGAAAATCCGCGATCGTCTGCAAGACATCGAGAAAGACGCGCCGGCCATCCAGAACGCGCTGACTTCGCTCAAGCCGCTGGATCGACCACTGCCACGCTTCCGCTAGCGCTGTTGCGACCTCAAGTATCAGGCCGCAACCGCTCAGCGCTGGAAACTCAGAGCTGGTCCCGGGCGATACCGCTGCGGATGCGCAGGATATCGGCGAGCACTGCCAAGGCGATTTCCGCCGGTGTCTTGCTGCCCAGGTTCAGCCCGATGGGCGCGTGGATCCGCGCCAAGTCAGCCTCCCCCAGACCACCGATTCGGCGCAAACGCTCGAAGCGTTTTTGCGAGGTCTGCAGCGACCCCATCACCCCGATATAAAACGCCTCGGTGCGCACCGCTTCCATCATCGCCAGATCATCGATCTTCGGATCATGGGTCAGCGCCACCACCGCCGTGTCGCTGTGACAGCCGCCGTCGGCAATGAACACCGAGGGTAACTGGCGCCGAATCTCGACGTTGTCCAGCACCACGCCTTCCAGCACTTCGTCACGCGGATCGCACAAGATCACTTCGAAACCCAGGCCCACGCCAAACTCGGCACAGGCCTGCGCCACGCTGGAGTAGCCGGCGAGCAACAGCCGTTGCGCCGCACCCACCCGAATCCGCACCCGATCGATCTCACGTTCGATGCGCGGCCCGTGTTCACGGTCGGCGAACAGGCTGCGAGCGCCGGTTTGCAGGTCGACTTCACGGATCAGCCGACGCTGGCCCAGCAACGCTGATTCCAGTTCGCGCAGATGTGCCTGGGTGTCGCAGTCCGCTTCGAGCTTTTCCACCAGCACGTCGAGCAAGCCGCCACAGGGCAGCTTGACCCGCGAGCGCGGGTCATCGGTCTCGCCGTAGCGCACCACGCTCACCGCCTCGCTGAACAAGCCCTCGGCCATGCGCTCGAGGAAGTCATCCTCGACGCAGCCACCGGACAGCGAACCAATCCAGTGACCGCTGGCGTTCACCGCCAGCATCGAGCCCGGCGCGCGAGGCGCCGAGCCGTAGGTGCCGAGGACGCTGCACAGCCAGACTCGCTCGCCGGCGCTGGACCAGGCCAGCGCACGGCGGATCACTTGCAGGTCAAGATGCTGCATGTCAGTGCGCCTTGTGCTCCGCGGGAGCCTCTGCCTTGAGTTGTTCAATCTGACTTTGCGCCAGGTCAGTCGGTTGACCACCCCAGGCCTGACGCAGGTAGTTGATCAGATCGGTGGATTGCTGCGCGCTCAATTTGTCGGCAAAGCCCGGCATCGGCTGCATGCGCTCGAAACCTGCGAACTGCTGCTCGCCAATCCCGTCATCGATCACCCGCAACAGGTTGCGCGGATCTTCCAGGCGCAGCGTGGTGTTGCCCTGCATCGCCACCGCGATGTGCGGTTTGCCTTCGCCGTTGCTGCCGTGGCAACCGGCGCAGACGTTCAGGTAATCCTGGCGTCCGCGCTGGGCGCTGGCGGTCAGTTTGTCCGGCGCGACTTCGGTCAGCAGCTTGGGTTGTGGCGGCTGGTCGCCGAGGAGGAAGGTGGCCATGGCCGCCAGGTCGGGATCGGTCAGGTGCTGGGTGCTGTTGTGGAACACCGGGAACATCTCGTTGAACATGCTGCCCTGGGCACTCATGCCGTGCTTGAGGAACGAGCTCAGGTCCTGATGATTCCAGCCGCGAGCCGCCAGGTCAGTGGCCAGCAGGCTCGGCGCCAGGTAGCCGTTGAGCAGGCCGCCGGTCATGCGCTTGTCCTGGACCATGGCCCCGGTGACGTTACGCGGGGTGTGGCATTCGCCGCAGTGGCCGAGCACGTCGACCATGTACTGCCCGCGTTTCCACGCTTCGCTCTTGCCGTCCGCGGCTTGCAGCTTGACGTCTTTGCCGTAGAGCATGTTCCAGCCGATCAGGCCCGGACGCACGTTGAACGGAAAGCTCAGGCTGGTGGTCGGGGCGGCGCGGTTGATCGGCGCGATGGTCTTGAGGTACGCGTGAATCGCATCGGAGTCAGCACGCGGCATCAGGTGATACGAGGTGTACGGCATCGCCGGGTACAGGTTGGCGCCGTCACGGCGCTTGCCTTCGGTCAGCGCGGCGAAGAACTCGTCATCACTGTATTCGCCGATGCCGTGTTCCTTGTCCGGGGTGATGTTGGTGCCATAGATGGTGCCGAACGGCGAAACGATCGGCAGGCCGCCGGCATAGGGCGCGCCACCGGGTGCGGTGTGGCAGGCCATGCAGTCGGCCGCCCGCGCCAGGTACTCGCCTTGCTTGACCTGTTGTGCATCGGCGGCCTGAACCTGCTGGCTGGCCATGAAGGCCACGGCCAGGCCCACGGCGCCGGCAAGGCCGGTGAGTAGTCGATTCATGCTCAACCCTCCTTGACCAGGCCAAGATCGGTGAGCACGTTGCGCGTCGCGCTGTAGTAGCGCACGTAGCCGGTGCAACGACAGATGTGGTGACCGAGGCTGTCCTCGATCACCGCTTCCAGCTGGCTTTTCTTGATCGGCTGGCGCTGCAGTTTTTCCACCAGCACCGTGGCCGCATTGACGAAGCCTGGCGCGCAGTAGCTGCACTGGAAGGCGAACTCATCGACGAAACGCTGCTGGATCGGATTCAGCTCGGTGACCTTGCCGGCCTCGTCGCGCTTGGCGTGGCCTTCGATGGTGCGGATCTTCTTGCCTTCGAAGTAATGCGCGCCGGTGATGCAGGTGCGCACTTCTTCGCTGGTGCCGTCCGGATTGTCGACGATCACCACGCAGGCGTGGCAGATGCCCTGGCCGCAGCCCAGGCGCGAGCCGGTGAGGTTACGGTATTCGTGCAGGTAGTCGATCATCGGCAGATCATCAGGGATCTCGACGGGACCGACGGATTGACCATTGAGGGTCAGTTGCAGGGGACGGTTAGCCATTGAGGGCCTCCTTGATGCGCGCTGGAGTAATAGGCAGGTCACGGACCCGCTTGCCAATGGCATGGGCCACGGCATTGGCGATGGCACCCACCACCGGGATCATCACCACTTCGGCGATGCCCTTGGACGGATCGCTGGGTGACAGCGGCGGGAGGATTTCCGAGGTCTGTTTCCAGACCGCGACGTCCTTGGCCCGCGGCAGACGGTAACGGTTGAAGTTCCAGTCACCCTCCCCTGGCCCACCTTCGTACAGCGGCATTTCTTCCAGCAACGCGTGGCCGATGCCCATGGCGATACCGCCCTCGATCTGGCCCTTGACCAGTTCCGGCACCAACACCCGACCGCATTCCAGCCAGGAGTGGTGATTGAGCACCTGCACCTCGCCCGAACCCTTGTTGACCTTCAACTCGACGATGGTCGCCACCGGGCTGTAGTAAGTCACGGCAGCGTTGTTCAACTGTGTAGCCGGGTAGGCCACGTTCTGCCGATCCAGCAGGTGGAAACCGGCGCTGGCCATTTGCGCCTTGATCGCCTTCGGCGCACCGTCGCCGTACTGCACGGCCAGGGCGTCGAGGGGCAGGCGTTCACGTACGCCGTTGATGCTGAACTCGGCCTCGGCCCAACTCCAGCGGTTGAAACCGTGCACCGTGGCGCCGGTCACCAGGCCGCGCTCGTGGGCACGCTTGGCGAGCATGGCGAACGGCAGTGGTTCCATGCCGTTGGCGGTCAGCTTGCCATCGACCCAGTGCGCGTCTTCGCGGCGCAGCACGTAGGGGTTGGCCTGGCCGCCAAACGGACCCTGACGCCAGATTTCCACGGCGGCCGGCCACAGCCCGTGGTTGAACAGCACGCGGGCCGCTTCACGGGTGGCGTGGCTGAAGTAGTAGGCCGAGTTGGTCGCCGACGAAGCCGACGCCACCTTGCCGACCCAGCGCGGGTTGCGCAAAACCGTGTCCTGCTCGGCCTGGCTCATGATGTACGGGTTGCCGCTGCTGGTCAGTTGCAGCTCGTCCCACTCGGTCTCGCCAGTCTTCACTTCGCTGGCCGGGTTGCCGAGGAAGTCGGCGACTACCAGGGCCTGGGAGGTGGACATGCCGGTGCCGATCTCGATGCCGATGTGGCGCAGAGTGATGTGCCCGTCCGCGGTGAAGGCGATGCTTGCCATCGGTGCTTCGGAGCCCGTGCCGAAGTCTTTCTGGCAGATGGCGAAGCCGATGCCGTACCAGTTGTCCGGGTCCTTGGCATCTTCCTGTTGTTTCAGCGCGTGGCGGTTCTTCCACAGGTCGAAACCAGCGGCCTTGTCGAGGATCTCATGCAGGCGCAAGGCACCCGCCGGGACCGCGCCCTGGGTGTTTTTCATCCCCGAACGCAGGACGTTCTTGCGCCGCAGTTCGATGGCATCGACCTGCAACTGATCGGCGATTTCGTCGACCATCATTTCAGTGGCGGCCATGCTCTGCAGGGTGCCGTAGCCGCGCATCGAACCGGCTTCGACGCCCCGCGAGTGATACGCGGTGACCTGCAGGTCGTTCTGCGGCATGTAGTAGATCGACTGCGCCGCCGTGGCACCTACCGCCGCCACGGACGGGCTGTAGTTGATCCGGCCACCGCCGTCGACGGTCATGTCGGCGCGGAAAATCTTGAAGCTGTGATCCTTTTTATCCACCGCCAGCTGGTAGCGGATGTCGAACGGGTGGCGCTTGATCCCGCTCTGGAACTGCTCGTAGCGGTCGTTGGCCAGGCGCACCGGCACACCGGCGCCGTACAACGCGGCCAGGGCTGCGTAGTAGACGAAGATGTTGTGGTCCTTGGAACCGTAACCGACGGTATAGCCGGGGTGCATGTTGAGTTTTTTCAGGCCGAAACGCGACGGCGCGATCATCTTCGCGGTTTCCGTCGCCGCTTCCAGCGGGCACTGAGTCGCCACCACAAAATGCAGGGTGCCGGTGGCCGGGTCGAACCAGCCGTTGCCGTTGTCCGGCTCCAGGGCAGCCGGCTCGATGGACGGAGTCTTGTAGCGCTGGTCGAAGACCATCCAGCCTTCCGGCGGGGTCTCCAGTTGCTGCTTCATGCGGTCGGCGTAAAACAGCCCGCGCTCGGTGAGGTCGCCATGCACGTTGGGCTGGGCGTTCCACACCGGACGACGCTCACGAATCATCGGGAACAGGATCGAGTCCTTGAGGCTGGCGAACTCGTCTTCATCGGCCGACGTCGCGCCACCGACCCGCACATAGCGGAAGCTGCCGTAGGGGTCGCGGGTGTAGAGCGGCGCCTGGGCGCCGTAGCGGATGGCCTTGTCGTTGAACTTGAGCAGGTTCTTCGCCTTGCGAAAGCGCTCGAAGTCGTTCCAGATCAGGATCGCCACCGGATGGCCGATGAACATCGGCACCTTGCCGGTCGGCAGCAATGGATCGGGGGCGTGATCTTCGGGGAAAACGATGCCGTCCTTGTCCAGGTCCTCGGCGGTGACGATACGATCCGGCTGCAGGTCGGCACCGAGCAGGCTCAGGTCGAACCCTTCATAGAGGCGGTCGGCGCGAATGGTCTTGAGCAGCATCGCGTGGCCCTGCTGCTGGGGCCAGCCCGGCATGTCCTTGGCGCGGATGTCGCGGGCAAATACCTTGCTGCCGCAGACCTTGGACAGGGAGTCGTTACGCATGCGCGCCTTGCCGTTGTTGCCCAGCCATTGCTCGGACGGCACGGTCACGCTGTTTTCCATCAAGGCCGCCAGCGCCTGGGAGCTGAGGGGGGTCAGCGTGACGCTGACGCCAGCGATCAACCCGCCCTGCAGGAAGGAGCGTCGGGATATATCACGGTTGGACATGGATCATCCTCTGGACGGTTATGAAATCCGTCCATGTCGTTATGGTATTCGGGGAAATCTCAGGTCATTCAGAAACCCTTCCTGGCGATGCGAAGGGCCGACAAGCCTAAAAAGTTGACCTAGTAGTTAACTTTATAGAATTTGTCGGCCCTCGGCAAACCTCATATACGTTTCAAGCAGGGGCTTTGCGGCCGTGCCGCGACTCAGACCGTGAGGTTGATCTTGTGCGCCTTGACTTCATTGGCGTAGCTGACGAGCCGTGTCTCGGTCTTCTCGAATACCTCGCACATGCGCAGCAGCGTTTGAGCGTCAGCAGGGTTGCCCGCCTGATCGAGCCGCTGGGCGATGGCCTTCATGTCCACCGCCGACCAGCGCAGATCCGAGGCTATCGCCTGCAGATCGCGTCGCAGTTCCTGTTCCGGTTTGTTGAGCAGCATGTCTATTGCCTCCGGTTCGTGTGTCCTGCAAAAACTGTAGCAGCTCGCAAACCATCTAGACTTCTGCATGGCCGTCCCCGGGGTTCAAGGATGTACTCGCCCCTCAATGACCCGTCATCACAGATGACCCTATGAGTACACACACCATGCGCCAATCCCCTGATTTATCCGCCCTTTCTGAACCACCTGCTGCGCGCCGCAACTTACTCAGACTCGCCGGCATGAGTGCCGGCGCCCTGCTGCTGGCCGGCGCCCTGCCCGGTCCATGGACCAACGCTTCCGAGGCTGCCGAAGCCGATGCCCCGGCGCCGAAACCACAGAACCTGATCACCCCCGACCAGGCCCTGCAACGTCTGCTGGAAGGTAACCAGCGTTACAGCAACGGCGAATCGAAAACCCATGACTTCAAGGACGAGCGCGAGGCCCTGGTGTCGGGGCAGAACCCGTTCGTCGCGGTCTTGAGCTGCGCCGATTCACGCATCGCCCCCGAGTACGCGTTCGACACCGCCCGGGGTGATCTGTTTGCGGTACGGGTGGCCGGCAACTTTGTCACCGATGAAGGCACCGCCAGCCTGGAGTACGCGGTGCTGGCGCTGGGGGCGCCGTTGATCCTGGTATTGGGCCACGAGAGTTGTGGCGCGTTTGCCGCGGCGATCAAGACCACCAAGGACAGCACGGTCTATCCAGGGCAGATTCAGAAATTGACGCTGACCTTGAAGCCGGTGGTCGAGAAAGTCCTCAAGCAACCCGGCGACCTGCTGCTCAATGCCACCGTGCAGAACGTCAAGGACACGGTGCAAACCCTCAAGAGCGCGTCACCGGTGCTGTCCCAGGCCATCAGTGTTGGAAAATTGAAAATCGTCGGCGGGATCTACCGCCTGGCGACCGGCAAGGTCGACCTGATCGCCTGAGCTTCGCCCCTGGCCGCTGCGCTCGTTGCGGCCAGGGGGTTCAGATGCGGTAATCGCGGAACAACTCTTCCTTGATGATCAGCAGCGCATCCTCGTAGTAGCGCTCACCCCGCGCTTCGCTCAAGGGCACCGACCTGACACTTTTCTCGCCGTCCCTGGGCAGGTGTTCGCAGGTGATGAAAAACTCCGCCGTGTGCGGCAGGAACTCCAGGTAATAGAACAGCTCGCGCCCTTCGCGATTCCAATAACCGATTTCTCTGCGCATCAGCGGGCACTCCAGCGGACCAAATGGCCGTCATTCTAGCGGCAGCCTGGGCTGGAAAAGGCATTTCAGGAGGGGGAAGGTCAAATTTCAGGCAAAAAAAAGCCCAAGTAGCTGATGGAAACTTGGGGCTTAAAAATGCATAAACCGTGGTGGTGAACGCGGGACGGATAATACCCGACCAAAACACTTGTAACAAGATATTTACATGAAGAAAATTACATTTTTTCTGGCTAAGTCCTTCAATAACCACACTTTTTCTGCGTGGAAGGGTTTTCCAAGGCGGGAATCAGACAGGCGGTGATGGGGCACGCGCACCACCGCGTCTACTTCATCGCCAGCAGGCTGGCTCCTACAGAGAACTGCGGCGTATCAGCGATCAAACCTGTAGGAGCCAGCCTGCTCGCGATGGGCCATTGAATGCACCGCTGAACATGCAGTCGCCATCGCTTCGATGCGGCATCCCGGCAAGCCAGCTCCTGCAATTAGTTTAAAAAACAACAAACACCCGTCGCCCCAGAAAACTCAAGGCTTACTGCAAATCGGACTATTGGCATGATCCATCGCCAACTCAGCCCCCAACTGGTAATAGTGCATCGGCCCCTCACTGCAGAGCACTTCCGGCAGCCCGCAACCGTCCTCACCGATGCAACTTTCGATCACCTGGCAGCCATTGGCCTCATAAGTTCCGACAAACACCAACTCGACCTTGCCCTGGCGCTTGCCGGACGCGATCTGCGATATACGGCCGTTTTCGTGATAAACCGTGACAAATTGCGCATCCGGGTAGTGCTCCATGAACACGTGATACACATTGGATCTTATTGGCATCTGATCATTCCCTTATTCAACCCGAGCGCTTTGACTACAGTAACTCCGCCGCGTAGACGATGACATCCGTTCACTTTGGTAGTTATTCAGAAAGTAGAGTGCCAAAGGCTGAAAGTAGAGAATCGAAGACTGAACAAACAACGAAGTTCGCGCTATACCGCCCCAGGCCTTAAAGGGCTCGACCGGACGCCACCGCGGGCATGTTTGCGACGCTGGACGCCAGCATCCGCCGCCGTCTCGCCAGGCGAATCTTGCGTGCCGTGTCGACAAAGGGCAGGACAATCAGGCTATAGAGGCTCGAGTAACGCTGCTGATCCGCCTCCCCGGTGCCAAAGCCAATGGCCTCGGGCGTGCTGCGGGTGACATAGAGCGTGCCGAACAGCCAGTCCCACAACGACAGGTTGGTGCCGAAATTCTTGTTGAAGTGCCGAGGCGCGTCACTGTGGTGGATCTGGTGCTGGGCTGGACTGTTGAGTACATGCTCGATGACCGGGCCGAAAGACAGCCAGACATGACTGTGCCGCAAGTTCGCCGCCAGGCTGTTGAGGATCAGCACCATGTAGGTCACGCCAAACAGCGTGTAGCGGCTGACCTCGCCGCCACAGGCGTACCAGAAGATCCCGGCATAAGCGCCAAGGCATAGGGTATTGGTCAGCTTTTCCGCGACCTTTTCCAGAAAGTGCACGCGGCTGGCCGTGGCCGGCGTCAGCACCGGTGCCGAGTGATGCACTTTATGGAATGCCCACAGCCAGCGACTGTGAAAGGCCCGATGCAGCCAGTAATCGGTACAGTCCTGGATCAGGAACACCCCCAGGCCAAACAACAGCGACAAGCCCACATGCTCGCCCACCTCCACTCGCGCGCCCCAGAGGTGGGTGAAGAAGGTGCCGTAGTCGCCGGAGCGCAGGATGTAGGGGTCGACCAGGCCGACAATCGGCAACACCAGCGCCACCTTGAGAATTCCGCGTACGAAGTAGTAACGGATGTCCAGCAAGGCCGAACGGTGCAAGTGCACCCTGGCGCCGCCGATAAACGCCCAGAACGAGCGCGCCTGGGTCATGCCACAGTGTTTGCGATAGCGAAACAGGCTGTAGGCAGTGCTGTAGGAAATCAGCAGGAAAGCCATGCCGAAGCGGCCATTGAGGTCGAACATACTGAACAATTGCTGGCTGACAGGCGTTATCACCCAGTGCTGCAGGAAGTCAGCAACAAGCTCAAGAACGTCCACTCCACTGCCCCTCCCGCAAAAGGTTGCTAGTGTAAATCATTTCGTTATGTGTCCGAAGCGTCGCCGCTCGACGGCGGCGAAGGATCAGGTGATTTGCAAGTTGGCTGTCGGCCACTCCGTGCAAGCTGCACGGCCAACGCTGCTGAAGTCACGCATAAGCCCATGAAATCAAAATGATTTTTCGCAGATATAAGGCTGGCACAGGCTCTGCAAGGTCAATCCGGTGTTGACCGCGATCGGCAAAGACCGGTCCGCGCCCATCCCCGTGACCAAGAGGTGCCCTGCATGAACGCCATTGACCTGCTGAAAGCCGACCACGAACGGGTAAAAGCCCTGCTCACCCAACTCAGCGAATCCACCGATCGCGCGGTGAAGAAACGCACCGAGTTGGTGGCCAAACTGGAAATGGAAATCGCCCTGCACACCCGTCTTGAAGAAGAAATCCTTTACCCGGCCTTCAAACAAGCCGGCGGCAAGGAACAGGACGAAATGTACTACGAGGCCAAGGAAGAACACCGCACAGTGGATTCCCTGGTGCTGCCCGACCTCAAGCTGACCGACCCGACCACACCGGAATTCGCCGGGCGTGCCAAGGTGGTGAAAGAACTGCTGGAACACCACATCGAAGAGGAGGAAACCGAGATGTTTCCCCAGGCGAAAAAACTCCTGGGCAAAGCCGCACTGGAAGAATTGGGAGCACAAATGGAAGCCATGAAGGCGCAGCACAAGAAACAGGCCGCCTGATTGACGGCAATTGTGCCGGCCCCTTGGCCCCGGGGCCGGCACTGATCGTCAGAGCAAGACCGTGGACAACATTCCCAGCGCGCCCAGGCAGAACCCGATCAACGCGCCCCGTCCCGGTGCTTCCTGGAACAGGCACCAGACCACGATTGGTTCAAGCAACAGCAGGGAAATCACCGACACCACGGTGACCGTCCAGATGTCACCGACCGCCCGATACCCCAGCCAGTACGCCCCCAGCAAAAACAGCCCGGCGATGCACATCAACGCCACCGGCAGCGCAAACGCCTGCCAGGATTGCCCTGGAGTGTGCGCCAGGCGCGCGGTGACCACTTCACTGTAAATGGCGCAAAACTCGCCCAATACCATCAGGCCTAAAGCAGAAACTCCGAGTAGTTCTTTGGACATAGCAAAAATTCCTTCGTGTTCAGAGCAAGATTTCTCAGCTCCCAGGCGACGATGGCGCTGCCTGACGAGCCGTTGCAGTGAGACGAAGTGCTTTTGAACAATCCTGAATTATCGAAGTACCTGAGCATGAGCAATCCCTTGTTTGAATGTTGCGCCTGCTGATCAGGGCGCGTGCGCAGGATACGCCGGGCCGGCGGCCGTCAACAATCGGGCATGCTCCTGGTCAGCGCACGGCGATAGTGCCGATAGGCGTGGTTTTGGCCGAAATGACAGGCAGATAATATCAATCCGCCTTGACCGCAAATTGCCACTACAACTAGGATCAATCTCGCTGACACCGATTTTCCGTTGTATCAGAACAATTAAAAAAATGGCTGATACGGAGCGACTGTATGCACTACCTACTCATCAGTTGTGCGCTGGTCTTTGTGGTGTTCTCCTGCCTGTCACTCTTCGGTTGGAACCAGCATCTGAAAAGCGATGACGAGGCGTGCGACGCGCACATCAGCATCTGAATCTCGACATTTTCTCACCGCTCGTCGCCCACCCCCTTCCCGCCCGACCCTCTGGCTCAGCCTTTGCACGGGCCCGCTCCGGCCTGCGCGGCCGACGAAATTCTGACGCGCCACGGCAAATCAAACTAACGTTAAGGACACCAGCGCCAAGCTTGGTCAGTCACCGGAGATGTATCGTGTCAACTCTTCATGAAATCGCAGCGAACCACGCGAGAATGGCCAAGGCAAGGGAGCAAGAGTCGACCGGACTGGGTGAGCGACAACCGCAGGTCGTGGGCAATATCGAAATTTCCTCCATCGACGAACTGCAGCCGATGCCCATGCACCTGCTCGCAGGTGGTCAGGACAGCCAGCATGGCGTCATGGCAGGTTTCGCGCTGTAAACCGATTCAACGCCGCATGGCCGCCTGCCATGCGGCGCCCCCTTCTCAGCCCCAGCCATGTGCCTCTTCGATAAAGTGCAAGACCGCACTGGAACGCTCATCGATTCGCGAAATCAGCGACAGCTCACTGACCATTTCTTCCTGCGCCAGCGGCACAATGCGGATTCCGGGCATGCTCAGGCGGGTCATGGTTTCCGGCACGATGCTCAGCCCGATGCCTGCTGCGACCAGCCCGGGAATACTCATCAGCGACGGCACGTACATGATGTTCTTCGGGTGCAATTGATTCTGGCGGCACGCCTGCAGCGTGTGTGAGGTCAAGCCGATACCTGCGGTGTCCTGGAGAAACACGAATTTTTCGTGGCGCAGCTGCGCCAACTCGCCGTTGAAGCCCTGTGCCAGCTCGTGGTTGTCCGGGATCAGCAAGACCATCCTGGACTGGCTGAAATGATGGGTGCGCAAGCGATCAGGCAAATGGTCCTTGAACACCCTGGCGAACGCCAGGTCGAGTTTATGTTCGAGCAACATGTCGAACTGTGCACGGATTCCGGCGTCCACCAGCGACACCTTGACCTCGGGAAACGTGCTGAAGTAATGCCGCAACAGTTGCGGCAAATTGGCCTCGAACAACGCCGAGTGATAACCGATGTTGATCTCGCCCACCTCACCCCGCCGGGCACGCCGGGCAGCGGCCATGGCCAGTTCGCTGGACTCGATGGCCTGCCGCGCGTGCGGCAGGAACGCCTCACCGGCGGCGGTCAGTACCACCCCACGGTTCTCCCGGCGAAACAGCGGCAACCCCAGCTCGGATTCCAGGGTGCGCATCAATTGGCTCAGGGCCGGCTGCGCGATGCCCAACTGCTCGGCAGCCCGGCTGAAATGCTGCAGATCAGCGGCAATGACGAAGGCTTTGAGGTGACGCAGTTCCATGGCACTTCCTGACCCATAAGGCTGGCTTATCTATTTATCGGGATTTCGATAATTATTCTGCAAGCAGTATCGGTTAACGTCTACCCACTTCGACGATCCTGCCAATGGGCGGGGTCGTAAGGGTCATCAACAACCATAAAAACAACGACGAGCACCTCTATGAGCACGACCAGTAACGAGACTCATGATTTGCGTATGCCGCGCAAAGCCGTGACTGCCGCGACCATCGGCACGGCCCTGGAATGGTTTGACTTCACCCTGTACGGCGCCGTATCGGCGACCATTCTGCCCAAGTTGTTTTTCCCGGCCATGGAACCGACAGCCGGCCTGCTCGCCTCGCTGGCAACCTTCGGCGTTGGCCTGGCGGCGCGGCCATTGGGCGCTATCACCTGCGGTTACCTGGGCGACAAACTGGGACGGCGCAACCTGATGCTGGCCACGGTAACCATGATGGGCCTGGCGTCGGTGATGATGGGCTTGCTGCCCACCTACGGGCAGATCGGCATCTGGGCACCGATCCTGCTGGTGCTGCTGCGGATCATCCAGGGTTTTGCCCTGGGCGGTGAATCGACGGGCGCCCAACTGATGGCCCTGGAGCACGCATCGCCCGAACGTCGCGGACGTTACTCAGGCTTGCTCGGCCTGTGCTCGCCCCTTAGCCAGATATTGGCCAACGCCGTGCTGATGGGCCTCGCCGCGACGCTCTCAACCGAACAATTCGAAAGTTACGGCTGGCGAATCCCCTTCGTGCTGAGTTTCGTGCTGGTCGTGGTTGCCATCTTCATACGCCTCAAGGTCGATGAAACTCCCGCCTTCGTGGCCCTGAAAAAGACCCCGGTCAAACAGGAAAAAAGCCCGCTCAAATCCGCACTCGGCGGGCATTACAAGACCATCCTGCGCTTGATGCTGTTCTTCTGCTCGCCGGCAGCGCTGTTCTACCTGATCGTGATCTTCTCCCTGAGCTACCTGACCAAGCACCTGGGCATGAGCCAGTCGATGGGTTTCATGTCGCTGATGGTGGCCAACGTCTGCGCGATTTTCGGCGCATTGGCCGGCGGTTACCTGTCGGATCGCTGGGGACGCAAGAAAGCACTGGCGCTGGGTTCGTGCATGACGCTGCTGATCCTGTTCGTCTATTTCCCGATCCTCAACACACAAAACGTTGCCGCGATCATGGCCATCATGGGGCTGTTCCTTGGCTTCACCCAATTCCAGAGCGGCATCCAGCCGGTGGCCTTTGCCGAGGCATTTCCGACCCAGGTGCGTTACTCCGGTTCGGCCCTGGCCTACACCGGCGCCAACCTGGTGATCGGCGGCCCAATGCCAATGATCGCGGTCTGGCTGATGAGCCAATCGGGCAACTCACCCTGGCCACTGGTGACCCTGTGCGCCGTGATCAACCTGATCTCGCTGGCGATGATCGTCATCGGTCCGGAGACCAAGGGCATCGATCTCAATGCCGTCGCCGCCACCGACGCGGTCGACACCTCCACCACCGCCCTCTATTCCAAATAACCCGGCAGAACCCCCATGAACCGCACCGTCTTCATCCTCAACGGCCCCAACCTGAACCTGCTCGGCCGCCGTGAGCCACACATCTATGGGCACACCACCCTTGAGCAGATTCGCCAGCGCAGCGAAGCGCTGGCCGATGAACTGGGGCTGGCTTGCGAATTTCGCCAGACCAACCACGAAGGCGTGATGGTCGACTGGCTCCAGGAAGCGTTCGAGCAGGGGGCCGCCGTGATCATCAACCCGGCCGGTTTGTCGTTCCACTCGATACCGGTGCTCGATGCGCTGAAATTGATCGATGCGCCGCTGATCGAACTGCACCTGTCGAACATCCATGCCCGCGACGAACTGCATCGCCACTCGATCATGTCCGGGGTGGTCAACGCGGTCATCTGTGGCATGGGCGCCGATGGCTATCCCCTGGCAATCCGCGCCATCGATGACTTGCTGCGTCGCCAACAGCTGAACTGACCCCTCGTTCAACGTCTACGGCACCGGTTGCCAGGACCGCCTGCGCCCGAGATTCGGGTGCGGGGCGGCACAACTCGCGAAAAAAACAAGAATTCACTACGAGAGAATCACCATGCGCCACTCTGCATTGCACCGTCCTGCGCTTGCCCCGCACGCCCTTCTCGGCCTGGCCCTGGCCATCAGCACCGGTTCGGCGACCATTGCCCAGGCCGATGAGAACAGCGGTTTTATCCAGGGCACGACTGCCAACCTTAATCTGCGCAACGCCTATATCAATCGCAACTTCGTCAACCCGGCCTACCCCAACAGCGCCGCGCCGCAGAACGAGGCCGAGGAATGGACGCAGAACTTCATCCTTGATGTCCGCTCCGGCTACACCGGCGGCACGGTAGGCTTTGGCGTCGATGCGCTGGGGCTCTACTCGCAGAAACTCGACGGCGGCAAAGGCACGGCGGGCACCCAACTGCTGCCGATCCATGATGACGGGCGTCCGGCGGACAACTACGGGCGGCTGGGGGTGGCCGGCAAGGTCAAGGTCTCGAACACCGTGGTCAAGGTCGGCGAGTGGGTCAGCAGCCTGCCAATCCTGCGCTCGGATGACGGCCGTTCGTTGCCGCAGACCTTCCGGGGCGCACAGGTGACGTCCCAGGAAATCGGCGGGCTGACCCTGTACGGCGGGCAAATCCGCCAGAACAGCCCGCGCAACGATGCCAGCATGGAAGACATGTCGATGAACGGCAAGGCGGCCTTCACCTCCGACCGCTTCAACTTCGGCGGTGGCGAATACAGCTTCAACGACAAACGCACCACCGTGGGCCTCTGGTACGACGAACTCAAGGACATCTATCAGCAGCAATATTTCAGCCTGAGCCACAGCCAGCCGGCAGGCGACTGGACACTGGGCGCCAACCTCGGCTTTTTCACCGGCAGGGAAAACGGTGCCAGCCTGGCCGGCGACCTCGACAACAAGACCGCGTTCGGCCTGCTCTCGGCGAAACTGGGCGGCAACACCTTCTACGTTGGCCTGCAAAAACTCACCGGCGACAGCGCCTGGATGCGCGTCAATGGGGCCAGTGGCGGGACCCTGGCCAACGACAGCTTCAACTCCAGCTACGACAACCCGCAGGAGCGCTCCTGGCAGGTCCGGCATGACTTCAATTTTGTCGCGGTCGGCCTTCCCGGCCTGACCATGATGAACCGCTACCTGAGCGGCGATAACGTCCACACGGGCGCCATCACCGACGGCAAGGAGTGGGGGCGTGAATCGGAACTGGCCTACGTGGTGCAGTCCGGCGCGCTGCAAAATCTCAGCGTCAAATGGCGAAATTCGAGCATCCGCAAAAGCTTCAGCAGCAACGAATTCGACGAGAACCGGCTGTTCATCAGCTACCCGATGTCGTTGCTGTAACGGGTCCACTCAAAAGGTGTGATACAGCACCATCCCGCCCTCGCCGTCCGGGCTCGCGTCGGAGTAACCCTTGACCGCATACAGCTGGATTTTCCATTCCTGGTTGAGCTTGTGGGTAACGAACAGCGTCAGTTCCTGGATTTGCGAGCCGGTGGAGACGACTTTCTGTCGCCAATCGTAGGAAGCGCCCGCCGTGGTGCGGGCGGCCACGGGGACGGCGAAGCCGATGCTGGTGTAGAACGGGTCGTCGAAATCAGTGTCGGGTGGATCACCGAACTTTTTCCAACCGAGGGTGGCGAAACCGGTGACCGGACCGAAGGCTTTGGCGAGGTCGATCTGGGCGCTGTAGTCGGTTTCCCCGGTACCCAGGCATTGATCTTCGTCCGCGGTAGGAAACTTGACCTTGCCGATCAGATCCACCAACACGCCACCGCCGTCGCTGCCATCGAGCAAGGCGTAACCGGCGCTGGCGACCGTATCGCCCATGCCGCTTTCCACGTCGTGACAGCCGCCCGGCAATGGATCACCATTGGGGCCGACTTCAGGGTTGGTGATACGCAGCCAGGGCACCGTGACCTTGTAAGTCATCGGCCCGGTTTCATACTTGCCGATAACGGGCACGTACCAGATTTCGGAGGTGGTGCCGGTGCCGTAGTCACCGCTCGAATAATCGAGGCCGACTGCAGCGCTGAAGGTATCGGCCAATGCCGGCACGGCGGTACCGGCAATCAAGCTGGCCAGCAGGGTAAGCACAGGTCTCATCTTCACCTCAGGGTCCGGGAGAGAAGTGTGATCGAATGTACCTAGCCTAGTTGCAAATTCTGCGGGTGCTGCACAGTACGCTACACCACGTCGTTTTTGGCATCGCTCGCGAGCCCCTCGGTGCAGATTCCGCGCCAATGCCGGCCCCTCCTCACTCAACCGGACTTCTTTTTCCGGACCACTGGTTTGGGCTTCGCCTCCTCCTGCAAAAACACCTCAGTCGGCAACGTGAAGCCCCGCAACTTGAGCAACTCCAACGGCCCGGTCCCCAATTCGGTGCGCAAATTCCAGGTCAGCTCCAGGTTGTCGGGCGCTTTGATCTGCACGCGCATCTGGCTGTCGCTGTCGTTCAACGGGGTGATGCGTGCATGCTCCAGCAGGCGGATCAGGCCCCAGGTGCCTTCGTAGTCAGCGAACAAGCGTTCGCCGGTGTAGACGCTGGTCCACAGCAGGCGGCTGCCGGGGTGGCTGCTGGTGCCGGGCCAGGTGAAGCGCTGCCAGCGTTCGCGCTGGTTGAAGTAGTGGTGTTTTTCACCGTTGAGGATGAAGGTGGTGTCGACGATGTCGCGCACGCCTTTGCCGCGCAGCTCGAAACTCAGGCCCAGGCCGCCGTCGGTGAAGAGCACGTCGGCGAGTTGGCTGAGCTGGTTGATCGCGGTGAGAAACTGCGGGTTGAAACGCAGGCCCTGGCTGTGGCGGGTGTCGGCGACCCAGCGCTGGCCTTCCTTGCGCAGCACGCCGCCCAACTGTTGTTGGAGAAATTGCTCGAGGCGTCCGGAGTCGGCGCGGATCATTTGCCCGAGCATCGGCAGCGAGGCGTCGCTGGTGGTGGCGGCAAACGGGTAGCGACCGGCGAACGCGGCGTGCCATTCGTTGACGATCGAGCGTTGCCACTGGCTGTTGAGGCCGGCGGCCGAGGGTTGCAGGACTCGCTGCCAGGCTTGTTCCAGCGGCTGCACGAATAGGGTCTGGCCGATGCCGTCCCACTCGGCGCCGAGGCTGGCGGCAAGGAGGCTGCCGTAGGACTGGGTGTCGGTGAGGTCGATGTTCTGGCCCTGGAACACGCTTTGCGCCAGCACCTGGGTCATTTCCTGCGGGTTGGTCGCGTTGCTGACTTGCTGCAGTTTCAGGCGTACCCGGGTGACGCGATTGAGGAAGGCGGCGAGGCTCAGGCGGTCGGCGTTTTCGCTTTCTTTGCCGATCAAGGCCAGCAACGGGCCGAAGGTTTTGTCCAGGGGGCTGGTCGCTCCGGGTAGCTGTTGATCGATGGCTGCCACCGCATCCTGGGCGATGAGTTTTTGCGCCGACTTGACCAGCGATTCACTGAACGCCGGACCACGGGCACCGGCCTGGCCCTGATAGGCCAAGGTGTTCATCAACGCAATCAGCGGCGACTGGCGGGCGTCGCTCATCAGCGCCAACTGGTCGATCACCTCGCCCAGGCTTTTCACTTCTCGCCAGCGCAGGCCGTTGAGGAAGTCCAGCCAGGCGTTGGCGTAGTCCTGGAAATAGCGCTCGGTGAGGCGCTGGCGCAGTTGCTCGGGGGTCAGCTCGGCGGCGATTTCGTGATGCTGGTCGCTGAGCACCCAGTCGATTTCCTCGCGGCGCTGCTCGGCGATCTTATCGATGGCCTGGCGCACCTGACCTTCCCAGGCCTGACGGGTGAAGACCCCAGGCACTTCCGCGCGGCTGGAGAACAGCGCCGAAGCGTCGGTGTCGCCGACCATCTGTGCCAGGCGCAGGGCCGGCGCCTGGGTGGCGGCATCGGCCAGGACTTTTTCATAGAGGCTGGCTTCGGCGTTGCGCTGGCCGAGTTGGCTGAGCAGCACTTGCCGGGTTTGAGCGACCAGCTTCGGATCGGCTTCGATGCGCCAGTCTGGGTGACTCGGCAGTTGTTCGGCGTAGAACTTCCAGAGCTCGGGGGTGAGTGCTTGCCAGAGGCCGGTCGAGATTCCTTCGCGCTCGGTTTCAGTTTCTTTGAGGGTTTTGGCGAGGAAGGCGCTGTCGACCTTGTCCGGGCGCGCCAGCATCAGGTAGGCCTTGAGCTGATCGTAGGCCTGGGCCGACAGTTGGGTGCGTAACGGGCTGTCAGCCGGTAGTTTGATCAGGCGGTTCAGCGCGGCTTGCAGATTGGCCGCTGCAGGGTCGCGCAACAGCCGTTGATTGGCCTCGACGTAACGCGGCCAGAGGGCGTTGAGCAAGGCGTCGTTCTGGTTCAGGCCGAAACGCTGATACCAGGGTGTGCCGTGGGTGGCGCGGTAGTCCAGGCGGTCGAGTTCGCGGGTCAGTTCGGAAAAGGCGCGAAGCTGTGGGTCGCCCTGCTCCGCCGTTTGCAGGGTCGCGAGGGTGTTTTGCAGGTGGGCGATCTGTGTGCGGTTGCTGGTAAATGAGAGCAGCATGCCGACGCCCCAGACCAGCGCGACCCCCAAGGCCAACCGATAAGCCATCCGCGTTGCTGGCCAACCGAGACGGCGACTACGCCGTCTTTGCCCATCCAAAACCCCGGACCAGGCCGGCTCATGGGGCCAGTGATTGTCATCGGTTTTCTTGCCGCCGGGCAGCGGCAGGCTGAACCACAAGCCGCGCAACGAAACGCTGGCGGCGTACCGGCCGAACAACGGCGCCAGGGCCTGGCGCCAACGGGCAATGCCTTCGACCTTCAAGTCCCGCGACAGGCGCAGGAGGAAGTCGTGATCAGTACCCTTGGCCAGCGCCATCCAGCCTTCCTGGCGCAACGGCTGGATCAGGGGCTGCAACGCATCTTCCAGGGCTTGTGCGCTGGTTTTTTCCGCCAGCGCACAGCCCACAGGTTGGGTCAGCGGCGATTGTTTTGGGCGCAGACTGTCGCAGACCTGCCAGATATGCAGCGGCAGCGACCAGCCCACCGTGTGAGCCAACTCGCTCAAGCGCGCCACGCCATGACTGAGGGTCTGTTGTTCCAGGCTTTGCGCGGGTGTCAGGGCCCAGATCACCCCGTCCAGAGCCCGCCGGCGGGTTAGCTGTTGGCACAGTTCGGTGACCGAGGGGGTGAGTGGTACTTGTACGCTGCCGCCCCACAGCAGCACGTTGTACTCGCCATGCAGCCAGTGGTCCTGGGACAGGTGCGGGGCGATGGCCTGGATTTGCTCGGGTTCGCCGATGACCAGGTACAGGCGGATTTTTCGGCGCCAGCGGGGGCCGTGGTAGAAGCGCAGGTCTTCGATCATCTTGGGCAGCCACAAGTTATCTGCCACGCGCCGAGTCAACGGTGACGTCGCTGTCTCGAGCGCTTTCACGGCACGTTCCGCCTGTCTGTGGGCCAGGCGATCCCAGGCAATGACAATCACCGGGCATAACCACCCCAGCGCAAACCAGCCACCCACTCCCCACTGCGCCAGCTCTTTGAGCGACAGTGATGACCAGCCGAAATACTCGCTGAACAAGCCATACAACAGACAACCCAGCAGGGCCAGCAGTGCCGCAATCAGCAGGTAACCCGCTGCAACTCGCAGCAGGGAGCCTTGGGAATTTTCTTTAATTGTTGTCATGAGGCGTTGCCACTCCGATAGCCAATCGCTGTTCTCCATCACCGCTCAGCCAACCGCAGGGCTGACCGCTCTCTTGTGTCTGCAACAGCGCCAGGGACATACCAATGAACGGCGCGACAGCACCCAGCGCCCCCCAATGCCCTGACAGTTGATGCTCGCCAGTTGCCCATTTTCCTTCGACAAAGGCAGCCTGACTGGTCTGGTCCATAGCCAGGCTGGTTGCCGGCGGCGCATCGAGGCCGGCGTAGCGCTGGATCTGTTGACATAGTTCGACCGGTGTAGCCTCAGCCCCGCTCGGCAGGTACTCGCCTCGGTGCAGCCGTTGCTGCCCCTGCCAACTCACCAGCCAGACAAAACCTGCTTCGCCGGGTAAATGTGGTGCTGCCGCTTGAGCCACCGACAACACTCCGGCACAAAGCAGCCAATCGTCCGGTTCGCGACAGTCAAGATGAAAGGCGTCAATCAAGCGATCCAGATCAGCCAGGTCCTGCAGCGGCAAACGCGGGTCTGCCACGCTGACGTTTCCTTGGGACAAAGCGTCGATAAAGGCCGTTTGCCCGCCTTCATCTCCCAGCCAGGCGAGACCGCGCGCCATGGGTCGCGGTTCGCGCATCTGCGGCAACGTCAGCACCAGGCGCGCCAGATGACGGGCCAGCGCCTGGGTACGTTGTCCATGCGCACCCAATGCAACTGGACAGCGCAACATGGGCTGCGTCGCGCCCTTGGGCGCGGTTGCCGAGGGCTCCGGCGTTTGCTGCATCAAGCCCTGATAATGAATTTGCGTATCACCCACAGGCCCCAGCAACAGCACCTGCTGCACGGGTAAACCTCGGCTGCGCTGCGCCCACCAACGCTGGCTGGCGGCGTATGCGGTGCGCCGGTAAGCATCGCGTTGCAACAGGCCGATCTGCCAGACCAAAACCCGCAACGCCAGTACCAGCGCCAGGCACAACGGCAGCAGCGCACTCCACACGCCGAACTCAAACCATGAGTGCCCTTCAGGCATGAATAGCCAAAGCAACGCCAGTTGCACTGCCCAGGCCGACACCAGCGCCTGACACCAACGGCGCCAACGCGGTTCGCCCGGATCATCAGGGTCGAGAAACGGCGGAGGCTGGTTCATGGGGTCACCGCCATCAACGAACTCGCCAACGAACTGATCAACCGGCAACCACAGTCACAGCGATGCCCGTGCAACGCCACGGCCTTGCCATTCATGGTGGACATTGATGCCCCCTGGCTGACGTAGGTCCTGCCGTGCAACAGGCAGTGGACTTGATCACCAACACAGGCCACCGGTTTGCCGAACGCCTCGAACTGCCCCGTGAGCACTTCACCGCCAAACGGATCCAGCGAGTCACCCACACGCACCAAAGGCAACATCAGACCACCTCCTTGGGCAGTTCGATCAGGTTGCCAGCGGCACGCAACATGGCATTGCTGCGTTCGATGCGCTGGGCGTAGTCCTCCAGGGCAATCTGCTGTTTCAAGCCGCTGGCCACCGCGCCAATGTGGCTTGTGGGGCGCAGCAGTTGCTCGGCTTGCGGCAGGAACGGCAAAAGCGCGCCGCTGGCCTTGTCGACGACCCGGTAGCCAATCGTCGCCGCACTGATACCCGCCACCATGCCGCCGACCCCGTCCAGCATGTTTCCGCGTTTGATGCCGTACACCGTGGCCCCGGCCAGCATGGCAACGCCGAGAACCCGTCCGGCCACCACCACGGGCGACAGGTCGCGACTGTTGTCGTTGCCGAAATAGGTCATGCGGTAGAAAAAATAACCCGCCCACAACTCCCGCGATTTCAGCGCGTCGTGCATGAACCACGCGCGTGAGTCATGCACCTGGTCGTCGAACAACCCCACCAGCAACGCCAGATTCGGATCTCTGACCGGTGTGCCGCGATCATCGCGAAACAACATCCGGGTCCGTTGTTCACCTGCCGCCTTGAGGCTGGCGTGATCTTTGGCCTCGTCGTTGGCATTGATCAGGTAGATCGTGTCGCGCAACAACACATCGGTAATCGTCGCTTTCCAACTGGTCTGTTCGCGATCCAGGCCCAGGTAGTCGCGTTTGAATTCGGCGGCGGCCTGGCTGAGTTGGGTCTTGTCGATCTGCGGTTCATAAATCGGCGGCCCAGGACTGCCCACTGCTGCCTCCGGTGCTTTAAGGCGACTGGCCAGGGCGATTTTTTTCTGCTTCTCGAAGGCCTTTTGGCCCTCGACACCGTCGTAACTGGACACCTCCGTGGCCTGGGTGAAAAACGGCTGAAGCTTGTAGCTGTCGTTGGCGTAACGACCAATGCGCCAGCCGGTGATCCAGCCGAGTTGATCGGCCAGGGTTTCTTCGACTGTGGTGTTGAGGGGGTGGGGTTTGTATTCCCAGGCGCGGGTGGTGGGTGGTTCGGTGGAAATACCGGGGAAGGTGTGGCGCCAGGCGTTGAAGCGTTCGATGAGCGTTTCACTCAGTCCAAACTCTCTTTCAGTGGCAGGACCCATGGCACGCCAGGCTTTATCGAGCATCAGTCTTTGTGACAGCACAGCTTCAGGCACTTGCAGCGGTGCCCCTGCTGCAAAGGCCTCGGCGTACATATCGTGCAGAACAATCTGCGACAGCAGCTCATTGGTCCCGCCGCGCGCCTTGCCCTGATCATTTTGCGGATAACCCCCGCCCACATCGGAATGCACGCCGGGGTACACCACTTCATAACTATCCGGTGGGTAGTGACCGTCTTCATCGCGAATCGAATCCAGGGGAAAACACGCACGCTGTTCAAAACTGGCGACAAAGTGTCGGCAGCATTTGACGAATTCCGGATAGGTTTTCGCGTCCGGCAGCAGTTGCGTGTCATCGGCCCAGTCCATGTGCCCGGCAAAAAACGGCGCCACGTTGGCGATGCCTACCGATGCCACAGTGTCCAGAATGCCAAGGAACTCGATACTGATCGGCAAGCCGATCAAGGACTGCTGAGGACTTTCAGCGCCTGCAGGAGTTTCGAATAATTGGCTTAGCCAGTTGACGAAAGTGCGCGCTTGCGCGGCGCCGCGCGAGAAGCCGTAGACGAACAGTTTGACGCCCAGCACTCTGGGTCTGGCGAGGTCTACGCGGGCTTGCAAGGGTTTGAGCAGTTCCATCATGACGCTGCGGCGTTTGCTGGCGCCCATCATGCTCATCAGGGGTGCTTTCCAGGTGCTCATGGCTTGGACTTTTGCTTTAGCAACGAGCCTATCGATTTCCATCTTATTGTTTAGTGAAAATGACAACGCGCTGGCTACTTGGATCAATGCCCAATTAATACGATCTTCGCCACCCGTGGCGTACCTCAACCCTTCTTCGCTGTAGTCAAACTCGCCAATCTCGGGAAACGCAGTGCCAACTCCCGGCATGTAATAGGAAAAATAACCACGAGCTTTGGCCGCTTCATCTTGAATCGATGCGTGATAAAGCTTTGCGATATTACTCGGATGAAGCTTATCAGTATCGTTACGCTCATTGTTGTTGGTCCCATCAAAAAACAGACTGACGTGCAAGCTGTGACAGCAATCAAGCCGTTGTGTCTGCCCCCTAGAATTCTTACCCTGCCTGAAGCGACTCTGTTCCGCCTCCTGCTTTTCAAAGTTGATGCTAACCGTCGAAACTTCTCTAGGCAATCGTCCAGCGACAGGAAATGCTGGTGGCACCCAAGCTTTATCGTTAGAATTACTTTTCACTTCGGACATACAGATGGCTCCTCCATATTTCTAAGTTCCTTGATAGGGTTATGCGGCGATCCATAGCCCCAGCAAGAGGTTGTGACTTTGATCTGGTTGCAAACTAAAAAATGCACTTTCAACCCGCAAGATTCAGTCCCTTGCCATTCCGGAATTTCAACTGTCTTGCTATGGCGCTGAAAGTTTGCCTCGTGCTTTGCCCATGCCTCATCGTCAAACCCAAAACCTGAGGATTTGCGCTTTATTTTTGCAAAGGGTTCGGGGTCAACCTCCCACTCAATATCTACCTTCAAGCCGGGACGCCACTTAACCGGCATCACAACGCAACATGAGCTTCCACCACCACCATGAGCTCTATATCCATTTACAGAAAACCAGTTAATGGCATGAACCGTGTGATTGACTGCCTGAATAGTCCCGCCCGCCATCCCATTATCCGCAGTACCACACCCAATCAACGCTGACAACGCGCCCCCCAACGACCATTTAAATATCGGACCACTCCTATTCTTCAGACTCATCAACAACTCCCTTCACTCAATCAAAAACACACAACCCCACCGAAAAGTAACCTTCTCAAAAACAACAATTGATCAAAGCAATCTAATAAGCATCGCCATATAGCAGCAGCGTATCAAAAGCAAAATCCACGGGAATGCTAAGAATCACGAAAACTGGACAAATAATAGTCAAATAACAAATGTCAGGGGTATAGTCGTAAGCTTTTTTAGTTTGCAAGGTCAGTAAGCGCCAGTCAGATTTGACGGCAGGATAAAATCTATCGTCGCCGTAACGTGCTTCAGACAAACCCACTCGCTCACTCAGCGTCCCGCAAGCGACCAAATTAAAACAACCAACCAAAAGCAAAAAAATCATCACACGCTTAAGCATATTCATCTCCCTTTATTATTTAATGAACCGCAGAGACAAATAGCGCTCCGAGGCTCACTCGAGAACGCTCACAACATCCGCTTTATATACTCACTCAAATCACCAAAGTAATTTTCCCGACTCGCTTGTACGACCCACTCATACAACAACGTAAATCGCCGTTCGATGTTCTCGTCCAACGCATCGAATCTGTCACTCTCCAGTAGCTCCTGAGCGCTAGAAATACATCCGATCAGCTCACACTGCTCATCGTTAAGTTCTTGCACAGTCGGCAAACCATTGCCCTGCCCAGCCGGATAAGTTCCGGTCAACCACTGCGCCTGGTGATCACGATCAAGCCATCCCCAATAGGAGACAAGTTGCAGATAACATGCACGCTGTTCATCGCTGAGGATCGAGCCCATTAACACTGGAAAGATGCGCGGGTCGTAAAAGCGCAACAAACAACTTTGTCCGCCCCACTGCACCTGCGACAGGGTTTGCAAGGCGTGGCTCAATACTTCGAACGAAAGGGGCGAAATCACCACTAATATTCGGGCGTCGGTTGCACAGTGTTCCAGCAGTTCTTCCAGCCAGGCCTTGTGTTGCCAGTGGGTCAGCGTGAGGCGCATCAGCAGCGGCGCCTGGTCCAGCAGGTTTTCCTCGGGCATGCCGCTGAACAAGGAGAACCACGGAGCCTCGGGTTGCATGTGCCGCAGAGCCGGCACGGCGCAGTTGTCCCATGCGGTTTGATCGAGCAGCAGATCCACATGTTGGATATCGACGATGGCACAGACCTCTTCGATCTGTCGTAGCCACTGGGTCGGGATGGTCATTGGCATTGCTCCTTTATCAACCTTCGCGCCTGAGCACGCCGGCGGCCTGCGCCCGCGCCACTTCCAGGCATTCCTTGCACACCGACTTCGGTAATTCCGGCAGCGCAAAACTCTGCCCGGCGGGCATTTCCCAGACGTGCTGGCCCTTGAGATTGAGCTTGCCGGGGCTATGGATATCGATGGCGCCACTGGGGGTGATGCGAATGAATCCGCCGCCACACCCCAACGTGATCCCATTCTTCGCCGTCACCTGCACCTGCCCCTGCGCCGACTGCAGGGTGAGGTCCTGCTGGGCGATCAGGTCCAGCAGGTCGCCGTGGGATTCGATTTGCAGCGGGCCCTTGCCCGATACCAGGCGCATGCCCTCCTGCTGGGCCAACAGCGACATGCCCTGGTTGGCGTGGATCGACAGGCGTTGCGCGGCGGCGAGGTTGATGTCGTCGGCGCTTTGCACGTAGAGCGCGTCGCCGCTTTTCAACAGTAGGCTGGCCGGAGTCACCGCGCCGATGCCCTTGGGCGCGCTGAGCAGGATGGCCGCGCCGTGCAGGTCTTTGGCGTCCGTCTGCAGTTGCTGTAATCCGCCCATGTCGGGCGGCTGACTGTGATGGGCCTGGGCGACTTCCTGGCAGTTGGCGATTTGCTGGCGTGCGCTTTGGATCGCGTCGGTTGCCGGCGCCATGCTCAGCACATCGCCGATGGCCTTGGTCTGTTTATCGGCGCTGATGAGCACGCCTTTTCCTGCGCGAATGACGCCCCAGTCATCGGTCCGGAGCTCAACCCCCTCCCCGCGCTTCTGCTTCTTGGCATCCACCAAATGCCCCAGATTCAGCTGGCTCTTGCCGCCATACTCCGTACTGAGCTTGACGTGCTCCTGCCCGCGGTTGTCTTCCATGCGTAGCTTGTTGTTCGCCGGCGTACGCAAGACATTGCGGGTGTGATCCCGGCGTCTGTCGGTAACCAGATCGGGACGTTCGCTGTCGTGCAGGGCGTGGGCGATGTACGGGCGATCCGGGTCGCCCTCTTCGAAGGCGATCGCCACTTCGGTGCCGTCGATCAGCGGCAGGTGCAGGCCGTAGGTGTCGCCGGCGTAGGGTCGGGCCAGGCGCAGCCAGCGGCTTTCGCGGCCCTGGGGCCAGGTGTCGCGGTCGAAGAGGAATTTGACCCGGTAGTAGCCGTGACGGTCCATTTCCGCGTAGGTGTCGCGGGCGACGTTGCTGCTGATGCGCGCGGGAATGGTGCCGGCAATCTTCGGTTTGCTCGGAATCGGGGGGCGGAAACAGATGAAGGCGTCGTAGGGCATCGCGTCGAAGTGGGCGATAAACGCGCTGTTGCGGGCGGCGTGGGTGCGCAGGTGGGTGATCACCACGCGTTTGTTGAAGGCTTGCGGGGCGAGCTCGGACGTCTCCAGCACTTGGCCGGGGGCCAGGCTCAGGCAGTTGCTGGTGCCGCCGAGGCGGGTGCGCTGGTTGAGGTAGCGTTCGTGACGCAGGCGGGCGAAGTGGTAACCGCTTTCCCGGGCCAGACTTTCGAACTGGTAGAGGGTATTGCCGAGTTCGCGGTAGGGCTCGGCGTAGTTGAAGGCCTCGCCGTAGGTGGTCTTGTCGTTGCGCACCTGGTTCACATCGCCATCGAGGTAGGCGCGCGCATCGAGCGGGTTGTAGCTGCGGAACGTGATGTGTTTTTCCACCACCTGGTGGCGGGCCTGCAGGTGCCAGAGGCGGTCCTTGTCGTTGCTCTGGCCCGTCAGGGGGTGATACGGCAGCTTGATGCCGAACTCATAACCCTTCTGCTCATCGTGGAATTCCACCACGTCGCGACGCACGGTCGGATGGCTGGCGATGCGGTACCAGATGCCGACTTCGGCCAGCAGACGATGGATGAAATCCAGGTCGCTTTCGTTGTATTGCATCACCTGTTCGCGGCGCGGGTACTCGTGCACCAGGCGGAATGGGCAGTCGAAATGCTCCATGTCGTGGCGGCTGAGGAGGATGCTTTTGACGATCTCCGGCACCGACTGGTCCTGGTAGATCCGGTACTGCTTGCCGCGTCCGGCCAGGGCCAGGCGCGGTTCCAGGGTCACCGAATAGCGGGTCAGTGTGGTGGACTCGGAGAGGCGCTGGAAGCCGGTGATGATCCCGTACAGGGTGCGTGCGGGCTTGTGTTCGATGACCCGCAAGCCTGAATAACTGTCTTCCGGCGGCCCATACAGGCTGAACCAGGCGTGCTTGTTGAGCACCTCTTCGACGCCGATGTCCCGCGTATCGCTGGTGAATTCGAGGGTGTAGAGAAAGGGCCGGCTGAGGCCTTCTTCGCCGTCGAAGGTGAGGAGGTCGATCTTGGCCTGGAGCCGGTGGATTTCGAGGGTGTGGTTGTGAAAAACGCGGTATTTATCGGACAAAACTCAGACCTCCCTGGACCTTTTCAGTGTCGTGGGAGGACTATTCCTACCCTCGATGAAGCGCAGGAAGGCTTTCATGAAGGGGATAACGGATGGAATCAGACGTTTCGGTTTGGTGTGTAGGATGGGTCTCTGTTTAAGTTTGTATACCGTTCGTGCAGCTAAGGATCTAACGCTGCACTCAGAGGTTAGGGATCAGCCGTAAGGGCGAATCCATAAGCGGCCGTTAACGCAGGAATGGATATGTACACCGTCAGTCAGCCATCGCTGGATGCGGCAGCCCGACAAGCCAGCTCCCACAGATTGAGTTTCTGCAGGGATGGATGTCCACACCGACAGAAAGCCTTCGCTGGCAAGCCAGCTCCTACATTGAGGCGAACGTTTACTGAGCAGTCAGCCATCGCTGCGATGCAGCGGCCCGACAAGCCAGTTCCACAGATTGCGTTTCTGCGGGGATGGATATGTACACCGACAAATAGCCTTCGCGAGCAGGCTCGCTCCCACAGTAGAGCGAGCTAGCATTTCGGCAGGGATGAGGATGTCCAAATGACCCCACGCTGCGCAGCACATCAGGAACATCCTACTTCTCAATCTTTTCCGCTTTTTCAACCTTATCCACCTTTTCCACTTTCTCCGGCCGGTCAACTTTCTCTACCTTCTCCACTGTTTCCGGCCGTTCAATCTTTTCCACTTTTTCTACCTTCTCCGGTCGGTCAACCTTCTCCACCCTCTCGACGGTTTCCGGCCGCTCAATCTTTTCCACCTTTTCTACCTTCTCCGGCCGTTCTACCTTCTCCACCTTTTCCACTTTCTCCGGCCGTTCAATCTTTTCCACCTTTTCGACCTTTTCCGGCCGCTCAACCTTCTCGACCTTTTCCACCTTCTCCGGTCGTTCGACTTTCTCGACCTTCTCTACCTTTTCTACCTTCTCAACCTTTTCCACTTTCTCAACCCGATCAGACGGCCCACTGCGGTCTTCCTTCTCCGGCTGCTCGACTTTCTCGACCTTCTCCGATTTACCCGAGCGGTCGATGGACTCCGACTTGCCGCTACCGCTGTTGTCGATCCGATCGCTCCTGTCGTCGCCACCGCTTCTGCCGCTTCGATCGTCCCGGCCGCTGTTGCTGCCGCTGTCGTCTCGGCTATCGTCACGGCCACTGTCGCTGCGCCGATCACCACTGTCGACGCTGCCGTGTCCGCGCTTGTCGTCGCCCGAAGAACCTGAAGAACCCGATTGATCGCTGCGCTGCTCCAGGTCGTCGTCCGAGCGGTTGTCGCGTCCGCTGTGGCCACGGCTGGAGACCTCGGCACGCTCAGGCTGGAATTCGACACGCGTCGCGCGCACTTCCCGGGCGCCGTTGAAGACCCCGGTGACCCGTACCCGTTGATTGATTTCCAGCGCCGAGGACGGTTCGCCACTGAACAGCGTGCCGCGCTCCAGAGTGACGTTGAAGCCACCGACCACCAGGCGCCGGTCCTGACGCCCTTGCACCAGGCCTTCGATCACCGCCTCGCGGACCCGGCCGGCAAACGGCGTGCTTGGGTCCGGACGGCTTTGCGCCACTTCCAACTGGCGACCGGACCACTGGCCGCGCACCAGCACTTCCTGCGCCGGCGCGACCCGGGTGCCGAGTTTCAAGCCTTGCAGGGTGCCCGTGCGGTCGACCGTACCAATCGCGCTGACCTCCTTGAGGCCCGGCGCCCGCTCGATGCGACTGGCAACCACTTCGCCATTGGCATTGCGCAGCCCGCTGACCCGCACCGGTTCGCCCGGGCGTAGCCCTTCGGCGACCCGCGCGCCGGCCGCCAGGCGCACTGGCTGGCCCATGACGCGCAACGGTTGCGAGGCGTTCGGCAGCCCGGTCAATGGGCCTTCATAGACGTTGAGGATGGCGATGCGTCCAGCCTGCAGCCCGCGCTTGGTGGAGAAGGCTTCCACGGCCACCACCTGACCGATCGCCAGGTGCGCGCTGTCGGCGGCAACGCCGTTCTCGCTCACCGGAACGTCCTTGCCAAAATGCACTTCCATGCCATTGACGCAGATCGAAGCGAAACCGGTGATGGTGCCGACGATGCCGGTACCGCCGATGCCGCCCGGCTGCTGGATCGGCGCGCCCGTGCCGCCAACGCCGCCATTGTCGTGGTAGATCAGCGGGCTATCGACGCCTGCAGCCACCGCGCCCGTGCCGCCGATGCCGCCGGGGCGCTGTTGGGAGGGGGCGCCGGTGCCACCGACGCCACCATTGTCGATGCCCGTGCCGCCGGCGCCTCCCGGTTTGGCGCCGGTGCCACCAATCCCGCCGGGGGCCTGCAGCTGCGACGCGCCGGCCATGCCAATTTCATCGCGACTGACACAGGCCGGCGCTGCCTGCGCCCACGTCGGAATCCCCACGAGCAATGCCAGGCACTGAGCGAGGACAAACAAACGCAGACGACACGCAGAAAAGATCATCAGTCGGCAGCCGGCAAGGAAGTGGGATCGGTAGGCTCAGTGTAGAAATAAAGTCCGATGGTGATGCGCTGAGCTTGATCGATTTTTCCGCAATCGCTGTTTTCAAGATCGGCGGCCATGCTGCTGAAGCCCAGCAGCAGTTGCGATCCCTCGTTGCTCACCGCCTGGCGCAAGGTCTCGACGCTGGCCGGGGACAGGGCGTCATAGTGCACGCTACGTTCGAAGAATGGCCGGCCGTCGGCGCTCACGTTGTGCACCGCGGCATTGGCATGGTCACCGAGGTTGTGCCCCAGATACCCGGCCTTCTCGTCGAAGCCCTTCTGCGGCACGAATGCCTCGGCTTCGAGGTGCACGCAGTCCTGCTCATCGAGGCGCACCACGCCCAGGCGCAACCATTCATCGAGCACCACGCGGGCACGGATATCGGTACTGACTTTCGCCACCAGCGCATCGAAGGAGCAGTCGCCGCCGACGCTGGCCAGCCGTGGCAACGGCAGGGTCTTGCCGGCGCTTTTGCAGAACGGCTTGCTGTTGGCCCAGACACTGACCAGTTGCGCGCCGAGGGTGATGTTTTCAGCAAGTGCCTCAAGTGCCGAGTCGTCGTCCTTGCGCAGGCGCCGCACATCCTTGCGATGGACACCGGTGAGCAGGCTGATCCGGCTGTCGCTCGGTGGCTTGGCATCCAGGCGAAACTCGCGATCCGCCACCTCGACGAAGACCTCCTTGAGCAGGTCGACGAACACCGAAAAGGTCACGCCTTTGCGCAGCATCAGGCGCACCAGGGGACGCATCACCTGGCGCAGGGCCCTGATCAGTGCGGGAGGGAGAGTGGGCGAGTGCATTCAACACATTCCTTGAGAGATACCCCCAGTATAGCGACGCGGGAAAAAATCCCATACGATTTTTTCCCCGCCGCTACCTGGAAACACGTGCCTGGTTTCAATCAGCTCCTGCTGTTGTCGTCCCCCGGTTCGCCGCCGACGTGAACGCCGCGGTCATCCCCCGGTTCGCCACCCACATGATTGCCACGGTCATCACCAGGCTCGCCACCCACGTGATTGCCACGGTCGTCACCAGGCTCGCCGCCAACATGATTGCCATGATCATCTCCGGGTTCACCGCCAACATGATTGCCATGATCGTCACCGGGCTCACCACCAACGTGATTACCGTGATCATCGCCAGCCTCTGCGTGATTGCTGCTGCGTCCGGAGTTGGAGTTTCCGGCTTGCCCCTGGCCTGCATCACCATGACCACTGCCGCTATGCCCGCTGCCGCTACTGCCGCCACCAGCATGACCACCACCGTCGCCGCCACTGCCTCCACTTCCGCCATGGCCGCCTCCACCTCCGCTTCCGCCGCCGTTACCGCCACCGCCGCCGTGTCCACCGCCGCCGTGTCCACCGCCGTTACCACCACCGCCACCGCCACCACCGCCGTTACCCCCGCCACCACCGCCGTGGCCTCCACCGTTACCGCCTCCGCCTCCACCGCCACTACCGCCACCACCGCCACCACCACCGTGCCCACCACCGCCACCGTCTTTGGCGTAGGCGCTGGAGTCATGGGAAATCGAGTCCGGGATCAACACCGTGGCTGCCGAGAGCACACCGCCCATCGCCATCACCAACAGCGCTTTCTTGAATATCTTGTTCGTCTGCATCAGCCATCTCCCAGTCATTTACCGCGAGGAACGCTCTATCGAATCAGGAACTGTTCTGTGTTTGTGCTGCTGAATTCTGTATGTGGGATATTTTCCCACATCAGAAAGCTAGACCCGTTCAGACGAGGGTTCAAGCGGCGCAGGGAAAAGCCGACCGGCGGTGCAGTCAGATCACGAAGCAAGAAAGGAGGCTGAAGGCAGCGCCAGGCGAGTCATGGCAATGACTCGCCTGGCACCAGACGCAGAATCGCAGGGGAGAGATGAAGCCTATCGGTCGTGCAGATGCTTCTTCAAAAACGCTCGGGTGCGCTCCTGGGCAGGGTTTTTCAGAATCTCGTGGGGCGCACCCTCCTCGACCACCACCCCGCCGTCCATGAACACAATGCGGTCGGCGACTTCGCCGGCAAAACCCATCTCGTGGGTGACGATCAACATGGTCATGTGCTCGGCGGCCAGTTGCTTCATCACCTGGTTGACCTCTTCCACCAACTCCGGATCCAGCGCCGAGGTGGCTTCATCGAACAGCATGACCTTCGGTTGCATCGCCAATGCCCGGGCAATCGCCACCCGCTGCTTCTGCCCGCCGGAGAGGCGCGACGGGTATTCATCGACCTTGTTCGCCAGCCCGACTTTGGACAGGTACTCCATGGCCAACTCACGGGAGGCCTTTTTCGTCAGGCCCTTGAGCTTGATCGGGCCCAGGGCGATGTTTTCGCACACGGTCAGGTGCGGGAACAGGTTGAAGTGCTGGAACACCATGCCCATCTGCTGACGCACCGCATTGATGTGTTGTTCAAACGCCCGGCCTTTCAGCGGCCGATTGACCTGCTCGCCGTCGAGCCAGATCTCGCCGTCGTTGAGCACTTCCAGGTGATTGATCGAGCGCAGCAGCGTGCTCTTGCCGGAGCCACTGGGGCCGATGATGGCGATGATCTGTCCGCGCGCCACCGAGAGATCGATGCCCTTGAGGACTTCCAGCGCGCCATACGCCTTGCGGGCCCCCTTCACTTCAACCATGCTTTTTTCGCTGATCATCGTGACATCTCTACCTTTTTTTCAAAAAGATGCAGGCCGGCTTCCAGAACAAGGTTGGCTGCATAGTAAATAACCGCGACCGCCAGATAGAACTCGAACGGACTGTAGGTTTCACTCACGGCAAGTTGGGCGCTGTACACCAGCTCGGCAATCCCGATGATCGACACCAGGGACGTGTCCTTGAGCAGCACAATCAGGTTGTTGCCCAGCGGCGCGAGGGTCTTGCGCAACGCCTGGGGCACGACGATGTAAAGCTGGGTCTGGCCACGGCTGAGGCCGATGGAGCGCGCGCCTTCGATCTGCCCGGGGTCCACCGCCACCACCCCGGCACGAATCACGTCGGCGTTGTACACCGCAAAGTGCAGGCTGAGGCCGATGATCCCGGCCAGCAGCGCCGGTATATCGATCCCCACCTGCACCAGGCCGTAGTAGATCAGGTACAGCTGCAACAGCAGCGGGGTGCCCATCAACAACCAGGTGATGACGCGCACCGGCAACGCGACGATTTTCGGCGCATACAGCACGATCAGCGCAAAGGCCACGCCGGCCAGCAGGCTCAGGATGCCGGAGCTGACAAACATCACCACCGTCCACCACAGGCCGGTGGCGAGCAACTCGGAATACGGCGCGATGATACTTGGATCTAGACCTTGCATCTGAATACCCTCACCTGGCCGCGAAACGCTGATCGAGGTAGTCCACGAGGTATCGAACCGAGTAGACCATCACGATATACAGCAGCGCGGAGACCAGGAAAATTTCAAACGGCTTGTAGGTTGAACTGATGAAACGCTGGGCGGTGTAGGAGAGCTCGACCACCGAAATCGTCGACACCAGGGCCGACCCCTTGATCAGTGCAACGGCATTGACCCCCAGCGGGCGAATCATCAACTTGGCGGCCTGCGGCAGGGTCACCAGCCACAGGGTCTGGTGGCGGCCGAAGCCGATGGAGCGCGCGGCTTCCATCTGGCCGGGGTCGACGTTGGCAATGGCACCGCGAATGGACTCGGCCATGTAGGCGGCAATGTTCAGGCCAAGGCCCAGCACACCGGCGGTGAACGGTTCCAGTTCAAGGCCGATCTGCGGCCCGCCAAAGTAGATGATGAACAACTGCACCAGGCAGGGGGTGCCGCGGAACACGCTGATGTACAGGCGTGCCAGGCAACGAACCAGGAACACCGTGGACAAGCGCCCGGCCACCAGCACGATCGCCACCAGCAAACCCAGCAGCAGTGCCAGTGCGGAGACTTGCACGGTGATCCAGGCCGCCTCGAGGAAAAACGGAAAGGTGCGCTGTATCAGGGTCAGGTCCATGGGAACACTCGGAAAAGTCAGCTTGCCTGGCCCGGCTTGCGCCCGGGCCAGCGTCGATGCGAATCAGCGAATATCGTTGCCGATCCACTGCATCGAAATCTTTTCGTATGTGCCGTCGGCGAGCATATCGGCCAGCGCGGTCTCGATCTTCGCCTTGAGTTCGGGGTTGTTCTTGCGCAGGGCGATGCCCATGTCTTCGATGCTGCCTTCGCCCGCGGGCGGGGTGATGATGCGTACCTTCTGCCCGGTCTGCTTGACCGCCACCAGCACCGGCACGCTGTCCATCACCAGCGCATCGATGCGCCCGGCATCGAGGTCGACGAGCATTTCCGGCAGGCCCTTATAGGTCCGCACCTTGAGGTCGCCGCGGGCCCGCGCCCATTTGTCGTGGGCGTCGCCCAGGGTCACGCCGACCGTGACGTCCTTGAGCTGATCCAGGCTGGTGATCGCCGAATTCTCCTTGACCACGATGGTGCGCCCGGCGCGGTAGTAGGGACCGACGAAATCCACGGCTTTCTGGCGTTCCGGGGTGATGGTCATCGACGCGACAATGGCGTCGTATTTTTTCGCCAGCAGCCCGGCGATGATCCCGTCGAATGGCGTGGTGATGATCTTCACCTTGACCCCCAGGCGCTCAGCCAGCGCTTCGCTGATGGAGGCGTCGAAGCCGACAATCTGGTTTTGCTCGTTGGCAAAGCTGAAGGGTGAATATTGCCCGCTCATGGCGATGCGGATCTCTTTGGCATTCTCGATCGACTGCAGATCATCTGCGTGCACGGCGCAGGTGGCGAACAGCGCGGAGGCTGCAATGGTGGAAGCGACGATCAGACCCTTGAGCTTTTTAGTCAGCATTGGATGGCACCTTGGAAGAATAATTATGTGGTTTTCGAGGGTTTGTTACCCAGCCTTCACGAAAAAGTCTTGCATAGCCGATTGTGGAAAGCACCCAGCAAGGTGTCAGCCTGCCTGACACATTGCCGGAGTTGGCCGACACTATGTCGTGTGCAAGGCAAAAGCCCTGTTGCAGAGCACTGGCGAGGGCCTTTGCACGGATGTCGTGCGAGCGCCGCGTTCAATAGTTTATGGAATGACAGAGGCATTTCTTTTCGCTTGTGGTGAGTGGGCGATCCTCGCTTTCATGGGGCAAAAATCCCCTGCAGCCAGGAAGCGAAAAATGCCTCAAGCGTCCATCAGTGAGTCCATCGCCATCGTCCATCCGCTGACCCTGAGTCACGGCAGCAATGCCCAGGTCTGGGACACCGACGGCAAGCGCTACATCGATTTCATCGGCGGCATCGGCGTGCTCAACCTGGGTCATTGCCACCCGAAGATTGTCGAAGCGGTGTGCAGCCAGGCCACGCGCCTGACTCACTACGCGTTCAATGCCGCGCCGCACCTGCCCTACAAGCAATTCATGGCACGCCTGGCCGAGTTCATCCCGGTGTCCTACCCGGTCAGCGGCATGTTGACCAACAGCGGCGCCGAGGCCGCTGAAAATGCGCTGAAGATCGTCCGCGCCGCGACCGGACGGACCGCGGTGATTGCCTTCGATGGCGGCTTCCACGGACGCACCCTGGCGACCCTCAACCTCAACGGCAAAGTCGCGCCCTACAAGCAGCGCGTCGGTGTCTTGCCGGGCCCGGTCTATCACCTGCCCTACCCGAGTGCGGACAATGGCGTGACCGCGCAGCAAGCGCTGAAGGCCATGGATCGCCTGTTCAGTGTCGAGATCGACGTCAACGAAGTGGCCTGTTTCATCCTCGAACCGGTGCAGGGCGAAGGCGGCTTTCTCGCCCTCGATCCGCTGTTCGCACAAGCGCTGCGCAAGTTCTGCGACGAGCACGGCATTCTGTTGATTGCCGATGAAATCCAGTCCGGCTTCGGCCGTACCGGGCAGCGCTTTGCCTTCAGCCGCCTGGGGATCGAACCGGACCTGATCCTGCTCGGCAAGAGCATCGCCGGCGGCCTGCCACTGGGCGCGGTGGTCGGTAAAAAATCCCTGCTGGACACCTTGCCCAAAGGCGGCCTCGGCGGCACCTATTCGGGCAACCCCATCGCCTGTGCGGCGGCCCTGGCCACCCTCGACGAAATGAGCGACGCCAACCTGTCGGCCTGGGGCGAACGCCAGGAACAGGCGATCGTCAGTCGTTATCAGGCCTGGCAGCGGAACACGCTTTCGCCCTACCTGGGCAGGCTGACCGGTGTCGGCGCGATGCGCGGCATCGAACTGATCACCCCCGAAGGCGCCCCCGCCACCGCGGTCCTTGCCCAGTTGCTGGAGAGCGCCAGAAACAACGGTTTGCTGCTGATGCCCAGCGGCAAGTCACGGCACATCATCCGCTTGCTGGCACCGCTGACCATTGAGTTGGAAGTGCTGGAAGAAGGGTTGGATATTTTTGAGCGGTGCCTGGCGGCGATTGGTTGAGGCGGTGTGCACATCCAGCATCATGGCTGATTGAACGACCGCTATCGCCAGCAGGCTGGCTCCTACAGGGGTTTGGCGGTCGAACACATATTCCGCATGCTCCACAAACCATTGTAGGAGCTGGCTTGCCAGCGAAGAACGTTAACGATTACGCCGGCATTCTGAATGAACGCGGCGCTCTCAGGTGTTTCGATGGCAAGCCAGCTCCTACAGAGGGGATTAGCGCAACGCCGCCCCGAAACTCTCATCCAGAACTTCCAACAGGAAGTCCGCATTGGCCCGGCTGAAAATCATCGACGGGCGCATCTTCAGCACATTGTCGAACGGGCCTTCGGTGCCGATCAGAATTCCCCGCTCCCTGGCCCCATCCGCGACCTTTTTCGCCAGTTGGGTTGCCGGCACTTTGGTCTTGCGATCAGTGACCAGTTCGATCCCGAGAAACAACCCCTGGCCGCGCACATCGCCTATCGCCTCGTAGCGCTGCTGCAGTTTGCGGAAACCGTCGAGCAGGTAGTTGCCCACGGTCAGCGCGTTGAGTTTCAGGTCGTCACGCTCGATCACATCCAGCACCGACAACCCCACTGCACAGGACACCGGACTGCCGGCAAAGGTGTTGAAGTACTCCATGCCATTGTTGAAGCTGTCGGCCATTTCACGGGTAGTCACCACCGCCGACATCGGATGGCCGTTGCCGATCGGCTTGCCCATGGACACTGCATCCGGCACCACACCCTGGGTTTCGAACGCCCACCAGTGGCTGCCGACACGACCGAAACCGACCTGCACTTCGTCGGCCAGGCACACGCCGCCTTCCGCGCGGACCATGGCATACACCTCTTTCAGGTAGTTCTCGGGGAAGAACAGTTGCCCGGCGACGCTGGGAATCGACTCCGCGAGAAAGAACGCCGGCGCCCTGCCCTGCCTGCGCATGCTGTCGATCTGCTCGGCGACGCTCTCGGCAAAGCGCTTGCCCATGTCCTCGAACGCCCAGTCGTCCGGCGCCCGATACGGATCCGGCACCGCTGCCTCGAACACATGCGCAGCCCGGCCCTTGCCGGCCTTGCGCTTGTACTTGTAAGGACTCAGGTCAATCAGTTCCTGGGTGGTGCCGTGGTAGGCCCAATCCAGCACGATCGCCTCGTCGCGCCCGGTGTGATTGCGCGCCATGCGCAGCATCAGGCTGTTGGCTTCGCTGCCCGAGCAGCCAAAAGACGCCACCGCCAGGCCTTTCGGCAAGGTCGCGGTGAGGCGCTCGGCGTACTCGACAATATGGTCGTGCAGGTAGCGGGTGTTGGTGTTCAGCCGCCCCGCCTGGCGCGACAGGGCGTCGACTACATCCGGGTGGCAGTGGCCGAGGTGGCAGACGTTATTGAAGCAATCCAGATACGCCCGGCCAACGTTGTCGATCAACCAGACCCCATCGCCACGCACGAACTTGATCGGATCCGAATAGGAAATCGACAGGTTGGGCAGCAGGATTTCCTTGCGCCTGGCGACGATCTCGGCCTTGCTCCGGCCGTCCTGGCTGTAGGTCTCCGGCGGGATACCGGCGAGGGTCGAGGCGTCGGGGAACAGGTCGGCCCAGACGTCGACATAGGCCACTTCGCCGACGCCAATGAATTCGCTGGCTTGCAACCCGATGTCGGTGGACATCTGGAAATGCACATGGGGAATCCAGCCGCCATTTTCCGTATCGGCGCCCATGTACCCGACCAGCGCGCCGGCTTCCAGAGAGTCGCCTGGTTGCAGACGGTCGAGGGCTTCATGGGCCATGTGGCCCCACAAGGTCAGGAACGGCGGGCAGCCCTCGGGCGAGTGTTTGAGCATGATCACACCGCCGTAACCCAGCGGTTCGCGCTCGACCTCGACGCTCTGCACCACCCCGGCGACCGGAGTGTACAGCGCCGTCCCGGCAGGCATGATCAAGTCGACGCCGAGGTGAATGATCCGCCGCTGGCCCTCAATGAAACGCGACTCGAAGGCCGTGTCGGTATAGATAGTGCGCGCTTCGCCCCAGGGTCCGATGCCCAGCGGCACCTTGTGCTCGGCGGAAAAATCCTCCCACCACTTTGTTGCCTCGCCGGGACGCTGTTCGGCGGACGCGATGGTCATCACATGGGAGGCATCGCCAAACGGCGCGATCATCTTGTTCATGCTCGCCGCCGACGGGCGCACGATGTCGGCAAAGGACCTGCTGTTCTGCGCCACCCAGCGGCGAATCGCTCCGGCCCCCTCGATGGCATCGAAGTCGCAGGCCTTGCGCAGGATAGCCGTCGCCAGGCGCGGGTTCATCCGGTCCATTTTTTCCAGCAGGCGCCAGGCCGGTGCTTCGCTGATGGCCAGGTACGGATTGTCCTCGGTGCGGTCGGAGCGCGAGGCGGACAGGGTGACGCTGGTCACCAGGCGCATGGCGATCAGGTTGAACAGCACGTCGAGCTCCTCCGCCCGCAGCGGGTACTGCTCATGGAACCCGGCCGCCAGCGCCGCGGCCGCGCCGATCGGATCCTCCATGTCGAGCACCGCATAGGCGCAGGTGATGGCGACTTCGGCGATCAGCACGGTGTGCACCGCGTCGCCAAAATCGATGATCCCCGAGACTTTCTGCTGATCCTCGGCGTCGACCAGGATGTTCCAGTCGTTGCCGTCGTTGTGAATGATCTGCGTGCGCAGACGGGCCAGCTTCGGTTGCACGTTCTGCTCGAAGCTATCGATGAAGCGTTCGAGGATCGCGCGTTTTGTCGGGTCCTGGACAAAGTGCAGGCGCGAGCGTGAACGCGCGGCATGGCGCAAGTCCCAGTCGAAATCGCGCACCGCACCAGGGTGCATGAAGCCCTGCAGCGCGCGGTCCACGGCACCAAATGCCTGGCCCAGGCTGCGCATCAACGCTGGGGTGCGAGTGACCTCGGCCAGCGGCGTGCCATGCAGCCAACTGACCAGACGCACCGCATGTTGCTCGCCGGTAGCCGCGACGGCCGACGCGAGGAATTGACCTTCACGACTCTTCTTCAAGAACGGTACGTTGAGCTCGGGGCTGTGGCTGGCGAGGTGACTGAGCAACGCCGTCTGAAACTCACTTTCGACCCGCGGTTCGGAGGCATTGACGACTTTCAGGATCCAGCCGCCGTCGGTTTCGGTCTTCAACCGGTAGTTGCGGTCGCGCTCGCCATCCAGCGGCGTTGCCGTACCGATTACGTTGAACAACTGCTCACCGAGTTTTTCGGCATCCCCGGTGGAGAACTGCGGGGCAGGATGCGAGAGGTTTGTCATGGTAATTGTTTTCCAAGCCATTTTTTTCAGATAGCTTGGCACGCAACGCCTGGGACGGCAGTAGGTATACGGTCGACTTCAGCCTGCATATTGTCGGAATCGACCGGCACAATTTCGGTAGCAAAAAGGAGAAGTCGGGATGCGTGACCTGGACAGCAAAGATCGCGAAATACTCGAGATACTTTCCAAAGAAGCGCGCATTGCCCTCAAGGCACTGGCCGCGCGAATCGGCCTGTCACGCAGCGCCACCAGCGAGCGGGTGATCAACCTGGAACGTAGCGGCGTGATCCGCGGCTACCGCGCCGACATCGGCGAGATCGACGCCCACGTGATCCGCGCCATCCTCTTGGTCAGCCTCAAGCGCACTCCGGCCATGGGCCTGCTCGACCTGCTCGCGCAAAACTCCCAGGTGCGCCGGGTGTCCTCGGTCAGCGGCCAACTCGACCTGGTGATCGAAGTCGAAGCGCGGACCATCGACGACCTGAATAGGGTTCGGGACGCGGTTGCCAGTCATGAAAGTGTGGAAGACATCACCACGGCGGTGGTGCTGCGCCGGGATATTGATCGGCAGAGTTAGCCTTTAACGCAAAGCGCAATCAGGGCGGTGAAGAGTCCGCCCTGGAAGGAGTGGCAGAAGTATCAGTCGTCCCGGTCATCCCGGTCGCGGTATTGCCGGTGGTAACGATCGTAGTCGCGACGCTCAAAGCGACGGCTGTAACCTTGATCATCGTCGTCCCCACGGTCGTATCGACGACCATGATCACGGTCATAATCGCGTCCATGCCTGTCGCCATCGTCCCAGTGATGAGCACACCCTGCCAGCAGGAGCACACTGGAAATGGCCAGAATCATCGTTACTGCGCGCTTCATTTGAACGTCCTGAATGGTCATGGCTACAGAGATCGTTGGCACTGAGCCGGAACTGCTCCAGTCAGCGCTCAACACTGCATATGACAACGCTGTAACTCAATGATTCATTTAGGAAACGCGATAACTGCCGTGGTGCAGAGTCAGTCGGCCAACGGCAACAAGCCCAGCGCCACATCCACCGCCTCCAGCAGTTGCGCCTTCGACACACCATCGCGAGCCTGGATCGAGATGCCGTGGAGCACGGTTGCATAGCAATTGCCCAGCGCCCGCACGTTGCTGCCTTCGGCCAACTGTCCGGCGTCGCTGGCTGCTTGCAGGCGCTGGATGATCGACTCGGTACGCTGGCGCCGATGCTCCGCAAGCCAGGCCAGCACCGGCGCATTTTCCGGCGCCACACTGTTGGCTGCGCTGACCACCAGGCAGCCACGAGGCCGGCCTTCATGGGTGTAGGTGTCGACGGCAGCGCAGAGCATTTGCCGCATCGCCTGGGTGATATCCGCCGACGCCAGGGCCCGGTCGGCAAAGCCGCCCTCACCTGCTTCGTACAGCGCGACTGCCTGCTCGAACAACTGCTGTTTGCTGCCGAACGCGGCGTAAATCCGCGCCGACGCGATGCCCAGCGCGCTGACCAGCGTCGACATGCTGGTGCCTTCGTAGCCGTGTTCCCAGAACACTTGCATGGCCTTGGCCAGCGCCTGCCCCTTGTCGAACTCCCGTGGTCGCCCTGCCATTTGGTTTCGCCTGAAAATCGAGAATGCGCATCTTAACGCAAATCGACTTGACGCTTCAGAGCACTCGCCCCTATTCTTTGTCGATCGACAAACAATGGAGTGAAACGATGAAAACCATCCACGGGCCCAGCCTTCACCTCGCACAATTCAGTAGTGCGCAAGCGCCGTTCGACAGCCTCGCGAACATCAGCCAGTGGGCGGCGGACCAGGGTTTCAAGGCGCTGCAGATTCCCGCCTGGGATGCACGCCTGTTCGATGTCGCGCAGGCCGCCCACAGCCAGGCCTACTGCGACGAAATCAAGGCCACGTTGGCGGAGCACGGGCTGCAGATCAGCGAATTGACCAGCCATATCTACGGCCAGTTGGTGGCGGTGCATCCGGCCTACGACGCCCTGTGGGATGCCTTCACTCCGGCGCACTTGCTCGGCCAGCCGCAGGCGCGCAGCGAGTGGGCGATCGAGCAAATGAAGTTGGCGGTGCGTGCCTCGGCGCGCCTTGGCTTGAGCGAACTGGGCACCTTTTCCGGCTCGCTGGCCTGGCCGTACCTGTTTCCCTTTCCACAGCGACCCGAGGGCCTGATTGATGCGGCGTTCAACGAATTGGCCAAACGCTGGCGGCCGATCCTCGACCTGTGCGACGAGCTGGACGTCAACCTCTGCTACGAGATCCACCCCGCCGAAGACCTGCACGACGGCACCAGCTTCGACCGCTTCCTCGCCCTGGTGGGCCACCATCCGCGCTGCAATATTCTCTTCGACCCGAGCCATTTCGTGCTGCAGCAACTCGATTACCTGAGCTACCTGGACCTCTACCACGCGCGCATCCGCATGTTTCACGTCAAGGATGCCGAGTTCAATCCGAGCGGCCGCCAGGGTATCTATGGCGGCTACAGCGACTGGGCCGACCGCGCCGGGCGCTTTCGTTCACTGGGCGATGGCCAGGTCGACTTCAAGGGGATCTTCTCCAGACTCGCGCAGTTCGACTACCCAGGCTGGGCCACCCTGGAATGGGAGTGCTGCCTGAAGAACCAGGAAGACGGCGCCCGTGAAGGCGTGGCCTTTATCAACCAGCACATCATTCATGTGACCGACCGCGTGTTCGACGACTTCGCCGGTGCGCCGGTCGACTCGCGACAAATCCAGTCGATGCTGGGCATCACCCCGGATAACACACACGCAAAGGCACGCCCATGAACCCGGCCGTAGACTCCACTGACTTCACCCACCGCTACGTGCGCATCGAGGGCCAGCGCATTCATTGCGTGGTCGCCGGCAGCGGCGAGCCGGTGCTGCTGGTGCCTGGTTGGCCGCAAACCTGGTACGCCTGGCGGCATGTGATGCAGGCTTTGGCAGCGCAGGGCTATAGGGCGATTGCCGTGGACCCGCCCGGCCTCGGCGATTCCGATCGCCCCGAACAGGGCTATGACACCGGCAGTGTCGCCCGCACCCTGCATCAGGTCATGGCGCAACTGGGGTTCAGCCGCTATCACCTGGTAGGACATGATGTCGGCATGTGGATCGCCTACGCCCTGGCCTGCGACCACCCTGAAGCCGTGCGCACCCTGGCGGTCACCGAGGCGGTCATCCCCGGCCTGGCCGAGGCGCCACCGATCTTCGTCGCCCCCGAGGAAAACATCTTTCTCTGGCACTTCCTGTTCAATCAGGTGCGCGACCTGCCCGAAATGCTGATCGGCGGACGAGAAGCCGCCTACCTCGACTTCATGTTCGATCGCTGGGCCTTCAAGCGCCACGCCGTCGCGTCCGCCACCTACATCCAGGCCTACTCCAGACCCGGCGGCCTGCGCGGCGGATTCGCCTACTACCGCGCCATCCCCGAAACCATCCGCCAGAACCAGCAGCGCGCATTGCGCCCGCTGCATATGCCGGTACTGGCGATCGGCGCCGAACACGCCACGCGGGATGCGCCGCTGCTGACGCTCAAGCCCCACGCCAGCAACCTGCGCGGTGCGATCATCAACGACTGCGGGCACTTTGTGATGGAGGAAGCGGCGGATGAATTCATCGGTCATCTGCTGGGCTTCCTGGGGGAGCATGCGCAGGTCTGAGCACTGGCACTGACAGGTCACTGTACAACTGATCGAGCCGCCGCAGGCAACGGCGGCTCATCAGCCACGCGCACCTCTCAATCAGTCAAACCAAAGCGCGCCATCCGGCTGCTGCACGCCTGCCCTCGGGTCGCCAGGCAATAGTAAAGCGGGCACGTCACCAACAACCCCACCAGCCACGAAAGGTCCGCCCCCTCCACCAGGTTGGCGTAAGGCCCGACATACAGCGAAGTATTGGCAAACGGCAACTGCACAATGATCCCGATGAAATACGCGACGATCGCATGCAGATTGAAACGCCCGTAAATCCCGCCATCGGCGCGGAAAATCGAGGCAATGTCATAGTGGCCGCGCTTGATCACATAGAAGTCGATCAGGTTGATCGACGCCCACGGCACCAGCACCAGCAACAGCGCCAGGATCAAGCCGATGAACTGCGAGATGAAATCCGCCGAAGCGCCCAGCGCCACCAGGCAGCAGCCCGCCAACACCACACTCGACAACACCACCCGCACCTTGATGCTCGGGGTCCATTGGCTGGCGAAGGTCTGGATCGAGGTGATGATCGAAAGCACCGCGCCGTACAGGTTCAAGGCGTTGTGGCTGATGATGTTGAGCAGGAACAGCACCATCAGGATCGGTCCCAGCCAGCCGGTGGACTCCTTGACTGCGCTCATCGCCTCGGTGCCTTCAGGCATCGCCAGCACCGCCACCGCGCCAAAACTGAAAGACAGAATGGTGCCCAGGGTCGCGCCCAGGTAAGTGGCGAAGAATGGCCGGGCGATACCGATATCCGCCGGCAAGTAGCGCGAATAGTCCGAGACATAGGGCGAGAAGCTGATCTGCCAGATGATCCCCAGCGACACCGTGGCCAACCAACCCGACAGGTTGAAGCCACCGCGGGTAAAGAAGTCGACCGGCAGTTCATGGGCAAAGATGTACAGGAAGCCAGCGAGCAAGGCGCTGCCCATGACCCAGGTGCCAATCCGATTCAAGGTATGGATGAAGCGATAGCCGATCACCCCGATGGCCGTCGCGCTGAGGGCGCCGATCAGGATACTCGCCGGCACCGGCACCGAAGGCGCGATGCCGACGATCGATTTGCCCGCCAGGACGATGTTGGAAATGAAGAAGCCAACGTAGATCAACGCCGCGAAGAACACGATCAACAGCGCACCGTAGCGCCCGAACTGGCCGCGACTCTGCACCATCTGCGGAATCCCCATGCGCGGTCCCTGGGCGGAGGCCAGGGCAATCACCAGGCCGCCGACCATATGCCCGAGGACAATCGCCAGCAGGCCCCACCACAAATCCAGATGGAACACCTGGATCACCATCGCGCCGGTGACGATCGGCAGTGGGGCAATGTTGGTGCTGAACCACAGGGTGAAGAGATCGCGGGCCTTCCCATGGCGCTCTGCGAGAGGAACGTAGTCGACCGTGTGATTCTCGATCAACGGATCTTGCCGGGACATCTGGGACATATGCATGAACTCGAGTTTGTCTGTTCTTATCGTTGTACGAAGCCAAACCGGGGGGACTCTCTGGCCGCCCCTCAGATGCGAGCCATATTATGGTATTCCAAACTTTTCACAAGACTGCTCCGGCGTTTGAAAGCTCATCTGATCTGCAATTGCGCACGCTGAAGACCCCCAGCAATTCGCTGAAAGCCGCGTAAACATTGAGCCGAACAAAAAGAAGCTACGTTTATCGGATCAGCCAAAAAGACCTTGCATAAGATGTATTACGGTATACCATCAGACCTACAAGCACATAAAAACCACGCTTTATCCCTCGAGGACCGTCCAATGATCGATGCCGCCATCTACAAACAAGTCATGGGCTCGTTCCCGTCCGGCGTGACCGTCATTACCACCCTGGATGACGACGGCCAGATCGTCGGCCTGACCGCCAGCGCCTTCAGCTCGTTGTCGATGGACCCGGCCCTGGTGCTGTTCTGCCCCAACTACAGCTCCGACTCCTATCCGGTCCTGATCAAGAACAAACGCTTCGCCATCCACGTCCTTTCCGGCGGCCAGCAAAGCGAAGCCTATGCCTTCGCGCGCAAGGGCAAGGACAAGGCGCAGGGCATCGAATGGACCCTGAGCGAACTGGGCAACCCGATCCTCGCCAACGCAACGGCAGTCATCGAATGTGAGCTGTGGCGCGAATACGAAGGTGGCGATCACGCGATCATGGTCGGCGCGGTGAAGAACCTCATCGTCCCGCAACAGACCGCCGCGCCGCTGGTGTACTGCCACGGCAAGATGGGGGCGCTGCCGGTTCCGGCCTGAACGCTCAGGCAATCAACACCCCCTGTAGGAGCGGGCTTGCCCGCGAAGGACTCGAGAACGCCGCGTTAAATCAGGAAGGGCCCGTTATCGTTAACGACCTTCGCGACGGTGCGACGATTCGACAAGCTCGCTCCTACAAAGAACAGACCTGCAATTAAGCTTGCAGACATTTCGTATTATGGTATACCAATAACCAACAGCCTCGCAGTCGATGGGGCGACCACAAGAGATCCGAGGTAAGCGTCATGAAATTTTCCCTGTTCGTACACATGGAACGTTGGGACGAAAGCGTCAGCCACCGCCAGCTGTTCGAAGACCTGACCGAGCTGACGCTGATGGCCGAAGCCGGTGGTTTCAACACCGTGTGGATCGGCGAACACCACGCCATGGAATACACCATCTCGCCCAGCCCGATGCCGCTGCTGGCTTACCTCGCGGCCAGGACCACCACCATCCACCTCGGCGCCGGCACCATCATCGCGCCGTTCTGGCATCCGCTGCGGGTCGCCGGTGAGTGTGCCCTGCTCGACGTGATCAGCAACGGCCGCATGGAAGTCGGCCTGGCCCGTGGCGCTTACCAGGTCGAGTTCGACCGCATGGCCGGCGGCATGCCTGCGTCCAGCGGCGGCCAGGCCCTGCGCGAAATGGTCCCGGTGGTGCGTGCCCTGTGGAAGGGCGACTACGCCCATGACGGCGACATCTGGAAATTCCCCACTTCAACCAGCGTCCCCAAGCCGATCCAGCAGCCGAACCCGCCGATGTGGATTGCCGCCCGCGATCCGGATTCGCACAACTTCGCCGTGGCCAACGGTTGCAACGTCATGGTCACCCCGCTGATGAAGGGCGACGAAGAAGTCCTCGACCTGAAGAACAAATTCCAGGCCGCCCTCGACAACAACCCGGACGTGCCGCGTCCGCAACTGATGGTGCTGCGTCACACCCACGTGCACACCGCTGACGACCCTGAAGGTTGGAAAGTCGGTGCCAAGGCAATCAGCAAGTTCTACCGCACCTTCGATGCCTGGTTCGGCAACAAAGTGACCCCGGTCAACGGCTTCCTCGACCCGAGCCCGGAAGAAAAATTCGCCGGCCGCCCGGAGTTCGAACTGGACAGCCTGCACAAGACCGCGATGATCGGCACCCCGGAAGAAATCATTCCGCGCATCCAGTACTACCAGGAACTGGGCGTCGACGAGTTCAGCTTCTGGTGTGACAACAGCTTGCCCCACGCGGAAAAGAAAAAGTCCCTGGAGTTGTTCATCAAGCACGTGGTCCCGGCGTTCCGCTAAGCCCCTCCCCCCGCTGCTCCCCGGCCGCTGCGCCGGGGAGTCACCGCCGCTTCATTGCCCGCCGTGCTGCGCCACCACTCTGTTGCGCCCCTGCTGCTTGGCCAGGTACAGACGCTCGTCCGCCTGTTTGAGGATCACGCTCGAGCTCGGCGCGTCGACGCCGCGACAGGCGACACCGATGGAAATGGTCAATAGCCCCACCGTCGGAATCGCCGTGCTGGCGATCGTCGCGCGGATGCGTTCGGCAATTTCGCTGGCGGTGTCGAGCGTGGTATCGGGCAACAACAGACAGAACTCTTCCCCCCCGGCACGGCACGCCAGGTCACCGCTACGAGAGCAATGGGCGATTATCTGCGCGACGCTTTTCAGGGCGACGTCGCCCATATCGTGGCCGTGGGTGTCGTTGACCCGCTTGAAGTGATCGATATCCAGGGCCAACGCGGCATACCTCGCATCACTCTGATCCAGACGGCTCAGCGCGGCATCCATGGCGCGGCGGTTCGCCAGACCGGTCAGCGCATCGCTGTCAGCCGCCTGGCTCAGGGTGCCGATTTTCTGCTGCAACAGCCCCACTCCCACCAGCAGCGCCTGGCGAATCGCAGTGGCTTCGGCGTACCAGGCATTGATGCCCCTGAGTTGCTCGGCAGCCTCGGGGGCCGAGAGGTCCTCGGCATGCCGGGCCAGTTGGCGCAGCGGCCGGCTGATCAGCAGGGTTGCGACCCAGATCAGCAGCAAGCCGAGTACACCGGCGGGAATAATCTTCAGCAGCATGTCACGGGTCAACTTGCCCAGAGGTGCCAGTGCGTCGGCACGTGGTTGCTGGGCGACTACCGCCCACTGCGCTTCGACCACCGGCGCGTAGCCGGCCAACATCGGCACACCCAGATAATTGATGGCTTGCATCTCACCCTGTTCGCCACCCAAGGCCGCGTCGACCGTTGCGCTGGTGCCGAGCACTTCGCCGATCCGGCGGTGGTCGGGGTGATACAACAGGCGGCGATTGGCATCGGCGACAAAGGCGAAGGTGCCGTCAAGTTGATGGGCACCAATCAGATCGAGCATCACCCCGCGCTTTTCCAGGGCGATGGAGCCGGCGACGATGCCCAGGTACTGGCCATCGGCGGCAAAGATTGGCTGGGAAACGATGACGATCAGTTTGCCATTGGCCCCCGTGTCGGCGTGGCTGACCATCGGCCTGCGCGCCGCCAGCGCTCGTTTCAGTTCGGGTAAGGAAACTTCCTTGCCCACCTGGGGCAGATCGGGGTGGGACTGGAGGATTCGCCCAGCCGCATCGACGATCACCAGGGTGTCCATTTCCGAGTCCTGGGCCTGCAGGCGAACGGCTTCGGCTTTGAGCACCTGCAGGTTGGCAAAATCGCGCCCGAGCAACTGGCTGCTGTATTTCAACCGCTCTTGCACTGAACGCAGGAAGGCATCGATGCTCGACGCGACTTTGAACGCGTACGCCCGATTGGCCTCAAGCGCCGAATGCACCAACGCGTCACGTTGCACGCCATAGGCCACCACCAGGCTGTTGCACAGCGTGGCCATGACGGCTATCAGGACGAAGATTAGAATCAGGCCACGCAGGCCGATGGAGGATGGCGACATTCTACCCATTGAGATTTGGTTTCCCGTGGCACTTCAGAGGGCAAGCCCCCGCAAGCCTAGCAGGAGTCCATAGGCGCTAGCCCGGCAAAAATGCGCACACCGCCTGCAGCATCACAGCCAACGCGTCCCTAACGTTGATAGGCCTTGCCGAAACGCCTTTCCAGCCGGGCCTGGATCAACTCCAGGGAGATCGACAGCACCCAGTAGATCACCGCGGCAGTGGTCAGCATTTCCAGGTAGCGGTAGCTGGAGCGGCCATAGGATTGGGCGAGGAACATCACTTCCCAGACGCCCATCACCGAGATCAGCGAGGAGTCCTTGAGCATCGAGATGAACTGATTGGCGGTCGGCGGAATGATCACCCGCATCGCTTGCGGCAGGATGATACTGAAGAGGATCTGTCGCGGGCGCATGCCCAGCGCCAGCGCCGCTTCGCTCTGGCCGCGAGCGACGCCGAGCAGGCCGGCGCGGAAGATTTCGCTGAGGTAGGCGCCATAGTTCAACGACAACGCGATGATCCCGGCGCTGATCGCCCCCGGCACCAGGCCCAACTGCGGCAGGCCGAGATAGATCAGCAGGATCTGGATCAGCAGCGGCGTGCCACGAAAGAACGAGGTGTAGAAGCTGGCGATCCCCACCAGCACTGCGCTACTGGATAGTCGGGCCAACGCCGCGGCAAAGCCCAGCAGCACCGACACCAGCATCGAGCACAGGCACAGGAACAACGTCAGCGCCGCGCCTTGCAGGAACCCGTTGGGGCCGAGTTTGAAACCGGCCAGGTAGGGGAATTTCTCGACGATGATCGAGAACTTCAAATCGAAGCTGAGGAAGAACGCGACGAACATCACGAACAGCCCCAGCCAGGTCAGGTACAGGCGTACGCGAAAGCCGGGCAGGCGCGAACCCGTCGACGCGGCGACGGGTTTCAGAGGGGGTTGGGGAGCACTCATTTGCTGATGTCGGCGCCGATCCATTTCTGCGACAGCTTGGCCAGGGTGCCGTCAGCCTTCAGCTCGGCGAACACCTGGCGCACTTTCGCGTCCCACTCTGGATCACCCTTTTCGATGGCCACCGAGTTCGGTTCTTCGTAGAGCGCAGGACCGGCCAGCTTGAAGCGCTGGTCCTGATTGAGGCGCGGTTGCGCGGTCACCAGGTTGGTGAGGATCGCGTCCAGGCGCACACCGGCGCCGAGGCCGAGGTCCTGGAAGGCGACGTTGTCGGTGTCATAGGGGGCGATCTGTACCGCGTCGAAGGGGTAGTCGATCTTCTGCTCTTCGGCGCCTTCGATCACCAGGTTCTTGTTCAGGTAGCTCTCATAGCTGGAGGCGCTGGTGAGGCCGACCTTGAGGTTGTTCAGGTCCTTGGCCGAATGGATGCGCTCGTCCTTGGCGTTGACCACGATCACCGCCGGCGATGCGTAGTACTCCACCGGGAAATCGAACACTTCGGCCCGCGCCTTGCTCGGGGTCATCGAGCAGATGCAGATATCGTAGCGACCGCTCCAGCGACCGGCGGCAATCACGTCCCAGGAAGGGGTTTCCAGGCGCAGCTTGACCCCCAGTTTCTCGGCGACCGCCTTGGCCACGTCGACGTCAAAACCGTCGAGCTGGTTTTGCTCATTGAGGAAGGAGAATGGCGGGTAGCTCTCCATCAGCACGTTGACCACTTCCTTGCGCGATTCGACGCGATCAAGGGTGGCACCGGCGAAAGCTTGAGACGCTGCAGCGAGTACGACGAGACCCGCGCCCAACAAGGAAGGTAAACGCATGCAAATACCTGAAAATTATTTGAAATTTAATTCAAGGTATTTAATAGTTATAAGCAGCAAGAACAAAGTGAATTTTGTTCATAAGAACCTCTGAAAAAGTTATATGGGAGCGGGACCAATGGTGATTCTCGATGGCGGCATGGGCCGTGAATTGCAGCGCAGCGGCGCACCTTTCAGGCAGCCCGAGTGGTCGGCACTGGCCTTGAGCGAAGCACCCGACAAAGTGATTGGCGTGCACGCCGCATTCATCGCCGCCGGGGCCGAGGTGATCACCAGCAACAGCTACGCGGTGGTGCCCTTCCATATCGGTGAAGAGCGCTTCGCCCGCGAAGGCCTGGCGCTCGCCGCCACCGCCGGGCAACTGGCGCGCACGGCGGCGGACGCTGCCCCTCAACCGGTCAAGGTCGCCGGTTCGCTGCCGCCGTTGTTCGGTTCCTACCGTCCCGATCTGTTCCAGCCGGAACGGGTCGCGGAACTCCTCACGCCGCTGCTCCAAGGCCTGGCACCCCATGTCGACCTGTGGCTGGCGGAAACCCAGAGCTCGATCGCCGAGGTACAGGCCATTCACGCCCTGCTGCCGGCGGATGGCAAGCCGTTTTGGGTGTCCTTCACCCTGCGTGACGAAGAGGTCGACGAAGTCCCGCGCCTGCGTTCCGGTGAGCCGGTGGCCGAGGCCATCGAGGCGGTCGCCAAACTGGGCGTCGCGGCGGTGCTGTTCAACTGCAGTCAGCCGGAGGTGATCGGCGACGCCGTGGACGTCGCGCAGTCGATCATCCGCCAATTGGGCCAGGACATCGCCATCGGCGCCTACGCCAACGCCTTCCCGCCGCAACCGAAGGAAGCCAAGGCCAACGACGGCCTCGACGAACTGCGCGCCGACCTCGATCCGGCCGGCTACCTGGTATGGGCCCGCGACTGGCAGCAACGCGGCCTGAGCATGATCGGCGGCTGCTGCGGCATCGGCCCGGAGCATATTGCCGAGTTGAAGCGCAATCTGGGCTGACTCCCCGACTGCTAAATCCCCTGTAGGAGCCAGCTTGCTGGCGAAGGCGGTGGCACAGCCGGCATCATCGGTGGCTGACATACCCTCTTCGCTGCGATGCGGCGGCCCGACAAGCCAGCTCCTACAGTGGTGCCAGCCCTACCCCCGCCCCTTCCTGATCTCCGCCAACAACAACACCCCCGCCCCGACCATGATCGCGATATCGGCTATGTTGAACACCCCGGTGTGCAACGGGCCGAGGTTCAGCACCAGGTAATCCACCACATGCCCCTGGCGAAATACCCGGTCGATCAGGTTCGACGCGCCGCCCAGGGCGATGAAATACATTGCTGCCGCCTTGAGCGGCGTGGTCACCCAGCGCGCCAGCGACCACCACGTGGCCCAGACCACCACCGCACCCACGCCCACAATGAAAATCAGCTGCTTGACCTGCGGATCGAGACCCGCCCCCAGGCTCAGAAACGCCCCTGGATTCAGGCTCAAGGCAACGTCCAGCCAGGCCGTATCACCGCCAAAGCGGAAGCTCTCGGAGGACAATTTGACCAGCGCCTGCACCTTGACCCACTGATCGAACAGGATAAACAGCACACCGATCAACACGGCAAACAGCCGACTTTTCAACACAACTTGCATGAACAATCCTTTCATTCATCGATGGCGAGAACAGCGCGTCGCGCACGATATCTCGGCCCGCTGACAGGGTCCAGTGACAAGTCCGACACGCGTGGACCAAGCCTCCCGTCATCTGCCGCCGCGATAGCACCATCTCTATTCTGCACGACCGACACCCTCGCCATGCAGCTAGGATATGGACAACTCCCCCTCCCCGGGTCCGGCACCTGACCGCCTCGAGGCACAATAAGACTGGAGACCGCTCGATGCTGCCCACCGCCACGCCTATTTTCCCGCCCCTGCCCGACGCCCTGCTCGCTGAGTTGAGCCAGTTGCTGGGCTCTCGCCTGAGCACCTCCGCCAGTGTCCGTGAACACCATGGCCGCGACATTTCCGCCCTCGACCCGATGCCCCCGCAAGCCGTGGCCTTCGTCAATCATCTGGACGAAATCGTCGCCGTACAGCAGGCCTGCCATCGCTACCGGGTGCCGATCATTCCCTACGGCAGCGGCAGTTCCCTGGAAGGCTGGGTGCACGCGGTGCATGGCGGGGTGTGCATCGACCTGTCGGCGATGAACCAGATTCTTGAAGTGCGCATCGACGACATGGACGTCACCGTGCAACCCGGTGTGACCCGCAAACAACTGAACGCTGCCCTGCACGGCACCGGCCTGTTCTTCCCCATCGACCCCGGTGCCGATGCGTCGCTGGGTGGCATGGCCGCGACCCGCGCCTCGGGTACCAACGCCGTGCGCTACGGCACCATGCGCGAAAACGTGCTGGCGATGACCGCGGTGCTGGCTGACGGTCGCGTGCTGCACACCGGTGGTCGCGCACGTAAATCCTCGGCGGGCTATGACCTCGGGCACCTGCTGATCGGCTCCGGCGGCACCCTGGCCACGGTGGCCGAACTGACGGTCAAGCTGCACCCGATTCCGGAAGCGATCTGCGCCGCCGTGTGCAATTTCCCCAGCGTCGACCAGGCGGTGCGCACGGTGATCCAGGCCATTCAGCTGGGGGTGCCGATTGCCCGTATCGAACTGATCGACACCCTCACCGTCCGCGCGCTCAATGCCTACAGCAAGACCAGTCTGCACGAAGCACCGTCGTTGTTTTTCGAGCTGCACGGCTCCGAAGCGGGGGTCAAGGAACAAGTGGACATGGTCCGCATGCTCGCCGACGAACACGGCGGCCAGGACTTCGATTGGGCAGTCCATCCCGAAGACCGCAGCCGCCTGTGGCAGGCACGGCACGACGGTTACTTCGCCGCCACCGCCCTGCGCCCCGGCTGCCGCACCCTGACTACCGACGCCGTGGTGCCGATCTCACGCCTGGCCGAATGCATCGAGGCCACCGCCGCCGATCTTCAGGCAAACGGCCTGCTGGCGCCGATCTTCGGGCATGTCGGCGATGGCAACTTTCATGCGGTGATCCTCGTCGATCCGAATGATCCGGACGAGATACAGCGCGCCGAAGACGTCGCCCACCGCCTGGCCGAGCGGGCGATTGCGATGCAGGGTTCGTGCACCGGCGAGCACGGCATCGGCCTGACCAAGCAAGGCTTCATGGAGCAGGAGCACGGGCCGCACGCGGTGGCTATCATGGCCGCGATCAAGGCCGCCCTCGACCCCCGGCAACTGATGAACCCGGGCAAGATCTTCGCCCGTGGCACGCCGGCCGAGTGACCGCAACCGCCCCGCTGCAGCAGGAACGCTCATGGAAATCAGGCAACTCAAATACTTCATCGCGGTGGTCGACGCCGGCAGTCTGTCCCGGGCTTCGCGGGACATTCATGTGGTGCAGTCGGCCCTGAGCAAACAGATGTCGGCGCTCGAAGCCGAGCTCGGTGCGCAGCTGTTTCATCGCAGCAACAGCGGGATCCTGGTCAACGAAGCCGGCAAGGTCTTTTACGAATACGCCCAGGGCATGCTCAAGCAACTGGACGCGGCCAAGGCGGCGGTCAATCCCGATGCGGCGGCCCTCAGCGGCTCGATCGTGGTGGCGTTGCCGCAAAGCGTCGCGACCATTCTCGCCCTGCCTCTGCTGCAAGCCGTGGCCCGCACCTACCCGCTAGTGCAACTGCACTTGAATGAAGAGCTCACCGGCAACCTGGTGGATCAACTGGTGCGCGGCCGAGTCGACATCGCCCTGTTCACCCGCATCGGCCTGCCGTCGGAAGTCAGCTTCAGCCCGCTGATCGAGGAAGATTTCTACCTGATCCACCGTGCTGATGCCCCCGACATGCCGGCCGCTGGCGACGTGACCCTGGCCGAGGCGGTGGCGCAACCGCTGGTGTTTCCCAGCCGCGCCCACAGCCACAGCACCCGCGCCTTTGTCGACCAGGCCCTGGCCGAGCAACAGCTGCCGCCGTCGCGGGTGGCCATGGAAGTCAACTCGGTGCACATCCTCAAGAGTGCGGTGGAAGCCGGCATCGGCCCGAGCATCATGCCGCTCAACCTGGCCCTGCGCGAAGTCGCCGAAGGCCGCCTGGTAGCCCACCCGATCACCCCGCGGGTGATGTTCCGCACCCTCGGCATCTGCGTCTGCGAGGCGCTGCCCAGCAGCAAATTGCGCGAATTGATCAGCGCCCTGATCGGCCAGGTGGTGCGCGACATGTGCCGCTCCGGCGAATGGCCGGCGACCCGCCTGATCGACCCGTCCTGACCCCGTTCCAGCCATTGCTTCGACAACAACAATAATGAGGCTTGCCATGCAACAGACTGCCACGCCCCCGGGCACCCTGCCCGACGCCGCGCTCGAATCGGCCTACCGCAAGACCGCCTGGCGGATCATTCCGCTGCTGGTGCTGTGCTACCTGGTGGCTTACCTGGACCGGGTCAACGTCGGCTTCGCCAAATTGCAAATGCTCGACGACCTGAAGTTCAGCGAGGCGGTGTACGGCCTCGGCGCCGGAATCTTCTTCATCGGCTACCTGCTGTTCGAGATCCCCAGCAACATCGCCCTGCACCGCTTCGGCGCCCGGCGCTGGATCGCCCGGATCATGGTGACCTGGGGCCTGCTGTCGGCGGCGATGATGTTCATCGAAACGCCCATGACCTTCTACGTGCTGCGGCTGCTGATCGGCATCGCCGAGGCCGGTTTCTTTCCCGGGATCATTTTCTACCTCACCACCTGGTTTCCCAGTCAGCGCCGGGGGGTGATGACCGCGCTGTTCATCATGGCCCTGCCGATTTCCAGCCTGTTCGGTTCGCTGATTTCCGGGCTGATCCTGCAGCACCTCGATGGTGTGCAGGGTTATGCCGGCTGGCAATGGCTGTTCGTCATCGAAGGCCTGCCCGCCGTCGGGCTGGCCGCTGCGGTGTTCTTCCTGCTGCGTGACCGCATCGCCGATGCCCACTGGTTGACGCCCGAGGAACGCCAAGGCATGCAGGCCGCCATCGACCGCGAGGCCGCGACCAAGCAAAGCCATCGCCTGCGCGACGGTCTGCTCAACCCGCAGATCTGGCTGCTGGGCGCGGTGTATTTCTGCCTGGTGCTGGGGCAATACGTGATCAGCTTCTGGCTGCCAACCATCATCCGCAACAGCGGCGTGCAACAACCCTGGGCCATCGGCGTGCTCAGCGCCCTGCCCTACGCCGCCGCCGCAGTGAGCATGGTATTGGTGAGCCGCAGCTCGGACCGCCGTGGTGAGTACCGTTGGCATCTGGCGATCTGCGCCACCATCGGCGCCCTGGGCGTAGCCTTTGGCACGTTGTTTGGCGACAACCTGGTACTGGGCATGCTCGGTTTGATCATCGGCACCGCCGCAATGATCAGCAGCCTGCCAGTGTTCTGGGGCTTGCCGGCGGCCGTGGTCAGCGGTGCCGCAGCGGCCGCCGGGGTGGCGCTGATCAACACCCTGGGCAACGTCGCCGGGTTCTTCAGCACCATCGTCGTCGGCTGGCTGACCCAGGTCACCGGCAACACCCAGGCGGCGATGTACGTGATGGCGGCGATCCTGCTGGTGGGCGGCGGACTGGGGCTGACGGTCAATCATGTGCGCAAGGGCGTGCTGGTGCCGGCGGCCTGATCATCAACGCCCCAACCTGTAGGAGCTGGCTTGCCAGCGAAAAACCCGTGTGCGCCGCGTATATTCAGACAGCGCACGTTATCGTTGACGTTTTTCGCTGGCAAGCCAGCTCCTACAGGGGGTGTAACCCTACCCCTGCGCGCGCAAAAACAGCGCAAACAACTCGGTCTGCGACTTGATCCCGAGCTTGCCGTACATGTGCTTGCGATGAACCTTCACCGTCTCGGCGGAGATCGTCAGCTTGCGCGCGATTTCCTTGTTCGAGCAGCCGCTGAGCAGCAGCCGGGCGACTTCCAGCTCGCGACTGGTGAGGGGTGATTCCAGCTGCAGGTCGCTGGGGGCCAGCCAGTTTTCCCAGCTCTGGCGCGTCGGCGTGGCCTGCTCCAGCACTTCACTTTCGAAAGCCATGCGCTGGCGCATCAGCCCGGCGAGCCAGGGCTTGATCAGGTTGAGCAAGGCCATCTGCGGTGGGTCGAAGCGCGTCTCGCTGCCCAGCGACAGACTGAGGGTGCGCTGGTCATCGAGCTGGACGTTGACGTGGACCTCATCGGCCACCACGTTGAGACGGAAATAACGCTGGTAGTAATCGGTCTGCTCGAAACACTCCGGCGCCACGTCGGCCAGCCAGAACACCCCACTGTGGGGCGCCTCGCGGTTGGCCAGGTAGAACGGATCGAGTTGGTACAGGCCCTTGAGGTAGTCCTGGAACAGCGGATCGGCGCCGCCATCCTTGCCCGGACTTTCCGCCAGCACCTGCGGCCGGCCCTGGCTGTAGACCAGCACCACCCAACTGTCCGCCGGGATGTAATGGTCTAGCACGCGCACCAGCGCCAGCCAGAAATTCGGCCGGTCCAGCGCCTCCACCAGGCCGCCGATTGCCTGGTGCCAGGCCATGTCCTGCAAGCTGATATTCACCTGTCTACCCCTATGGGGTTACCCCATCGATGTGATTGGTCGGGATTTTCCCGCTCTGCATACTGACGCCAAGACCCGGCAGCGATTGCCCGCCCACCCCACGGGTCGAAGGATGCCGATGAAGATCGAACTGGTACAACTTGGCGGTCGCGATGGCGATACCGCTTATAACCTGAAGCGCGCCGTGCAGGCCATCGCTTCCTGTGCCGCCGACACCGACCTGCTGGTGTTCCCCGAGACCCACCTGATGGGCTTCGCCGATGCCGGACAACTGGCCGACGTCGCCGAGACCGTCGATGGCCCGAGCGTGCAGGCGATCATCAATGCCGTGCGCGAGCATCAGGTCGACGTGGTGATCGGGATTGCCGAGCGCGAGGGCGAACGCTTCTACAACAGCTCGCTGCTGATCACCGCGCAAGGGGTCGCCCTGCGCTATCGCAAGACCCACCTGTGGCTCGACGAAGGCAAGTTGTTCAGCGCCGGTGATCGCTACAGCAGCGTACTGTGGAAAGGCATCCGCGTCGGCCTGCTGATCTGCTACGACATCGAGTTCCCGGAAAGCGCCCGCGCCCTCGGACAACTGGGGGCCGAACTGATCCTGGTGACCAACGGCAACATGCGCCCCTACGGCCCGGTGCATCACACCGCGATCATGGCCCGCGCCCAGGAAAACCAGGCCTTTGCGGTGATGGTCAATCGGGTCGGCGACAGCAGTGACGGTCTGGAATTCGTCGGCGGCAGTGCGGTGGTCGATCCCCACGGTCGGCTGTTGTTCGAAGCCGGCGCCGAGGAATGCCGCCAGGTCATCGAGCTTGACCTGGACCTGCTGCACAGCGCCCGCCATGACTACGACTACCTGAAAGAACGTCGCCTGCAGCTGCCCGGCGAGATGATCGAACACGCCGACGGACGCCGCGAACTGCTGATCCCCCACCCTGGAGCACCGCTATGAACACCCCACGCTTTGTGCAACGGGCGCTGATCCCGCTGCTCAGTCTCGGCCTCGCCTGCGCCCACGCCGCCGACGCGGCGAAACCGGTGGTGCACATCTACAACTGGTATGACTACATTGCTCCGGACACCCTCAAGCAGTTCCAGCAGGACACCGGCGTCAGTTCGGTGTACGACGTGTTCGACAACAGCGATGTGATGCAGAGCAAGCTGATGGCCGGGCGCAGCGGCTACGACGTGGTGGTCGCCAGCGCCGACTTGCTGCCGAACCTGATCGGCGCCGGGGTGCTGAAAAAGCTCGACCGCAGCCAGTTGCCCAACTGGTCGCACCTCGATCCCGAGATCCTCGCCAAGCTGCAACGCAACGACCCGGACAACCAATACGCCGCGCCGTACCTGTGGGGCACCACCGGCATCGGCTATGACGCGGACAAGGTCAAGCAACTGCTCGGCGACCAGGCCCCGGTGAATTCCTGGGACCTGATCTTCAAGGAAGACAACCTCGCCAAGCTCAGCCAATGCGGCGTGGCGATGCTCGACGCGCCCAACGAGATCGTGCCGATTGCCCTGCATTACCTCGGCCTGCCCTACAACAGCAGCAATCCCGAAGACTATAAAAAGGCCCAGGCGCTGCTGCTGAAATTGCGCCCGCACATCACCTACTTCGACTCCTCGAAATTCATCACCGACCTGGCCAACGGCAATATCTGCGTGGTGCTCGGCTGGAGCGGTGGCGTCGCCGATGCGCAGAAAGCTTCCGAGGCCGCCGGCAATCAACGCAAGCTGGTCTACAGCATTCCCCGCGAAGGTGCGCCGGTCTGGGTCGAAAGCCTGGTCCAGCTCAACGACGCGCCGAACCCGGCACAAGGCTTGGCCTTTATCAACTACATGCTGCGCCCCGAGGTGATCGCCGAGTCGTCCAACTACCTGAGCTACCCGAATGCCAACAAGGACGCCACGGCCCTGGTCACCCCGAGCATTCGCGACAATCCCGGGGTGTACCCGTCCAAGGCCGTGCTCGACACCCTGTTCGCCCTGGAACCGCTGCCGCTGAAAATGGAGCGCGTGCGCACCCGCGTCTGGAGCGCGGTGAAGACCGGCAATTGAGCCTGCGCCCTGCCCCGACATCCCTTGAATACGAGAACCAAGATGAACCAGACAACACGGCCACGGGCCCGCGATTTGAAGATCCAGTTCGGCCAACTGCAGCCCGGCCCGCTCAATGCCATTACCGATGTGCCCGGTGTGCGGGTCGGCCACTGTGACGTGCGCGGCCGCAGCGCGGAAGGTCGCGACATCCACACCGGCGTCACCCTGATCGAGCCGCGCCCCGGTTCCACCGGCCAGCAGCCGTGTTTTGCCGGGGTCCACGTGCTCAACGGCAACGGCGACGCCACCGGCCTTGAATGGATTCGCGAAGCCGGCTTGCTGACCAGCCCCATCGCCTTCACCAACACCCACAGCGTCGGCGTGGTGCGCGATGCGCTGATCGCCCTGGATCGCCAGCAGCAACCGGACGACGGCCGCCTCTACTGGAACATGCCGGTGGTGATGGAAACCTTCGACGGCCTGCTCAACGACATCAACGGCTTCCACGTCACAGCCGAACACGTGGCCATAGCGGCGCAAAACGCCCAGTCCGGGCCGGTCGCCGAAGGCGCGGTGGGCGGTGGCAGCGGCATGGTCTGCCATGAATTCAAGGGCGGCATCGGCACCGCCTCGCGGCGCCTGGGCAGCGAGCAAGGCGGCTGGACCGTCGGTGCGATCGTCCAGGCCAACCACGGCAAGCGCCGCGAATTACGGGTCGACGGCTACCCGGTCGGGCGCTACCTGGAACAGCGCGACTCGCCCTTCGTAAAGGCCGATCTCCCGCACCCCGGCATGGGCTCGATCGTGGTCTGCCTGGCCACCGACGCCCCGCTGCTGCCCCACCAGTGCACGCGCCTGGCCCAGCGCGCGAGCCTGGGCATTGCCCGCACCGGCGGTGGCAACGAAGACCAGAGCGGCGACCTGTTCATCGCCTTCGCCACCGGCAACCAGGTGCCGCCCGCCGCCTACGAGCGCAAGGGCGCACCCACTACCGACAATCTGCGGATGGTCAACAACGACCACATCAGCGAGCTGTTTCTGGCGGCCACCGAAGCCGTCGAGGAAGCCATCATCAATGCGCTGTTGGCGGCAGACACCGTCGAAGGCAACGGCCATCGCGTGCCGGGGCTGGATGCCGCGACCTTGCTGCAGGCGTTGCGCAGTGCCGGCTGTCCGGGGGTTTAGACCAAAGTCGCGGGTGGCGTGACATCCACCCACCAGCGACTACCCTTTTCAGGCGCCCGCTTCCGGTCGCCTGCCCCACGGCGACCCACGTACCCACTTTGCCCATGCTCCTGAGGAATCGGTACGCGTCAGCGTCCGTCGGCTGCAATAGCCGGCGGCCAACCCACACCCGACCACAAGGAATCACCGCCATGACCTTCATCACCACCCAGGACGGCACGCAGATTTTCTACAAGGATTGGGGCCCGAAAGACGCCACACCCATCGTGTTCCACCACGGCTGGCCGCTGAGCGCCGACGACTGGGACGCGCAGATGATGTTCTTCCTGCTCAAGGGCTACCGGGTGATTGCCCACGACCGCCGCGGACACGGACGCTCGACCCAGACCTGGCAAGGCAACGAAATGGACACCTACGCCGCCGATGTCATCGCCCTGACCGATGCCCTCGACCTCAAGGGCGCGATCCACGTCGGCCACTCCACCGGCGGTGGCGAGGTCGCACGCTACACCGCCCGGGCCAAGCCGGGACGGGTGGCCAAGGCGGTGCTGATCAGCGCGGTGCCGCCGATCATGGTGCAGTCGGCGAGCAACCCCGGTGGCCTGCCGCTGGAAGTCTTCGATGGCTTCCGCGCAGCGCTGGTGGCGGGTCGTGCGCAGTTCTACCTCGATGTGCCGACCGGCCCCTTCTACGGCTTCAATCGCCCCGGGGCCGAGGTTTCGCAGGGGGCGATCAACAATTGGTGGCGCCAGGGCATGATGGGCGGCGCGAAGGCCCATTACGACTGCATCAAGGCGTTCTCCGAGACCGACTTCACCGAGGACCTCAAGGCCATCGAGGTGCCAACCCTGGTGATGCACGGCGAGGATGACCAGATCGTGCCGTTCGCCGACTCCGCGCCGCTGTCGGTCAAACTGCTCAAGCACCCGACCTTCAAGCCCTACCCGGGGCTGCCCCACGGCATGCCGACCACCCACGCCGAGGTGATCAACGCCGACCTGCTGGCGTTCATTCAAGGCTGAGTAATCCGTTCGTGGCGGCGCCCCGGACGCCGCCACGAGTGCTGCTGAATCGACACGCCTGATATTTATTCTCAAATGCGCACAAAGCGCTTTAAGCATTTACTTACATTTGCGTATGACAGTAATTCTCAAATAACACCATCCTATAATGTGAGTCCGAATGTCCCTTCCACTGCTCTCGCGTTCACACTCCGCCGAATTGTCGCGCTCGCCCCTGGCCATGCGCCCGCTGGCGCTCGCCATCCACATGCTGGCAGCCGGCATCGTTTGCACTGCGCCTTTCGCCCAGGCGGCGGAACAGACAGAGACTGGAAGCTCTGTGACCCTGGCCCCTATCGCTGTCACGGAGACAGCCACACGTGAACCCAATGCGGTCACCGAGGACAGCCACTCCTACACCACCGAAGCCGCGCGCACCGCCACGCCGTTGAGCATGTCCCTGCGTGAAACCCCGCAGTCGGTCAGCGTCGTCACCCAGCAACGCATCCAGGACCAGGACCTCAAGACCATTCTCGATGTGGTGAACAACGCCACCGGGGTCTCGGTCAACCGCTACGAAACCAGCCGTGCGCAGTTCAACGCCCGGGGTTTCGAGCTCAACTCGCTGATGATCGACGGCGTGCCGACCATCTACGAACAACCCTGGAGTGGCGGCGAAATCTTCAGCAGCCTGGCGATGTACGACCGCGTTGAAGTGGTGCGCGGCGCCAACGGCCTGATGACCGGTGCCGGCGACCCTTCGGCGTCGCTGAACATGGTGCGCAAGCGCGCCAGCAGCTCGGCGCTCACGGGTTCGCTGGAACTCAGCGGCGGCACCTGGGACACCTATGGCGTGGAAGGCGATGTGTCTTCGGCCTTGAACCCGGAAGGCACGATTCGTGGCCGTGTGGTGGCCGAGAGCACTGAAGGCGACAGCTGGATCGACATGAACTCGACCAAGCGCCAGACGCTGTACGGCACCATGGACATCGACCTGACGCCCGACACCACCCTGTGGTTCGGCCTGAGCCACCAGGAAAGCAACGCCGATTCACCGATGTGGGGCGGCCTGCCGGTCTGGTACGCCGACGGCGGTCGCACCAACTGGAGCCGTTCCAAGACCACCTCGGCGAAATGGAGCAAGTGGGACACCACCTACGACACCTACTTCGTCAACCTCGACCACACCTTCGCCAACGACTGGCAGGTCAACCTCAGCTACAACCGTGGCGAGCGCAGCAGTGATTCCGCGCTGTTGTACCTGTCGGGTAACCCAGGGCGTAACGGCAGTTCGGGCATGGACTCGTTCCCGGCGCGCTACATGACCGAGACCACCCAGGACGACTACGCCATCCGCTTCAACGGCCCGTTCGCTTTCCTCGGTCGCGAGCACGAGCTGGCCTTCGGTTACGTCGACAGCAAGCAGAAATTCGACGCCGATACCCATGTGGCACAATCCGGTTTCGGCGGCGTGGCCAACTTCGACGCCTACAACGGCGACTTCGCGGAGCCGGCCTGGGCCCCACGCAGCGAGTACGGCTACAGCGAGACCCGGCAGAAAGGCCTGTACGCGGCGACCCGCCTGAACGTCACCGACGACTTGAAAGTGATCCTCGGCGCCCGCGAGAGCTGGTACGAGAAGACCAGCGATGACATCTACTCGGAAGTCAGCAAGATCGACGTCGACCATGAGCTGACGCCGTACGCCGGCGTGGTCTACGACCTCACCGAGAACCTCTCGGCCTACGCCAGCTACACCGAAATCTTCCTGCCGCAATCGGTGCGCGACAGCAGCGGCCAGGTGCTCGATCCGATTGTCGGCGAAAGCACGGAGATTGGTCTCAAGGGTGAGTACTTTGATGGTCGCCTGAACGCTTCGGCGGCGGTGTTCCAGATCAAGCAGGACAACCTCGGGCAGAGCACCGGCGTGCTGATCGACCCGAACAATCCGGTCGGCGGTTACGCCTATGAAGCCAGCGAAGGCGCCACCAGCAAGGGCTTCGAGCTGGAAGTCTCGGGCGAACTGGCCACCGACTGGAATGCCTCGGTGGGCTACACCCAGTTCACCGCCGAAGATGCCAAGGGCGACAACGTCAACACCCTGTACCCGACCAGGTTGCTGCGCACCTTCACCACCTACCGCCTGCCCGGCGCGTTCAACAAGCTGACCATCGGCGGCGGTGTCAACTGGCAGGATTCGATCTACACCTACGCCACCAACCCGGCCGGCAACCAGGAGAAGATCCAGCAGGACGCCTACGCCCTGGTCAACCTGATGGCCCGCTACGAAATCACCGACAACCTCTCGGCCCAGCTCAACGCCGACAACGTCACCGACCAGAAGTACTTCGACGTCTTCGACGCCTACGGCGCCCTGACCTACGGCGCACCCCGCAGCATCACGGCGTCGGCGAAGTATCGGTTCTAGGGCAGTTTGATGGGCTTTTGTGGGAGCGAGCCTGCTCGCGAAGAGGGTGTCCCAGGCGCTGATGACGGCGACCGGTCTACCGCCTTCGCTGGCAAGCCAGCTCCTACAGGGTTCTGCAGGCACCGCAAGATCTGCGATCGAGCAAAAATCCACTGTAGGAGCGAGCCTGCTCGCGATGTGGGTGTCCCAGGCGCTGATGATGGCGACCGGTCTACCGCCTTCGCTGGCAAGCCAGCTCCTACAGGGTTCTGCAGGCAGCACAGGATCTGAGATCGAGCAAAAATCCACTGTAGGAGCGAGCCTGCTCGCGATGTGGGTGTCCCAGGCGCTGATGATGGCGGCCGGTCTACCGTCTTCGCTGGCAAGCCAGCTCCTACAGGGTTCTGCAGGCACCGCAAGATCTGCGATCCAGCAAAAATCCACTGTAGGAGCGAGCTTGCTCGCGATGTGGGTGTCCCAGGCGCTGATGATGGCGACCGGTCTACCGTCTTCGCTGGCAAGCCAGCTCCTACAGGGTTCTGCAGGCACCGCAAGATTTGTGATCGAGCAAAAATCCACTGTAGGAGCGAGCTTGCTCGCGATGTGGGTGTCCCAGGCGCTGATGATGGCGACCGGTCTACCGCCTTCGCTGGCAAGCCAGCTCCTACAGGGTTCTGCAGGCAGCACAGGATCTGAGATCGAGCAAAAATCCACTGTAGGAGCGAGCTTGCTCGCGATGCGGCCATCAGCCGCATCGCGTCATCCTCATCGCCAATCAGCCACAATCCCCTGCTCCAGCGCAAACGGCTGCGCCGCAATGGTCCGCCGTTGAAACTCGGGAGCCTGGTCGGCGGTGGCCAGCCACAGCATGACCGCGGCCGGTACTTCGGGCGGGGCACTGCCGGCGCGCAGGGCGATCAGGCCCTTGTCGCCGATGGTTGCCTTCAGCGCTTCGGTGGTGACGACCCCTGGATTCAAGGTATAGGCACACACACCCTGGGCCCCCAACTCGGTGGTCAGCACCCCGGACAACCGCGACACCGCCGCCTTGCCCGCGCCATAGGCATAGCCCCACCCCCCCTTGCCCGCCGCCACCGGTGGATCGCTCTCGCCAGCGCCGGAGGTGACGTTGATCACCACCCCGCCGCCGCGCGTCACCATATGTTCGGTCACAGCCCGGGTCAGCAGGAACGGGGTCAGGATGTAGCCCTGGAACATCCGCTCCAGGGTCTGCGGCTGCAGGTCCATGAAGCTGGCGTTGAGGTCGCTGCCCTGATAGATCGCGTTGTTGATCAACACATCGATTCGGCCAAACTCGGCCAGCACCGCTGCGCAGGCCGCGAGGGCCGAGGTGCTGTCGAGCAAGTCCATCGGCACCACCAGCACCCGGCAACCCAGCTCGCGCAAGGCCTCGGCGGTGCCGTTGAGGCTGCCGGCCAACGGCGCCCCGGCGGCGTCGCGCAGGGCATGCTCATGTTGCTCGCCCTCATTCAGCGTGCGCGCGCTGATGGCCACGTCGAACCCGGCGCGGGCAAACGCCAGCGCTGCTTCGCGACCGATACCCCGGCTGGCGCCGGTAATGAATGCCACCTTGTTCATGCAGATTCCTTATCAGAAGCGCGCGGCGCGGACCATGGCGTCCATGCCGCCATCGACAAACACCACGCTGCCATGGACGAACGACGCCTGCGGCGATTGCAGGAAAGCTACCACGGCAGCGATCTCTTCAGGGCGACCGGCACGTCCCAGCGGTGCGACAAAATCCCGGGTCGCCTGGCCGAACCGGGCATCGTCCAGCGACGCCTGGTGTAGCGGCGTTTCCACCGCGCCCGGCGCTACCACATTAAGTCGCAGCCCCTTCCCGCCCCACTCCACCGCCAGGCGCCGGGCCTGTTGGGTGATTGCAGCTTTCGACGCGGCATAGGCCACATGGGGCTGACCGAGGCTGTTGGCCAACGCCAGTGCCTGCTGCTCATCTCCGCCGAGCATGGCCTCGATCAGCGGCTGGCCATCCGGCCCGCAATGGGTCGCCGCCACCGAACCGATGACCAGTGCCGCACCCTGTTGACCACGGCCCAGGGCGCCCTGCAGCCCCTCGAGCAACTGGCTGACACCAAAATAATTGACCGCCAGCACCAGCCCGCAGTTGGGCGCCGTGACGCCGACCCCGGCACAGCAGATCAGGCCATCAAGCACCCCGCCGCTGAGTTCAAGGACCTGGTGGATGGCCGCATCGCGACCTGCCGCAGTCGACAGGTCGGCAAGCACTTCGGCATTGCCACGATCGATCCCGATGACCTGGTGCCCGGCGGCACGCAGGGCGGCGGCAACCGCGGCGCCGATGCCCGAGGCGCTGCCGGTGATAGCTGTTGTAGGCATGGTTATTCTCCGTGAGGGGTCCACCCAGTATCGACAGGGCGATCACGCGGCGGCATCGTCCGGGCAGACTAGAAAAACGGCGCGACACCGGGCGGGACCGCCCGGCGCCGGACAGGCAGGATCAGGCCTGGCGGTAGACCGGTACCGCCAGCTTGGGCGGCGGCACCTTGATTTTATCCACCACCTTCAACGCCAGCTTGGGTTTGCCCAGGGCCACCACGCTGTTGAGCATGATCCGCACCAGCTCGGTCTGGCGGCGCACACCGGTCTTCGAGAAAATCGAACGCAGATGCGCCCGCGCCGTATTGCGACGGATGTTGAGGACCTCGGCGGCCTCCTCCAGCGACAAACCGTTGGCCAGTTCCATGGCCAGCGCGGTTTCAGCGCGAGTCAGGTTGAACAGCTGCTTGGTCACCACTTCGCTGGCCAGGGATTTGCTCGACGCATCGCGGATGTACACCAGCGCGGCCGGCTGGCCCTTCTCTTCGGCCCAGTCGAGGCTGGGAATCGATTCGACCACCACCCCCAGGTTGACCAGGCCCGAAGGCCGAGTCACCGACATCGCGTCGGCTCCTTTTGGCGCATCCGGGTCGAAGGCGCTGCGAATCAGCCGTTGCAGTTCGCGGTTGTCGCTCGGATAGGTCGCCTCGAGGCGCCCGCCCACCAGCTTCAGGCCGTCGGAGCGGGCGAGGATTTCCTCGGCCACCGGGTTGCTCTGCAGCACGCTGCCGCTCTCGTCTAGCACCAGGGTCGCCACCGACAGGCGACTGATGGCCTGGGAGTACAACTCGCCGAGGGACTCGCTGCGATCCAGCAGGTTATGCAGTTGCGAGGCACGGCGCAGGTGCGGCAGGAAGCTGGCGCAGAGTGCCCGCTCATGGCCGTTGAAGTTCGGCAAGCGCTTGGGCCGGGTCATGCGAAAGCGCAGTTTGCCGCCGTCCGGGGTGGAGATATCGGCGCCCATCAGGTGGTACACGTCATGGGGGCCGCAGAAAGTCTTGAAGTAGCCGTGCTGCTCCCACTGCGCGGCGGTCATGATGTCGTCCACCGTGAACACCTGGTCCAGCGGCTGGTTGCCGAACGGCGAATTGGTCTGCGGGTAGGTCATGTAGTTGATTTCACCGGCGCCTTCGATCTCGCCGACGATGATCATCAAGCCGGTATCAGGCTGGTCCGGCACCCGCAGGATCAGGGTGACGAAATTGGCGTCGAACAGCTTGAGAAAACTGCGCAGGGCATGCGCCATGCGCTTGGGTTCCAGCGCACCGTCGTAGATCTCCCCCACCAACTCGTTGTAGCGCGTGAGGTCCAGGCCGACACTCGCCAGGGCTTCATGGGTCAAGAGCGCATTCTGCATAGCCTTTACCTCGCACGGGCAAGGACATGGCCTTCCCCTTATTATTTTTATAATTTCGACCCGGGGGCGCTCGGGGCACCCCTCTCAAGTCGCATCTTGCCGGGGTGGCCCGCTACGGGACCGGCCCCAGTTTCTCCAGCACCCGCGCAGTCCACAAGAGGCTGCGCGGTTTATTTTCAGTGACCTTCAGTCCCGCGCCGCCGGACTGTTTTTCAGCGGAAAATGCCCCTGTGCCGGCGCCGCTGCACGCTCGCGCTGGGTCACCAACGGCCGTCCGCGGTTGAACCAGGCGGCCAGCGCCGGCAGCAGGAAAATCGCCCCCAACACATTGACCAGGAACATGAACGACAGCAGCACGCCCATGTCGGCCTGGAACTTCAGCGGCGCAAAGGCCCAGGTGCAGACGCCGATGGACATGGTCACGGCGGTAAACACCGCGGCCGTCCCGCGCTGACACATGGCTTCGTAGAAGGCTTCGCGCAGGTTCGCGCCGCGCAGCATTTCGTGCTGGATCCGTTCGTACAGGTAAATCCCGTAGTCGACCCCCACCCCCACACCCAGCGCCATCACCGGCAAGGTCGCGACCTTGAGGCCGATTCCCAGCAGGGTCATCAGGGCGTTGCAGAGGATCGCGACAATCGCCAGCGGCACCAGAATGCACAGCACCGCGCGGATCGACAAGAAGGTCAGCCAGCAAAACAGCGCCACTGATCCGAATAGCGCCCCGAGCATGATGACCTCGGCGCGCTTCACCGCTTCGTTGGAGGCCGCCATCACCCCGACGTTGCCGCCGGCGAGGAGAAATTCCACCTCGGGCGAGCTGACTTCGGCAATGATCCGCTTGGCCTCGGCAATCGCATGGCTGACCGTGCTGCCTTCGTGATCGGCGAGGAACACCAGGATCTGCATCTGCTGGCAACCGTCGGTGACCAGCCCGTCATCCGGCACATAGGCCCGTGCGCCCTGGCTCAGGCCCCGGGGTGAACCGGGGATTGCGGCCCAGCGCGGGTTGCCTTCGTTGTTGCCGGCAATCACCCGCTTGCCCATGTCCGCCACGCTCTGGATCGACTGCACGCCAGCCACGGTGCGCATGCGGAAATCGAAGGCCTCCACCGCACGCATCACCGCCGGCGACAGGCAACCTTCGTCGACGCCCTTGACCTGGACGAACACCGACATCACGTCGAGGCCGATCGAATAGCTGCCGATGATCTTCGCATTGTCCAGGTTGTAGCGTGAATCGGCACGCAACTCCGGCGCACCGGCACCGATATCGCCCACGGCAAGGTCGCGGGCTTTCCAGGCCCCGGCCACCAGCAACAACAGGCTGATGGCAAACACCCCCAGCGCCGGCCCCGGCTCGGCCAGTGCCGACAGCCGCCACCACAGGCGATGCCGGCCCTGGGGCTTGGCCTGCGCACGGCGCAACAGGCCGGGTTCCAGGCGCAGATAAGAAATGATGATCGGCAGCATCAGCTTGTTGGTGATGATCATCAGCATCACGCCGATGCAGGCCGTGACCCCCAGTTCATGGACGATGGGAATATCGATCAGCATGATCACCGCGAAACCCAGGGCGTTCATCAACAACGCCAGGGAACCGGGAATGAAGATTTTGCAGAACGCCGAACGTGCCGCCTGCCGCGACGAATTGCCGGCCAGCACATCCTGCTTCCAGGCGTTGGTCATCTGCACCGCGTGGGACACACCGATGGAGAAAATCAGGAACGGCACCAGGATCGACATCGGGTCGATACCCAGGCCCAGCAGTGGCAACAACCCGAGCAGCCAGACCACCGGCAGCAGCGCAACCACCAGCGCGACCACGGTCAGGCGCAGCGAACGCGAGTACAACCACAGCAGCAGACCGGTGATGACGAAGGCGACCACGAAGAAGCCGATCACCGTGTTCAACCCTTCAACCACATCGCCCACCAGCTTGGCGAAGCCGACGATGTTGATCTCGATGTCGTCACTGTTGTACTTGCCGCGGATCTCCTCCAGGCGCTTGGCGATGTCGACATAGGACACTGCCTGGCCGGTCTTGGGGTCGATGTCCTGCAGGTCGGCACGCACCATCGCCGACTTGAGGTCGTTGGCGACCAGGCGTCCGACCTGGCCCGAGGCGGCGGTGTTGCTGCGCACCTGCGCCAGGTCTTCAGGAGTGCCGCTGAAACGCGGCGGCACCACCACGTCGCCGAAGAACCCTTCCTCGGTGATCTCGATGTAACGCACGTTGGCGGTGAACAGCGACGTCACGCTGGGGCGGCTGACCCCGGAGATGAAAAACACGTCGTCGGTGACCTTGCGCAGGGTCTCCAGGTACTCGGCGTTGTAGATGTCGCCCTCGCCTTTCCAGCGCACGCTGACCAAGAATCGGTTGGCGCCGGTGAAGTAGCGGCTGAACTTGAGGAAATTGATCATGTAGTCATGGCGCACCGGAATCTGCTTGTTGAAGCCCGGGTCCAGTTGCGTGTGGGTGGCGCTGTAGCCCAGGCCCAGGGTCACCAGGACGAACAGCAACAGCAGCCCCTTGCGCCAGGCCATCAGGTAATCGGCGCAGGTATCGACGCTGCGCGTCACCCAGTGTTTGCCTTGATTCATTGCCCGTTTCTCCTTCACTGGGTGGCCTGAGTAGCCACTCGGGCAGCCACGCTGCCACCTGTTCCCTGCAATACGCCGCGCTCACCGCCGACCAGCAGGCGCGAGCCCACCACCGTCACCGAGGTCAAGGTGCCGAGCCCGGCCAGGCGCTCGACACCCACCAGCGCACCTTTGGCGTTGAGTCGCACCACGGAACTGCCGGCGCCGACAATCACCAGGCCCGAGTGATCGGGCAGCAGTGCATGGCCGTACAGCGGCAGTTGGTTGCCGACATTGATTGGCGTCCAGCTGTCGCCAAAGTCGTGGCTGACGAAGACATGCCCGCGCATGCCGTAGGTCACCCAGTCAGTGGCACTCAGGCGCACGATGCCGAACAGCGAGCCGCTGTAGAACGCCGGCAACGTCTGCCAATGCTGGCCGGCGTCCGTGGTGCGCAAGACCAGGCCCTGTTCGCCCACCAGCATGCGTCGGCCATCGTCGCCACCGGCCATGCTGTTCAAGTGGGCGCTGTCGATGTCCAGGGGCAGCGCGGTCCAGCTTTGCCCGGCGTCCAGCGATTGGTAGAACTTGCCGAAACTGCCGAAGGCCATGACGTTGTCGCCACCGGCGCTCCAGATGCCCAGCAGTGGCTCGCCGAGGTCGCTGTCGTAGCGGATCTCGCGCCAACTGCTGCCGGCGTCTTCGGAACGCAGGATCCAGCCATCATGCCCGACCGCCAGCAAGCGCTTGGCGTCGAGGGCGACCACGGCGGTCAAGGTGGCGTTGCGTTGGGTGGCGACGCTGGCCGGCTGCCAACTGACACCCTGGTCGTCACTGAGCAGAATGCTGCCGCGCTCGCCCACCGCCACCACCCGTGCGCCGAGATTGAGCAGGCCATTGATCTGCACCCGATCCGGACGCATGGCCAACACTTCGGCCTGGGGCGGGGCTTTCGGGGAAAAGGTGTAGCCAATGGTCAGGGCGACCATCAGGCAGACGATGTAACCGATCACCGAGCGCATGGGCGACGCTCCTGTGCTGGGCACGCGTGCAGGGGGCAAGTCATAGGGCCAAATCCTCTTGTTCTTGTCAGGCGCCAGGGCAAGCGCTAGGGCATGCCTGTGCTGTGATAGTCGGCGCAAGGCCGGGGGGGCACATCGTCCAAATGGCTTATGCAAAGGGCGTGTGTCGGAATGGACCCGAAACCTGTAGGAGCTGGCTTGCCAGCGAAGAGGCCGGCACATTTAACAACTGCTTCGCCTGACACTCCGCCTTCGCTGCGATGCGGCGACCCGACAAGCCAGCTCCTACGGGGATCGCGGGCGGTCAGGGAATCCGGGGTGTACCCGGCTCCCCTGTAGGAGCGAGCTCGCTCGCGAAAAACGTCAACAATGGCGCGCGCTGTCTGAATGTACGCGGCGCCCTCAGGTTTTTTCGCTGGCAAGCCAGCTCCTACAGGGATTGGGGGCGGTTACAGAATCCGGGATAACCCGCAGGATCACGCGATATACAGGATCACCAGATCATTGATCACCGACGGCCGATCCTGCCCGACCACATGGATATTCAACTCCAGGGTCAGCTGGGTGCCCCGCGGCAGCACTTCAACTTTCTTCACCCGCGCCCGCGAGTGGATGCGCGAGCCGGCCGGCACTGGTGCCGGGAAGCGCAGGCGGTCGGAGCCGTAGTTGATCTGGGTGGTGAAGCCGCTGATCTCGAAACCCAGTGCCAGTTTCATCCGCGACTGCAGCACCTGTACCAGGGCGCCATGGGCGATGGTGCCGCCGAACGGGCTTTGCAGGCGTGCGCGTTCCGGGTCGGTGTGGATCCAGTAGTCATCCCCCGAGAGCTGGGCAAACGCATCGATCAGCGCCTGATCGACCACCACCACATTGCTCCAGTCGCTGTACTGCTCGCTGACCAACGCCTGCAACGCCGGGCCGTCATTCATATCGACCTGCCGCGCCGCCGACTGCTCGGCTGCCACCGGTGCCGGCTCGCTGTCCTGCCCCGACAGCGCTTCAAGACTGGCTGCATCCTGGTCCACCCCGGTAAAGCGCAACAGTCGATTGCCCTTGGCATCCACCTCGGCGAACACCGGCTGCAGCGCCATGCCGATCCTGATCTCATCCTCGTCGAGACCGACCAGGTTGGTATTGATCCGCACGCCCTCGGCCAACTCGACCACCGCCAGTTTCTGCGGCATCTCATCGATAAAGTCCGGCAAGGTGGCGATGCGCGTCACGGTGTAGCTGTAGAGCGTCGCAGTGCCGTCGACTTCGCGCCAGGCCAGGTCATGTTCCAGGCATTTGGGGCAATGCCGGCGCGGGTAGAAGTTCCAGTGATTGCAGGCATTGCATTGCTGGATCAACAGGCGGCGCGCCTTCAGGCCTTCCCAGAAGGGAGCGGAAATCTGCGTGGCGACCGGCATCGGTTTGTTGTTGGACATGTGCTTATGCTCCCTGAAGAATCAATGCGCCCTGCTCGCTCATCACGCCGCCGGTGCCGGAGACGTAGACGCTGTCGCAGCGACCCAATTGGCGTTCACCGGCGGTACCGGCGATCTGCGTCACCGCCTCGATCACCTGGCTCATGCCACCGGCCGAGGCCGACTGACCGAAACTCAATTGCCCGCCATGGGTGTTCATCGGGAAATCACCACGCCAGGTCAGGTCGTGCTCGCGAACGAACGCCATGCCCTCGCCCTTGCCGCAGAATCCGGCATCTTCCAGGGTCAGCAAGGTGGTGATGGTGTAGCAGTCGTAGATCTGCGCAGCATCCATGTCCCTGGGCTTGAGCCCGGCCATGGCAAAGGCCTGGCGCGAGGCCGGGCCAATCGGGGTGTTGAGCATGTCTTCGGCATAGGACGGCGACTTGAACGCCAGGTGCTCGCCGAACCCGGTAATAAAGGCCGGACGCTTGCGTGCCCGCGCCGCCACTTCCTTGCTGGTGATGATCAACGCGGCGCCGCCGGCCACCGGCATGACGATCTCGAGGACGTGCAGCGGATCGGCGACCATCTTGCTCGCCAGCACCTGCTCGATGGTCAGCGGCTGGCCGTAGAACATCGCCTGGGGGTTGGCCAGGGCATTGGTGCGCTGGTCGACGGCGATCTTCGCCATCGCCCGCTGGTCGTAGGCGTACTGCGCCGCGTAGCGCTGGGCGATCATCGCGTAACCGGTGTTCTGGCCCATGTGCCCGTACGGCAGGTCGAACTCCGCTTCGGGGGCGCCGAAGGCTGTGCTGTGCCCGCCAAAACGCATCGAGCGGGCCATCCAGCTCGGGTCTTCGTCGGGACCGAACGGCGCCATGCGCGCCGGAATCACACAGAGCACCGCCTGGCACAGACCCAGTTCGATCGCCGCAGCGGCACGCCAGACCATGCCCACTGAAGTGCAACCACCGAGGTCGACCACTTCGGCAAAGTTCAGGCGCAGGCCCAGGTATTCGGCGGCCATCGCCGGCACGAACACCGAGGCTTCGTGAAAGTGCGGGCCATTGATCACCAGCCCGTCGAGGTCCGAAGCCTTGAGCCCGGCATCACGCAGGGCCTGGGCCGCGAGGTCGGCGACCTGCTCGAGATGGAACATCTTCGGCGCGGTGGCGTACTTTTCCGGTTTGTATTGCGCGCTGCCGACAATGGCCGCGTGTCCTTTGAGTCCCATGGTGCCTCCCTGCCGCAGCGCCGGGCTGCGGCAATGACAGAATGATTGGAGGGCCCGCCAACGCAGCACGGGCCCGAAGGTCGATCAGAAGCTGTATTTCGCCGAGAAGGTGGCGTAGTCGCGGTCGGCGAAGGGACGCTTGATCGGGTCCGGTTCGCCGAGGTAGGCGATGTACTTGAGGCCCAGTTCCAGGTTACCCAGGTACTTGAAGGTGGTGCCGGCGCTCAGGCGGCGATCGCCGGCGACCCCGGCGATGCTGCCGCCCATGGGCGTGGCACCGCTGAACACGTTGGAAAAACTGAATGGCACTTCCAGGTCCCAGCCCTGGGCCACACCGGGATAGCTGAACGAGGCGCCGACGGTGTAGGCGCTGGAGGATTTGGTCTTCCAGCCACTGGGGGTGCTGAAGGTGTAGTCATCGGAAGGCGCCACCAGGCCGGCCACCGAGGGCAGCAGGTTGAGGCCCTGCAGATTCGGCGCCGCCGAGGTCGCCTCGACACTGTCCACCTGGGTGCGAATGATTTCGGCGGTCAGGGTGGTCTGGCTGGCCCATGGGCGGTCGCCGAGGATGCGCATCGCCGACATCTGCATTTGCTGGCCCTTGCCCTTGGCCGGCACCGCGCCGAGGCCGGTATTGACCATCACCGGCACGCCGTCGCGGTACGACCATTCGCCGCCGATCTGCACATCACCAATCTTGGTCGAGGCGCTGACACCGGTCAGCTTGATGTCTTCGAAGTACTTGATCCGATAGCCGTTGGACGCCAGGGCCAGCAGGCCACCACCGACCGGCAGCGGGTTGTAGCCGACCAGCGCAGTGGCCGGGTTCTTGTCGTGATAGTTGATGTGGAACAGCGACAGCTCGAGGGCCGGCACCGGACGATAGCGCACCTGCACGCCCCACTGGCCGCTGTCGCTCGGGTCATCGGTACCGCGATAGGCGATCTTCTGGCCGTTGGCGTAGATGAACTCGCGACCCGGGCCGACCACGTCGCTGCTCGACAGGTAGCTGCCCACCGGCGGCAGTTCGGTGCCCTTCCATTCGTACTGCACGTAGGCGCCGAAGGTCAGTTGCGGATTGAGGCGGAACGAGCCGGAGAACTGGCCCACCGGCAACAGCACTTCCTTGACCTCGACCCCGGGCTGCGCCGCCTTGACCGCGTCGGAAGGGTTCTGCACGCCGTTGACGCCCGGGTAATACAAACTCTCGCCCCAGGACTCGATGTGGCGGCCGGCCTTGACGTCGAGCATGGTGTCGTTGTCGAAACGCCAGCCGCTGAACACATAGGCATCCAGCAGACGGGTACGGCCACCGCTGTAGTAGCGGGTGTCGCTGGTGAACTCGTCGTTGCGCCCGGTCTTGTTCACCGTGGACGGCGAATCGTTGTCGTTTTCCTGGTGATAGACGTCGTCGTAGAAGGTACTGCCACGCACCACTGCACCGTAGTTGTCCTTGCGCAGGATCAGCTCGCCGAGGGCGCCGACACGGTTGGTGGTCAGCCCGCCCTGGTCGAAGTTGCGGTTGCCATCGTCAGCGTTGACCGACAGCAGCCGACGGCTTTGATCGGCGGTACGTACGCCGATGCCGTAGCTGGTGGTCACTGCCCAGTCCATGGTCAGGCCGTTGTCGAATTCAAGGGTGTCGCCGGCCCAGGTCGGGCTCGACGCCAGCGCCATGGCCGCCGCGATACCGCTGACCTGAAACACGCCTGAAACGATGACCCTGGAGTTATTTTTGTTGTTGTTGATCACACTGACTCTCCTCAACGGCAGCCGGGTGGCTGCCTGGACTGTTCAACACTGGCGCCGTGCAACCGGCTCAAAACACCTTGAGCGCAGAAGCCTTGCGCGCTCCCCTTACCGCGCACCGGTAGCGATAAAGCCCCCGGTCCTCCTCACGCTGCAGCGACCCTTCGGCCACCAGGTAGTTGGCATGGGCCAACGTTTCGCCAAGGGCCATCAGTTCGTCGAAACGCCCTGACAGCCTGGGAAACAACACGGCCATCAGCTCGAGCACGGTGCGCGGCTCGTCACAGCTGGCCAGCACTTGCGCCAGGTGGCCCTGGTGATGGGCCTCCAGTTGATCCAGGCGCTGATGCAGATTGAAAAACGGACGCTCATGGGCCGGCAGTACCAGCACGCTGTCGGGCAAGGCGCGCAGCTGCTCGATCGACTGCAGCCAGTCGCGCAGCGGGTCGGCCAGGGGTTCGGTGGCGTGCACGCCGACGGTCGAGGTGATACGCGGCAGCACCTGGTCGCCGGAGATCAGCAAGCCATCGGCGGCGGCATACAGGCAGGCATGCTCCGGCGAATGACCCCGGCCGATCACCACCTGCCAGGTGCGGCCACCGATCTGCAGCAGGCTGCCCTCTTGCAGGCGACGGAAATGATTGAGCGGCGCCGGCAGGAAATGCGCGTTGCTCATCACCGCGAACATCTCGCGGCTGTCCGCGTCGCTGACCCCGGCCTTGCGGTAGAAATCGAGAAAGTCCCAGCCCGGCGGCTGATCGGCGGGAAAGCGCACGTGCAGCGACTGGAACTCGCTGACGGTCATGTACACCGGGCACTGGAAACGCTCGCTGAGCCAGGCGGCGACGCCGGCATGGTCGGAATGAAAGTGCGTGCAGACCACCGCCCGTAGCGGCAGGCCGCCACAGACTTCCGTCAGCACCCGGTCCCAGACCTCCCGGCTCTGCTCGGTGTTCATCCCGGTGTCCACCGCCACCCAACCGTCGCCGTGGCGCAGCAGGTAGAGGTTGATGTGGTCGAGGCGAAACGGCAGCGGCATGCGCAGCCACCACACGCCCGGCGCGACCTCTCGTGCCTGGCCCGACGCCGGCGGCTGCACCCAGGGATAGCGCAGACCGTCGCGCAGTTCATGGCCGTTGGCGTCGAGCTCAGTCATCGCTAGTCACCGCGAAAGGCGCGAGGCCGGCACGGGCCAGGGCCTCTGCCGAGTACGGTACGTAGCTGCGCGCGGCTTCGTCGCGGATGAACAGTGGGTCGGCGCAACGGTTAGGGCAATAACCCTGGCGTTGCAGATCGACCTTGCGCAGCTTGAAGCTGGCGGTCAGGTCGGCGGCCTGGGTGACCCGCACGAACACCGGTGCGGCGTAGCGCGGCAGGCGGGCATCGGCCAGCTCGAACAGCGCCGCCGGATCGAACTCGCAGCCGGCCTGCATCAGCACCGCAGCCATGCCGGCACGGCCTTCCTGACCCGGCACCTGCACGCCGTAGACGTTAATCAGTTCCAGGCCCGGCAGATCGCCGAGGCCGTCGGCCACTTCCTGGGTCGAGACGTTCTCGCTTTTCCAGCGATAGGTGTCGCCGATGCGGTCGACGAAATAGCAGTAGCCGTCGGCATCCTGGCGCAGCAGATCGCCGGAACTCCAGTAGGCATCACCCTCGCGGAACACGTTGCGGCGGATCTTGCTTTCAGTGGCTTCGCTGCAGGTGTAGCCCTCGAAACGCCCGCCACCGATCTCTGGGTGATCGACAATAAAGCCCATGGCCTCGCCGACCTCGCCGACGTTGCAGACTTGATAGAAGCCGTGCTCGTCTCGCGGGTGGCAGTCGTTCTCGACGTCATAGCGCACCAGGCGAAGATTGGTCTTGTTCCAGTCCGGCACCCGTCCGCAGGAGCCGAAATAGTTGTCGACGTTGATCACCGCGGCGTTCGCCTCGGTGGCGCCCCAGCCTTCAAACACCTGGATCGGCCCGAAGCGCTCCAGCCAGCGCTGCCAGGTCTCCGGCGCGAGCCCGGCGCCGAGCATGCAACGTAGGCTGTGCTCGCGCTCGCCGTCGCGCACCGGCTGGTTGAGCAGATAGCGGCAGATCTCGCCGATGTACTGGAAGATGCTGATGCGATAGCGCGCCACATCGATCCAGAACTCGCGCACGCTGAACTTGCGCCGCACGACAATCGCCGCACCGGCACGCAGCGCGGTGGACGTCACCGAGGTAGCGGCGGCGCCGTGGTACAGCGGCAGGCAGCAATAGAACACGTCGTCCTGGGTGACATTGAGGGTCACGTGCATGACGTCACCCGAGGACATCCAGCGCATGTGGCTGTAGCGCGCCGCCTTGGGCAGGCCGGTGGTGCCCGAGGTAAAAATCAGCAGGGTCGGCGTTTGCGCTTCGATGTGCGCCCGAATTTCGCGCGGGAACGCCGTGCGCGGGGCTTGCGCAAGGCGGCTGTCGAAATGCCCGTCGACACCCTTGGGCAAAGCGCCGCTCCAGGGATTTTCACTGTCGCGAATCAGCCAGCACGGCAGCTGCGGCATGCCCTCGGTGGCCTGGATATTGGCCAGGCACTCTTCGCCCACCAGCAAGGCCTTGGCCTCGGTGGTCTGCAGCGCATGCAGCAACGGCTTGCCGCTGACCTGGGTGTTGATGAACGCCACCACCACCCCGAGCTTGACCAGGCCGAACCAGCTGCAGAAAAACTCGGGACGGTTTTCCATGGCCAGGGCGCAGACATCACCAGCGCGCAGGCCGTTGGCGTAGAAGGTGTGAGCCATCTGATTGGCCCGCGCATCGACCTCGGCGTAGCTCAGGGTCTGCTCGCCGTAGATCAGCAGGGGCCGCTCGCCCTGCTCCAGGGCCTGTTGTTCGAGGCGATCGGCCAGGGTGTAGAGGTCGCGGGGCTTGATCAGCCCGGCGGCGGCCGAGCGCTGGTCGAGCAACGCCTGAGTGTGTTCGCGCGGGACCGGATGACTCACCAGGCCGATGGGTAATTGCTGCTGGTTCATTACGCACGCTCCTGGCTGACGGGGTAGTCCGAGTAGCCGGCGGCGCCCGGGGTGTACAGGGTCTTGCGATCGAAGCGGCTGAGCGCCAGGCCATGGCGCAGGCGCTCCACCAGGTCCGGGTTGGCAATAAAGTGACGACCGAACGACACGGCAGCCCCCTCGCCCGACGCGAGGGCGGCGCTGGCCGAAGGACCGTCGAAACCGTCATTCAGAATCAGTTGTTGCGGGCTGTGCTGACGCGCCAGGGCAAAGGCATCGAGGCCCTCCAGCGGCGAACGCATGATGTGCAGGTAGGCCAGGGGCAAGTGCGCCACTGCCTGACACAAGGCTGCAGCCGTGGCGGCCGGGTCCTGGTCGTCGATGTCGTTGTAGGGGTTGCCCGGGCACTGGCGAAAGCCCACGCGTCCGGCACCGATGGCGCTGGCCATGGCCTCGATCACGTGCTGGGCAAAGCGCACCCGGCCCTGGGCATCGCCGCCATATTCATCGTTGCGCTGATTGCTGCCCGAGGCCATGAACTGCATCGGCAGGTAGCCGCTGGTGCAGTGCAACTCGACCCCGTCGAAACCGGCCAGGCGTGCGTTCAAAGCGGCCTGGCGATAGTCCTCGATGACCTCTTGGATGCCCTGCAGGCTCAACGCCTCGGGCTCGTCGGTATCCACCAGGCCGTGGCTGTCGCTGAACACCTGGGTCCGTGCGCGCAGTGCCGACGGCGCCACAGTGGCCGCGCCTTGCGGTTTGTTGTGGCGGCTGGCGGCACGGCCGACGTGCATCAGTTGCAGGACAATGCTCCCGCCCTCGGCGTGCACCGCGTCCGTCACCCGTTGCCAGCCGGCCATCTGTTCGACGCTGTAGATCGCCGGCGTGCGGCAGTAGCCCAGGCCACTGGCGGAGGGCGCGGTGCCCTCGGCGACGATCAACCCGGCGCTAGCGCGCTGGCGGTAGTACTCGACCATGTCGCTGCCGGGAACGGCATCGGCCAGGGCCCGGCTGCGGGTCATGGGCGCCATGACAATGCGGTTGGCCAGTTGCAGCTCACCCAGGGTGACCGGCTCGAACAAGACGCTCATTGCAATTCCTCAGCTTCTTATTGTTTGCAGGCTGTCGTGGACTCGCCACGCCAGCGAAGATGAGCGCAATGATTGACGCTGGGCAGACACGAAACATCGTCCGACAAGACTAGGTCGGCTATGGTGTCGGGCGGTTGGCCCCACCTGCCGAAAATGGTCTGAATGGACGATGAAAATAAACCGCAGGCGACCGAGCATCGCGACCACCAGAACAAGAACCGGAGCACCCGCAGTGAACCAATCCCCCCCCGTGACATGGCGCACGCACTACGCGTTGTTCGTGCTCGCCAGCATCTATGTGTTCAATTACATCGACCGCCAGTTGATGGCGATCCTGATCGAGCCGGTGAAGCTTGAATTCGGTATTTCCGACACCGGTATCGGCCTGCTGTCGGGGGTGACGTTCGCGGTGTTCTATACCGTCTTCGGTTTCCCGCTGGGGCGCCTGTCGGATCGGGTCGGGCGCAAGCCGGTGATCGCCTTCAGCTGCATCGCCTGGAGCCTGATGACCATGCTCTGCGGCATGGCCGGCAACTTCCTGACCCTGCTGCTGGCGCGCATCGGCGTGGCGGTTGGCGAGGCCGGCGGCACGGCGCCGTCGGTGGCGATGGTCTCGGACCTGTACCCGGCCAACCGCCGCTCCACGGCGCTGGCGTTCCTGATGCTCGGCTCCAGCCTGGGAGCGATTGTCGGCCTCGGCCTCGGTGGCTGGATCGCCCAGCACCACGGTTGGCGCTACGCCTTCTTGCTGATCGGCGCGCCGGGGATTTTCCTTGGCTTGCTGCTGTTGCTGACGGTGCGCGCACCCAAGACGGTGGTGCCGGTGAGCAATTCGGTGGCGGCTGGGGACGGCTGGCTGGCGACCCTGGTCGAGCTGTTTCGCATGCCCTCGTTCATCTGGCTGGTGCTCACCGGCGGCGCGGCGGCGATTGCCGGCTACGCCATCGGCACCTGGAGCCCGAGCTTTCTGATCCGCTCCCACGGCCTCAACCTGCAGCAGGCCGGCTTTCTGGTGGGTGTGGTCGGTGGCACCGGCTCGACCATCGGCACCCTGGTCTGCGGCGTACTCACCGACCGCATGGCCCGGCGCGATGCCGGCTGGCAGATCGGCGTACCGCTGCTGGGCACGCTGATCAGCATTCCGTTCGCCCTCGCCTACTTCCTCTGGCCCCAGGGCACGGCGTTCTATATCGGCAGCACCGCGGTGCCGCAAGCTTTCCTGTTCTACAGCGCCTTCGGCTTCTTCGGCGTGTGGTGGGCGACACCGTGCCTGAGCGCGATCACCCACCTGTTCCCGGCGACCCGCCTGGCCCAGGCCACGGCGATTTTCGTGATGGCCATGACCTTGCTCGGCGTCGGCGTCGGCCCGCTGTTCGTCGGCATGCTCAGCGACTTCTTCGTTCCGACCCTGGGCAGTGAATCGTTGCGCTATGCCCTGGCGGCCTCAGTGTCGATGCTGGTGCTGGCCAGCGTGTTCCTGGCCCTGGCGCTGCCGCGTTATCGGCAGCAGATCAGGCAGCCTGCGGCGCTGGTCAACGCCCACGCCAGCGTCACTGCCTGATCGATCTTCCAAGCCATCGCGCCGCTGCCACCTGCCCGGGTCGCAGCGGCTTTTTTATGAGGTGACTTCATGAACAACAACGCCATTGAGCTGTGCAATCTGCTGTACCGCTATGCCGACTACCTGGACAGCGGCCAACTGGTCGCCGCGGCCGAGCTGTTCCGCCATGCGCGGATCAAGTTGCACAACCATGACGGGTTTATCGACCACCAGGCCCTGCTGGGGATCTGGCAGCAGCGCCTGAAGCTGTATCCCTGCGGCACACCGCGCAGCAAGCACATCATCAGCAACCCGATCATCGAGATTGACCAGGCGGGACAAACGGCAACCGTGCGTTCGTCGTACACGGTGCTGCAGGCCACTGACAGCCTGCCGCTGCAGATTATTGCGGCCGGCCGCTATGTGGATGAGTTCGAGTGTGTGGACGGGATCTGGCGCTTCAGTTTCCGTGATTATTCACACCTGGAAATGAGCGGGGACCTGAGTGGGCATCTGTCCCGGTAAAACCTGGATGGCGCTCCGCTGCTCGGGATGGTTGCCCAGACACCGAGTACACCCAGATAACCCGCGTAATCGTTGACGTTTTTCGCGAGCAGGCTCGCTCCTACAGGGATCGTGCAAGCATCACGGAATCTGTGACCGACACAATCCCCACTGTAGGAGCGAGCCCGCTCGCGATGGTCGCCCAGACACCGCGTACATCCAGACAATCCGCGTTATCGTTGACGTTTTTCGCCAGCAAGCTGGCTCCTACAGGGGGTTGTGCATGCCCCGCAGAACCTGTGACCGACCCAAAAACCACTGTAGGAGCGAGCCTGCTCGCGATGGTTGCCCAGACACCGCGTACACCCAGACAATCCGCGTTGTCGTTGACGTTTTTCGCCAGCAAGCTGGCTCCTACAGGGGGTTGTGCAAGCACCACAGAATCTGCGAGCGACCCAAACCCACTGTAGGAGCCGGCTTGCCGGCGAAGGCGTTGCCCCTGACGTACCGAGGCGTCTGGTTCGCTGCGATGCGGCGTCCCGACAAGCCAGCGCCTACAGCTCCTGCAAATACAAGCCATGCGCATAAAAATGCGGGTTATCCAGCCCAGCCTTGCCATAACCCAGCACCTCACCCTCCAGGGTGCGAATCTGTCCTCCGGCCGCGAGCAACACCCCGTGCCCGGCGGCAATATCCCACTCCATGGTACGCCCGAGGCGCGGATACAGGTCCGCTTCGCCGCACGCCACCAGGCAGATTTTCAGCGATGAGCCGGCACTTTTCAGTGAGCGTACCTTGCGCCCGCCGAGGAATTTATCCAGTGCCTCGGCATCGCCATGGGAACGGCTGGCGACCACGTCCAGGCCCTCTGCCGACACGGTGCGGCAATGGATGGGCTGGCGTTGCCCGGCCTGTTCGATAAAGGCGCCACAGCCTCGGGCACCGGCGAACAAGCGCTGCAGCGCTGGCGCCAGCACCACCCCCAGCACCGGCTCGGCGTTATCGATCAGGGCGATATTGACGGTGAACTCGCCATTGCGCTTGATGAACTCGCGGGTGCCGTCCAACGGGTCCACCAGCCAGAAACGCCGGCCGACTTCAGGCACTTGGCCGGCCGCGGCGGCCTCCTCGGAAATCACCGGAATCATCGGCGTGATCTGCGCCAGCGCCTGCAGGATCAACGCCTCGGCCCGCTCATCGGCCTCGGTTACCGGCGAGGCATCGAGCTTGCCGCGCACCGCGAAATCCGAACCGTAGACCTCCATCACCAACTCGCCCGCCTGGCGAGCAATCGCGATGACCTGTTCCAGCAGCACACTCATTGACTCATTCATCAAACCTCTCCTGTTTTTGTTCGGCACATGGTCCGTTCGGCCTATGCGCGTTTTTGCGGTACCGGCAACAGTACCGGCATCCACCCCCCCCGCCACTGCGCAAATGGATGTTTAACAGGAGCTCCCGTGTCCCACGGCAATCCGTTATCGGTGTCCCAGATCAACCACCTGCGCCTGCGTGCCGTGCAACTGCGCATCGCCGGCAAGACCCTCAAGGCCATCAGCCAGGACACCGGGCTTTCCTCGCCGACCATCATTTCGGCCTACAAAGCCTGGCAAGCTGGCGGCTGGTCGGCTGTGCCGGTGCGCGAGCGCGGACGCAAGCCCGGTGAGGGCCGCAGCCTGAGCGCCGAGCAGGAACAGCAGATCTATCAGTTACTGGTCAGCACACCGCCGGAGCAACACCAACTGCCCTTCCTGCTCTGGCACCTGGAAGCGATGCAGGCGCTGGTCAAGCATCTGCACGGTATCGACTTGCCGGAACGCACCGCCGCCCATTACCTGCAACGCTGGCAGTTGAATGCCGAACGCCCGGGCAAACGCATCGCCAATGCTTCACCGGCGGTGCAGCGATGGTTGCGCAGCACCTACCGCGACATCCTCGAACAGGCGCGCACGCACAATGGCGAGATCCACTGGATCGACGACTACGGCGCGCGCAACGAGCAGGGAAAACTCAGTCATGGCGTCCTGCGTGCAGTGAGCAATCGCGGCAAGGTGCTCTGGCTGCCTTACGAAGACAGCTTGCGCGCGCCGCACCTGCAAGGGTTCTTCGAGCGCCTCTCGCGCTCGGCCGAACGCAAGGTGTTTGCCCTGCTCTCGGGCATGCACTGGCAACGCGCCGCGAGCTTCATCAGTTGGGCCGGCGAACACGCCGAACGCCTGCAGCTGTTCCACCTGCCCGAAGCCAGCGCGATGCTCAGCGGTGCCCGCGAACTGGCGACCCAGATCAGCCAGCACGCCGCGCACCAGGCCCCTGACAACCCGCCCTCCACAGCGATCCCGGCCCTGCCCCACGACCCCATGCTGCAGATGTTGCGCCAGATGTTAAAACATCAACTCGCGCAAAAGTCCGACTCGCCGCGGTTGTACGTTGACCACCGACAACAACAAAAAGCGAGAGGAAAATTCATGACGCTAACCCATCTGCAACGACTGGAGGCCGAGAGCATCCAGGCCATGCGCGAGGTGGTCGCCGAAGCCGACAACCCGGTCATGCTCTACTCCATCGGCAAGGACAGCGCGGTGATGCTGCACCTGGCCATGAAGGCCTTCTACCCGGCCAAGCCGCCCTTCCCGTTGCTGCACGTCGACACCACCTGGAAATTCCAGGAGATGTATCGCTTCCGCGATCAGATGGTCGCCAAGCTCAACGTCGACCTGCTGACCCACACCAACCCCGACGGCCTCGAAATGGGCATCAGCCCGTTCAAGCACGGCTCGCAGATCCACACCGACATCATGAAAACCGAGGGCCTGAAACAGGCACTCGATCACTATGGTTTCGACGCTGCCTTCGGCGGCGCACGACGCGACGAAGAGAAATCCCGGGCCAAGGAACGCGTCTTCTCCTTCCGCTCCGACCAGCACCGCTGGGACCCGAAGAACCAGCGCCCGGAGCTCTGGCACCTGTACAACACCCGTAAACACAAGGGTGAGTCGATCCGTGTGTTTCCTTTGTCGAACTGGACCGAGTTGGACATCTGGCAATACATCTACCTGGAAAACATCCCGATCGTGCCGCTGTATTTCGCCGCGCCGCGCCCGGTGGTCGAGCGTGACGGCATGCTGATCATGGTCGATGACGAACGCATGCCGCTGAACCCCGGTGAAGTACCGATGATCCGCAACGTGCGCTTCCGCACCCTGGGCTGCTACCCGCTCACCGGCGCCGTCGAATCCGAAGCCGACACCCTGCCCAAGATCATTCAGGAAATGCTCCTGACCCGAACGTCCGAGCGCCAGGGGCGAATGATCGACCACGATTCGAGCGCGTCGATGGAGAAGAAAAAACAAGAGGGGTATTTCTGATGGCACACGTTTCCAACCTGATTGCCGAGGACATCGGCCAATACCTCAAGGCCCACGAGCACAAGAGCCTGTTGCGCTTCATCACCTGCGGCAGTGTCGACGACGGCAAGAGCACGTTGATCGGGCGCCTGCTCTACGATTCGAAAATGCTCTTCGAGGACCAGATGCAAGCGTTGGAGGCCGACTCGAAAAAGGACGGCACCCAGGGTGGCGACCTGGACTTCGCGCTGCTGGTGGATGGCCTGGCCGCCGAGCGCGAACAGGGCATTACCATCGACGTCGCCTACCGTTTTTTCTCCACCGAACAACGCAAGTTCATCGTCGCCGACACCCCGGGCCATGAGCAGTACACCCGCAACATGGTCACCGGTGCCTCCACCGCCGACGTCGCGGTGGTGATGATCGACGCCCGCCGCGGCGTGCTCACCCAGTCCCGGCGACACAGCTACCTGGCCTCGCTGATCGGCATCCGCAAGGTGGTCCTGGCCGTCAACAAAATGGACTTGATGGAGTACTCGGAAAAAGTCTTCAACACCATCGTCGACGACTACCGCGCCTTCGCCAAACAGATTCATCTGGAGGACGTCACGGCGATTCCGATGTCGGCGCTGCGTGGCGAGAACATCACCGAACAGAGCGAGCACATGCCCTGGTACCGCGGTACCACGCTGATGGGCTACCTGGAAACCGTCGAGATCGACGAGGCCCGCCAGCAGAAACTGGCGTTCCGCATGCCGGTGCAGTGGGTCAACCGGCCCAACCTGGATTTCCGTGGCTTCACCGGCACCATCGCCAGCGGCGTGGTCCGCCCAGGCGACCGGGTACGGGTGCTGCCGGCCGGGCAAGAGAGCCGTATCTCGCGCATCGTGACCCTCGACGGCGACCTGCAACAAGCGGTGGCTGGCCAGTCCATCACCCTGACCCTGACCGACGAGGTCGATTGCAGCCGGGGCGACGTGCTGTCCACTGCCGAAGAGCCAGCCAGCGTCGCCGACCAGTTCCAGGTCAGCCTGATCTGGCTGCACGAGCAGCCGATGCTCGCCGGTCGTCCCTACCTGATGAAAATCGGCGGCAAGACCTTGCCGGTGACCCTGGCGGTGCCCAAGTACAAGATCAACGTCAACACCCTGGAGCACCTGGCGGCCAAGGAGCTGGCGTTGAACGAGATCGGCGTGTGCAACCTGTTCTCCAGCCAGCCGATTGCGTTCGATCCCTACCAGGACAACCGCGAGACCGGCAGCTTCATCCTCATCGACCGCCTGAGCAACGCCACGGTCGGCGCCGGCCTGGTGGAGTTCTCGCTGCGCCGCTCGCAGAACATCCACATGCAGCACGTGGATGTGAACAAGAAGGCCCGCGCCGAACAGATGGGCCAGCAACCGGTGCTGCTGTGGTTCACCGGCCTGTCGGGTGCCGGCAAATCGGCCATCGCCAACCTGCTGGAGACCCGCCTGTACGCCCGCGGCCGGCATACCTACCTGCTCGACGGCGACAACGTGCGTCATGGCTTGAACCGCGACCTGGGCTTCACCGATGCCGACCGCGTGGAGAACATCCGCCGAGTCGCCGAGGTGTCGAAGTTGTTCGTCGATGCCGGGCTGATCGTGCTGACCGCCTTTATCTCGCCGTTCCGCTCCGAGCGCGAGATGGCCCGCGGTCTGCTGCAGGACGGCGAGTTCATCGAGATCTTCGTCGACACGCCGCTGGCCGTGGCCGAGGAACGCGACCCCAAGGGCCTGTACAAGAAAGTCCGGCGTGGCGAGCTGAAAAACTTCACCGGTATCGACTCGCCGTATGAGGTGCCAGGCAAGCCGGACATCCACATCCAGACCACCAAGCTGACCGCCGAAGGTGCGGTGGACCGGATCATCGAGGTGCTCATCGAGCGCGGCTTCATCGCCAAGGACTTCTAGCCCCGACGCCCGGTCCGCCGGGCATTCGCCCCATCAAGAGAGTACAACAATGACAATCAGCTCTATTGACCCGCAACAGCTGGTGAGTGGCCAGACCTGGGCCACTTTCTGCGATCACCTCAAGCGCTGCGGCGAGCAGATCCTGCGCCCCGAAGCCCCCGCCGATGCAGCCACCCGCGCCGAAGGCTTCCGCTACCTCACGCGCCTGCTGCGTATCGGCCTGGAGATGCACATCGAGTTTGCCGACCCGGCCTTCCCGAGTTTCTTCAAGACCTCCCACGAGACCGCGAAAATCGGTGCCGACAACCCGGACAACCTCTATGAGTACTCGCGCCTCGACGGCACCCTGGAGTACCGCATCAAAGGCCAGCGCGGCAGTGTTGCGTACCTGAGCTTCGGCACCCAGAAAGGCGGCTATGAAACCGACGGCACGCTGATCCAGACCGGCTTCATCGACGCCAGCCAGTTGCAGGTCGATGACCAGGGCAACTTTGAAATCATCCTCAGCCGCCAACCGCAAGCCGGCAACTGGCTGAAAATGGAGGACGCGACCAATGCCTTGATCGTCCGCCAGACCTTTCTCGATCGGCGCAGCGAAGTGCCGGCCAGCCTGAGCATCGAGCGCATCGGCAGCGACTGCAAACCCGCGGCCCTCGACCCGGCGACCTTCCAGCAAGGCCTGGCGCGGGTCTCCAGTTTCGTCGAGAACACCGCCCGGCTGTTCGCCGACTGGAGCCAAAGTTACCTGCCCCACAGCAACCAACTGCCCCCGGCCAACCAGGCGCTCTGCCAATCGGTGGGCGGCGATCCGAATATTTTCTACTACCACTCGCACTGGGCGCTGGCCGAGGACCAGGCACTGGTCATCCACATCGACAAAGTGCCGGACTGCGACTTCTGGAACCTGCAGATCAACAATTACTGGATGGAATCCCTGGACTACCGCTACCACCAGATCTGCGTCAACAAGCACCAGGCGCGCTACGACGACAAGGGCGGCGTGACCCTGGTCCTCAGTGAACGGGATCCGGGGGTCGGCAACTGGCTGCAAACCGCCGGCATCCGCCAGGGCACGCTGTGCCTGCGCTGGGTCGGCGCCGAGGAGCAATGCCACCCGAGCACTCGCGTCATCCACGTCGCTGCCGTGGCGGAGGCCCTATGAACGCCCTCACCCGTATTGAAGAGCTGACGGTCGACCGGCTGCTGGCCAGCGCCATCGCCCGAACCAACGGTCTCAGCCATTTCGGCGATGACGACTACCGTGCCTCGCTGCAGGCACTGCTCGACGCCCTGGCCAGCGACGCCGGACTGTCGCCGACCGGCCTGCAGTTGCTGGAAGAGCGGCTGATCGGGCAACTGGTCAATCGCCTGGTGATGGAGGACTACCTGCGCCGCTATCCGGAGATTGCCCGGATCGAAATCGACGATCCACTGGTCATCGTCGGCCTGCCGCGCACCGGTACCACCATGCTCCAGCGCACCCTGGCGGTCGATCCGCGCTTCTACAGCGCCGCCTGGTGGGAAACCCGCTTTCCGGCACCGCTGGCGGGCGAAGCGCTGGATGCGCCGATCAAACGGATTGCCCAGGCCCGGGCCGAGGTCGAGCTGATGGCCGAGGTGATTCCGCAGATCCTCGCGATTCATCCACTCGATGCCATGCTCTGCGATGAAGAGTTCATGCTCATGGAGCATTCCTTCATGTGCGCCATGGACGCCTACGTCAACGTACCCAGCTATACCCGCTGGCTGGACCGACAGGATCAGCGGCCGGTCTACAGCCAGCTTAAAAAGATGTTGCAGTTCCTCCAGTGGCAGAAACAGCAACGGGGTGAGCCGGCGGGACAACGCTGGTTGCTCAAGGCGCCCCAGCATCTGCACACCCTCGATCTGCTGCTGCAGCAGTTCCCCAGGGCACAGGTGATTCTGACCCACCGCGAACCGGCCCAGACCATCCCATCGATGGCCAGCATGGCCCACACCCTGTGGCAGATGTACAGCGACAACCCCGACCCGAAAGCCGCCGGCGCACAGTGGAACACGCGCATGGCACGGGGCATGCGCCACACCCTGCAGGTGCGCGAGCAGCATGGGCCCGAGCGTTTTCTCGACATCCACTTCGCCGACACCGTGCAGCAGCCGCTGCAGGTGCTGGAGCAGGTCTATGCCTTCGCCCATCTGCCGTTTACCGAACAGGCCCGCGCCGCCGCGCAAGCCTGGCTGGCGCAGAACAGCCGGGAAAAACGTGCCAGCCACGACTACAGCCTGGAGCGTTTCGGCCTGACCCAGGCGCAGATGATCGAGGACTACCGCGAATATCGCGCCCGTCACTTGAACGCCCACCCCTGATCGCGAGCCGGAGGATTCATGGAAAAACTCATGCTGACCTTATGGCGACCGCCGCAGCACAGCCCGCAGCAATGGCGCCAGGCCCTGCTCGGCTTGCGCGACGAACTGGCCAGCGCCGGCGCGCGCAGCAGCCGCGTGATGGTGGTCGATGAAGCCGTGGCCGACGCGGCGAAACAGCGCATCACCAACAGCGCCGTGCCCCTGGACGGAGTGCTCTCGGTGTGGCTGGACAGTGCTTCGCAATGGCCGACGATCAAGGCCCTGGTCACACCCCTGACCAACCGCCTGGAAGCCTATCTGGTGCTGGAGTCCGAGCCTTATCCCGAACAGCGCCGGCCCCGCGCCGAGCACTACCAGGTGGCGCTGGGCGAACGCACCCCGGGGATGAATCAAGTGGCGCTGCTGCACAAGCCCGATGGCTTGAATTACGAGCAGTGGTACGCCATTTGGCGCGATGGACACGGGCCCAAGGCCTATGCGCTGCAGTCGATCTTCGGCTACCGGCAGAACACCGTGGTGCGTGCGCTGACCTTCGGTGCGCCACTGCTGCACGCGATCGTCGAAGAATACTTCCCGCCCGAGGCCATCGGCAATCCGCAAGGATTTTTCGCCGCCCTGGGCGACCCGGAAAAATGCGCGCAGCGCCAGCAGGCCATGTACGAATCCACCCGCCAGTTCATCGACTTCGCGAAGATCGACTGCATCCTCACCAGCGAATACCAGCTCAGTGCCTGAGTGCCCAAGGAGATTTGCCATGTTGGACCTGCAAGCCATCGAGCTGATCAAACAGCTCAAGGCGCGGTACTTCCGTGCCATCGACACCTGCAATATCGCGATGCTCGAAGGGATGCTCACCGAAGACATCGCCCTGTCGTTCACCAGTCCGGCCTACCAGTTCCAGGTCAACGGCCTGAACGATGCCCTGGACTTCTACCGCAGTTCATTCACCAGGACCCGGCTGGCGACCCACAACGGCCACACCCCGGAAATCGAGGTCGATGGCGACCAGGCAACTGCTCTCTGGTACCTGAGCTACGTGTTCATCAACCTCGACGACAACACCCATATGCATGGCAGTGCGATCTACCAGGATCGCTACGTCAAGCGCGGCGAGCGCTGGATGATCGCCCAGACGGGCTACGAAACCCTGCTCGAGACGGTCCAGCCGTTGAGCGAACAGCTGCAGATCACCTCTCGCCCCATCAACTGAATGCACCGAAGGAGAACGTCATGGCCAGAGCAGAAAACATAGTGACCTCCCATACCGTGGAAATTAACGCCCCTGCGCGGGTGGTCTGGGAGGTACTGGTCGATCTGGACAACTACCACCAATGGAACAGCTTCTGCCCGAGCATCCGCTGCGGCCTGCAGATCGGCGACGAGGTGCACATGCAGGTCCTCACTCCCGATACCGGCGAAACCGTCCCGGTATTCGAATACCTGGTGGCCTGCGACCCCGAGCAGCTGTTGTCCTGGGAGCAGCGTCCGGTTCCGGAAAACATGGATGCCGCCCGCCGCGACCAGTACATCACGGCCATCGATGCCAACCGTTGCCGTTATTTCACCACCGATATTTTCCTCGGCCTGAACCAGGACACGATCATGCGTGAACACGGTGCCTGGGTGAAAACCGGTTTCGACCAGATGGCCCTGGACCTCAAGCGGCGTGCCGAAACGCTGCACGCCAGTCGCGGCTGACCCCGCGCTTTTTTCTGACATAACAATAAGAAGGTAATTGCCATGTTGCTCAACGATAAAGTCGTGATTATTTCCGGAATCGGCCCGGGCCTCGGAATCAAGCTGGCCGTGCGCGCCGCCGAGTATCAGGCCCGCGCCGTGGTGCTGGCCGCGCGCACGCCGTCGAAGCTGGACCTGGCCGAGCAAGCGATTCGCGACGCCGGCTACGACACGCCAATCCTCAAGGTCCCCACCGACATTGCGCAAGTCGAGCAGTGCCAGACCCTTGCCGATCTGACCCTTGAACACTTCGGCCGGATCGATGTACTGATCAACTCCGCCTACGCCCATGGCGCCTGGGGCAGTTCTTCCGAGTCGTCCATGAGCGACTGGCGCAGCGCAATGGACGTCAACCTGTTCGGCACCATGAACATGACCCAGGCCGTCGTGCCGCAGATGAAGAAGCAGCGCTCGGGCAGCATTGTCATGATCAACACCATGGCCACCCGCACCCCCAACCAGCTGGAATCCGGTTACGCCGTGTCCAAAGGCGCGTTGAAAACCGCCGTGCAGTATCTGGCCCAGGATCTTGGTCCGTACGGTATCCGCGTCAACTCGACCTTCATGGGCTGGATGTGGGGGGCGCCGGTGATCGGCCACTTCGAGAGCGAATCGCGGCGCCTGGGGGTGAGCATGGAGTCGCTGGTCGACCAGGTCGCGCAGCAGATTCCACTGCGCAAGATCCCCGAAGACAGTGATTGCGCGATGGCCGCCCTGTATCTGGCAAGTGACTTCGCCAGGGTGATCACCGGTGCGCAACTGGACGTCAACGGCGGTCATTACCTGCCCTGCTAGGCCCAACAACGTCGCTGTTCTTCGGCGGCCACACCGACACCCCGTGGCCGCCGTCCTATTCCTGGAGATTACTGACATGCTCGACCTTGTTGCCATCGAACAGATCAAACAACTCAAAGCCCGCTATTTCCGCGGCATCGATACCTGCAATCTCGAACTTCTGCGCAATGTCCTCGCACCCGAGGTACAGATCCGCTTTCAAAGCCCGACGTACCAGCTCGAACTGAACGGACTGGAAGAGGCCATCGAGTTCTACCGCAGCAACTTCACCCACCGCCGTTTCGGCATGCACAACGGCCACACCCCGGAAATCGAGGTCAACGGTGACCAGGCCACGGGGCTGTGGTACCTCAATGACGTGTTCATCAACCTCGACAAACAGACCCTGCTCAACGGCAGCGCGATCTACGAGGACCGCTACGCCAGGATCGACGGCGAATGGCGCATCGTGCGCACCGGCTACAAACGCCTGCTGGAAATGATCGGACCGCTGGACCCGCAATGGACCATCACCTCAGCGCCGATCACACTGTAGGAGCTGGCTTGCCAGCGAACCGGACACCCCGGTACATCAGACACACCGCCTTCGCCGGCAAGCCGGCTCCTACAGTGGGTTGTGCATGCTCCGCAGAACCTGTGACCGACACACAACCTGCAGGAGCTGGCTTGCCAGCGAACCGGACACCCCGGTACATCAGACACACCGCCTTCGCCGGCAAGCCGGCTCCTACAGTGGTTTGTGCATGCTCCGCAAAACCTGTGACCGACACATAACCTGTAGGAGCTGGCTTGCCAGCGAACCGGACACCCCGGTACATCAGACACACCGCCTTCGCCGGCAAGCCAGCAGGCTGGCTGGCTCCTACAGGTTCTGCATATTCCCCCGAAATTGCGCACGCCACAGACCCACTGTAGGAGCGAGCCTGCTCGCGATGGTCGCCCAGACACCACGTGTCCCCGGACATCCAGACAACGACAAAAAAAAGGCCTCGCCGATCACCCGGCGAGGCCTTTTTACTGCGGCTTGCGGTTAGCGACCGATCGCCCGCGCGGCGTCGGCGGTGTATTGGTCGGGGGTGAATTTGCCTTCGTTGAGGATCGGGCCTTTTTTCGCTTCGTTGGACATGCCGTAGCCGGTGTACTGCCCGGAGTTGAGGTCCATGAAGAACTGCGACCCAGCCTGCCAGCCGCTCATGTCCGGGTGGTAGTAATAGTTGACCATGGCGTGTTTCCACAGCTGCCCACGGGCATCGTAGTTGTCGGCCATCACCGAGTTCCAGGTGTCCTCGTCGATGAACAGCACGCGCTTGCCATAGACGTGGCGGAAGCCCTCTTTCAAGGTCGCTTCCAGCACCCAGACCCGCCGCAGCTCGTAGCGCATTACATCGGGATTGGGGTGGTTAGGCGTGAGGATGTCGGCGTACTTCAGGGTGCCGGCGTTGGGTTTGAAGGCGTTGGCCGGGCTGTAGATCTCGCGCTTGCCGATCAGCTTCCAGCTGAAACGCTCCGGCGAGCCGTTGAACAGCCGGTCCTCGTCGACGGTCATGGTGCCGTTGGTGCCGATCATCGGTTGGTCGTAACCGTAGCCCGGCAACTGCCGCACACGCCGGGTCGAGGGGCTGTAGGACCAGGCCTGGCGCGACTCGGTGACGAAGTTATACGGCTCGTGGGCGATGCTCAGGGTGCCGTTGTCGCGCGCCGGCTTGAGGGTCATGTTGTTGCTCATCGCCTGGATCTTGCCCTCGGTCCTGGGTTCAACCGTTGGCGAGTTGGCCTGCGACAGGTTACGCGCGTAGGCACGGCCCCAACCGATGCTGCCATTGGGCAGGACCGACGCCAGGTCGGTGGTCTTTTCCTCGGTGTAGGCGCGCGCCGGCAATTGATGGTTCCACAGCAGCTCCATGCCATTCTTCGGAATCGGGAACGGCACCTGCCCCAGGCCTTCGAAACCGGCGCCGTCATTCACCAGCTTGGCGTGCAGCGCGTTGCTCATCGCGCGCTGGCACACGTAATCGGGGTAACGGAAATCCCGGTGCCCCGGATAAATGTTCATCTTGTAGCTGGTCGGGTACTTCTTCAGCAGCGCTTTCTGGCCCTCGGTCAGGTTCGCCTCATACTGGCCCATGTTCTGCGCGGTGATCACCAGGATCGGCTTTTCCGCCGCATAGGGATCCACCGGTTGGTCGCCGGAATACTTCACATGGTTCCAGCCCGGCACCTCGCCCAGGTACTTGCCGGTGTAGGGCGGGATGGTGCCTGCCGCGTTGCCCGCCTGCTCAGCGCCGACGCAGGTCAGCTCCTTGCCCAGCTTGGCGGCTTCCTGGGCAGATACCTCGGCGTGCGCGACGCTCAGCAGCCCGGAATTGGCTGTGACGGCGACCGCGAGCATGAGACCTGTTCTTGTTATTTTCATGTATTGCCTCCTTCGCTGATAAGGCTGTGTGGGATGCAGCCATTGTTCGCCTTCTGCCGGCCCCAACATCGTCCGGAAAGACTAAGCAGGCGTCATACGCCCAATTTTTCCTGCAGTTGTGCCTTGAGCACCTTGCCGGTGGCGTTGCGTGGCAAGGGTTCGAGGGAGCGATAGACCTGGGCCGGCACCTTGTAGGCCGCCAGGCGTGTGGCGATGAAAGCGCGGATCTGTTCTTCATGGGGCAGCGAGCCTGACTGGCCATGCACCGCCAGCCCCACCACCTCACCGAGCAATGGATCGGCAATGGCGAAGGCCGCCGCTTCAAGCACGCCGTGCATGTCGAGGATGCAGGTCTCGATTTCCGCCGCGGAGATCTTCTCGCCACCGCGGTTGATCAGTTCTTTCACTCGCCCGGTGATGCTGAGGAAGCCTTCGTCGTCGAGATAACCGATATCGCCGGTGTCGAGCCAGCCATCACGCAGGGTTTGCGCGCTGGCCTCGGGCAGGTTCCAGTAGGCACTCATCAGGGTCGGCGAACGCAGCCAGATCAGCCCTCGGGTGCCAGCCGGTTGCGGCTGCTGCGGATCGTCTCCGATACGAATATCCACGATGGGCAAGGCCCAGCCCGCCGTCGCCGGTTTGTAGACGAAGGGATCGCCACCGATTGCCGCACCGATGCCGTTGCTTTCGGTCAGGCCATAGCCGGCGCCGCCGATCACGTCGGGCTTGAGCCTGAGCATGTTGTCCAGCACCCCGGCGGACGAGGCACCGCCGCCCAGGCCGAGGCCGAACAGGCTGGCGGTGTGCTCGGTGCCGAAGCGCGGTGAAGCCAGCAACTGCTGCATCATCACCGGCGCGCCGTTGAACTGGGTGCAGCGCTCGTCACGCACCAGGTCCAGCGCCTGTTCCACGTCCCACTTGTACATCAGCAGCAAACGCCGGCCACCGCGCAGGGCCGACAGAAACTGCGCGTGCAGGCCACTGACATGGAACAGCGGCACGGCGGCCAGGGTGGTCGGGGCGAAACCGCTGTTGATCACCACGCTGATGCGCTCCGGGGAGCTCATGGCGCAAAACGCGCCCTGGAACTCCAGGGCAAACAGCGCCTGGCAGATCGCCCGGTGGCTGGACACCGCGCCCTTGGCACGGCTGGTGGTGCCGGAGGTGTAGAGGATCAATGCGGCCGAATCAGGATCGATCTGCAGACTGGGCAGAGGCTCTGCCGGGGCACTGATCAGTGCTTCATAACGCCGGCAGTATTCCGGCAGCGGCCCTTCTGCGGCGCCGACCACAATGGTCGCGCGCTGCTCCCGGTCGAGGTCACTGCGCAGGGTGTCGAGACGCGCCTGGTCGCACAGCAGCAGGCGCGAGCCGCTGTCCTGCAGGGCGTATTGCAATTCGTCGCGCAGGCCCCAGCTGTTGAGCGGCACCGCCACCGCGCCGCAGCGCTGGATCGCGGCGAACGCCACCAGCCATGCGGGCTGGTTGCGCATGGCAATCGCCACGCGCTCGCCGGGTCGAATGGCGAACTGCGCAATCATCTGCCCGGCCAGGCGGTCGGCCTGGTCGAAGTATTGCTTGAAGGTCAGGCGCTGGGTTTGCCAGACCAGGAATTCACGGTCACCGTGAACCCGCCCGGCGTCGAGCACCTGCAGCAGGTTCTGCGCGGCATGCCGGAAGTAGCGTGGCGCGCCATCATCAGGGGTCACCACCTCGAATGGCGCACCGGGGGCAATCAACTGCCGCCAGGCGGTTTGCCAGGGTTCTATGTTCATTGTTGTTGTCTCCAGAACAGCTGAAGGGGCTGTGGGATTGGGTCGTACGCGAATGCCGAATGCCCCAGCGATCCCTGTGGGAGCTAGCCCTGCTAGCGATGAGGCCAGCAGATTCAACATCTGCATTGCCTGACACTCCGCCATCGCTAGCAAGCTAGCTCCTACAGGGGATTTGGGTGATGCTCAATGCCGGGGCTCAGGCATTGGCCGCATACCGCTCACAATGAAAATCCCGATCCCCCAGGCACGCCTGGGCAACACGCACATGCTTGAGGTACAGGCCGACATCCAGTTCATCGGTGACGCCAATCCCGCCGTGCATCTGCACCGCTTCGTTGGCGACCTTGATCGCGGTGTCGCCGGTTTTCCATTTCGCCAGGCTGACCAGGCGCGCGCGCTGTCGCGCCTCGACACCGCTGTCGTCGAGGCTCGCCAGCGCCGCCATCAGCGCACTGCGACTCAACGCCAGATCAACGTACATCTGCGCCGCGCGATGCTGCAGGACCTGGAAACTGCCCAGGCGCGTCTCGAACTGCTCGCGGGTCTTGAGGTATTCCAGGGTGGTGGCGAACAACTGCTCGGCCATCCCCAGCAGCTCCGCCGCGAGGCACACACGGCCACGGTCCAGCGCCGATTCAAGCACCGCCCAGCCCTGCCCCAGCTCGCCCAGCAAGGCCTGACTGCCGAGCTGCACCTGATCCAGCTGCAGGCGTGCGACATTGCGCGAGTCGATCAACGACAGCGCGCTGACGCTCAAGCCCGGCGCATCCGCCGGCAGCAGAAACAGGCTGATGCCCTGGGTGTCGCCCGGCTGCCCGGATGTGCGTGCCGCCACCACATAGGCGTCGGCGCCCAGGCCATCGACCACCGCCACCTTGTCACCCTGCAAGCGAAAGCCATCACCCTCGGCCACGGCCTGCAGCGCGATCCACCGTGGCTCATGACGGGATTGCTCGTCCACTGCCAGGGCCAGGCGCTGTTCGCCACTGATTACCGCCTGCAGCCACTGCGCCTGTTGCTGCGCGTTGCCCGCCAGGTGCACCAGCGAACCGCCGAGGACCACGCTGGAGAGCAACGGCATCGGCGCCAGGTTGCGGCCCATGGCCTCGAAGATCGGCCCCAGGCCCTTGCAACCGAAATCCAGGCCACCCAAGGCTTCGGGGAACGGAATCGCGCTCCACCCCAGCTCTACCGCGTCACGCCACAGCTGCGGATCGAAGCCCAAAGGTGTGGCCTCATCACGCAGTCGACGCTGGGCCGTGACCGGGCTACGGGCAGCGAGAAAATCCCTGGCACTGTCGGCCAGCAAACGCTGTTCATCGCTATAACGCAGGCTCATGGGTTGGCTCCTTTCTTCGCGTCGGGCAGGCCCAGCACGCGCTTGGCGATAACGTTCAACTGGATCTCCGAGGCGCCGCCGGAAATGGTCAGCGCGTAGCTGTTCAACCAGGAGCGGGTCACCGACAGCTGTTGCTCACTGAAGGCTTCGCTGTGCCAACCGAACGCCGAGCCGCCCATGGCATCGAGCAGCACTTCGAACTTGTCGCGCTCCTGCTCGGTGTGCACCAGCTTCATGATCGATATCAGGCCACTGACGTCCTCACCGGCCCGCCCTTCCTCGCCCATGCGCTGCACGGTGAGGTTGTAGGCCTGCTCGTTCATTGCGCAGGCCGTGGCCCGGGCGTGCAAGGCGTGCTCGCTTTGCGTTTGCGGCGCCGGTACGTATTCGCGCATCAAACCCAGCAGGTCGACATGGGACGGCAGGCTGAATTCGCCGAACTTCGACATCGCCTTGCGCTCGTGCTGCAGCAGGTACTTGGCCAGGTTCCAGCCACCGTTCAACGGGCCGATCAACTGGCTCTTGGGCACTTTCACGGCATCGAAGAACACCTGGCAGAAGGCCGATTTGCCGCTGATCAGATCGATCGGCTGCGGCTTCACCCCGGGGCTGCGCATGTCCAGCACAATCAGGCTGATGCCTTCGTGTTTCGGCGCGCTGAAATCGGTGCGCACCAGGGCGTACATCCAGTCGGACTTGTCGCCGTAGGAGGTCCAGATCTTGCTGCCGTCCACCACAAAGTGATCGCCGGCATCGCGCGCAGCCATTTTCAGGCTGGCCAGGTCGGAGCCGGCATTGGGCTCGGAGAAGCCCTGGCACCAGCGCACTTCGCCACGGGCGATGGGCGGCAGCAGGTCGCGTTTCTGTTGTTCGCTGCCGTAGGCCAGCAACACCGGGCCGAGCATCCAGATGCCGAGGTTGATTTGCGGCGGCCGACACTTGATCCGGCGCATCTCGCTTTCCAGCACCGCCAGTTGCTCTTCGCTCAGGCCGGCGCCGCCGTACTCCTCGGGCCACTCGGGACAGAACCAGCGCTTGTCACGCATGCGCTCGAACCACAGTTGCGCGTCTGCGCTGGGAAACTCCGGGTTCTGGCTGCCCCACACCACATCGCCTTCGGCCATTGCGGTACGCATCGACTGCGGACAGTTGGCCTCCAGCCAGGCACGGGTGTCGTGCCGGAATTGCTCGATAGTGCTCATCAATGTCCCCTTCGACTCGCCCCGGATGCAGGGCGAGTACGGTTCTTTTTGTTGGGTTGGGACCAGCGTCAGCGCTGCGCCCGTGGCATGCCGAGGCCGAACTGGGCGATCAGCTCACGCTGGATTTCATTCGTGCCGCCGCCAAAGGTCAGGGTCACCGAGCTGCGCAATTCATATTCCAGCTCGCCCTGCAGCAAGGTCGCCGCCGAGCCGCTGCGCATCGAACCATTGGCGCCAACGATGGCCGCCAGCTTGCGCAGGATCTCGATCGCCGACTCCGAGCCGAACACCTTGGTGGTCGAACTCAGGGCCACGTCCATGCGCTCGTGCTCGAGGTCGGCCGCAATGCGCATATTGATCAGGCGCATCGCCTCCAGCCGCGCATAACACTCGGCCAGCGAGCTGCGCACCCAGGCCTTGTCCATCGCCCGCCGTCCCTGCTCGTCGCGGGCCCGGGCCCACAGGTAGACCCGACGGAACAGCGCCACCACCTTGTCCGACCAGGTGCCCAGGCCCAGGCGCTCGTGATTGAGCTGCGAGGTGATCAGCTTCCAGCCGCCGTGCAGTTCGCCCACCAGCATCTCGTTGGGCACCCGCACGTTGTCGTAGTAGGTGGCCGTGGTCGGGATGCTGGTGGTCGGGATCAGGGTGTGGGAGAAGCCCGGCGTGGTGGTGTCGACGATCAGCAGGGAAATACCCTTGTGCCGCGCCTGCTCGGGGTCGGTACGGGCCGCCAGCCAGATGAAGTCGGCGGATTCGGCGCCCGAAGTCCACAGCTTGTTGCCATTGACCACAAAGCCGTCGGCGTCCTGACGGGCGCTGGTTTTCAGCACCGCAAGGTCGCTGCCGGCACCGGGTTCCGAGTAGCCGATGGCAAACATGATCTCGCCGGCGGCGATGCCCGGCAGGAAGCGTTCCTTCTGCAACGCGCTGCCATGGGTCATCAAGGACGGGCCGACGGTGCTGATGGTGACAAATGGCAACGGCGCGCCGGCGATGTTCGCTTCTTCGAAGAAGATCAACTGCTCGGTAGCGGCGAAACCCTGGCCGCCGTGGGCCTTCGGCCAACCCACCGCCAGCCAGCCGTCACGCCCCATCTGGCGGATGGTCTGGCGGAACAGCTCGCCGCCTTCCTTGCCGCGCAGCTGGTCGCGCATGTCCGGGGTCATCAGGGCCTGGAAATAGTCCCGCACCTTGTGGCGCAGGGCGTGTTGTTCGGGAGTGAGGTCAACGAACATCTGCTGCTCCTTAGGCTGCGCCGAGAATCAGGCCGCTGGTGGGCACGCCGGTGCCGGCGGTGACCAGCACGTTCTGCACATCCGCCACCTGGTTGACCGCCGTGCCACGCACCTGGCGCACCGCCTCGGCGATGCCGTTCATGCCGTGGATATAGGCCTCGCCCAGTTGCCCGCCGTGGGTGTTGATCGGCAGCTTGCCGCCACGGGCGTGGTGCCCGGCGCGGATGAATTCCTTGGCCTCGCCGCGCTTGACGAAGCCGAACTCTTCCAGTTGCGGCAGCACGAACGGGGTGAAGTGGTCGTAGATCACCGCGGTCTGGAACGCTTCAGGACCGAGGCCCGACTGGCGATACAGCTCGCGGGCGACCACGCCCATTTCTGGCAGCCCGGTGATGTCATCGCGGTAGAACGAGGTCATGCTCTGCTGGCCATGGCTGATGCCCTGGGAGCCGGCCTTGATGGTCACCGGTTTCTGACGCAGGTCACGGGCACGCTCGGCCGAGGTGATGACCATGGCCACCGCGCCGTCGGACTCCTGGCAGCAATCGAGCAGGTGCAGCGGCTCGCAGATCCAGCGCGAGGCCTGGTGCTCTTCGAGGGTGATCGGCTTGCCGTGGAAGAACGCCTGGGGGTTGGTCGCGGCAAAATCCCGCGCCGCCACCGCCACTCGGCCGAAGTCTTCGCTGGTGGCGCCATAGGTGTGCATATAGCGCTGGGCGAACATCCCGACCCAGGCCGCCGGCGTGTGGAAGCCGTGGGGCATGTACCAGCCGTAGTTGACGTTGTCGAAGGTCGGCGTCGAGGCAAAACCGTAGCTGCCGGTGCCGAAGCGATACCAGGAACGCTCGTTCATCGCCCGATACACCACGACAACCTTGGCCACGCCTGTGGCCACGGCCATTGCCGCGTGCATCACCGGCCCGCAAGCCGCGCCACCGCCATGGGGCACCTGGGAGAAAAACTTCACGTCCTTGCAGCCCAGCAGGCGGGCGATCTCGTATTCCGGGACCTTGTCCACCGAATAGGAACTGAAGCCCTCGACCTCGCTCGGGTCGATGCCGGCGTCCTTGAGCGCACTCAGGGTCGCCTCCATGGCCAGGCGCAACTCGGTGCGCCCGGAGTTCTTGGAAAATTCGGTCGCGCCCAGACCAACGATCGCGGCACGCCCGGAAATCGATGAATCAGTCATCTGTGTGTCTCCGGCTATCAGGGCAGGACCAGCGCGACCGTGCCGGTCACGTGGTTGCCCATGGAATTTTTGCCGCTCAAGGTGATTTCCACCGAGCGAGTCTGCGCATCGACAGCACTGACGCTGCCACTGAAGGTCATGCAGTCGCCGGGGTAATTCGGTGCGCCAAGCTTGATTTTCAGCGCGGTGAACTGCGCCAGCGGACCAGCCCACTGCTCGACGAACCGCTGCACCAGGCCGTTGGTGGTGAGGATGTTCATGAAGATGTGCGGCGAGCCCAGTTCCCGCGCCGCCTGGGCGTCGTGGTGGCCGGGGAAGTAGTCGCGGGTGGCGATCGCGCCGCCGTTGATCAGGGTCACGGTAATCGGCACCGCCAGTTCCGGCAGGGTTTCGCCGGGGCGCACGTCTTCAAAGCGCTTGGTGTTCTTGGAGGTCATATTTCCATCCCAGCTTGTCGTTATCGTTGAGCCAGTCGCCGAGGCGTTCCAGGTTTGCCGCCGAACCGCCCAAGGCGAGGCTCAGGCCGCGGCTCCAGTAGAGAAAACGGTGAATCGGATAGGTCAGGTCAACGCCGATGCCGCCATGCACATGCTGCGCGGCATGGCCGATCCGGTGCCCGGCTTCACAGGCCAGCCAGGCGGTGGCCAAGGCTTCGCTCGGCGCCGGCAGGTCGGCGTCGATGCGGTAGGCCAGCTGCCACAAGGCGGTGCGCAAGGCTTCGACGGCGATATGGGTGTCGGCCATGGTCATCTGCACCGCCTGGAAGCTGCCGATGCTGCGCTCGAACTGCCGGCGCTCGCTGACATAGGCCACGGTGCGGCGGATCTGCTCTTCACTGCTGCCCAGTTGCAGGGCGGCCAACGCCGCGACACTGCGCAGCTCCAGCCAGGCCACCGCATCGCTTGGCAGCAACGCTGCGCTGTCCACCGTCAGCCCGTCGATGTGCAGGTCGGTGACCGCCTCGCCATGGGTCAACACCGCCGGAATCCGTTTGATCTGCGGCGCCGAGAGGTCGACCAGGACCAGCCGTGGCTGCCCTTCGGCCTGCACCAGCAGCAGCGCCGCTGCGGCCTGATCGCCCAAAGACAGGGCCGCGACTCGGCCACTGAGTGTCCAACCCTCTGCCGTCGGTTGCGCCTGCAACTCGATGCCCAGGGCGTTGTTCAAACCGTCGAGGGACAGGCTCAGCAGCGCTACGCCGGATGCCGCCCGGGATATCCAGTCGGCATGCTCGCTGGCGGCAAAACGCGCCAGGGTCGCCGCGGCGAGTTGATGCCGCCACAACGGCACCTGGGCCAGGGCCTTGCCCTGGGCCTGCAGCACCAGCATCAGCTCGGTCATGCCCAGGCCGCTGCCGCCGTGTTCCTCGGGAATGGCCAGGGCCTGCAGGCCGGTCTCGATGCACAACGCCCAGAGCGGCGCCATCATCGGCTCGCCACTGACATCCCACTGGCGCATGTAGTCGTCATGGCAGTGGTCGACAAACAGTCCGTCGGCCATTTCGGCAATGGCGCGCTGGTCTTCGCTCAATTCGAAATCCATGGGGGCTCCTATGCCTCTACCGGCCGGAACAGCGGCAGGGACTGCTGGTCATCGAAGGTCTGGAACTCGACCTGCAGGCGCTGGCCGATCTTCAACGCTTCGCGCTCGATGCCTACCAGCCCGGCGATCAGGCGCACGCCCTCGGCCAGTTCGATCAGGCCGATCGGATTCGGATAGTCGAACGGCGGCACCTCCGGGTAATGCATCACCACGAAGGAATACAGGGTCGCCTGGCCGCTGGCTTGCACGGTGTCCCAGTCGAAGCTGTGGCACTCGATGCACACCGGGGCCGGTGGGTGGCGCAGGGTCTGGCATGCCGTGCAACGCTGGATCAGCAACTGACCCTGGGCGCAGCCTTCCCAGAAGAACCGCGTGTCATCGCTGATCCCCGGCAGCGGGCGCTTGGGTTTGATTGGTGCGGCGTCGGCCTTGACCGGAGGCTGGGCATTGGCCGGACGGAACTTGAACACGCGGAACAGCAGCTCACCGACCGGCTCGTCACCGCTGGCCTTTTCGACAAAGTGGCTCATCACCAGGGTGACGAAGAAACCGGTGCCGAGGGCGGTGGTTTTCTCGTCGCTGACCGCATCCAGGCGCGTGGTGTAGTAGAGCTTTTCGCCGAGGCGCACCGGACGGGTGAAGCTCAGTTCGGAGTTGACCGCCACCGTGGAGCTGTAGTCGTAGGCTTCCATTTCCTTGAGCACCTCGTAGGGGTTCTCGTCGGTGGAGCCAGGCGGATAGTTGTTGGCGTGCAGGCCTTCCATGGTCCACACCTGGAGCATCGCCGGCGGGGCAATCAGGCCTTCATGCGCGGTGCCGAGGGCAAACTGCGGGTCGGTGTACAGCGGGTTGTCGATGCCCATGACTTCGCACCACTGGCGAATCATCGGCGCATTGATTTCGTCCCAGGCGTACACGCGGCCGTACTGGCGGCCCACCAGGGCGCGCACATTGGATAGCAATTGTGGATCAGCCAAAGTCGTCTCCTTCAGAATGAAGGCGGCGCCGGAACCCGGTCGCCGCAGTAGGTCGATCAGGTCGGCAAGACTTGCGCGGCGCCGAGGAATGCCGGACGTTCACCGCCACCATGCAGCAGCAGGTTGCAGCCGCTGGCGTAACTGGCCAGGGGCGATGCGAGGTACAGGCAGGCGTTGGCGATGTCTTCGGCCACTGCCATGCGCGCTGCCGGAATCCCGGCGGCAACAGCGGCAATCCCGGCTTCGGTGCCGTAGTGCAGATGGGCCTGTTCGGTCAGCACCAGCCCGGGACTGACCGTGACCACCCGAACCTTGGGCCCCCACTCCACCGCCAGCGACTGCACCAGCGCCAGTACCCCGGCCTTGGCCGCGCCATAGGCAGCGGTGCCGGGCGATGAACGCAGTGCACTGATGCTGCCGATGAACAGGATGCAACCGCCCTGCACCTGGGCCTGCATCAGGCGGTTGGCGTGCTGGGCGACGTTGAACGGGGCGATCAGGTTCAGATTGATAATGCTTTCGTGAAAGCGCGGCGAGGCGGTGGCCGCATCGGCGGCCGGACTGCCGCCAGCATTGTTGATCACCACGTCGAGGCGACCGAAATCACGTTCGATGGTGGCGAACAAACGCTGCAGCGAATCAGCGTCGCGCACATCCGCGGCGATGAAGGTGGCGCGCTTGTCGCCGACGCTTGGCAGCTGCTCAGGCTCACGCCGAGCACAGACGATCACCCGGGCGTTCGCCGCCAGGAACCCCAGCGCGATACCGGCGCCGATGCCTTTGGTGCCACCGGTGATGAGTATCACCTTGGCGCTGTAATCAAGACCCGAGTGCAGCTCCATCATGTGCTCCTTTTCTACTGACAAGGCTCACTCTAGGGAGGAACAGCAGGCCAAACTACGTCTGAACGGACGATGAAATTTCGCCCTCGCGAACCGGACACTGGCGACCATTTACGGCTTTTCAGGCTTAAGAGGCTGCCCATGTCCGACGTCTCCGCTGCACCGGTCCTGCTGGAACACCCCCTGCCCGGCGTGGCTTTACTACGCCTCAATCGGCCCCAGGCGACCAACGCCCTGAGCCTGGAATTGCAGGCGTTGCTCTCACAGCATTTCAGCGAGCTGGCGCTCGATCCGCAGGTGCGTTGCATCGTGCTCACCGGTGGCGACCAGGTGTTCGCCGCCGGGGGCGACATCAACAGCATGGCCGGTGTGGGCGCCATCGATATCTACAAGCGCCACACCGAACGGGTCTGGGGGCCGATCCAGCACTGTCCGAAACCGGTGATCGCGGCGGTCTGCGGCTATGCCTATGGCGGCGGCTGCGAACTGGCGATGCACGCCGACCTGATCGTCGCCGGGCGCAGCGCGCGCTTCTGCCAACCGGAAATCCGCATCGGCATCATGCCCGGCATCGGCGGCACCCAACGCCTGGTGCGTGCCGTGGGCAAGGTCAAGGCGATGCGCATGGCGCTGACCGGGCAGCCGATCAGCGCTGAAGAGGCGTGGGTGGCCGGGTTGGTCAGCGATTTGGTGGACGATGATCAGGTGCAAGCGCATGCGCTGGAGTTGGCGCGGGTGATCGCGGCAATGCCGGCGTTGGCGGCCGAGCAGATCAAGGAGGTGATCCTCGCCGGCATGGATGCGCCGCTGGAAACCGGATTGGCCCTGGAGCGCAAGGCCAATGCGCTGTTATTTGCTTCGCGGGATCAGAAAGAGGGGATGCAGGCGTTTATCGAGAAGCGCGGGGCAAGGTTTGAGGGTAATTAGCCGCGGGAGCTGAAAGTCCGTAGGAGCTGGCTTGCCAGCGAAGCAATCCCCAACCATACATCGCCACAACCAACGCCTTCGCCGGCAAGCCGGCTCCTACAAGATTATGGTTCGATCACAACATCCGGGCGCCCACAAACCCCGTAGGAGCTGGCTTGCCAGCGAAAGCAATCCCCACCCATACATCGCCACAACCGACGCCTTCGCCGGCAAGCCGGCTCCTACAAGATTATGGTTCGGTCACAACATCCGGGCGCCCACAAACCTGTAGGAGCTGGCTTGCCAGCGAAAGCAATCCCCACCCATACAGCACCACAACCAACGCCTTCGCCGGCAAGCCGGCTCCTACAAGATTATGGTTCGGTCACAACATCCGGGCGTCCACAAACCTGTAGGAGCTGGCTTGCCAGCGAAAGCAATCCCCACCCATACAGCACCACAACCGACGCCTTCGCCGGCAAGCCGGCTCCTACAATTATGGTTCGGTCACAACATCCGGGCGCCCACAAACCCCGTAGGAGCTGGCTTGCCAGCGAAAGCAATCCCCAACCATACATCGCCACAACCAACGCCTTCGCCGGCAAGCCGGCTCCTACGGGGTCGTGCGTCGTACATCCATCGTCCGTCCCCGCAGCACAACCGATACACTGCCTCACACCCAAACGGCATCCCACAGCGGATAATCCCCTACCCGCCTGACCAGCCCGGCGCGCAGCGGGTTGGCGACTACGTAGCGGGCCGCCGTCAACAGGTCTTCCTCGCGACGAATGGCACGATCATGGAAGCCTTTTTGCCAACGTTGTCCTGAGCGCCCGAAGTGAACATTGATGGCCCGCGCACTGCGGGATTTTGTCGCAAGCATCAGCTTCGCCAGAGTGCTGTCTTGCAGCTCGACCAACCAATGGAAATGATCCGGCATTACCACCCAGGCCAGGGGGTCGGCCCTTTGCTCAAGCTGCGCCTGGCGGAACTGGGTAACCAACAGACGGCCCACCCGCCAATCAGCAAACAAGGGGTCACGGCCTTGAGTCACGGCGGTGAGCAGGTAGACCTGACCGGATTGTGAAAATCGGCCGGAACGCAGGCGACGGCCATGTAGGTGAGCGGGCATTCCTTTGCCCTCCAGTATCAGGAGTGAAGAGCAAAGGTTAGTTTCAGTAAAAAACCCTGGATCAAAAAATTCTGACTGAATGTCTCCACATCGGCGCCTACACCCCCCCCATCAACGTCGGCGAATGCTCGAGCAACGTGCGCGTATACCCCGCCTGCGGCTGATCCAGCACCCCATCCACCGCCCCCTGCTCCACCACCCGCCCCTGTTTGAGCACCAGCACCTGATCGGCGATGGCGCGGACCACGCCCAGGTCGTGGGTGACGAACAACAGGGTCAATCCCTCGTCCTGCAACTGGCGCAGCAAGGCAAGGATCGAGGCCTGGACCGAGACGTCCAGCGCCGAGGTGATTTCGTCGCAGATCAGCAGCCGTGGCTCGCAGATCAGCGCACGGGCAATCGCCACCCGCTGCCGTTCGCCCCCCGACAGACTATGGGGATACGCATCAGCCACCGAAGCCGGCAGCGACACCCGTTGCAGCACCGCCTCTACCCGCCGCCGCGCCTCGGCGCCCTTGATCCCGAAGAAATGTTCCAAGGGCCCGCTCAAGGTCTGCAATACCGTCTGCCGCGGATTCAACGCCCGGTAAGGGTTCTGGAAAATGTACTGGATCTGATGCCGCAGCCCCGCCTCGCGCTGGCGTGCACTCAGGCTCAACGGCTGCCCGGCATAGCGCAGTTGCCCCTCGGCGTTCTCCCCCAGCCCCGCCACCGCCCGCGCCAGGCTGGTCTTGCCCGAGCCCGACTCGCCGACCAAGGCCAGGCACTGCCCCGGCGCCACGCGCAGCGACACGTCGAACAGCACCTGGCGATCGTAGGCCACGTTCAGGTCGATGACTTCGAGCAAGGCCGGACGCTCCTCCACTTCGTCGACCTGCCGCGATGGCGCCGCCGGGATCAACTGCAACGCCTGGCGATGGGGCTCCAGGCACGCCACCTGCTGCCCCGGCGCCAATTCCTGTAGGGCCGGTTCCGTCGCCGAGCAAGCGACACTACGCCGTGTGCAGCGTGGCGCAAAACCACAGCCATGCGGACGCTGGCCCGGGGCCGGGGCGTGGCCGCCGATTGCCCGCAATTCGCGGCGTTGCGCCACATCCGGGATCGCCGCCAGCAAACCGCGGGTATAGGGATGGGCCGGACGACTGAACAGCGCCTCGCGGGACGCCGATTCGACGATCCGCCCGGCGTACATCACCAGCACCCGATCCACCAGATCCTTGATCACCGCCAGATCATGGGACACGTACACCGCCGCCACCCCCTGGCTTTTGCACAGGCGGCGCAAGGTGGCGAGGATGTGCGCCTGGGTGGTCACGTCGAGCGCGGTGGTCGGCTCGTCGAGCACGATCAGCCGTGGCCGCAGGACGAAGGCCAGCGCGAGCATCACCCGTTGCTGCTGGCCGCCGGAGAGTTGATGGGGGAAGCGGCGGAGGAAGTCGCGGTCGGTGGGTAGGCCGACGTCGTGGAGGGTTTCGGCAATTCGATTGGTGGTGCCTGCATCGCTGGCAAGCCAGCTCCTACGGGGATTTGCGTCGGGTTTGGAATTTCTGGTGTTCCCTGCCTGATGCGCCGCCAGGGTCTCGCGCAACAACGCGCCAATCCGCAGCGCCGGGTTCAACGCCGTCGCCGGATCCTGCGCCACATAGCCGATCAAACTGCCCCGCGCATGACGCAAGTCTTCGCCCTGCAGTTCCAGCAACGGCTGCCCCGCCACCTCGACCCGCCCCTGGACAATCCGTGCACCGCTGCGGGCATGGGCCAGCAACGCCGTGGCCAGGGTGGTCTTGCCGGAGCCCGACTCGCCCACCAGCCCCAGGATCTCCCCGGCCGCGACACTGAACGACACCCCGGACAGCACATCCACCTGCCCCGGCAACTCGACCCGCAGATCGGTGACCTGCAGCACCTGGGTATCGACACGGCTGTGCCCTGGCAAACCTGCGAGCGCATTCATGGCTGCTTCTCTCCAATCCGTGAACTGCTGCGGCCAATGCCTTCAGCGAGAATATTGGTGCCATAGGCAAAGATCCCGATCAGCAGCGCCGGGGCCAACACGGCCCAGGGCTGGACCAGCAGGCCGGCCTGGTTTTCATTGATCATCAGGCCCCAGTCGGCGGTCGGCGGCGCCACCCCGTAGCCGAGGAAACTCAGGCCCGAGAGCATGCCCACCGCCCAGGTGAGCATGTTGCCGAAGTGCACCAGCAAGGGCGTGAGGATGTTCGGCAGGATCTCGCGAAACAGAATCCGCGGTCGCGAATAACCCATCATCTGCGCCGCCTCGACGAACTCCTGGCCGGCCACCGCTACCGCACTGCCCCGGGCCAGACGAATCACGCCCGGCGTAAAGGCGATCGCCACCGTCAGCACGATCAGCCACGGCGCGCGGCCGAGCATCGAGACAATCAGCAGCACCAGGATCAGGTCGGGAAACGCCAGCGAGACATCCGCCAGCCAGGTGATCAACTGATCCAGTCGACGCCGGGAAAACCCCGCGAGCAACCCCAGGGTGCCGCCCACCAGCAAGGCAATGGCGGCCGCCGCCACGGACATCCACAACACCGACACGCCGCCGCTGAGCAAACGCGAGACCACGTCGTGGCCGAGAAAGTCGTAGCCCAGCCAGGCGGCACCGCTGGGCGCGCCGTAGACCATGCCCAGCATGTCGGTCGGCGCATGGGGCGCCAGCCACGGGCCGAACAGCGCCAGGGTTATCACCAGCGCGGTGATCCAGGCGCCCTTGCGGGTTTGTGCTTGTGCCAGCCAGGGCCAGCGAGTGGCGGATAAATCACGCATGCAGCACCTCTCACGGAGCCTTGGGGGTGGAGCGTCGCCACCAGGGCAGGATGCCCCGGCGGTTGCGCTGGATCATGGTCACGCGCCGCGCGGTGCGCAGTTTTGGCGTGAGCAATACGGTCAGCAGGTCGGCCAGCAGATTGATCAGCACCACACCGAGGGTGATGACCAGCACGATGGCCTGGATCATCGGCAGGTCGCGCATCTGGATCGCCGAATTGAGCGCGGTGCCGATCCCCGGATAGCTGAAGATCACCTCCGCCAGCAGCGCCCCGCCGATCATCGTGCGCAGGGTCAGGGCCACGCCCTGGATAGCCGGCACCAGGGCATTGGGCAAGGTGTGGCGCCAGACGATGCGCCACTCGGCAATCCCGCGTAGCCGGGCGGCGATCACGTAGTCCGACTCCAGCGCCTCGATCATCGCCGCCCGCACCATGCGCGTCAGGTACGGCAGCGCCGACAGGCTCAGGGCCAATATCGGCAGCACGAGGAACTGCAACTGGCGCCAGACTGAGGTGTCCGGGTCGATCAGCGAGACCGCCGGCAATACGTCCATGTGCGGCATGGAAAACAGCAGCACCAGCCCAATGGCGAGGAGAAAACCCGGGGTGGCCTTGAGGAAAATCAGCAACGACAGGCACCCGCGGTCGAGGCGACTGTCGCGGCGCAGGGCCAGGGTCACCCCCAGCAGCAACGCCAGCGGTACGACGACGGCGATCACGCCGGCCAACAGCGCCAGGGTGTAGCCGAAGCGCCCGAACAGCAGGCTGCCGACCGGCGCGTTGGAGTCCAGCGACACCCCCAGTTCGCCACTCAAGGCCTGGCCAAGCCAGCGCAGGTATTGCTCGAGGATCGGTCGATCCAGCCCCAACTGACGTTGCAGGGTGAGGATGCTTTCCAGCGGCGCATCCGGGCCGAGGATCACCCGTGCCGGGTCGGAGGGCAGCGCCTGGGTGGCGATAAACACCACCAGACTGATCACCCAGGCGGTCAGCAGGCCGTAGCCGAGGCGGCCAATGAACCAGGCCAGCCAGGCCGGAGTACGTGGCGGTTTGCAGGATTCAGGCATGGTTCAACCACAGCTCGTCGAAGCGCCAGGAGGCGAAGGTGGTTTGCTCGGGCGTCAGGCCACCGACCCGGGTCGAGGCAGCATCGAGCACGTCGTTGAAGCCCCAGATCAACAGCCCGCCACGCTCGTGCTGGATGCGTTGGGCTTCATGCACCAGCAGCTTGCGCTGAGCCAGATCGGGCTGGGCCAGGGCCTGGGTGTACAGGGCGCTGAAGCGCTCGTCGTGGAAATTGCTGCGGTTGTAGATCGCCTGCGGCGCGTCGTTGTGCAGGGCCGAAGCGAGGAAACCGCGCGCCGGGGTCGAGCCCGGCGACAACAGCCAGTTTTCCCGCTGCGGGCCGTTGAACACCGAGCCGTCGACCTGAGTCACCTTGATCTCCACACCGGCTTTCTTGGCCTGCTGGGCGAACACCAGCGCGGCGTTGACGCCCGGCCCCGGTGTGGTGGTCAGCTCGACCCGCAGGTCGTCCTGGCCGGCCTGGCGCAACAGCGAACGCGCCTGCTCCAGGTCGTAGGGGCGCTGGGCAATTTCGTGGTTGTAGGTCGGGTCGTGGGGCGAGTACAGGTCGTTGGCGACCCGGCCGAAACCATTCAGGCCACGGCCCACCAGCTCCTGCCGATCCGCCAGCAGGCGGAACGCCTGGCGCACCCGCACGTCCTGGAACGGCGCCTTGGCCAGGTTCAGGTTAAAGCCGGTGAACGAGGTACTCGGCGACACGTACAGCTGGAGCCGCGAGTCGGCCTTGAGCAGCGCGCTGTGTTCGGCCTGGACCCCGCTGGCGACGTCGATCTGCCCGGCGCGCAAGGCCGCCGAACGCGAGACCTGGTCCTTGAATTCGATGATTTCCAACTCATCGGCGTAGGGCTGATTGGGCTTGTAGTAGTTCTCGAAGCGGCTGTAGAGCGAGCGCTGGCCGGGGATGAAACTCTTGAGCTTGTAGGGCCCGGCGCCCACCGGATTGCTGATCGGGTGGTAGTCGGTGGGCACTATCCCACCGAAGCTGATCAGGGTTTCGTCCAGCGGGAAAAAGCTCTGCCCTTCCTTGAAGCGGATCTCGATGGTGCGCGGATCGAGCTTGCGCAAGGCGTTGCGGTCGATAGCCCCGACCAGCCCGGCAAAGGGCGAAGCCAGTTTCGGATCGGTCAGGCGCAGGATTGAAAACAGCATGTCGTCGGCGCCGATGCTTTTGCCGTGGTGAAACTCCAGTCCCGGTTTGATGCGGATGGTCCAGGCGCTGGCGTCGGCATTCGGCTCGGCGAATTCAGCGAGGGCCAGGCGCGTGCTGACGTCGCCATTCCACTCCCAGAACTTGCTGTACAGCGCCCAGCCACGAATGATCCCGCCGCCCACCGGCTTGTGCGCGTCGAGGTTGCCCGACTGATCGCCGTCGATAATGCCGACGCGCAAGCGCCCGCCATAGGCCGGCGTGCTTGATTGCACCCGGGCCTCGCTGACGCGCTCATCGCAGCCGCTGAGCAGGCTGCCACCCAGCAGCAGGCCACCGCCGACCGCCAGGCTGTTGCCGAGAAACACCCGGCGGGAAAATTCATCACTCATCGCGTCTGTCCTTATGCCTGTTCGCGGAGGCGCTGGGCCGGCTGCGCGCTGACGCCCAGGCGCGGCACATCGAAGCCGTGGTCGAGGTCGAGCAACGGGAACAGCAGGTCGGCGACCCGATGGGCTTCGTCGATCAATGGGAAACCGGAGAGGATGAACGCCGAGGTGCCTTCAGCTTCGTACTCACGAATGCGCTCGGCGACCTGCTCGGCGCTGCCCACCAGGTAGGTGCCGGCTGCGGGGCCCAGCAGGTTGAAGCCGAACAGGCTCGGGCCGAGCCAGACGTTGGGGTAGATCTCCAGGTCGCGGGCCTTGGGCAGACGTCCGGCGCGCACGGTGTCGAGGTTGCGCTGGGTTTGCGGGTCGTCGCTCTGGTAGCTGTCGAAGGTCTCGCCGGGCGGCAACTGGCGTTCGATGGCGGCGCGCGCGGTCTGCAGCGAGGTACGCTGGAGGAGTTTTTCGGCGTGGGCCCAGGCCTCTTCCTCGGTCTCGCGGACGATGATCTGCAGACGGGTGCCGAAGGTCAGCTCGCGGCCGATCTTCGCCGCTTCGGCAGCCACCTTGCGGAATTTTTCGCCAAGTTTCGGCGGGGTGTTGGCGAAGCTCAGGTAGACGTCGAGCAGTTGCACCGAATGGGCCACGCCTGGGCCGGAGGTGCCGGCGCCCCACAACGGGATACCGGGCTTCTGTTTGGGCGGATGCCAGCCACCCAGTGGATGCTGCGCGGCAGCCGGCGAGCGGGGGGCGAGCTTGACGTATTGGCCGTCGTAGCCGGCAGTTTCGCCGGCGTAGAAACCCTGGAACGCGCGCCAGTATTCGAGGCTGAAGTCGTAGCGCTCGTCGTGGGGGTAGTGCACGCCCAGGGTCGCGAGGCCCGCGTCGTTGCCGTTGACCACGTTGAACAGCAGGCGGCCATTGGAAAACTGGTCGAAGGTCAGCGCCCACTTGGCCAACACCGCCGGCGACAACTCGCCCGGATGCTGCGCCACCAGGAAGCGCAGGCGCTGGGTGGCGTCGATCAACGCGGCAGACACCGCCAGGCTTTCGTTGGGACTGGAGCCCAGCAGCGAACCGTAATAGCCGAGGCGATCACTGGCCACGGCGAGTTGCTTGAGGTGCTCGAAATCGGTTTTCCATCGGCCCTCGGGCTCCCACGGATAAGGGCCGTCGGGGGTGGTGAGGTACCAGAGAATCTTTACTGCCATGGGGTGGGTTCCTTGTTCAAAAAATTCATGTAGGCGCTGGCTTGTCGGGACGCCGCATCGCAGCGAACCTGCCACCTCGGTGCGCCAGACCCACCGCCTTCGTCGGCAAGCCGGCTCCTACGGGGTTACGGGTCAGTCAAAACATCCAATGCATCCGCAAGCCTGTGTAGGAGCTGGCTTGCCAGCGAAGACAATCCCAAGCCATGCATCGCCAGATCCACCGCCTTCGCCGGCAAGCCGGCTCCTACAGGGTTACGGGTCAGTCAAAACATCCAATGCATCCGCAAGCCTGTGTAGGAGCGGGCTTGCCAGCGAAGACAGTCCCAAGCCATGCATCGCCAGATCCGCCGCCTTCGCCGGCAAGCCGGCTCCTACAGGGTTACGGGTCAGTCAAAACATCCAATGCATCCGCAAGCCTGTGTAGGAGCGGGCTTGCCAGCGAAGACAATCCCAAGCCATGCATCGCCAGATCCGCCGCCTTCGCCGGCAAGCCGGCTCCTACGGGGTTACGGGTCAGTCAAAACATCCAATGCATCCGCAGGCCTGTGTAGGAGCTGGCTTGCCAGCGAAGACAATCCCAAGCCATGCATCGCCAGATCCGACGCCTTCGCCGGCAAACCGGCTCCTACGGGGTCATGGCGTCCGCCGATCAATCGCCGGCACCAAGCCCAACTCCGTGGCCTTTTCGAACAACCCACTCATCTTCCACTGCTGCGTCAGCACCCCCGGTCCATAGGCTCGCGAGCCACCCAGGGCATCCGCCAGCAACTGCAATTGGGCGCCCTCCTCCAGCAACAGGATGAATTCCGCAGTGGCCCGCAGCCCCTGCTTGCCCCACACCGTGGAGCCGCCGTTGGCTTCGAGGATCGCCAGGTTGAACGGGTTTTCGGCGATCTTGTCGAGGATGAAATCGACTTCCGCCTGGCGTCGGTCGATGTACACCGGCAGCTCGCGGGCCAACTGGTAACGCTGCACCGGCACGTAGTGGAATGGCAGCGTGCGGTGGGTCTGGGCCCAGGCGCCGAGGTACGGCGAATGCACGTGGGACACCGTGGTGATATCCGGATGGGTCTGGAACAGCTTGGTGTAACGCCCCAAACCACCCTTGCCCTTGCCGTAGATCACCTTGCCGGCGAAGTCGGTGACGGTCGCCTGCAGCGGCTTGCGGTAGTTCCACGGGCCGCCGTAGTTGACCGATACCAGCAGTTCCTCACCCGGCACTCGCTCGATAAAGCCCACCGTGCCGTTGGCGGTGATGGTGTTGGTTTCGCGGAACACCGTGAACGCCTCTTCGGCCTCCAGCAGCACCTGGTCGATGAAGGCTTGCAGTTGCTCGCTGATCAATTGTTCGTGGATAAGCACAGTCATGGGGATTCTCCAGGTTCAGGCGCGGCGCTTGGCCAACAGTTCATGGGCGGCTTGCAGTGGGCGCGGGTCGACCCAGTCGGCGATGTTGAAATCGCCTTCGAGGAAGCCGTGCAGGTAGAGGAAATCTTTCTGGATGCCGAGGAATTCCAGGCGCTGTGTCGACAGGTCCGGCGCCAGGGTGGTATGGAAATCGCCGCGATAGGCCTCGGCGACACCGGCGCTGCCGGCGCGGGTTTCTTCTTCGAGGATCTGGTTCAGCGCCTCACGGTTGTTCGCGGCCCAATCAGCGGCACCGAGGGTTTGCGCGAGGAAGCGCACCACCAGATCGAAGTGATTGTCGAGCAGGCTCTGGTGCACGGTGATCGGTCGCGGCGTGCCGTTATTGACCCGATAGCGCGGGTCTTCGATCAGGTCCAGGTCGATGCCCACCACCAGGCCCAGGCGTCGCGCGGCGTCGGCGGCGGAGGCGCCCTTGACGTAGACCGCATCGACTTCGCCACGCACCAGGTAATCCAGGCCAGACCACAGGCGCTGCAAACCTTCGTTGGGATTATTCGCCGCCTGCTGGTCCTGCAACGCCACTTCCACCAGTTGCACGTCGTCGAAACCCAGCCCGGCCAGGCTCAACGCGCCCTTGTAGCCGTGCAGGCTCATGGCTCGAGCGATGCTCCCCGGACGGCTGTCGCCCCAGGCCGGCAGGGCCAGGCGCTTGCCTTTCAGGTCGGCGGCGCTGCGGATGCCGGAGTCCGGACGCACGAGAATGGTTTGCCATTCCTCGATCCAGGTCAGGCCGATCAAACGGCTCGGCGCACCGGCGGCGCGGGCTGCGAGCGCCGGTACATTACCGCCCTCGCGAAACAGCCCGGGCAGTTGGTGATCGTAATGGTGGTGACCCAGTTGCCGAGCCTCCTGCAGGGTCGAGACCGGCAGGCCATCGGCGGCGAATTCGTCCGCCAGCCAGCCGAGTTTGTAGGCGATGCCGGAAGCGGTCGGCACCGGGCAGCGGGTGAACCAGATCCGCTCGAGTTCAGCTTCGACAAGCGGTTGGGTAATTTGGGCAGCAAGCGTCATGGGCAGCTCCAGCGGGTTGGGCAAGACAGTTGCCAAGCCCATTGCAGCGCCCGTGCCAACCGCGCAAAGCCCCGGATTACGGGGCCTGCAGCGACGAGCCTGAAAATCGCCCGCTGACCATTGCTGACCTGCCAGCAGCTTTGCACAGGCGCTGCTGCTGGCTCAGCAACAGAGCACAGCGCATTGCTGCCCCAGCAGCAGTCGGTCCCTGGGCACCCCGCCCAACCCCGCGTCCGGCCTGGCCTGGGCGACCTTGGCGCAGTCCTTGCTCAAGGCCCCTTCACCCCCGGTGCGCCGCAGACCCGCGCCCGGCCCGATTGTCCTTTTCCGAGGTAGCACCATGAGCACCCTTGAACACCTTCCTGCCCATCCCGTCCGTGTACTGCGCAGCGAAGACGAAGCCATCGCCGCCGCCCGCGAAATTGCCCTGGAGATCGCCGAGATTGCCGCCGACCCCAGGCACAACAACCAACTGCCGCGGCGTCAGGCGCAGCTGTTGTCGGAAAGCGGCCTGACCGCCATCGGCGTGCCCAAGGCCTTTGGCGGCCTCGGCGCGTCGGTGCAGACCATCGTCGAAACCGTGCGCCTGATCTCGGTAGCCGATGGCGGCGTCGGCCAGTTGCTGCAGATCCACAACGTGATGCTGCGGGGAATTTTCAGCGGCTACCCGGACGAGGTGCGTGACCGGCTGATCAGCGATGTGCTGGCCGGCAAGCGTTTCGGCAACGCCCTGGCGGAGGTCGGCGGCAAGAACAAGTTCGCCCTGAAGACCCGGGTCGAACGGCGCGCCGACGGCAAGCTGATCCTCAATGGCAGCAAGTTCTACTCCACCGGTTCGTACCTGGCCGAGTGGATTTCCCTGACCGCAGCGTCCGATGACGGCGGTGCCGGGGTGCTGCTCAATCGCAACACCCCGGGCCTGACCCTGGTGGACGACTGGGAGGCATTCGGGCAGAACAACTCGGTCAGCGGCACGGTGATTTTCGACAACATCGAACTCGACGAGCGTTTCGTTTCCCAGCGCAAAGGTCCGATGAAGCGTACTGGCCTGACCTTCCCGCAGATCCTCCACGCGGCCATCGATACCGGCATCGCCGCCGGCGCGCTGGGCGCGGCGGTCGACTACCTCAAGCAGCACGCCCGGCCCTGGGTGGAAAGCGTTGTCGAGCGCGCCAATGAAGAGCCGCACATCATCAAGCAGATTGGCGAATACGCGGTGGCGCTGCGGGCGGCCGAGTCGCTGCTGCGGGACGCCGCGCGGGTGTTTGACCAGCATGAACTGGACCCGGAGAACAAGGCGTTGCAGGACGAGCTGATTCTCTCGGTGGCCACCGCCCGGGCCCATTCCGATGGCGCCTCACTGAAGATCTCCAGCGATATTTTCTCCCTGCTTGGCGCCAGTTCGTCCCTGAGCAAATGGAACCTCGACCGCTTCTGGCGCAATGCCCGGGTGCACACCACCCACGACCCGATCCGCTGGCGCCTGCATCACGTCGGCAACTACTACCTCAATGATGTCGATCCGGGGGAGTACACGGCGATTCTCAATGCCAAGGAAAAACAGGGGGCGACTCGGGGCTGACGGCTTATCACAACGACCTTGGTGACACCGGCCCTCCCCTTCGTTCACAGAACCTGTAGGAGCCGGCTTGCCGGCGAAGTCGGTGGGCCTGACACACCGCGGTGACTGGTTCGCTGCGATGCGGCGTCCCGACAAGCCAGCTCCTACAAGGATCCGGGTCGTTCACAACAGCCGGTCCCCTCACAGAACCTGTAGGAGCCGGCTTGCCGGCGAAGGCGGTGTGTCTGATTTAACGCCTTCGCTGGCAAGCCAGCTCCTACGGAGACCTGGGGCAGTCACAACATTCCCGGTGCCCACCGGATAGCCCTCTCATTCCCCCCCAACCGAGCCCTTCAATGATTGAAAAACACCCCCTTCTGCGCTGCCTGGCGATCTACCGGGAGATGCCCTGGCGCTTTGCCCTGGTGGCGGCGCTGTATATCGCGATCAACCTCGGCCTGGTCTGGCAGCAATGGCTGATCGGCCATGCCGTCAACGATGTCAGCGCTGGCCGGGCGGTGGTGCGCCAGGCTGACGGCAGCCTGGATGCCAGCCTCGGCTGGTACTGGCTGTGGCTGATGCTCGCCGTGGCGCTGGGCCGTGGCGTGCTGCAATACGCTGCCAGCGTGCTGTCGCTGGTGCTCAGCCAGGAACTGCTGACGCGCCTGCGCGAGCGCATCCTGCAGCAGGTGCAGAACCTGCACCTGGGCTATCACTGGCAACACGGCATGGGCGAGATGATCACCCGCACCACCCGTGATGCCGACAAGGTCCGCGACGCGCTGATCAGCTTCTGGCGCCAGTTGGTGGAGACGCCGCTGGTGGTGCTCGCCACCGTCGGTCTGCTGGCCTGGTATCACCCGCTGCTGGGGCTGGTGCCATTGCTGCTGACGGTGCTCGGCCTGTGGATTTTCGTGCGCCAGACCGAGCGCCTGGTCAGCCTCGACCGGGCCGTCGGCGCCGCCTACGACCGGGTCAACCAGGACCTCAGCGAAGGCATCGGCGGCGTGCGGGTGATCAAGTCATTCGGCCTCGAACACAGCCGCATCCAGCGCTTCGCCACGCAGGTCGCGGTGTTCGCCGACCACGCGCGCGCCGCCCTCGCCTACTCCAGCTCCCGCATCCCGCTGCCGCAAGCGGTGGTCGCCCTCGGCCACGTGTGGATCCTGGTCTACGGCGCGCAACTGGTGGCCAACGGGCAATTGGGCATTGGTGAACTGGTGACCTCGCTGCTCATCGCCACGACCCTGGTGTTTCGCATCGAAGGCATCGGCCGGGTGATGCAGACCTTCGCTGACGCCCGCTCCAGCGCCGAACGCATCTGGCACCTGCTGGACGAGCCGGCGGCCATCCGCAGCGCCGAGGCTCGGCTACCTGACTCTGCGCTGGGACTGAAACTGGAGCAGGTCAGCGTCAGCGCCCCAGGCGGCGGGCGAGCGATCCTCGACGACTGTTCACTGACCCTGCAACCCGGCGAAATCGTCGCCCTGGTGGGCGCCACCGGCACCGGCAAAAGCCTGTTGGCCAGTCTGCTGCCGCGTCTCACCGAGGTCAGCGGCGGACGCCTGCTGCTGGGCTCCGACAGCGCCGGTTGGCAAGACATCCGCGACCTCGACCTGGGCCAACTGCGCCGTCGGGTGCACGTGGTGCCCCAGGAAAGTTTCCTGTTCTCCGACACCCTGGCCGCCAACCTGCGCCTCACCGCGCCCGGTGCCAGCGACGAGCAACTGCGCCAGGGCCTGCGCCTGGCCGCTGCCGAAGACGTGCTGGAGCGCCTGCCCCAGGGCCTCGACACGCCATTGGGAGACCGAGGCGTGACCCTCTCCGGCGGCCAGCGCCAGCGCCTGAGCCTGGCCCGGGCGCTGCTCGGCGAGCCGGACATCCTCTGCCTGGACGACGCCACTAGCGCCCTCGACGCCATCAGCGAGCGCCAGGTGCTGGACAACCTGCGCCAATTGCGCCGCGACCAGGGCCGGGCAACCACTGTGCTGCTGATCTCCAGCAAGCTCTCGACCATTCTCCTTGCCGACCGCGTGCTGCTGCTCAAGGACGGCCGCATCAGCGCCAGCGGCCGTCACGCCGAACTGCTGCGCACCCACCCCGACTACCGCGAACTGCTAGGGATCGACCATGGCTAATCCAATCGCCGGCAAAGCCTTGAGCGATATCGAAATTGAAGAAATGCTCGCGAAAAAAGCCCTCGACCGCAGCATGTTCACGCGTCTGCTGCCGTTGCTGCGGCCGATTCGCGGGTCGATAGTCGCGGTGATCGGCATCGAGCTGCTGCTGGTGTTCACCGTGTTCCTGCGGCCCTGGTTCGTCCGTGAACTGCTCGACCGCGGCCTGGTGGCCGAAGCCGATCACTGGCTGCTCGACGAGCGCCTGGTGCTGTGGCTCGGCCTTGGGCTGGCAGCCAGTTGGCTGGGGCGCTTCCTGCTGGCCGGGATTTCGCAGTTCATCGCCGGCAGCGCCGCGATCCAGGTGCTCAACGCACTGCGGGTGCGGGTGTTTGCCCACGTGCAGAGCCTGAGCGTCGGCTACTTCGACAAGACCCGCGCCGGGCGGATCATTTCCCGCGCCGACCGCGACGTCGACAGCCTCGAACCGCTGCTGATCCAGGGCCCACCAGAACTGCTCGGAGCGCTGCTGCGATGTGGTCTGGCAGCCGTGATGCTGTGGCGCATCGACCCGCGTTTCTTCCTCAGCCTGGCGGCCACCGTGCCCCTGCTGGCGCTGGCGACCTGGAGTTTCAAGCGGATTTCCCAGCGCAACTGGGCCAAGGTCGCGGAGAACCGCAGCCGCTTCACCGCCCACCTGGTGGAAAGCGTCAGCGGTGCGCGGATGCTTCAGCAGTGCGCCCAGGAAGCGCCCAACCTCAAGCGCTACCGCCGGCTGCTGGAGGACTTCAACCAGGCGCTGATTCGCGGCAGCCTGCGCTCCAGCTGGTTCGCACCGTTCACCGCGCTGCTCAGTTCGGCCGGCATGGCGGTGCTGTTGCTGGTGGGGGGTTATGGCCTGGCCCAGGCCGAGGTCACGGTGGGACAGATCGCCGAAAGCCTGTTCTACGTGTTCCTGTTCCTCGGCCCGCTGCAGGAGCTCTCGGACCTGTTCGAACGCTACGCCACCGGCTCGGCCTCGGCGCAGCGAATCTTCCTGCTGCTCGACACCCAGCCGCAGATCAATGACAGCCCTACCCCGCAACCGCTGGGCCGGGCCCGCGGTGCGGTGAGTTTCCAGCAGGTGCGATTCGCCTATGAGCCGCAGAGTCCGACGCCGGTGATCGACCAGCTGGATCTGCTGATCAATCCCGGCGAGGTACTGGCGATCGTCGGCCCGTCCGGCCACGGCAAAAGCACTCTGGTGCAGTTGCTCACGCGGTTCTACGAGGCGCAATCCGGGGCGGTGAAACTCGACGGCATCGACGTGCGCGATCTGAGCCAGCGCGACCTGCGGCGCAATGTCGGCGTGGTGCTGCAGGACAATGTGCTGTTCAGTGGCTCGATCCTCGACAACCTGCGCCTGGCCGCGCCCGAGGCCGACGATGCGCGCCTGATCGCCGCCGCCCGCGAACTGGGAGCCGATGAGGTGCTGGAGCGCCTGCCCCATCAGTACCGCACCGAAGTCGGACCGCTGGGTGGGCACCTCAGTCACGGGCAGCGGCAACTGGTGTGCCTGGTCCGCGCCTATCTTGCCGATCCGGCGGTGCTGGTGCTCGACGAAGCCACTTCGGCGGTCGACATCCACACCGAGCGGCGCATTCAGCGTGCGTTCCGCCGCCTGTGCCAGGGCCGCACGGCGATCATCATCGCCCACCGCCTGGCGACCATCCGCGACGCCGACCGCATTGCCGTGATCCAGCGCGGACGCCTGGTGGAGCAAGGGCCGCACACCCAACTGATCGCCCAGGGCGGTGCCTATGCCGCGCTGTACCAGACCTACCTGCGCAGCGCCGCCAGCGAGGATCAGGTCGTCGCCACGGCTTGAGCCTGTTGCCGCGCCAACAGCCACTGCTGACGAGGTGCTGCTACAGACGCAGTGCTTCGTGCGCAGCGGCGCCAAACCCCGTAATAGAGCCTCCCCGGCGCATGGCATGGGCGTTGCACTCTCCTCTCGCAAGGCGTGCGCGCAGCGATGCGGCACAAGGTAATAGCGAATCAGGAGCAGCCATGACCACGGAATTTTTCTGGCGTCTGCCGCTGGGCACCGACGGCCCGCAGTTGACCACCGACAAACACAATCGCGGCAATCCCCAGTTCCGCCCGGGGCATATCGCGCCGGGACGCCTGGCCAATGGCGAGCCGGACGACTTCACCTACATCGACTACATCGCCCAGGTGGCCAAGGCCGCCGAGCTGGCAGGCTTTGAAGGCGCCCTGCTGCCCACCGGCCCGGAGCCGTGGATAGTCGCCGCCGCCCTGGCCCAGGAAACCCGGCGCATCAAGTTTTTGATCGCCTTCCAGGCCACCTGGACCCTGCCGGCCTACGCCGCACAACAGGCCGCGATCCTCCAGCACCTGAGCCGCGGACGCCTGGACTGGAACATCATCACCGGCGGCAACCCGGCCAGCCAGCGCGCCAATGGCGACTTCCTCGAACACGACCTGCGCTACAAGCGCACCGGCGAATTCCTCGACATCATCGACGGCCTGTGGCGCAACGAACGTTTCTCCTACGAGGGCGATATCTACCAACTGGAAAACGGCGCCCTGCCCCACGGCCTGCACAACGAGCGCAAACCGGGGGTGTATTTCTCCGGTTTCTCCGATGCCGCGCTGGACGTTGCCGCCAAACATGCCGACGTCTACCTGAACTGGGCCGAGCCGATCGACAAGCTCAAGCCGCACATCGAGCGGGTGCGTGAATTGGCCGACAAACAGGGGCGCACGGTGCGCTTCGGGCTGCGGGTCGACCTGTTCGCCCGGGAGACCGAAGAGCAGGCCTGGGCCGATCTGCGTCGCCAGTTCGACAAGCTCGACGGCAAGAGCAGTGTGGTGGCGAAGAATTTCACCAGCGGCTCCGACTCGGTCGGGGGCGCGCGGCAAACCGCCTACCACCAGAACGTCGATCGCTTCGATGACCTGATCATCGGCCCCAACCTGTGGGCCGGTTTTGCCAAGGCCAAGCCGGGGCCGACCGTGGGCCTGGTGGGCAGTCACCAGAACATCGCCGAGCGCCTGGTGGAGTACCGCGACGCTGGCTTCTCGACTTTCATCCTTGCCGGCAACCCGCATTTGGAAGAGGCCCTGCGCATCGGCCAGGAAGTCCTGCCGCTGGTGCACCAGCGCCCCGCCACCGACCGCGAGAAAACCCTGATGGAGAAAGCTTCATGAGCCAGGCACTCGACACCCTCTGGTACACCCGTTGCCCGGTGCCGACCGGGCTTGGCATCGCCGTGCAGAAAGGCTGGCTGCAGGACGCGGTCGGCGCCCTCGGCACCGGCGTGCAGTCGCTGCGCGAGTCCAGCGACAAGGCGGTGCGCGAATCGCACTTCGACCACACGCTGCGCAACTCGGTGCGCCACGGCGGCAGTATCCCGGCGATCTGGGCCCGTGCCCAGGGTCGGGAAACCCGGGTCATCGGCCTGTCCTGGGCGGATGAAAGCCAGTTGATCCTGACCCGTCCCGACAGCGGCATCCACAGCGTCAAGGACCTCAAGGGCCGGACCTTCGGCCTGCCGGACTGGGCCGGCGCGCAGATCGACTTCACCCGCGCCCAGGCCCTGCGCGGCCTGGAAAACGCCTTGAAGCTGGAGGGTCTGCAAGTCGGCGACCTGCAATTGGTGAACTTCCGCTACGGCGGCACCTTCAGCGATGGCCAGGTGCAGACGGTGAATGGCACGCCGGTCAGTCAGCAGCGGATCGAAGGGCGCAATCTGGAATTGATCGGCCTGCTGCGCGGCGAAGTCGACGCGATCTTTCTCAAGGGCGCCAGCGCCGCGCAGTACGCCCATGATTTCGGCTTGCGCACGGTGATCGACACCGGCGCCCATCCCGATCCGCTGATCCGCAGCAACAACGGCACGCCGCGCACCCTGGCGGTCGACCTGCATTTGCTGGAGCACCATTTCGACGTCGCCAGCGGCATCCTCGATTCGGTGCTGCGCGCCGAGCAATGGGCCCACACCCACCCCGACGACACCCGCCGCTACCTGGCGCGGGAAACCAACAGCAGCGAGTACTGGGTCAGCAGCGCCTATGGCGACGACGCCCACCTGCGCCTGCGCACCGCCCTCGACGAACAGGCCATCGTCGCCCTGCAGGACTTCACCCATTTCCTGCACCGCTGGCGCTTCATTCCCAAGGCGTTCGACGTGCGCGAGTGGATCGATCCTCGGCCGTTGGCGGCATTGGACCGGGCACTGGCGGGATAAACACCCCTCCCCCCTGTAGGAGCTGGCTTGCCAGCGAAGCTTTTGGCGTTTTCAAGAACGCCTTCGCTGGCAAGCCAGCTCCTACAAGGCCCATGCCGACCCATTCAGGCTCAACCCATTCAACCGAAGAATCCCCATGAGCAAACCACTCGATACCCTCTGGTACACCCACAGCCCAGTCCCCACCGGCCTCGGCATCGCCGTGCAATCCGGGCGCCTGGCCGAGGCGTTCCTGCCGTTTGGCACCAACATCCAATCGTTGCGCGAATCCAGCGAACGGGAAGTTCGCGAAGCGCATTACGACCATCACTTGAAGAACTCGGTGCGCCACGGTGGCAACATCCCGGCGATCTGGGCCTACGCCAGCGGCGTGCAGACCCGGGTCGTGGGCTTGTCCTGGAGCGACGAAGTGCAGCTGATCCTGACCACCGCCGAAAGCGGGATCAACAGCGTGCGCGACCTGAAGAACCGACGCTTCGGCATCCCGAAATGGGCCAACGTGCAGATCGATTTCACCCGCGCCCAGGCCCTGCGCGGCCTGGAAAATGCGCTCAAGCTCGAAGGCCTCGACGTCAGTGATGTCGAGCTGGTGGACTACCCCTACGGCGGCACCTACAGCGACGACCAGAAGCAGCATGTCTACGGCTCGGAAGTCAGCCTCGGCACCAGCCGTTTCAGCCGCCGCAACAATGAGTTGATCGGCCTGCTGCGCGGCGATATCGACGCGATCTTCCTCAAGGGCGCCCACGCCGTGCACCTGGCCGACGAGTTCGGCTTGAAGGTGGTGATCGATACCGGCTCCCATCCCGATCCGCTGATCCGCTCGAACAACGGCACGCCGCGCACCCTGACCCTCGACACCCACCTGCTGCATGAGCATTTCGATGCCAGCGTGACCATCGTCGACACGGTGCTGCGCACCGAGCAGTGGGCCTGGGCCAATCCCGACGAGACCCGGCGCTTTCTCGCCCGCGAGCTGAACACCAGCGAGTATTGGGTCGCGGCCGCCTACGGCGAAGACGCCCACCGGCGCCTGCGCACCACCCTGGACGCGCGCTCGATCGCCGCGCTGCAGGATTTCACCGACTTCCTCCACCGCTGGAATTTCATCCCGCGGCGCTTCGATGTGCGTGACTGGATCGATTTCAGTGTGCTGGAAAAAGTCATCGGCTCGACTTCGCGCCTGGCGGTGTGAGGAGCAACGACTTCGATTTATCTGACACACCCGGCTTGTTGTAGGAGCTGGCTTGTTGTAGGAGCTGGCTTGTTGTAGGAGCTGGCTTGTTGTAGGAGCTGGCTTGCCAGCGAAGCTTTTAGCGTTTTCAAGAACGCCTTCGCTGGCAAGCCAGCTCCTACAGATTCATCAGCCAGGCACAATGGAAATACCCCCCAACTGCTGCTCCAGCAGCACCTCCACAGCAGCCATTGCTGAATACTCGACACCCCCTCCAACCGGCCACTGCCCAGCACTGAAACCAACGCCAAAATAATCAAATAAATCCATATATTTCAACCAGTTAAAACATCACAAAAGCCTTGGCACGATCTCTGCTCTACCTCTCTCAGTGAATCTTTTCCGGGGGAGTAAAACCATGCACACACTGAATCCAATCACCAAGGGCATCTGGCTCGCTTTACTGCTGGCAGGGGGCACCGCCAGCGAGGTCGCACTGGCGGCCGACAGCACCGACAATCAGGCACCACCGAGCAGCACCGAACCGGCGCTGAAAACCGTCACCGTCACTGCGCAACACCGCGAAGAAACCCTGCAGGAAATTCCGGTGGCAGTGTCGGCGATCCAGGGCACCACCCTCACCACCGATGGCGTGCGCGCCATGGGCGACATCACCACCTTCGTGCCCAACGCCTCGGCGAAGAACCCCGACGGCGACGGTCGACCGCGTTGGTACATTCGTGGCCTCGGCACCGGCGACACCGGCGCCGCCACCGTCTACCCGGTGGGCATCTATTCCGATGACGTCTACCTCAACGCGCCGATTGCCGGCGGCGGCCCGCTGTATGACCTGGAGCGCATCGAGATCCTGCGCGGCCCGCAAGGCACGCTGTACGGCAAGAACACCACCGCCGGCGCGGTGAACATCATCTCCAACAAGCCGAGCCTCGATGCCCCTACCAATGGCTACGGCACCGTGGGTGTCGGCAGCAAGGACGAGCGCATCGTCAGCGGCGCGCTGGGGGGCGTGCTGGTGGACGAGCGCCTGGCCGCACGGGTGGCGCTGTACTCCGAGGAGCGCGACGGTTTCGCCGACAACCTCACCGACGGCCACACCTACGGCGACGTCAACAAGAAAGCCGTGCGCGTGCAGTTCCTCGCCCAGCTCAACCCCGATCTCGAAGCGCTGCTGAAAATCCACGCCCGCCAGCACAATGGCGACGGCAGCAACGGTTCGCTGCCGGTGGGTCGCTACTACAACGTCGGCTACCAACGGCCGAACGGGCGCGACATCGAACTCAACGTCAAGGAAGATGCCAAGCTCGACCACGACGGCACCTCGCTGACCTTCAACTGGAACCTGGGCGACTACACCCTGACCTCGATCAGCGCCTACGACTACATTCGCGGCCAGTCCACCAGCGATGCCGACTTCACCCCTTACGAAGTCAACGGCGCGGCCAAGGCCGACAACAAGTACAGCCAGTACTCCCAGGAATTTCGCCTGGCCTCGCCGCAGCAGGAAACCCTGCGCTGGCTGGCCGGCGCCCACTATTTCCACGAAACCCTCGACAGCGCCGCCTCGCGTTTCATTACCCCGGGCCCGACACCCAACGGCAGCGGTTCGAACCAGATCGGCGCGACCGATGTGCGCAACCTCGACTACGACCACAAGACCGACAGCTACGCGCTGTTCGGCAACCTGACCTACGACTTCACCGACAACTTCACCGTCACCGGCGGCCTGCGCTACACCCAGGAACGCAAGGAGATCGACCTCGACCTGCTGCAACAGACCCGCACCAGCGCCAACGGCCCGCTGGTGCCGCTGCCCGGCGTCGGCACCAACGGCAATCGCCAGGAAGCCAATACCTGGGAAGCCTGGACCTATGACGTGACCCCGGAATACCGGATCAACGACAACCTGCGGGTATTCTTCCGCTACGCCCACGGCTTCCGTTCCGGCGGTTTCAACACCGGCCTGTCCACCAGCCTGGCGCAACTGACCACGGTCGATCCGGAAAAGCTCGACGCCTATGAAATCGGCCTCAAGTCGGAGTGGTTCGATCGCCGCCTGACCGCCAACGCCAACATCTTCTACTACGACTATTCGGACATTCAGGTGAACCTGCTGACGGTCAACAACGGCGTGCTGACCACTGCCTTGACCAACGGCGCCTCGGGCAAGGTCCAGGGTGCGGAGCTGGAACTCGAAGGCCAGCCGACCGACTACCTGCACCTGCGCGCAGCGATTTCGTTCCTCGACACCGAGTACACCGACTTCAAGAACACCAACCCCACCACCGGCGCGGTGACCGGCGACTACAGCGGCAACAGCTTCGTGCGCTCGCCACGCAACGTGGTCGCGCTGGGCGGCGACTACACCTTCCCGCTGGAAATCGGCGGCAAGCTGGTGGCCGGTGGCGACGTGACCTTCCGCGACAAGGAATACTTCCTCGCCGACCGCCAGAGCAGCGTCGACAAGACCATGAGCCAGCCCCACTACACCCTGGCCAACACCCGTCTGACCTGGTTCAGCCCGGACGAGCAACTGAGCGTCACCGGCTTCGTCAACAACGTTACCGACCGTCGCTACCAGGTCCACAGCCGGCCCAACGGCACCCTCGGCCAGTACGTGATCACCTACGGCGACCCGCGCACCGTCGGCCTCAGCGTCACCAGCCGCTTCTGATCCCTTGCCCTTGCCTGCACCCGAAAGGAATCCGCTCATGTTCCACCACACTCCCTTGGCCAGCGCCGTCGCGCTGGTCATCGGCAGCCTTGCGCTGCCGATTTATGCCGCCGACACCCAGCCCGGCGCCACCGGCGACGCCCTCGACACCGTGGTCGTGCTCGGCACCCGCCGCAGCGACCTCACCGCCCTGCAAAGCGCGGCCCCGGTGGACGTGTTGTCCAGCGAGCAATTGCTGGACACCGGCGCCAGCGACCTGTCCACCGCGCTGACGGCACTGTCGCCGTCCTTCAGTTACCCGCAATCGCCCCAGGGCGCGTTCGCAGGCTCCATCGCCCAGGGCGCTTCGCTGCGCGGCCTGGCCTCCGACCAGGTGCTGGTGCTGGTCAACGGCAAGCGCCGCCACACCAGTGCCAACGTCACCCGCCAGGGTCTGGTCAATGGCCGGGGCGCGGCGGCGGTCGACCTCAGCCTGATTCCGTTAAGCGCAATCCAGCGCGTGGAGATCCTGCGTGACGGCGCCGCCGCCCAATACGGCTCCGACGCCATCGCCGGGGTGATCAACATCGTGCTCAAGGAAAAAGACGACGGCGGCAATGTCGGCTATCGCTTCGGCGGCTACGACAAGGGCGATGGCCTGCAGCGCAAGCTCGCAGGCTGGAAAGGTTTTACCCTGCCCAACGACGGCTTCCTGACCTTGAGTTTCGACGCCGGCAACCAGGACCCGGCCAGCGACACCAACCCGGACAACCGGATCTTCTATCCGGGATCGACCAGCATCAACACGCCCAAGGAGCAGAACAACCGTTACCGCACGTGGCGCTGGGGCTCGGGCAATGTCTCGGACCAGTACAACCTGGTGGCCAACAGTGAAATCGGCATCGGCGAGGGCCTGACCGCCTACGGTTTCGCCACCTATTCGCACAAGAACACCGATGCCGAAGGCTTCTTCGATCCACCGACAACCCTGCGCAGCAACTACGGCAGCAATGCCCTGGCACGCTTCCCCGATGGGCGCCTGCCGGTGACCCGCTACTCCCTCGAAGACTACGCGGCCACCGGTGGCCTGCGCCTGGAAGACGAGCAACTGGGCAAATTCGACCTGGCGCTGAACTACGGCGATAACCGTCTCGACTCCGACGACCGCAACGCGATCAACCCGAGCTGGGGCGCCAGCAGCCCGCAGAACATCTACACCGGCCGCCGCGATGCCGACCAGACCAACCTGACCCTGGACTGGGTGCGCGACTTCCCCACCGACCTGTTGTTCAAGCCGCTGACCCTGTCCGCCGGCCTGGCCTGGCGCCAGGAAAACTACGAGCTAAGCGCCGGCGAAGCGGCGGGCTGGCAGAACGGTGCGCTGTTCAATACCGTCGATCCCATCAGCGGGCGGCGGATTCCCGGTTACTACTCGGGGATCACCCAGGTCGACGCCGCCTCCCAGGATCGCCGGGTGTTCGGCGCCTATGTCGACGTCGAAGGCCAAGTCACCGAGAAGTTCCAGGCCGGCGTGGCGCTGCGCAGTGAGCATTACTCGGACTTCGGCGACACCACCAACGGCAAGCTGTCGCTGCGCTACGACTTCACCCCGCAAATCGCCGCGCGGGCCACCGCCAGCACCGGTTATCGCGCGCCGTCGCTGGTGCAGAGCGGGCTGTCGTCGTTCAGTGTGCAGGTGGTCGAGCAGCCGCCAGGCAGTGGCAATTTCGTTGAAGTGCAGCAACGCACCTTGCGCGCCAACAGCCCGGAAGCGGCGTTGCTCGGCGGCAAGTCGCTGAAGCCCGAGGAGTCGACCAACTACTCCCTGGGGCTGGTCTGGCGTCCGCTGGCCAACGCTTCGGTGACGGTCGATGCGTACCGGATCAACATCGACAACCGCATCACCCTCTCCGACCAACTGCCAGCCTCGGTGGTCGCGCCGATCTTCGCCGGCACACCCTACGCCAACATCCAGAGCGCGGCGTTCTACACCAACGTCGCCGACACTCGCACCGACGGCATCGAGCTGGCCGGCAACTACCAACTGGACCTGGCGCAATGGGGCCGCCTGAACCTGAGCAGCGGCTTTGCCAAAAACCGCACCGAGATCACCCAGCTGCGCGATGTCGGCACTATTCGCGGTGATCAGATCGTCGGCCGCGCCACCCAGGGCCTGATCGAGGACGGCACTCCGGAGACCAAGCTGGTGCTCAGTGCCAACTGGCTGTACGACAACTGGGGGGTGACCGTGTCCCAGCGGCGCTACGGCGAATGGACCAGCCGCAACGCGAGCAACCCGGATCTCGACCAGACCTACAGCTCGCAATGGGTCACCGACCTCGACCTGTCGTACACCTTCGACAAGGCGCTGAAGGTCTCGATCGGCGCGATCAACCTGTTCGACACCCACCCCGACGAAGCCGAAGGCGCGCAGTTGTATGGCGTGCCGAAGTATTCGATCACCAGCCCCGAAGGCGCCCAGGGCGCGTTCTACTACACCAGCGTCAGCTACGAGTTCTGATGGCGACTGCTGCCGGGGTGTTGCCCTGGCAGCAGGGGTTGCTGATGCAGCATCAATCCTCCAACTATCACTGTCCCAATGAGGCCCCTGTAGGAGCGAGCTTGCTCCGGGCGGCGTTCCGACGAAAAACTTCAGGGCGCCGCGTACATACAGAATGCCCGCGTTATCGTTGACGTTTTTCGCGAGCAGTCGAGCGACGACCGGCTGCTCCTACAACAGGCCAGCATGTGCGACATGGCACACCTCTTGCGATAGCCCCTGGGTACTTCGCCGAACCAAGGCCCACCATGCGCAACCATCCGCTGTTCAACACCTTCACCTGGCTGATCTCGCCCCTCGCCCTGCTCCTGCTGTGGGCGGTGGTGGCCGAGGCGGCGATCTTTCCACGCAACCTGCTGGTACCACCGCTGCAAGTGCTGCAGACCTTCGAGGCGCTGCTGGCCAGCGGCGAGTTGCTCGAGCACCTGGGCAACAGCCTGTCGCGCCTGGGCCTGGGGTTCGCCATTGGCTCGCTGAGCGGCCTGGCCTTCGGCGTGCTGCTGGCCCTGTCGAAAACCGTCGAGGCCTACTGCGCGCCGTTGTTCCACACCCTGCGGCAGATCCCCAGCATCGCGCTGATCCCGATGTTCGTGCTGCTGTTCGGCATCGACGAAACCTTCAAGATCATCATCGTCGCCAAGACCGCGTTTTTCCCGGTGGCGCTGGCGGCTTGCGAAGGGGTCAAGGCGATCCCGCGCAGCTACTTCGAAGTCGCCGACGTCTATCGCCTGCGCTGGCCGACCCTGGTCCGCGAGATCGCCCTGCCCGCTGCCGCGCCGCCCATCATCAGCGGCTTTCGCATCAGCCTGACCCGCGCCTGGGTGGTGCTGGTGGCCACCGAGTTGCTGGCGGCCGACAGCGGCCTGGGGCAGATGATCGAAATGAGCCGGCAGATGCTGCGCATCGACGTGGTGATGGTCGGCGTGGTGGTCACCGGCGTGATCGGCTTCACCCTGGACTTTGCCTTTCGCCGCCTCGAACAGCGCCTGTTTCGCTGGCAAACCCGCTAGGAGCCGGACATGAAGCAACTACTCGGAAAATCTCGCGGCCTGCTGTTGCCGCTGCTGTTGATCGGCGCCTGGGAGTACGCCTCACGCCAGGACGCCGCCGGGGCTTACGCCTTCGTGCCGCTGGCGACCATCGGCCAGGCCCTGCTGGAACTGCTGGGCAATGGCGAGCTGTTGGTCAACCTGCTGGCCAGCCTGGCGCGGACCAGCAGCGGCCTGGTCCTGGGCATCGTGCTCGGCGTCGCCCTGGGGATGTTGATGGCGCTGTCGAGCGTCGCCAATCGGCTGGTCGGCCCGCTGTTCCATGCCGTGCGCCAGGTGCCGATGCTCGGCTGGATTCCATTGATTGCCATGTGGTTCGGCAATGGCGAGTTTTCCAAGGTGCTGATCGTCACCCTGGCGGCGTTTTACCCGATGGTGATCAACACCTTCCAGGGCTTCAGCCATGTCGAACGGCGCTACCGCGAAGTCGGCCAGGTACTGGTGCTGAGTCGCGGGCAACAGCTGCGCCACGTGCTGCTGCCGGCGGCCCTGCCGAGCATCGCCACCGGCGTGCTGCAGGCCCTGGCCTTTGCCTGGGTCACCGCCATCGGCAGCGAACTGTTCCTGTCGTCCGGTGCCGGCCTGGGCAATCTGATGATGAACGCCGAAGCCGGCGCGCGCATGGAAATCATCGTTCTCAGCGTGCTGTGCATCGGCCTCGCCGGCTACCTGATGACCCTGCTGTTTACCCTTGTCAGCCGCCACCTGCTGCGCTGGCGCAACACCCGTTGAAAGGTCCCGAGATGAACGCCATAGCCCATACCTTTGCCCCTCATAGCCCTGCCTTGCACCGCGGCGCGCTGGACATTCGCGGCCTGAACAAAAGCTACCGCATCGAAGGCCAGCCCCTGCCAGTGCTGCACGACATCAACCTCAGGGTGCGCCCCGGCGAATTCGTCAGCATCCTCGGCGCCAGCGGCTGCGGCAAATCCACCCTGCTGCGGCTGCTGGTCGGCCTCGAAGCCGACTATCAGGGCGAGATCCTGCTGGATGGAAAACCGGTAGTCGGCACCAGCCTGGAACGCGGCATCGTGTTCCAGGACCACCGCCTGTTCCCGTGGATGACCCTCAGCCAGAACATCGCCCTGGCCCTGAAAAACCATCCACTATCGGCGGCGGAAAAACAGCGCCTGGTGAGCGAGCACATCGCCCTGGTCAACCTAGAAGGTTTCGAAAACGCCTACCCACACCAACTCTCTGGCGGTATGGCGCAACGCGCCGCCATCGCCCGCGCCCTGATCAACCAACCCAAGGTCCTGCTCCTCGACGAACCCCTCGGCGCCCTCGACGCCCTCACCCGCGTGCGCCTGCAACACGAACTGCAACGCATCTGGGTGCAACAACGCTGCACCGTGATCATGGTCACCCACGACATCGAAGAAGCGCTGTACCTGGGGGATCGGGTGATCGTCATGGATGCCCACCCGGGGCGGATCAAACATGAGATCCGCGTGGATTTGCCCCATCCAAGGGATCGGGCGTGTGGGGTGTTGCAGGGGTATAAAGAGCGGTTGTTGGAGGAGTTGGTGGGGCATTGAGCCGTTCAGCCGGTCTTCTTTTTCCTCACCACCGGTTTGGTTTTCGCTTCCTCCTGTAGAAACACCTCAGTCGGCAACGTGAAGCCCCGCAGCTTGAGCAACTCCAACGGCCCAGTCCCCAGCTCGGTACGCAAATTCCAGGTCAGCTCCAGATTGTCCGGCGCCTTGATCTGCACGCGCATCTGGCTGTCGCTGTCGTTCAACGGCGTGATGCGTGCGTGTTCCAGCAGGCGGATCAGGCCCCAGGTGCCTTCGTAGTCGGCGAATAACCGTTCCCCGGTGTAGACGCTGGTCCACAGCAAACGGCTGCCGGGGTGGCTGCTGGTGCCGGGCCAGGTGAAGCGCTGCCAGCGTTCGCGCTGGTTGAAGTAGTGGTGCTTTTCGCCGTTGAGGATGAAGGTGGTGTCGACGATGTCGCGCACGCCTTTGCCGCGCAGCTCGAAGCTCACACCCAGGCCGCCGTCGGTGAACAGCACGTCGGCGAGTTGGCTGAGCTGGTTGATCGCCGCGAGAAATTGCGGATTGAAACGCAGGCCCTGGCTGTGGCGGGTGTCAGCGACCCAGCGCTGGCCTTCCTTGCGCAGCACGCCGCCCAACTGTTGTTGGAGAAATTGTTCGAGGCGTCCGGAGTCAGCACGGATCATTTGCCCGAGCATCGGCAGCGAGGCGTCGCTGGTGGTGGCGGCGAAGGGATAGCGGCCGGCGAACGCGGCGTGCCATTCGTTGACGATCGAGCGTTGCCACTGGCTGTTGAGGCCGGCCGCCGAGGGTTGCAGGACTCGCTGCCAGGCTTGTTCCAGCGGCTGCACGAACAGGGTCTGGCCGATGCCGTCCCACTCGGCGCCTAGGCTGGCGGCAAGGAGGCTGCCGTAGGACTGGGTGTCGGTGAGGTCGATGTTCTGGCCCTGGAACACGCTTTGCGCCAGCGCCTGGGTCATTTCCTGCGGGTTGGTGGCGTTGCTGACTTGCTGCAGTTTCAGGCGTACCCGGGTGACGCGATTGAGGAAGGCGGCGAGGCTCAGGCGGTCGGGGTTTTCGCTTTCTTTGCCGATCAGCGCGAGCAAGGGGCCGAAGGTTGGGTCCAGCGGGCTGGTCGCTCCGGGTAGTGCTTGATCGATGCCCGCCACCGCATCCTGAGCAATGAGTTTTTGCGCCGACTTGACCAGCGATTCACTGAACGCCGGACCACGAGCACCGGCCTGGCCCTGATAAGCCAAGGTGTTCATCAACGCAATCAGCGGCGATTGCCGGGCGTCGCTCATCAACGCCAACTGATCGATCACCTCGCCCAGGCTCTTCACTTCTCGCCAGCGCAGGCGGTTGAGAAAATCCAGCCAGGCGTTGGCGTAGTCCTGGAAATAGCGCTCGGTGAGACGCTGGCGCAGTTGCTCGGGGGTCAACTCGGCGGCGATTTCGTGATGCTGGTCGCTGAGCACCCAGTCGATTTCTTCGCGACGCTGCTCGGCGATGGCGTTGATGGCCTGACGCACCTGGCCTTCCCAGGCCTGACGGGTGAAGACCCCGGGCACTTCCGCGCGGCTGGAGAACAAGGCCGAAGCGTCGGTGTCGCCGACCATCTGCGCCAGGCGCAGGGCCGGGGCCTGGGTGGCGGCGTCGGCCAGGAGTTTTTGATAGAGGCTGGCTTCGGCGTTGCGCTGGCCGAGTTGGCTGAGCAGCACTAGCCGGGCTTGCGCGACCAGCTTGGGGTCGGCTTCGATGCGCCAGTCTGGATGAGCGGGGAGTTGCTCGGCGTAGAACTTCCAGAGATCAGGCGTGAGCGCTTGCCAGAGGCCGGTCGAAATACCTTCGCGCTCGGTTTCGGCAGCAATGAGGGTCTTGGCGAGGAAGGCGCTGTCGACCTTGTCCGGACGCGACAACATCAGGTAGGCCTTGAGTTGGTCGTAGGCCTGGGCCGACAGTTGGGTGCGTAACGGGCTGTCAGCCGGTAGTTTGATCAGGCGGTTCAGCGCAGCCTTGAGATTGGCGGTGGCCGGATCGCGCAGCAGGCGTTGATTGGTCTCGACGTAGCGCGGCCACAGGGCATTGAGCAAGGCGTCGTTCTGGTTCAGACCGAAGCGCTGGTACCAGGGTGTGCCGTGGGTGGCGCGGTAGTCCAGGCGGTCGAGTTCGCGGGTCAATTCGGAAAACGCCCGTAGTTGTGGGTCGCCCTGCTCCGCTGTTTGCAGGGTCGCGAGGGTGTTTTGCAGATGGGCGATTTGCGTGCGGTTGCTGGTAAATGAGAGCAGCATGCCCAGCCCCCAGACCAAGGCGAAACCCAAGGCCAACCGATAAGCCATCCGCGTCGCCGGCCAGCCGAGACGCCGACTGCGCCGCCTCTGTCCATCCAGAATCCCGGACCAGGCCGGCTCATGGGGCCAGTGGTGGTCATCGGTTTTCTTGCCGCCGGGCAGCGGCAGGCTGAACCACAGGCCGCGCAACGAAACGCTGGCCGCGTACCGACCGAACAACGGCGCCAGGGCCTGGCGCCAACGGGCGATGCCTTCGACCTTCAGGTCCCGCGACAGGCGCAGCAGGAAATCGTGATCAGTACCCTTGGCCAGCGCTGCCCAGCCTTGCTGGCGCAACGGTTGGATCAGGGGCTGCAACGCATCTTCCAGGGCTTGTGCGCTGGTTTTTTCCGCCAGCGCACAGCCCACAGGTTGGGTCAGAGGCGATTGTTTTGGGCGCAGACTGTCGCAGACCTGCCACACGTGCAGCGGCAGCGACCAGCCCAGGGTGTGGGCCAGTTCACTCAGGCGCGCCACACCATGACTGAGGGTCTGTTGTTCCAGGCTTTGCGCGGGTGTCAGGGCCCAGATCACCCCGTCCAGAGCCCGCCGGCGGGTTAGCTGTTGGCACAGTTCGGTGACCGAGGGGGTCAGTGGTACTTGTACGCTGCCGCCCCACAGCAGCACGTTGTACTCGCCATGCAACCAGTGGTCCTGGGACAGGTGCGGGGCGATGGCCTGGATTTGCTCGGGTTCGCCGATGACCAGGTAGAGGCGGGTTTTCGAGCGCCAGCGGGGGCCGTGGTGGAAGCGCAGGTCTGCCTTGAGCTTGCTCACTGTCTGCTCACCCATGGACAACGTGCGCGGCGCTCGTACCGGAACCGGGACGTCATCGGCGTCGAGCTGGCGGTATTGGGAACGCCCCATTTTATGCCCCAGCAGGTGATAGCCCACGAGCAACACCAGCAGGACACACGTGCTGACGGCGATCGCCCATAACCAAAAGGCTTGCCGATCGCTACCCGCCACCAGATCCAGTACGTGCGGATGCCGCCACACCAGTGCTGCCAATCCCATACCGGTGAGCAACAGCGCCCCCAGCAACCCGAAAAATCCTGTCGTGCGTCTAACCTGCATGGGTTATTCCTGCCTTGGAAGCGGTGGCACAGGCGTCAATACCGTGCCCCAGAGAGCAGCGGAATCTTCACCGCCGCTGAAAATGAGTTGCGCGCCGGCGCCGCGCTCGATGGTCTGCGTCGCTGCGGCAATCGCCAGCCAGGGCGAGGCCGACCCCGCATGCCCCAGCAGCTCATCGAGATTGCATACGTTTTGTGTGTCTTTGCTGGGCAATTCCAGTTGCGTCGCCACCTGCGCCAAGTCGGTGCTGCGCGCTCCGTCGACCCCGGCCCGCCACACCCGCTCGATTGCGCTCGAAGGCAGCGGCACCCAATCCAGCGCCTGCCGTGCGGCGTAGAGCAGAGGGTCAGGATTCGACTCACGCTCCTGTTCCGGACGATGGAGATAGGCAATCGGTGCCAGGGTGTTTTGCGTCAGACGATTGCCGAGCAAGACGGCGACCGCAGCCTCTGCGGTGCCCTCGGGATATTCCGGGGCAAACTGCACGGCCACCACCAGCAGCATGGCCTGATCGTCGATACGTTGGTCGAGCCATTGGTCCAGCGCATCCAGGCCCTGGCCTTCGACAGGGACGGTGGATTGGCGGATGCCAGAGGTTTGCCAGGCGTGTCGCCACACGCGACGCAAGAGACTCTCGGACAAACCGCTCTCCACCTGTAGCAACAAGGCCAGCGGTGCGTGCTCCGGCACCTTTATCAGGGTCTGTTTGAGGTCATCCAGCACCTGCTGCAGCACTTGCAACAACAGCAACTCCGATTCTTGCGCGGCGCCCGGCAAATAACTGTGACGCAGCGCAATTGCGCCCTCTCTCGTCGGTTGAACTGCCAGCGCAGACGTCCCTTCCAGCACCTTTTCAAGCTGACTGGCAAGCGTTTCCCCCGGAGCCCGTAACGCTGTGTAGAGACTGACGCCCAACACTTGCTGAGAGCGCCGCCCCGCACGGGTATTGCGTACCCAGTCGTCGTGTCGCGCTTCATCCCAGCCATCAGCCACTCGATGCTGCCCGATGTAAAAGGCCATTCGCCAGAACCCCATCAGGCACCAACACGCCAGAGGCGCGCCCAATGCCATGCTCCAGAAAGTCTGCGGCTGTTCGCTCATGGCTGGAGCCGAAAGCCCCCACGCAAGCGCCATCCCCATCAACAGGAACAATGCCAACAGGCCAAGCCACAGCCAGGCGCGCGGACGCCCGGGGCGCAACGCCACGGCCGGAATGCGATCCAGTCTGACCGCCATGACTAATTTGCCCCCGCGACAGGCAATGAGGACCTCAACATACAACCGCACGAATAGAGTTGAACGGCACAAGCGACCGGCACGCCGATGCAATCAAACTGCATTTTCACAGCCCCGGAAACAACCGTTCCGCCGCCAGTATTTTTGTCTCCCTCACGCATGATGCCTTGCATATCCAGCTCCTTTTTTATTGATCGGTAGTTGCCGTTCGTCGATCGGTCTTAGTGAAAATATCCTGCTGCAAGAAAACACCTTCATGCAGGAAAAAGTCCGATCGCTTTAACGAATTACCCGCAGCATCAACACGCTCAAACCAGTCAATGGAAAAGCCACGACTACTCCAACGCACCGACGAGAAATCATCATCCTGCGTGTCTGCCCCGGAGTTCTGGCTGGCCATTGAGATAGAATGCAAACAACTACTAATCAAGGTATTTATAACCTCTGTTAGCGTTACACCGGCCACACGATAGACATGCAACCAAGCCTCGTTACCCGCGCCACAGAAGCCCATAGGCTTGTTCGGATTTGCGGGTGAAATTCGAAATAAAGAAATAAACTCGGCGCCGTCGACAGCGTGCTTGTTCCTGTCATACAAAACGGTATCTCTGTCGGCGAAGGGAGCAACCTTAAACTCAGTCCCATCCGTCATTGGCAGCCACAGCATTCCCTCTCTGCTATTCACAGGTGTGAGTTCGACTTCGTCATAAGCAAAGCTAAACCCTGCAAAAAAAAGCAACACGGACACCCCCATCATGGGCAGCTTATTGACCCAGTACGTGATCGGCATAACACACTCCTTTATAAGCCCATGGGTGATCATCCGATTGTCCCTTGGAACCTTTTGAATAAGTGTCTTTGTCACGTTCACGCAACTGCGCTTCGGTTTTTTCCTTGTTCTTCTCTTTGTCCATCGACCAACCTATGTTTCCAGTGTTGGAGTCGCACAGAATATTTTTCTTCCTGACCCATGCCCCAAGCGCGGCATCCCACTGATGGTAGGAACCACCATTCCACCGGCTGAAGACTTCGTGCTGCAGTTGATCGTCGGTATAGGCGCGCCCCTCCTGCCCAAGAAACCCCTTGGCCTGTCGTACTTTTTCCTGATAAAGCTCTGAACCGGCCAGAATATTGGCTTTCCAGTTCCAGGCTTGCTCATATGACGGTGCCGGATTGGTCATTTGCGTAATGCCATAGCCACTGTCAAAGGCAACTATTGGCTCGCCATCGAAATTGATGAAATGCCTGGAGTTTGTTTCCTGCTCCAGTAACTTCTCGAAGCCCGCCATATCTTCCAGGCTCGCGACATAGTCACTGACGCTCTGGGCATCCGGATTCTGACCCTTGATAACCACGGAGCGAGTCAAGGTCTTTCCATTGACTGTAACGTTCACAGTTAACGTGCCGCCCAGGACCTTATCGGAAAAATTGACCTGCCAACGAGTTTCGCCACTGACAAAAGAGCCTGACTCATCAAAGGTTTTCAGAGCTGTGCCGGTGCGAACTCGCTCACGCAATCCGCTGACTTTCGCTTCCCAAGTAATGCGCCACGTCCATTTATACTCACCTGCAACCTGGCCTTGAAACTCGAAAAACAAAACCGGAAGTTCGCCGTCCTGGCTAATGTTGAACACAGAATTTTCGGCCGGCGCAATCCAGCTTAATGTTCTTTTAGCAGTCACAACCTTGGTCACGGTGCCGTCCGTACCATTGGTGCTTCCTGCATGTTTTACGTGTTGCATGGCATCTCCTTCTTACCAGGTTGCAGGCGTGCGGATTTCGAGCCGCGTAAGCGCCGACGAGCTATAAATTTTGAGTTGCGTTTACCAGGTGCCGTATGGAATCCCGTGCTGGTCTATGTATGCTTTGTTCTCGGGCTCCAGAGGAATATATTTGCCGTTGCTCTTGCCTCTATAGGGCCCCAGCGGTTCGACCTCTGCCTGGAAGCGGCCGACTTCCTTGTAATCAAGACAAGCGCCTCCCACCCAAACTTTGACAATGCCCCCTGGCGCCATACCTAAGGTAATGGAGTCTCGATAGTCCTCCTTCCAGGCCTTGGACCAATGACAAAATCCAAGCTCCGGCTTGACCATCTCATCACGCACCCACTGCGGAATCGGAATCCGGATCTTGTAGGCCTGCGGCTCCACCAGGGATTGCCAGCGCAGAAAGATGCGCTCGGGCAGGTCGACGTCGATCACCGGCATCATTTTCCCGCCACCTTTGTGCCAGCCCTCCACTCTTCCGGTGTAACTGGCCACCCCTGCCGACACACGAAAGAACGGCAACCCACGCTGATCGAGCACATCTACCGTTTCCACCCAGACCTCCATATGTCGGGGAGCCGCAAAGCCAACGTACCAGCTGTCATAGGGTAGTTTTGGGGCCGGCACGGATTGGGGGCCGCTGGCGCATGCGCCAAGGCTGAATAGCAGGCAGGCCAACAGCGTCAGGCGTCCCACGCTGAGTAACTCTTTACCAGGTGCCATAGGGGATACCGTGCTGGTCTACGTATGCTTTGTTCTCGGGTTCCAGAGGAATGTATTTACCGTTGCTCTTGCCTCTATAGGGACCCAGCGGCTCGATCTCCGCCTGGTAGCGGCCGACTTCGGTGAATCCCAGGCAACCCGCTCCGACCCAGACCTTGACGATGCCACCGGGCGCCATGCCCAGCGTTATTCTGTTGCGATAAAGCGTCACGTCCCGCTGATCCGCTTCACAAAACACTCGCTGTGGCCTGACCATCTCATCACGCACCCACTGCGGAATCGGAATCCGGATCTTGTAGGCCTGCAGCTCCACCAGGGATTGCCAGCGCAGGAAGATCCGCTCAGGCAGGTCGACGTTGAGCACCGGCTTCATTGACCCGCCGCCTTTGTGCCAACCTTCCGGTTTGCGGGTATAACCGGCCACCCCCGCCGACACTCGGAAGAACGGCAACCCGCGTTGATCGAGCACATCCACCGTTTCCACCCAGACTTCCATGTGACGCGGCGCCGCAAAGCCAACGTACCAGCTGTCATAGGGTAGTTTTGGGGCCGGCACTGATTTAGGGCCGCTGGCGCAGGCGCTTAGGCTGAGTACCAGCCCCATCAAAAACGTCAGACGCTTCATTGGGGATAGCCCTGCTGTGGCTCGTTCGGATGGACCTTGCGTTTGTTGTCGGCCGCGGGTTTGTTGACCAATAACGACGCTACAGGCGTCCAATGTGCCGAGCGATGGATGTATCGGCCCAACAACAGGCGTTCCTGATCCGCGTCAAGACTGACTTCGTTACCGGCCAACACCTGATCAAGAATCTGCGCCCCGATGGGCTGTAAGTCTTCGGGCAAGGCTAGATCTGGCCGGGCCTCGATATCTTTAAACGGCACACCATGACGCACACCCAGCTCGCGCATGACCCGCAGCGCGATCAAGGCCAGTTCCCCACGCACCGTACGTTCCAGCACTTGGGTCAGAAAGTACGGTTCGTGGCCGTAAAGGTCGTTTTTGCCAGGGGCCGCTTGGGCAATCGGCCAGGCAGTGACCTCTATGGTGCCGTCGCCCGCCAGGCCAGTGGCGCGCAGGGCGTTGATCCGTTCGACAGCCAATGTCCACTGCGCATGGAGCTGCACCGTTTCCTTTTTTGAAACATTGATCCGCTGCGGTTTGCTTAGCCAGACCCGCTCGCGGGCGCGCGGCAGGTACCCTCCACCAATGTCGGAATGCGCGCCGGGCAGGACAATCTGGCGATGGCCACGCTGTACGCTATTGAGGGCGAAGTTATGCCGGCACTCGTCACGGGCCTGCAGCTGGATCACCTGCCGCGCGCAATCAGGCGGCAAGTACAGGTTGACCCCGGGGTTATGCTCATTGGCAACGCTTATGTCGCCGCGGGCGATATCAGCAACCGCTGCCACGGTATCGAACAGGCCAATCAGGTTGAGGCCGACGTCCACGGCGGGATCGAAGGTGGTCAGCAGGGTAAAGCGCCCAGCCTGGAGCAGCTCAGCAAAGACCCCGCGCCCCGGCTTGAGCAATTCATTGGCACAGTGCCGGGCTGCGGCAGCGCCGCGACTGAAGCCGAAGATGTCGAATTCAACCCGGCGAATGTAGATGCCAGGGTTGGCCGAAACAAAATCCCGAAGCTGTTCTGTGATAGCCGCAGGCGTTTGTTTGATTCGCGCCACGACCCCTGTTTCACCCAACCCCAACCCCATACCAACCAACGAATCTTTGCCGCCATCGCGGGTGCCAATGCCTTCCAGATAGATTTTGATGTAACCAATATCAGCACCCGACGGAATCCCATCGGTCGCATGATCCGGATAAAGTTCGTGCAAACGCACCACATTACTCGGCGCATTCCCGTAACTGTTATCCGGCGCACGATTGAAGCCCTCACCGTCAAACTGGTCAAAGCCGTATTGCGTGCAGTGGGAGACAATGCTCGCCAGCTCGCTCTGGTCAAACAGCGCCAGGTCGTCACGCCGGCATTGTTCGGTGGTCGCGGAGTTGGCCTGGCTGTTACCGGTGCCGTCGAAGAACAGACCAATACGCAAGGTGATGCCTTCGAACTCTTCTTCCTCGTCCTCTTCTTCCATGTCATAGCTCAGGGACAATTCCTCGGGCTCGGCGGTGTATACCCGTTCGGTAAAACCCTGGCTGTCGGTGGCGCCTTTCCAGACCTTGCCGGAGGCGGCGGTGATCTTGTAGGGCACATTGGCCCAGGGGTGCTCACCGTCGCTGGTGAAGATGCGAAATTGCTCGTCGAACTTGAGTGGCGGGCTGATCAGGGTCGGCAGCTTGGGTATGTGCGCGACCTGGGTGGCTTTGCCCGGTAGATAGAAGTACATCGCCGACTTGACCCGATAATCCCCCACCGTCCCCGACTCGATACCGCACTCATCCAACGTGATGTAGCTACCGCCGGCATTCAGGGTGATTTTTTTCTTCGCGGTGATGCGGATTTCATCCTCGCTGCTGCTGATCTCCAGGCCATGGCGGGCGATCAATTCCAGGCGGTCGTTTTGCGCCTGAATCTGCACCGGGCCCTGGTTGGCGATCAGCTTGATCCCGAGCTTGCGCACGAACAGGCTCAGGCCTTCGCCGACGCCGATGAACAGGCGCTTGACCACGCTCAGATCGGTCTGACCGCCGGCGTTGAGCATGAGGTTGTGCTGGGCCGCCAGTTGCAGGTGTTGGCCGCTGGTGAGGGTGATGCCCTTGGGCGCGCTGAGCAGCAGGACTTGCGATTGCAGCTGTGTCAGGTCCTCGCGCAGCAGCTTCAACTGCGCTGCGACGTCCGCCGGATCGGCGCTGGCGGCCTGGGCGTCGACCGAGAGT
>NZ_JBVATA010000007.1:0-495435 GCF_057814275.1 Pseudomonas sp. F007 | reverse complement strand
AACACTGACTGCCGAAAACTGCGTAACTCGTTGTTTACCAAGGAGTTTTCCGTTTCGACTGCGCCGGAAGTGGGGCGAATTATAGACACATGAAATCTGCCGTCAACTGCTAATTTGGTTTTTCTATCAAATCGCTGAAAACCGGCGGCCGGAGCAATGCTACCTATATAGAAGAACACGCCCTCCCCCACTGCCATCACCGACGTATGCTGCAACCCATTAACACCATCATTGCCGTCGATGTTCACCATCGACCCAATGAAGTTCTCTTAAAAATCGTGACGCGTAACATCTGCTCCATACCCACCCACAACACCCCGGAGCACACACTCATGAAACGCCAAATCATTCTCGGCCTCGCCTTCTCCGTCCTCGCCACTAACGTGTTTGCCGCTGCCCAGGTACCAGCCGTCAGCACTTCCCAGCACCAGCCCGTGATTGCCGAAGGCGGTTCTGACCGTCTGCAACAGAATCGCATCGCCGAAGGTGGCTCCGATCGTCTGCAACAAAACCGCGTTGCCGAAGGCGGCTCCGATCGCCTGCAACAGAACCGCGTTGCCGAAGGCGGCTCCGATCGTCTGCAGCAGAACCGCGTTGCCGAAGGTGGCTCCGATCGCCTGCAACAGAACCGCGTCGCCGAAGGCGGCTCCGATCGCCTGACTCAGAACCATGCATGAATCGCTGGACCGAAGTACTCAACGAAAAAGCCCGGCTGATCAAGCCGGGCTTTTTTTCGCCTTGCGTTACCCCCCGCCGCTCCCGGCTCGCGTCATGCAGCGCTGATAGCGCTCATCGACCCGCTTGGCAAACCAGGCCGTGGTGAGTTTGCGGGTTATTTTCGGACTGTGCAGTTCAATACCCGGCAACACCGCCCTCGGCAGCGCTGAACCTTGGGCGCTATCGGCCAGTTCGAAGACACGCTTGTAGAGCTTACTGTCCTCGAATGCGAGACTGTCACCCAACTCCAATTGCTCGCGAATGGTGCTATTGCGCATCCCCAGGCGCTTGCCCAATCCACGCACCGCCAACTCAGTCGAACCCGGCAGCAGCGAGCCGTAACGAATCAAGTCGCCATCCAACGCCAGCGAACCACCGGTTGCGCGATTGAGTGCGGCCTGGAACGCCGCATTTCGACTGGCATACCACCCGGCGTTGAAATCGGCAAAGCGGTATAGCGGCACGCGGTAGCTCACCGGATAGCCGAGCAAATGGGCGATGCCGAAATACATACCGCCCCGCCGGGTAAACACTTCGCGACGAATCGAGCCATCCACCGAATAGGGATAGTCACGCGCATGCTGTTCGGCAAAAGCGATGCTGACCTGCATCGGACCGCCGGTATGCACCGGATTGAAACCGCCGAACAGGGTCTTGCCCATCGGCACCCGGCCAATGAAATCGTCAAAGATGGCACTCAGTTCCTTTTCGCTGCGCGCTGCATTGAGCCGATCACTGTAGCTTTTTCCATTGGTCGAGCTGACCTCCAGGGCCGTGCGCACCAGAAAGTTGGGGATGTGCGCCTTGGCGGCACGCCGATCGATCTCATCCCGGGCGATCTTGCCCAGCCCCGGCACCTTAGGATCCGCCTGAAAGGTCGACTCCTGCTCGGTCACTGCCAGCACGGAGCACAGATTCTGCGTCGTGGCCGGGATCGACTGCGTCTCGAAAGCGCTATAGATGTCGTTGGCCCAGCCTTCGCGGTCCTGGGTCCTGGGCGGCAGCAGCGCGACGATCTGCGCCTTGACTTGTGCCGGTTTCGGCGGCGCCTGGCGAGTGCCCTGGCTGGCGCAACCGGCCAACAACGACAGCAGCAACAGGCTGATGATCAATGGATTGAATGGCATGGCGTGACTCAAGTGTCCTTTTGACGTACCGGGCATGTGCACACACCAACCTCGGACTTCTGCCAGTGGAAAAGCAAGCGACCTTGCTCTTCAATATAAAATGGTTCGCGGCTTTCTGACATTCGACCCTCTGCCGAGTTCGCCACGCCTGCAGGCCACATCAGGTTCATAAGAGGGCACCACGATGAACCGCAGCGACGTCTTGATCATCGGTGCAGGCCCCACCGGCCTGGTACTGGCGCTGTGGCTGAGCAAACTGGGGATCCGCGTGCGCATCCTCGACAAGACCAGCGCCCCAGGTACCACGTCCCGCGCCCTGGCGGTCCAGGCCCGCACCCTTGAACTCTATCGACAACTCGACCTCAGCCAGAGTGTGGTCGCCAACGGTCATAAAGTCCCGGCAGCGAACCTGTGGGTCAAGGGCAAGCCAGTCGCCCACCTGCCATTCGCGACTATCGGCCAGGACCTCACGCCCTACTCCTTCCTGGAGATATTCCCACAAGACCAACATGAACAGCTGCTGATCGAACGCCTGCAGCACTTCGGCGTCGAGGTCGAGCGCGACACCGAGCTGCTCGGTTTTACCCAGGACGACGGCGGCATCCATGCGCAACTGCGCCTACCCGACGGCCAGCCCCAATCCTGCCAGGCCTGTTACCTGGCCGGATGCGACGGTGCCCGCTCCATCGTGCGCAAGACCCTCGACATCGGTTTCCCGGGAGGTACCTACCAGCAAGTATTCTACGTGGCGGATGTCGACGGTAGCGGCCCGGCCTTCAACGGCGAGTTGCACGTGGACCTCGATGAAGCGGACTTTCTCGCGGTCTTTCCGATGGCGGGCGAGGGTCGCGCACGCTTGATCGGCACCGTGCGCGATGAGCGTGCCGAACAGGCCGAGACGCTGCGCTTCGAAGACGTCAGCCGTCGCGCCATCGAGCACATGCAAGTCGAGGTCAGGCGCCTCAACTGGTTCTCCACCTACCGCGTGCATCACCGGGTCGCCGAAACATTTCGCCTTGGCCGGGCTTTCTTGCTCGGCGACGCCGCCCATGTGCACAGCCCGGTCGGCGGCCAGGGCATGAATACCGGGATTGGCGATGCGATCAATCTGGCCTGGAAGCTCGCGGCGGTGCTCAATGGCGGCGCCCGAAGCAGCTTGCTCGACAGTTATGAAGGCGAACGCATCGCCTTCGCCCACAAGCTGGTGGCCACCACCGACCGGGTATTCAGTTTTGTCACCGCCGACGGCGCACTGGCGGATGTGATGCGCACGCGCGTTGCGCCCTACCTGTTACCGAAGATGGTCGGCCTGGAACGGGCGCGGGAATTTCTGTTTCGCACCGTGTCGCAGATCACCCTGAACTACCGGGGTATGGCGCTGAGTGCCGGGCATGCCGGCGCCGTGTTCGGTGGCGACCGCCTGCCCTGGGCGCAAGACGCCGAACACGACAACTTTGCCAGCCTGAGCAGCCTCGACTGGCAGGTGCATGTGTACGGTGATACCAGCGACGAAATGCGCGCCTGGTGCGCCGAACACCATCTGCCGCTGCAGGTTTTCGCCTGGCTGCCAGTACACGAGCAAGCCGGCCTGGCGCGCAACGGCTTTTATCTGTTGCGACCGGACACCTACGTGGCCATCGCCGACCTGTCCAGCGACCCGAAAGTCATCGAGCGCTACTTTCGAGATCACGGGATCAGGCCTTACCTCGGCTGAATCAGATCCCGCTGAGCGCCAGATCCATAGCGAAGTAGGTGAAAATCAGGTCCGCCCCCGCGCGCTTGATCGCGCCCAGGCTTTCGCGCACCACCCGCTCTTCATCGATGGCACCCGCTGCCGCGCCGAACTTGATCATCGCGTACTCGCCGCTGACCTGATAGGCCGCCAGCGGCAGGCGCGAGGCTTCGCGGATATCGCGGATGATGTCGAGGTACGCACCGGCGGGCTTGACCATCAGCGCGTCGGCCCCCTCCTGCTCGTCGAGCAGCGACTCACGCACCGCTTCGCGGCGATTCATCGGGTTCATCTGATAACTTTTGCGATCACCCTTCAGCGCACTGCCGCCCGCTTCACGGAACGGGCCATAAAGCGCCGAAGCGAACTTGGTCGAATAGGCCATGATCGAAGTCTGGCTGAAGCCGGCCTGGTCCAGCGCCCGGCGAATCGCCTGGACCTGGCCGTCCATGGCCGCCGAGGGAGCAATCACATCGGCGCCAGCGCGGGCCGCCGCTACGGCTTGCTTGCCCAGATTGATCAAGGTCGCGTCGTTGTCGACTTCGCCGCCGTGCAAGGTGCCGCAATGACCATGGTCGGTGTACTCGCAAAAACAGGTGTCGGACATGACGATCATTTCCGGCACCGCGTCCTTGCAGATCCGCGCCATGCGCGACACCAGGCCGTTCTCCTGCCAGGTGTCACTGCCATGGCCGTCCAGATGATGGGACACACCGAAGGTCATCACCGACTTGATCCCCGCCCGCGCATAACGCTCGATCTCCCCTGCCAGTTTCGACTCCGGAATCCGCCGCACGCCGGGCATGCTGGTAATCGGTACGAAATCGTCGATTTCTTCCTCGACAAAGATCGGCAGCACCAGGTCGTTTAGGCTGAATTCGCTTTCCTGGAACAGGCTGCGCAACTGCGGGGTGCGCCGCAGGCGACGAGGACGGGCTTCGGGGAATTGACTGGTCATGGGAGATTTCCTTGCACAAGGGAACGGCACAAGGCAGCGAGCTTATGCCCGTCACCCCACAGGTGACAAATGCAGATCAGGAAACAGTTTGTTGCAGATCCGGTAACGGCGAGCGAAGCTCACTGCGTCCACAGACGCCCCGTCAGCGTTGGACTAACCTGAGCTGTGACAACCCCGAAGGATACGGAGTGAGCCCCCAATGTTTGACATCCAGAACTACGGCAGCTTCATCGCTGCGATCGTGATCTTTCAATTGATGCCCGGCCCCGGCACCTTTGCCATCCTCAACGCCACCGCCCGCAATGGGATCGGCGCCGGATTTGGCGCGGTGATCGGCACCTTGATCGGCGATGCCCTGTACATGATTGCCGCCGTCGCTGGACTGGCGGCGATCATGCATGCAAACCCGTTGATGTTCCAGGCGCTGCAATGGTTTGGTGCCGCTTACCTGTGCTGGATGGGGCTGCAGATGCTGCGCAATCCGCTGGCTCGCAATAGCGCTGAGGCCGAGCCAAAACGCTCCGCCAGGCGTTACTTGCGCAATGCCCTGGTGATCAGCCTGACCAACCCCAAGGTCATTCTGTTTTTCGTCGCATTTTTTCCGCTGTTCATCAGCCCCGAGGGCTCGAGCATGACCCTGGTGGCAATGATGGTGCATGTCACCCTGATCAGCTTGCTCTACCAGGGCGCACTGGTACTGATCGGTAACGCGGCTGCGGTTCGCCTCAAAGCCTTTCCCCTGGCCCGCAGGATCGCCACCCGCGTGGCCAGCCTCGCGCTGATCGGCTTCGGCCTGAAGCTGGCGGCCAGCAACCGCTGATCACTGCGATGAACCTTGCCACTGCGAGCGCAGTGGCAAGGTGGGTGGTCAAGGCTTGGGGATTTCCAGGCCGCGAATCACCGCCGGACGGGCCAGGAAGCGCTCCAGTACGCGGGTCACGTTCGGGAAGTTACTGATCCCCACCAGTTCACCGGCCTCGTAGAAGCCGATGAGGTTGCGCACCCAGGGGAAGATCGCGATATCGGCAATGGTGTAGCGCTCGCCCATGATCCAGTCGCGGCCCTGCAGGCGCTCGTCGAGAACTTTCAACAGTCGCGTGCTCTCGGCAACATAACGGTCACGGGGACGCTTGTCCTCGTAGTCCTTGCCGGCGAATTTGTTGAAGAATCCCAATTGCCCGAACATCGGGCCGATGCCGCCCATCTGGAACATCAGCCACTGCAGCGTCTCATAGCGGGCCGCAGATTCCTGGGCCAGCAACTGCCCGCTCTTGTCCGCCAGGTAGATCAGGATGGCGCCGGACTCGAACAACGCCAGCGGCTTGTCGTCCGGGCCATGGGGGTCGAGGATGGCCGGAATCTTGTTGTTCGGATTCAGCGAAAGGAATGCCGGCGACATCTGGTCATTGGTTTCAAAACTCACCCGATGCGGCTCGTACGGCAAGCCGATTTCCTCAAGCATGATCGAGACTTTCACGCCGTTGGGTGTCGGCAGGGAATACAGTTGAATCCAGTCAGGAAACTGCGCTGGCCATTTTTCAGTAATCGGAAAAGCTGACAAATCGGTCATGATTCACATCCAGTGACAGTTTAACGGCTGACGTTTGGCCTTGCCCGGGGCACACGGCCGACCTATACCGCCGCTAGCTTATCGCCTGCGCGCCGAGGCCGGCATCTTAAATCAGAAACATTCTGTCGCTAACCTTCACCGCGCACGCACGCCACCCCGGATAAAGTGCGCGCCCGCAGACGCCTATCGAACCAATGGCCGTCAATGGACTCTGAAGCCTGCGAGTTTGTAAGACTAATCGCCCAACGACATGGAAAACCATCCGAAGCCGGGAGCTTGCGGTGGAAAGGTTTGTCAGCCTTAACCTGAATGTGCTGAAGAACGATTACCTGATGAGAAACACACAAAAGTTGAGCCAACGCCTGAAGCAACGCGCCTTCGTGTTCTTCCCCGCCTTGTTGACAACCTGTGCCCTGCTCCTCTCCCTGGAGTCCAGCGAAAGCCGTGCGCAACCCGCCGACGGCACCCAGACCCTGGTGTTTCTGCGACATGCAGAAAAGCCCGCCGGCGGCCTGGGTCAACTCAATTGCCAGGGCCTGAACCGCGCCATCGACCTGGCGCAACTGCTGCCGGAAAAGTTCGGCAAGGCTGATTTCGTGTTCGCCGCCAATCCGACCCGCAACGTCGAGGAAGGCGAGTTCGATAACTCCTACAGCTACATCCGCCCACTGATGACCATCAGCCCCAGCGCCATCAAACTGGGATTGCCGGTGAACATCGAATTCTCGGCCAACGACACCAGTGAGCTGGCTGACGAGTTGCTGCACGACAAGTACCACAACTCGACCATCTATACCGCCTGGTCCCACGGCTACCTGCCGGAGTTGATCAACAAGGTGGCGCGCGAGGCCGTCGGCGGCAAACAGTCGATCACTGACGACTGGGAATCCGGCGACTTCGACTCGCTGTACGTCCTCACCCTGACCTGGCACAACGGCAAGGCCACCTTGCAAAGCCAGCATTACCGCCAGGGCCTGGACAACGGCGAACAGACCTGCCCGACCTGATCACCTGCCACCAACGGCCAACATCGGCGGCAACAGGCTAATATAAGCAGTCTGACTCCACTGCCCGGAACCCGCACATGACCAAGTCCCTGACAGCCCCGGCCCGGGGCTGGTCGCTCTGGTGGAAACCCGCGCTGTTTCTATTGGTGGCCTGCATCGGCCTCTATTACGTCAAGTGGTCGCCCTACTACCTCAAGGCGTTTGCCGCCGCCGACAGCCACAGCATCGGCGCCTCCATCCTCAACGATGAACAGAGTGCACCAGTGGCAGCCGCACTGGCCTACGCCAAGGTGTACTTCCTGGCCATCTGGAAAGCCGCCGTGCTGGCGGTCATCCTCGGTTCACTGTTGCAGGTGTTGATCCCTCGGGACTGGCTGTTGCGTCTTTTCGGACGTGCCGGTTTCGGCTCGACCCTGCGCGGCGGCTTGTTTGCCCTGCCCGGCATGATGTGCAGTTGCTGCGCCGCGCCGGTGGCCGCCGGCATGCGCCGGCAAAACGTTTCGGTGGGTGCGGCGCTGGCGTTCTGGATCGCCAACCCGGTACTGAACCCGGCCACCCTGGTGTTCATGGGGTTTGTGCTTGGCTGGGGCTTCAGTGCCTTGCGCCTGGTGGTGGGGATCGTGCTGGTGTTGGGTGTGTCGCTGGTGGCCCAGCGCATTTCCCGTCCCGAGCAGGTACCGCCGGCGGCATTGGCAGCGGTGGCAGATGCCAGCGGCGCAGACGCGCAACCCTTCCTCAGTCGCTGGGGACGGACATTGTGGCAACTGTTCTGGAGCACCATTCCGATCTACGTACTGGCGGTACTGCTCCTGGGTGCTGCCAGGGTCTGGCTGTTCCCCCATGTCGACGGCGCGATGGCCAACAGCCTGTGGTGGCTGATCCCCCTGGCCATCGTCGGCACCTTGTTCGTGATTCCGACGGCCGCTGAAATCCCCATCGTGCAGACCATGATGGCCCTGGGCATGGGCACCGGACCGGCCGTTGCCTTGTTGATGACGCTGCCGAGCATCAGCCTGCCGTCGCTGCTGATGCTGCGCAAAGACTTCGACACCCGGGTGCTGGTCACCGTGGCCGTACTGACCGTAGTGATCGGCATCCTCAGCGGCTTGATCGGCGCGGCGCTGCTGTAGCGCAACGCCGCCCCCCTGACTACTGGCGCTCGGCACGTTCGCGCAGGTAGTCGAGGACTGCGCCCTGGTCACCGGAAAACTCGATGCGTGCGCCTTTCTTTTGCCGCTGGAAGGCGTACATCGGGTCGTAGTATTCGTTCAGCAAGCCTTCGATCCAGGCGCGGTGCAAGTCCACCGAGCCGCTGTGCGCCTGCTCGGCCAGCGCCGCCTCCATGAGAAGCAGCAATCGTAGATGACGCTCGCCTCCCAGCCGCTTGCGAATGTTGTTAAGGCTCTCCAGCAGACGCTCGGAAAACAGCGCGAAGCCATGATCGCCATGTACGACGATAAACTCCGCACACAGGTCGATTACATAGTCGCGCAGGATACGCTCGACCCGCCCCTGCAGGCTGTCTTCAAGCCAGACCATGGGATAACGCTGCATGCCCAGGTGCAAGGGCAATGGCAAGGCGCAACTGCCGACCATGCGACTTTCATCCTCCACGACAAACTGTTGCAGCCCCCGCGCGCGTTTCTTCAACACATCGACGGCCAGGCGGTTTTCGAAATCGATGTTCGAGGGTTGCCCACTCGCCCGCTTGCCGAAGCTTGAACCGCGATGGTTCGCGTACCCTTCCAGGTCCAGGCCATTGGCCAGGCGGTTGAGGACCTCGGTCTTGCCGGTGCCGGTCATGCCACCGAGCAACACGAAATCACATTCAGCGACCGCTGCATCCACGGTCGACAGCAGGAAAGTTCGCATGGCCTTGTAGCCGCCGACGACCCGCGGATATTCGATGCCCGCTTCATCCTTGAGCCATTGCTGGACGATCTGCGAGCGCAGGCCGCCACGGAAGCAATACAGGCAGCCCTGGGGATTGGCCCGGGCAAAATCGGCCCAGGCCCGGATGCGCCCAGCCTTGATGTCCGCGCTGACCAGTTGATGGCCAAGGACGATGGCCGCCTGCTGGCCCTGCTGCTTGTAGCAGGTGCCGACCCGCTCTCGCTCGAGGTCGGTCATCAACGGCAGATTGACCACGCCGGGGAACGCGCCCTTGCTGAACTCGATGGGTGCCCGGGTATCCATCATCGGCCGATCCTCGAGGAAAATCTGCCGATAATCGGTGATATCGATGGGCATCAGATCACCTCGACCGCGTTGCCCTGTCGCTCGACCCACTCGCCGATAGGCGCCAGCTCCAGACCCAACTCGGCGGCAACCGCGAGGAACTCGTCGTTGCCTTGCGGCGTCACCGCGACCAACAGGCCGCCACTGGTCTGCGGGTCACACAGCAGCAACTTGTGCAGCTCCTGAATACGCCCGAGCCGGTTGGCATAACTGTCGAAATTGCGTTGGGTGCCGCCGGGCACGCAGCCTTGCTCCAGATAGTATTCAACACCCGGCAGGCGTGGCACGCGGTTGTAGTCAATGCGCGCGGTCAGGGCGCTGCCATCGGCCATTTCCACCAGATGCCCCAGCAAGCCGAAACCGGTGACATCGGTCATCGCGGTCACTCCCTCGAGCTTGCCGAAGCGACTGCCGGGCTTGTTCAGGGTGCACATCCAGTCCCGCGCCAGGCCAATGTCGCCGTCACGCAGCTTGCCCTTCTTTTCCGCCGTGGTGAGGATGCCGATGCCCAAAGGCTTGGTCAGGTACAGCAGGCAGCCGGCCTTGGCGGTGTCGTTGCGCTTCATGTGGCGCTTGCTCACCAGCCCGGTCACCGCGAGGCCGAAGATCGGCTCGGGGGCATCGATGGAGTGACCACCGGCCAGGGGAATCCCCGCCTCATCACACACCGCACGACCGCCACGAATGACTTCCCGGGCAATTTCCGGCGCCAGCACGTTGACTGGCCAGCCAAGAATGGCAATTGCCATCAGCGGGTCACCGCCCATGGCATAGATGTCACTGATTGCGTTGGTGGCGGCGATGCGGCCGAAGTCGAACGGATCGTCGACAATCGGCATGAAAAAATCGGTGGTCGAGACCACGCCACGCTCGTCATCGATGGCGTACACCGCGGCATCATCGCGAGAGGCATTACCCACCCAGAGTCTTGGATCAAGATTCTGCGCACCGCTACCGGCCAGAATCACCTCGAGCACCTGTGGGGAAATCTTGCAGCCGCAGCCAGCACCGTGACTGTACTGGGTCAGACGAATGGGCTCGCTCATATGGAAAATCTCGCGATTGAGGAGACGAGAGTCTAACAGCGCCCCGCGTCAGCTTCGAATCTGCCCGGTCGGCAATTGGAATGAATTTTTCCCGCGAGGGGGAATCACTCTAGTACGACAGGGAGGAATAGCGGCACATGATCAACGCAAAATTATTCGTCATTGAATACACCCTTCACGGAGTGCCCAAGTCTTTCATTATCCGCCAGGAGAAGATGGATAACGCCGAGGCCTGGCACTGGGCCAGTTGCGACGCCGGGGTGGGCCGGATTGGCCGCTTCGGCCGGGAAAAAGTGAAGAAGACCAGCAAACCGACGGCGGAGAAATTCGGCATCGAAAACGTCACCTGGCGACCTGCTCAGTGAGTCGCGCCAGCGCCTGAAACACGTGGAGCCCGATCGGCTCCACGTGCACTTGCAGTGTCCTCAAGCATGAGCGCCCTTGGCGCATTTGCAGCCGGCTGTGGTGCAGGCTTCGCCGTGCTCATGATGTTTCGCGCAGCCTTCGCAGCAGTAATGTTTGCCATGTCGCACAATCGAATGCTCACCCAGTTTGCAGTTGCAATCGGGGCAGGCGCAGGTGCCTTGTGCTTTCATCGGTATGACTCCATTGATGTGGTCGTCCAGAGACGGCGACAGTGCCGCCTCTGCAACAGAGACCGCATTCAATGAAGGTCGGTTGCACGGATGTGACTGACGGTCTAGTCAGGTTGGCGCACGCTGCTGCGGTACATGAAGATCAGCGCCAACGCCAGGCATGCCATGGCCAGCATCCGGCTGCCCGACAACTCGATCGGCGGATTGCCCAACCAGCCGAAATTGTCGATCAGCATGCCCATGCCCAATTGACCCAGAATCACTGCGACCGTCGCCACGGCCGTCCCGACTCGGGGCACCGCGCCGACCATCACCAGCATATAGACCACACCAAAGAAGGCGCCGCTCAACTGCCACTTGGGCACCTCGAGCAGACTCACGGTCTGCGCCGGTTCAAAGAACAGGATCAACAAGGCCGTGGTAATCGCCCCCACCACGAAGGTCAGCAGACTGCTGCGCAACACCCCTACGGCCTGGCCGAGTCGGCCATTGATTGCCGCCTGCACACTGAGTACGGCACCGGCGCCTACCACCAACACTAAAAGCAGCAGATTCATGGTCAACCCCGCGCAATCAGGACAAGCGCCACGACAATCAGCAGCAATGCCAGCCAGCGCTCGTGATTGACCGTCTTGCGTGCCGTACCGAACCAGCCGAAATGGTCGATCAGGACGCTTTTGCCCACCTGCCCGGCGAGGATCGCGATCATGGTCATGGCAATCCCGATCACGGGTGTAGCCAGAGTCAGCACCACCACATAGATCGGTCCGAGCAAGCCGCCGATCAATTGCCAGCGCGGCAAGGTATTCAACGCGGGTCCCGGTTGCGGCCCACTGAACAGTAACAGCAAGAACAGGATGGCCGAGCCGACTCCGAAAATACTCAGGGTCGCCCACAAATGCCCCACTTGCGCGCCCAGCGGCCCCAGCAGGCCCGCTTCAACGGACAGCCCCATGCCGGCCAGGATCACCAGCGGCAGCAGTAACAATCGGGAAATCGGGCTGGGCCCTGGCGTGACGGCGAGCGGGGTCGCCTCTGATGAAGCAGTCGATGACATGGAGTACCTGCACAGCAATAAAAAGAATGACGGCCAGTATCGGCTAGTGCTTCGTTGCGAAAAATGGGAATCTACTGACAACTCTTTTGCGCAAATCGCACAACAGGATGGTTCATGCAGGGTCTCGACCTACTGAGCTTCAAGGCGCTGCGGCTGTTTATCGCGGTGTTGGACCACGGCAGTTTTTCCGAGGTGGCACGCCGTGAAGGGCTCGCGCCTTCGTCGATCTCACGACAGATCCAGCTCATGGAACAGGCCCTCAGCCAGCAGTTGATCTATCGCCACACCCGGGCCGTTACCCCGACTGAAGCCGGCCGTCTGCTGGCCCATCATGCGCGGCTGTTGCTGGTGCAGGCGGAGGAAGCGGAACAGGCCCTGCAGGAACAACAAAGCGAACCCAGCGGCCTGGTGCGCATCAACGCGCCGGTGGTGTTCGGTCACCTGCACCTGTCGCCGTGGATTGCCGAGTTGCATCGACGCCACCCCAAACTGCAACTGGATATCCAGCAAACCGACAGTTATGTCGACCCGCTCGTGGCCGGCGCCGACTTGCTGTTTCGAATTGGCGCCCTGCACGACTCGAGCATGCAGGGCCGGGTGGTGGCACCACAGCGTTTCCATGTGGCGGCGAGCCCGGCTTACCTCGCCCGCCACGGCACGCCTGCCCATCCCCATGAGTTGCTCCAGCATCGATGCCTGGCGTACAAGGGCGATGCCGGCGTGCAGCGCTGGTTCTTCCGTCAGGGGCAGGATGACTGGACGCCCTACTCGGTCAGGGGCGCGCTCACCGGCAACCATGCCGACACCCTGACCCAGGCCGCCGAGCAAGGCATGGGCCTGGTGATGTTTCCTTCATGGTTGATCGGCGAGGCACTGCGCCGCGGCACTCTGGTGCAAGTGCTCAGTGACTTCCAGGTTTCCAACAGCCTCGAACCGCAGCAGATTGCCATTCTCTGGCCAGGCAGTCGGCGCCTGTCGGTGAAGGTTCGCGCAGTGATCGACTTCTTCCTCGAACGGTTTGGCGCGGTGCCTTATTGGGACCAATCCTGACGCCCGCCTTCACGCCAGCAACTGCAGGATCAACCAACTGTTGGCCGCGCTGATCACCACAAACAATCCCCACACCAGCATCCGGGTCGGCCAGCGATTGACGAACGGCCCCATCAGTTGCTTGTCGCTGGTCATGCGGATCAACGGGTACAGGGCAAACGGCAGTTGCAGACTGAGCACCACCTGGCTCATCACCAACAATTTGCCGACAGCGCCGTCGCCCATCAGCCAGACCCCGATGAACGCCGGGATCAGCGCCAGCCCGCGGGTCAACAGGCGCCGTTGCCAGCAGGGAATCCGCAGGTTGAGGTAGCCCTCCATGATCACCTGGCCGGCGATGGTGCCGGTAAAAGTCGAGCTCTGCCCGGACGCCAGCAGGGCGATGCCGAACAGCACGCTGGCAAAGACCCCGCCCACCAGCGGATCGAGCATGCGATAAGCGTCCTGAATCTCCACCACGTCGCTATGGCCGCTCCGGTGGAACGCTGCCGCGGCGAGGATCAGGATCGCCGAGTTGACCAACAGCGCCAGGGCCAGCGAGCCGATGGTGTCGATACGCGCCAGGTTGATCGCATCCTGCTTGCTGGCCAGGTCCTTGGCGAACAACCGGGTCTGCACAATCGAGGTGTGCAAATACAGGTTGTGGGGCATCACGGTGGCGCCGAGAATGCCGATCGCCAGGTACAACGGCGCGGCGTCGCTGATCGCTGACAACGACGGTGTAAAGCCCCGGGCCACTTCCGGCCAGTACGGCTTGATCAGTAACAGCTCGACAAAAAAACAGGCGCCGATGGTCCCGACCAGCACCAGCATGATCGCCTCCAAACGGCGAAAGCCGCGGTTTTGCATGGCCAGTACCAGCAGGGTATCGAAGGCTGTCAGGGCGATGCCGACCGTCATCGAGCACCCCAGCAACAGGTGAAAGGCCAGGGCACAGCCGAGCACTTCGGCGAGATCCGTGGCAATGATCGAGACCTCTGCCAGCAGCCATTGCACCTTTGCCGTACGCGGGCTGTAGCGTTCGCGGGACAATTGCGCGAGGTCCCGGCCGGTGGCGATACCCAGCCGCGAACACAGGCACTGCACCGCCATCCCCGCCAGGCTCGCCAGCAACACCACAAACAACAGGCTGTAGCCAAAGCGCGAACCGGCTTCTATCGCTGTCGCCCAATTGCCCGGGTCCATGTAACCGATGGACACCAGCAAGCCGGGGCCGGCAAAGGTCACCGCCCGTTTCCAGAACGGTGCATTGGCGTTGACCGGGACACTGCCCGCCACTTCCGGCGGGCAAAACGGAGCAGTCGCAGTCTTCGGCAGGCTGAATCTCACAGGGTTTTCCGACATTGGCAGGCGATATCGAAGCTTAGTAGTTTCAGGCCCTGGGGCGAAGCCTTGTATGCTGGGGGACTGCCATCGAACAAGGAATGCTCCGTGCTGCTGTTGAAACTGCTGCTGATCCCCGCTTTCCTGCTGTTGATTTCCCTGGCCGGCAAGCGCTGGGGGCCGAGTGTCGCCGGATGGCTGTCGGGACTGCCGGTGGTGGTCGGACCGATTCTGTTGTTCCTCGCTCTTGAGCAAGGCCCGGCATTCGCCGCGCAATCGGCGGTCGCTGCGCTCTCGGCGATGTTCGCGATGATCACCTTCTGCGTGGTCTATGCCCAGGCGGCCCAGCGCTGCAACTGGCCGGCGGCACTGCTGATCGCCTTGTCCGGCTGGAGCCTGGTAGCGGTCGTGCTGTCGCTGTTACCGGCATCGCTGGGGTTTTCCTGCATCGCCGCCGCCACCGCACTGCTGGCCGCGCCCTACCTGTTTCCAAGCGTTCAGCCCCTGGCTTCAGGCCCTGCGCCGAAGTCCGACAAGCTATTGCTGCGCATGCTCGCCGGGGCCTTGCTGACCCTGGCGGTCACCTTGCTGGCCAGTACCGTGGGCGAGCGTTGGAGCGGCTTGCTCGCGGTGTTCCCGGTGCTCGGCAGCGTCATGGCGGTGTTCTCCCAGCAGACTCGAGGCCCGGCCTTCACCGCCGCCTTGCTGCGGGCCACGGCCACCGGCATGTATTCGTTCGCCGCCTTCTGCCTGACCCTCGCCCTGACCTTGCCGCGCTGGGGAGGCTGGGCGTTCGTCATGGGCGTGGCGGTTTCGCTGTTGATGCTGCTGGTGACCAAGCGCATGGCGGCGCCCCAGCGACCCGTCGCCGATCCCTGTCAGAAAGCACAGCGCTAGCGACCTTGCGTCGCCATTTCCCACACTCGCGCTGGAGTCATCGCACAGCCTCGTGGGATGATCGCCGTCACCGCGCGCATACCTCGGAGATAGTCATGTCGCTGCTGAAAAAGCTCACCGTCCGCCATACCGCCACCGCCTTGTTCCTCTCGGCCCTCACCGTCCTGGGCAGCGCCAGCGTCCAGGCTGCCGACAAGACGACAAGCAAGACCGCACCCGCGCAGAAAGTCTCGGCGCTGAGCAACAAATTTGCCTTTACCCTGCCTGCCGGCTTCATCGCCAACCCGCTGCCCGGCGGCAACGCCAGCAACGGCACGTCCGGCGCCAAGGGCACCATGTACACCAATCAGCAAACCAAAACCGTGCTGATCATCGCCGAGAACACCCTGCCCGAAGGCCTCAACGTCAAGGACAACGACACGGTGTTCCTCGACGAGTCAATTACCGGCTTCACTGCCCAGCAACGCGAAGCCCTGGCCAACTTCAACAAGCAGAGCGAGAAAAGCCTGACCATCAAGGGCCTGGGCCTGCGTCAGGTCGACTTCACCGCGACCCAGGGCGGCGGCCCAACTCTCAATACCAGCCTGCTGGCCGGCTCCGGCACCCGGATGATGCTGATCCAGGTGATTTCCCGGGTCGATGACAAAGCCGGCCATGCCGCGCTGGTCAACGCGATACTCAGCGGCAAATAAGCCCTCGACTCAGCGATTGATCCGCAGCAACCAGGCGTTCAAGTCGCTGATCTCCTCTTCGCTGATGCTGTGACCGAGGCCCGGATAGGCATGAAACTGGGGCGCCAATCCCAGTTTGCGCAACAGACTGTCCGCGTCGCTCCCATCGGTGAAAGGCAGGCGCTGGTCGTCCGTGCCGTGGCCGATGAAAATGGCCAACGCACTCAGCGCCTTGTCCGCCTTGAGCTGCGTACGCAACACTGGGAGCAACTTGCCACTCAATGCGGCAATGCCTCCCACGGCCGACGGTTGGCGTAAAGCCACCTCGTAAGACATGATGGCCCCCTGACTGAAACCCACCAGGAACACCTTGTCAGCCGTGGTGTGGTACTTGTCCGCCGCCTTGGCAACAAAATCGCCAATCAACGCAGCGCTACTGCGCAAGTCATCGCTGTCACCGTCATAAGCCCCCTGGCCCTTGCGGTGAAACCACTGATAACTGCCCTCCTCCAGGGTTTGCGGCGCACGCACCGATAAATAGGTGTAGGACGCGGGCAAGCCATCCTTGATACCCAACAGATCGGCTTCGTTACTGCCGTAACCATGGAGGAAAATCACCAGCGGCTGATTGCGCGAATCGGGCTGGGACTGTTCGAGGTAGCTCAACGGCAGGTCAGTGTGCAACAAGGGCTCGGCGTGGACGATGGACGATCCCAACATCAGTACGGCAGCTAACAGCTTGAACATGGCGATTCCTACACGTTGAGTTGATCAATCGTTGGTCAATTTCCCTGCCCGAATCACCTCTCGCCCCGCCACCTTGGCCTGCCAGATCCCCGGTTCGGTGTAGCGCGAGCGGTCCAGTGCGAAGAGCACGCCGCGGGTGCCGGCGCGGACCACGGTGACGCGATCGCTCAAGGGGTCGACCACTTCGAACAGGGGATCACCCTGCTCAACCCATTCACCAGCTTCGCGCAAGAAGCTCACCACGCCGTGGTGCGGTGCGAACAGGTATTCGGTACCGGCAAACGGCAGGCCTTCGCAGCACTCAGTGGGCGCTTCCGGCCATTGGCCATCGATCAGGCCCTGCTCGGCAAGAAAGCCGAGGATTGCTTCGCAGTTGGCCTGGGCCTGTTCGATCCGGGTGTCGCCCATACTCCCCAGTTCCAGGGTGGTTGCCAGGTTGGCCGGCGGGATCGCCGCTTCGGGGAACGCCTTGGCCAAACGCAGCCAGGGGGAGGAGCAGGATTCATCGAACGAGCTGCCGCCCGAGTCTTCGCAGAGCAACGCCACGCCGGCTTTCAAGCGCGCCGCGAGCGACTGCCACTGCGGCCAGTGCTGGGGCAGCGCATACAGGTGAATCGCCGCCTCAAAATCGCAATGCAGGTCGAGGGTGATCTCGGCGTCACAGGCATGACGCAGCAACAGCCGGTGCAGGGCTTGCAGTTGCGAAGTCGGCGCCGGCAGTTGATCGAGCACCTGGCCCATGGCCTGGCGGATCAAGGCGACGTTGGCCTCGGCATCGGCGCCCAACTGCGCGCCGATCAACTCGCCGACCGGCGCGCTGAGTTCATGAAACGCGCGGTTGAAATTCTTGCCGCTGCCCAGCTCGAAACGCCCCATGTGCGCACTTTGCAGGTGCTGGTCGAGGCCGATCGGGTTGGCCACCGGCACCAGTTCGATCACGCCCTTGAGCTGGCCCCGGGCTTCGAGGTCAGTGAGACGTTTTTTCAGTTCCCAGGCGGTGCGCATGCCGGGCAATTCGTCGGCGTGCAGGCTGGCCTGGATATAGACCTTGCGCTGGCCGCTGCCAAAGCGGAACACACTGAGGCTGCGTTCGCTGCCCAGATGACTCCAGGGCAATGGATGGTCGATACGTTGCATGCTGCTCTCCTGGAAAAAATGGACCGCCGGACTCGATCATCCAGCCATAAAAAAAGTGGCTCCCGAATCAACGGACGCCACTTTTTTCAACCGCGAACTTACTGACCGTAAACGTCGAAGTCGAAGTACTTGTCCTGCACTTGCTTGTACTTGCCGTTGGCGCGGATTTCGCCAATCGCCGTGTTGAACTTGTCAGCCAGCGCCTTATCGCCCTTGCGCACCGCGATACCCGCGCCGCCGCCGAAGTACTTGGCGTCTTCGTAGGTCGGGCCGACGAATTCGAAGCCCTTGCCGGCGTCGGTTTTCAGGAAGCCATCGCTGAGGTTGACCGCGTCGGCCAGTGTCGCATCGATGCGACCGGCGACGATGTCCAGGTTGGCTTCCTGCTGCGAACCGTAGCGCACCACGTTGATGCCGACCGGTGTCAGCACTTCAGTGGCGAAGCGGTCATGGGTACTGGCACGCAGAACGCCGACTTTCTTGCCCTTGAGCTCGGTCAACGGATCCTTGACACCGCTGCCTGCCTTCATCACGAAGCGCGCCGGGGTGTGGTAGTACTTGATGGTGAAGTCGACGTTCTTCTTGCGATCATCGGTGATGGTCATGGACGACAGGATCGCGTCGATTTTCTTGACCTTCAGGGCTGGAATCAGACCGTCGAATTCTTGCTCGACCCAGGTACATTTGACCTTCATCTGTTCGCACAGCGCATCGCCGATGTCCACGTCGAAACCGGTCAGCTTGCCGTCAGGGGTTTTCATCGAGAACGGTGGGTAACCCGCTTCGATACCGATACGGATCGGCTTGGCATCTTCGGCCACGGCCGAGAGGGACAATACAGACAGCGCCAGGGCGCCGAACATCGCTAGCTTTTTCATCTATAACTCCTGTGTGCGGAGACTCTTGTTGGCAACATTCGACGGTAGCTTGTGGCTAGTATTTATCGAAGTGGCCGGCAGTCTAGAGCCGCACCGCGCCAGCGAATTATGTCTACGCGACAATTACTTATAGAAAAGTCACTAAGCTATTACTGCACATGAGCCCACGCGCCAGGACGGTGCAAAGCCCTGCGGAATCAGCGCCCGTTGCCACGTATTGCTGCCTTGATTGAAGTCGCCTGGAGAGCCGCCATGCCTGAATTAACGACCTGGTTGAACCTGATCCAGCATCATCCCGCCGAAGGGCCGGGAGCGATTGACGACTGGGCCGAATCCCGCGGCCTGACCCTGCGAATATTTCGCGCCGACCTGGGCAAGTTGCCCGAGGTCAGTGCTGCACCGGTGATTATTCTTGGCGGACCCTATGATTCGAATGCCGGGCCGAAATGGCTGGCGCAAGAGCGCAAGTGGCTGGCCGCCAGCCTGGCCTTGGGAGCGCCAGTGTTTGCCATTTGCCTGGGCGCGCAATTACTGGCCCTGAGCCTGGGCGGCAGCGTGCAGCGCATGCACGAAAGCGAAACCGGCTGGACCAGCGTGACGTTCGCCGATGGCCGCACGTTGCAGGTGCTGGAATGGCACGAAGACGCGATCAACCTGCCGCCGGATGCCTTGTTGCAGGCCAGCAGTGCCCGCTGCCTGCAGCAAATGTATGACGTCGGTCCGACTCGCGTAGGCGTGCAGTTTCATCCGGAGTGGAATGCGTCGTCGGTGGCGCTGCTCAATGCGCATTTCGGTGACGAATCGCCGCTGCCCCGCGATCAGGATGACAGCGCCGCTCACCGCCTGGTGTACGACTGGCTGCAGATGACTCTGGATAAGTGGCGCCGGTCCTACACCAATACCTGAAGGGTCCTCAGCATTCGCAAGCTATTGCCGCCGTGGCCGTTGGCATCACGCCCTGACTCAGCGTGAACCCCTCATCCAGCCAACCCGTCACGCCGCCGATCATTTCCTTGACCGGATACTCCAGCGCCGCCAACTTCACCGCGGCCTTGTTCGCGCCGTTGCAGTGTGGACCGGCGCAATACACCACGAACAAGGTGTGCTTCGGGTACGCGGCCAGCGCTGTCGCCGTGATCAAACGCCCAGGAATATTGATTGCCCCAGGCACGTGGCCGCGCTCATAAGCCAGGGGCCCGCGCACATCCACCAGGACAAAATCCACCTCCCCCGCCGCCTGACTACTGAAGACGTCGGAACAGTCGGTTTCGAACGTCAGGCGACTGCTGAAATGCATCAAGGCAACAGCGGACGAAGCAGCAGGTGTCGAGCGGACCAGGCTGGGCATGGGGATTCTCCGGATCAATGTGGGTGTGAAGCCACTGTATCGAACGGCCGCAAAGCGCTACAGTGGCGGACCAGACACTCATCGGTAACTTTCCGCCAAATGCACAACTCGCCCGGCTCCGTCGCCATCCTCGCTTACGACGGCCTCTGCACTTTCGAATTCGGGATCGCCGTGGAGATCTTCGGCCTGGCGCGGCCGGAGTTCGATTTTCCCTGGTACCAACACAGCATCGCCGCCATCGATCCGGGCCCGATGCGCGCGACCGGGGGTATTCAGGTGCTGGCCGACGGCGGCATCGAACTGCTGGAAAACGCCCGCACCATCATCATCCCCGGCTGGCGCAGTCGCCACGAACCGGTGCCACCGCCATTGCTCCAGGCCTTGCGCCAGGCCCATGCGCGCGGCGCACGCTTGCTGTCGATCTGCTCCGGGGTCTTTGTGCTGGCCGCCACCGGCTTGCTCGACGGTTTGCGGGCGACCACCCACTGGCGCTACACCGATGAATTGGCCGAACGCTTCCCGAATATCCTGGTGGATCCCGACGTGCTGTATGTCGACGCTGGCCAGTTGATCACCTCGGCCGGCAGCGCTGCCGGCATCGATGCCTGCCTGCACCTGGTGGCGCGGGACTTTGGCACCCAGGTGGCCAACTCGGTGGCGCGGCGCCTGGTGATGTCGCCACAACGCAGCGGCGGCCAGGCACAATTTATTCCGGCCCCGGTCAGCCGCACCCCGCGCAGCGATCTGTCGCGGGTCATGCAATGGGCACGGGAACGCCTGCACGAACCGCTGGAAGTCCGCGACCTGGCGAGTCAGGCGGCGATGAGCGAGCGCACCTTCCTGCGTCGGTTCAGCGAAGCTACCGGTGCTTCGCCGAAATCCTGGCTGCAACAGCAACGCCTGGCCCGCGCCCGGGAACTGCTGGAGAGCAGCCGCCACAGCAGCGAAAGCATCGCCCTACAATGCGGTTACCGTTCCGTGGAAAGTTTTCGGGTGGCGTTTCGTACCGTGGTCGGCCTGCCGCCGTCGGTGTACCGCGAGCGCTTCGGCCGCGAGATTTCCGCGGGCTGAAAACGCCAACACCCGCCGACGCGGCGAGCGTGGGCGGGTGTTTCGGGGGGCGCGGATCAGCGATCGCTACGCAGCATTTCCTTGGGCACGTACTTGCCGATTTCAAACTTGCCGATCGCCGCGCGGTGCACCTCGTCCGGACCATCGGCCAGCCGCAAGGTGCGCTGCATGGCATACATATAGGCCAGTGGGAAATCATTCGATACCCCGGCACCACCATGGATCTGGATCGCCCGGTCGATCACCCGCAAGGCCACATTGGGCGCGACCACCTTGATCTGCGCGATCTCGCTTTTCGCCACTTTGTTACCCACGGTGTCCATCATGTAGGCGGCCTTCAGTGTCAGCAGGCGCGCCATGTCGATTTCCATCCGCGAGTCGGCAATCTTGTCGACGTTACCGCCCAGGCGTGCCAGTGGCTTGCCGAACGCGGTGCGATTGACCGCACGCTTGCACATCAATTCCAGGGCGCGCTCGGCCATGCCGATCGAACGCATACAGTGGTGGATACGGCCTGGGCCAAGGCGACCCTGGGCAATCTCGAAGCCACGACCTTCGCCCAACAGGACGTTTTCGTACGGTACGCGGACGTTATCGAACAAGACTTCGGCGTGACCATGAGGTGCATCGTCGTAGCCGAATACGGGTAATGGACGCAGAATTTTTACCCCGGGAGTATCCACCGGCACCAGGATCATCGAGTGCTGGGCGTGCCGTGGTGCATCCGGATTGCTCAGGCCCATGAAGATCAGGATCTTGCAACGTGGGTCGCAGGCACCGGAAGTCCACCACTTCTTGCCGTTGATCACCCACTCGTCACCGTCGCGCTCGGCGCGGGCTGCCATGTTGGTGGCATCGGACGAGGCCACATCCGGCTCGGTCATGGCAAACGCCGAACGGATCTCGCCGCGCAGCAGGGGCTCAAGCCAGCGCTGTTTCTGCTCTTCGTTGGCGTAACGTACCAGCACTTCCATGTTGCCAGTGTCCGGCGCCGAACAGTTGAACGGCTCGGGGCCGAGCAGCGAGCGGCCCATGATCTCCGCCAGCGGTGCGTATTCGAGGTTGGTCAGGCCCGCCCCCAGTTCCGACTCCGGCAGGAACAGGTTCCACAAGCCTTCCGCCTTGGCCTTGCGCTTGAGCTCTTCCATGATCGCGGTGGGCTGCCAGCGGTCGCCTTCGGCGACCTGGCGTTCAAACACCGCTTCGGCTGGATAAACGTAAGCATCCATGAACGCGGTGACGCGTTCACGCAGTTCCTGAACCTTGGGCGAATAAGCGAAATCCATGGGCAGTTACCTTTTTTGACCAGGTGGTGAAGTCGTTGTGGAGGGCATGAATCGATGCTAGATCAGCTACGAAAATTTACCTAGCCTATTCTCGGCGTGTATTAACATTCATCACCGATATATGATCGACTTATCGAGCCACCTGCTCCCATAACAAAAGCCAAGAGCGAAATGCCATGAATCTAAGCAAGGTCGACCTCAACCTGTTCATCGTTTTCGACGCCATCTATACCGAAGCCAACCTGACCCGCGCCGGGCAGATTGTCGGCATTACGCAGCCGGCGGTATCCAACGCTCTGGCCCGCCTGCGCGAAACCTTCAACGATCCGCTGTTCGTGCGCACCGCCCAGGGCATGGTGCCGACGCCGATGGCGCAAAATATTATCGGCCCGGTGCGCAATGCCCTGTCGCTGCTGCGGGTGTCGGTGCAGGAAAGCCGTATTTTCAATCCACAGCAGGCGGTCAAGACCTACCGCATCAGCATGACTGACCTCACTGAGGCGGTGATTCTGCCGCCGCTTTTCCAGCGTCTGCGCCGCCTCGCCCCTACGGTGATCATCGAAAGTTTCCTGTCCAAACGTCGCGAAACCACCAAAGAGCTGGCCGCCGGCCGCCTCGACTTCGCCGTCGATGCGCCACTCAACACCGACCCGCAAGTGCGTCACGTCAAGCTGATGGAAGACCATTACGTGTGCGCCATGCGCAAGGGCCATCCCATGGCGGGCAAGGAAAAGTTCAGCCTCGATGATTACCTGGGATTGACCCATATCCATATTTCCAGCCGTCGCAGCGGCCTGGGTCATGTCGACCTGGCGCTGGGCAAAATGGGGATTCAGCGCAAGATCGCCCTGCGCTCCCAGCATTACCTGATGGCTTCCCAGGTGCTGCAGCAAACCGATATGGTCATGACCGTGCCGGCCCGCTTCGCCCGCCGCCATGAACTGCATTCGTTCCCGCTGCCAGTCAAGGACGTACCGCCGGTGGCGACCCACCTTTATTGGCACGAAAGCACCGACCAGGACCCGGCCAACCGCTGGATGCGCGAGCAGATGATCGAGTTATGCCAGCAAGTCACCGCCCATGAGAAACAGCTGGATAAGGTGTAGGAAAGGGAACGGGAATCCTGTAGCAGCGCTGCGCTAGAGCCATCAACCGCAACGCTGCTTGACGTATACGTCAACCTGACATTAGTTTAGCGCCATGACCCTACTCTCGAGCGCGCCCATGAGCAGCCAGACCTACAGCATTTCCGACCTCGCCCGCGAGCTCGACATCACCACCCGTGCCATCCGCTTCTATGAAGAACAAGGCCTGCTGAGCCCCGAGCGCCGCGGGCAGGAACGGATCTATTCGCCACGGGACAAAGTCAGCCTGAAACTGATCCTGCGTGGCAAGCGCATCGGCTTCTCACTGGCCGAATGCCGCGAACTGATCGAACTCTACGACCCTTCCAGCGGTAACACCAAGCAATTGAATAGCATGCTGGCGAAAATCACCGAGCGTCGCGAGCAGCTTGAACAACAGTTACTGGACATCGAACAAATGAAGCTGGAACTCGACACCGCCGAAGAGCGCTGTGTCCAGGCATTGGAACAAACCCTGAAAAACCAGGAATCGGTTCAGTAGGCGTTCACAATCCATTGTAGGAGCGAGCCTGCTCACGATAGCGGATTGTCAGCCGCCCTCCCCATGACAGTAATGTCCTCATCGCGAGCAGGCTCGCTCCTACAGGGGCCTCTTCGCATTCAGACTCTCAACACAGGTCCACTCCCATGCCCATTCCAACTCACGTACGCCTTGTCGAAGTCGGCCCGCGCGATGGCCTGCAGAACGAAGCCCAGCCCATCAGCGTTGCCGACAAGGTGCAACTGGTCGACGCCCTGAGCGCCGCCGGCCTGGGCTACATCGAAGTCGGCAGCTTCGTGTCACCGAAATGGGTGCCGCAGATGGCCGGTTCTGCCGAAGTCTTCGCGCAAATCCAGCGCAAGGCCGGCGTTACCTATGGCGCGCTGGCGCCCAACCTGCGTGGGTTCGAGGACGCGATCGCGGCCGGGGTCAAGGAAGTCGCGGTGTTCGCCGCCGCCTCCGAAGCCTTTTCCCAACGCAACATCAACTGTTCGATCAGCGAAAGCCTGCAGCGCTTCGAGCCGATCATGCAGGCCGCGCGGGACCAGGGTGTTACGGTGCGCGGTTACGTGTCCTGCGTGCTGGGGTGCCCTTACGAGGGTGACGTGGCACCGGAGCAAGTGGCCATGGTCGCCCGCGAACTCTATGCGATGGGCTGCTACGAAGTATCGCTGGGGGACACCATCGGCACCGGCACCGCTGGCGCGACGCGCAAAATGTTCGACGTCGTGAGTAAGGACGTGCCGCGGGACAAGCTCGCCGGACACTTCCACGACACCTACGGCCAGGCCATGGCCAATATCTACGCCAGCCTGCTGGAAGGCATCGCGGTGTTCGACAGCTCCATCGCCGGTCTCGGCGGCTGTCCGTACGCCAAGGGTGCCAGCGGTAACGTGGCCACCGAAGATGTGCTGTACCTGCTCAATGGCCTGGGCATCGAAACCGGTGTCGACATGGACCGCCTGCTGCTGGCCGGCCAGCAGATTTGCGCTGTCCTCGGGCGTGCTACCGGCTCGCGCGTGGCCAAGGCCCGCAGCGCACACTGATTGTGTCGGGGGTGTTACCTCACCCCCGCACAAACGAGTAACACGGAAACAAACTGCGCCAAATCTCTCCGCGATTTTTTCCTTCAAAATGTTAAGTCATTGATTTTAAAGGCTTTTTAAAAGTTGGCACGGCATCTGCTTTATCTATCGCACAACAAGAATAAAAAAATTGCGGTAACCCTAATAAAAACAAGACGTAACGACTCTGACATAACAAAAACAACACGGCAGAGACGCAGCTAACAGATTTTTTTGGAGAAGGTGTGCTTTCAGGGTGCTGCGTGCAGTAACCCGCAACCGGGCAGAGAACAATAAAACTACCTTCAGGTAGCTCCCGAACTGGTTGGATCGCTAGACGAAAAGCAGATCAGCGCTCAAAAAAATACGTTTGCTCTTGACCCCGAATGGGGGTCGCCAAAAACAGCGGTACAGGGTCACGGTTGACAAAAACAACAACAGACCGCCCCTTAATAATAAAAAAAGAGCACGCAAAGACAAATTAAAGGGGAGCCTCGGCTCCCCTTTGTGCTGTCTGGCGTTTGGCTTTTGCCTCCAGACAGGGGCGATTGCTCGCCCCTCCCGCAATGCCGGCTACACCTTCAGCTTCAACTCCTCGATGCTGATTTCACGCATCTTGAACTTCTGGATCTTGCCGGTCACGGTCATCGGGAACTCCTCGACGAACCTGAAGTAACGCGGCGTCTTGAAGTGGGCGATGCGCTCCTTGCACCAGGCCTGCAGCTCCAGCTCGTTGGCGGAATGACCGGGGTGGAACTTGATCCAGGCAACAATCTCCTCGCCGTACTTCTCGCACGGAATGCCAATCACCTGCACATCCGCCACCGCCGGATGAGTGAAGAAGAACTCCTCCAGCTCGCGAGGGTAAATATTCTCACCGCCACGAATGATCATGTCCTTGTTACGTCCGGCAATGCACACGTAGCCTTCTTCGTTCATGGTCGCCAGATCGCCGGTATGCATCCACCCAGCCTGGTCGATGGCCTCCGCCGTGCCCTGAGGGTTGTTCCAGTAGCCGAGCATCACGCTGTATCCGCGGGTGCACAGTTCGCCGATGGTGCCACGGGGCACCAGGTTGCCGGCGTCGTCGATTATCTTGCTTTCCAGTTGCGGCTGGGTTCGGCCGACGGTGGTCACGCGAAGCTCCAGGTCGTCTGACGGACCGGTCTGCAATGACACCGGGCTGGTTTCCGTCATGCCGTAGGCAATCTGCACCTCACTCATGTGCATCTCGCTGATGACCCGGCGCATGACTTCGATCGGACAGGTCGCCCCGGCCATGATCCCGGTGCGCAAGGTCGACAGGTCGAACTCGGCCCGACGCGGTTGATCGAGCATGGCGATGAACATGGTCGGCACGCCATACAGGCCGGTGGCCTTTTCCTGGGCGACGGTTTCCAGGGTCAGCAACGGGTCGAAGGCATCGTTGGGATAGATCATGGTGGTGCCGTGGGTGATGCAGCCCAGATTGCCCATGACCATGCCGAAGCAGTGATACAGCGGCACCGGGATCACCAGCCGGTCGTTGGCAGTCAGTCCCAGGCTTTCGCCAACCATGTAACCGTTGTTGAGGATGTTGTAGTGACTGAGGGTCGCGCCCTTGGGAAAACCAGTGGTCCCCGAGGTGTACTGAATGTTCACCGCCTGGTCGAAATGCAGGCTGGCCGAGCGCGCCTTGAGTTGCTCGAGCGGAACATCGGCCGCCAGCTGCGGCAGCTGCGCCCAGGGCAGGAAGCCGGCTGGCGGAGTCGGGTCGAGGCTGATCACCCCGCGCAGGTCCGGCAGACGTTCGCACCGCAATTGCCCACTGCCCTGCTGCGCCAGTTCCGGCACCAGGCCCTGGATCATCGCGTGATAATCGGAGGTCTTGAACGAGCCGGCACACACCAGCCACTGGCACCCGGACTGCTTGAGCACATACTCCAGCTCGGAGCTGCGATAGGCCGGATTGATGTTGACCAGAATCACCCCGATCTTCGCGCTGGCGAACTGACTGATACACCATTGCGCGCAATTCGGAGCCCAGATGCCCAGGCGATCACCCGCCTGCAGACCCAGCGCCAGCAGGGCCTTGGCATTGAGTTCCACCGCCTCGGCCAGCTGGGCCCAGGTGTAGCGCAGCTGCTGATGGCGAACCACCAGCGCCTCGCCCTGCGGATACTGGGCTACCGTGTTATCGAAGGCCTGGCCGATGGTCATCGCCAGCAAGGCTTTGTCCTGTGAGCCACGGGTATAGCTGTGCTGTGGGTGAGCACTGTGTTGATCCATGACGACCCCTATTGTCTTTATTAGCGGGTATGTGAAAGCCCGGTAGCATGCCGCCGGACCCGACCTGAACTGCCCCTACTCTCGCTCAAGTTGACGTTAACGTAAAGGGCGATTGACAGCCTTTCGTCTCAGGTTTACGTTAACGTAAAGGTGACAGCCGATTCGGCGCGCTTTGCAGGCCGATCCCCCATTAATAAAAACAGTTTGAAGGTGCCCCATGAGCTATCCGACTCTGAACTTTGCCCTCGGCGAAACCATCGACATGCTGCGCGACCAGGTCCGCGCATTCGTCAGCAAAGAGATCGCGCCTCGCGCGGCACAGATCGACAGCGACAACCTGTTCCCGGCGGATCTGTGGCGCAAGTTCGGTGACATGGGCCTGCTCGGCATCACTGTTCCAGAAGAGTACGGCGGCGCCGGCCTGGGCTATCTGGCCCACGTGGTGGCCATGGAAGAAATCAGCCGCGGCTCGGCGTCGGTTGCCCTGTCCTACGGCGCCCACTCCAACCTCTGCGTCAACCAGATCAACCGCAACGGCAACCATGAACAGAAAGCCAAGTACCTGCCCAAACTGATCAGCGGCGAACACATCGGCGCCCTCGCCATGAGCGAGCCGAATGCCGGCTCCGACGTGGTGTCGATGAAACTGCGCGCCGACAAACGCGGCGACAAGTACGTGCTCAACGGCAGCAAGACCTGGATCACCAACGGTCCGGACGCCAACACCTACGTGATCTACGCCAAGACCGACCTGGAAAAGGGCCCGCATGGCATCACCGCCTTTATCGTCGAGCGCGACTGGAAAGGTTTCAGCCGCAGCAACAAATTCGACAAGTTGGGCATGCGCGGTTCCAACACCTGTGAGCTGTTCTTCGACGACGTTGAAGTGCCGGAAGAAAACATCCTCGGCGTGCTCAACGGTGGTGTGAAGGTGCTGATGAGCGGTCTCGACTACGAGCGCGTGGTGCTCTCCGGCGGTCCGACCGGGATCATGCAGGCCTGCATGGACCTGATCGTGCCGTACATCCACGACCGCAAGCAGTTTGGCCAGAGCATCGGCGAATTCCAGCTGATCCAGGGCAAGGTCGCCGACATGTACACCCAGCTCAATGCCAGCCGCGCCTACCTGTACGCCGTGGCCCAGGCTTGCGAACGTGGCGAAACCACGCGCAAGGACGCCGCCGGGGTGATCCTCTACAGCGCCGAACGCGCCACCCAAATGGCCCTGGATGCGATCCAGATTCTCGGTGGCAACGGCTACATCAACGAATTCCCGGCAGGTCGCCTGCTGCGTGACGCCAAGCTGTACGAAATCGGCGCCGGCACCAGCGAGATCCGTCGCATGCTCATCGGCCGCGAACTGTTTAACGAGACGAAATGAATTTCGTCAGTTGCCAGCGGCAAGCCACAAGCTCCAAGAGATCCGCATTCACTTGCAGCCTGGAGCTTGTCGCTCGAAGCTGCTTCCGGAGTAAGTCATGATTCTGCATAGTCAAATCAACCCCCGCTCGGCGGAGTTCGCCAGCAACAGCGCCGCGATGCTGGCCCAGGTCGATGCGTTGCACACCCTGCTCGCCCAGGTCCAGCAAGGCGGTGGCGCCAAGGCTCAGGAGCGGCACACCTCGCGCGGCAAACTGCTGCCACGCGAGCGGATCAACCGTTTGCTCGACCCGGGCTCGCCGTTTCTCGAAATCAGCCAGTTGGCCGCCTATGAAGTCTATGGTGAAGACGTACCGGCAGCGGGCGTGATCGCCGGCATCGGCCGGGTCGAAGGCGTGGAATGCATGATCGTCGCCAACGATGCCACGGTCAAAGGCGGTTCCTATTACCCACTGACCGTGAAAAAGCATCTGCGCGCGCAGACCATCGCCCAGCAGAATCGCCTGCCGTGCATCTACCTGGTGGACTCCGGTGGCGCCAACCTGCCACGCCAGGACGAGGTGTTCCCGGACCGCGAGCACTTCGGGCGGATCTTCTTCAACCAGGCCAACATGAGCGCCATGGGCATCCCGCAGATTGCCGTGGTGATGGGCTCCTGCACCGCTGGCGGGGCCTACGTACCGGCGATGGCCGACGAAGCCATCATGGTCCGTCAGCAGGCGACGATCTTCCTTGCCGGCCCGCCGCTGGTGAAAGCCGCGACCGGCGAAGTGGTCAGCGCCGAAGACCTCGGTGGCGCCGATGTGCACTGCAAGGTGTCCGGTGTCGCCGACCACTACGCCGACAGCGACGAACACGCACTGGCGCTTGCCCGTCGCAGCGTGGCCAACCTTAATTGGCGCAAGCTCGGCGAGTTGCAGCAGCGCACGCCGATTGCCCCGCTGTTCGCCAGCGAAGAGCTGTACGGCGTGGTCCCGGCCGATGCCAAGCAACCGTTCGACGTGCGCGAAGTGATTGCACGGCTGGTCGACGGCTCGGTGTTCGATGAGTTCAAGGCGCTGTTCGGCACCACCCTGGTGTGCGGCTTTGCCCACCTGCACGGTTACCCCATTGCGATCCTGGCGAACAACGGCATCCTTTTCGCCGAGGCGGCGCAAAAAGGCGCGCACTTCATTGAACTGGCCTGCCAGCGCGGCATTCCACTGCTGTTCCTGCAAAACATTACCGGTTTCATGGTCGGGCAGAAATACGAGGCCGGCGGCATCGCCAAGCACGGCGCGAAACTGGTGACCGCCGTGGCCTGCGCCAAGGTGCCAAAGTTCACCGTGATCATCGGTGGCAGTTTCGGCGCAGGCAATTACGGCATGTGCGGCCGGGCCTACGACCCACGCTTCCTGTGGATGTGGCCCAACGCGCGGATTGGCGTGATGGGCGCCGAACAGGCCGCCGGCGTGCTGGTGCAGGTCAAGCGCGAACAGGCCGAACGCAGTGGCCAGGGCTTCAACGCCGAGCAGGAAGCCGAGATCAAGCAACCGATCCTCGATCAGTACGAAGAACAGGGTCACCCCTACTATTCCAGCGCGCGTCTGTGGGACGACGGAGTGATTGATCCGGCGCAAACCCGTGACGTGCTGGCGCTGGCCTTGTCGGCGTCGCTGAATGCCCCTGTCGAACCGAGCCGCTTCGGCGTGTTCCGGATGTGATCTGGAGAAAACCATGAGCGACTTCAATACCCTCGAACTGCTGACCGATGCCCGTGGCTTTGCCACGCTCTGGCTCAGCCGCGAAAGCAAGAACAACGCGTTCAACGCCCAGATGATCCGCGAGCTGATCCTTGCCCTCGACCAGGTCCAGGCCGATCCGAGCCTGCGTTTCCTGCTGGTGCGCGGTCGCGGCAAGCATTTCAGTGCCGGCGCCGACCTGGCCTGGATGCAGCAATCGGCCGAGCTGGACTATCAGACCAACCTCGACGACGCCCGCGAGCTGGCCGAATTGATGTACAACCTGGCCAAGCTGAAGATCCCGACCCTGGCCGTGGTTCAGGGTGCGGCTTTCGGCGGCGCCCTGGGCCTGATCAGTTGCTGCGACATGGCGATCGGTGCCGACGACGCGCAATTCTGCCTCTCGGAAGTGCGCATCGGCCTGGCCCCCGCGGTGATCAGCCCATTTGTCGTGCAAGCCATTGGCGAGCGGGCAGCGCGTCGTTATTCCCTGAGCGCCGAGCGTTTCAGCGGCGTGCGTGCCCGGGAAATCGGCCTGCTCAGCGAAAGCTATCCGTCGGAGCAACTGGAAGCCCAGGTCGAGGCGTGGATCAGCAACCTGCTGCTTAACAGCCCGCAAGCCATGCGTTCCAGCAAGGAATTGTTGCGTGAAGTCGGCAACGGTGCACTCACCCCGGCACTGCGTCGCTATTGCGAAAATGCCATTGCGCGGATTCGCGTCAGCCCCGAAGGCCAGGAAGGCTTGCGCGCCTTTCTGCAAAAACGTCCGCCGAGCTGGCAGGCCGCAACCACCACCAAGGAGCCGCGTTGATGAGCGCACCTGTCCTCACCACCCTGTTGGTGGCCAACCGTGGCGAAATCGCGTGCCGGGTCATGCGCACGGCCAAGGCCCTGGGCCTGACCACGGTCGCCGTACACAGCGCCACCGACCGTGACGCCCGGCACAGCCGCGAGGCCGATATCCGGGTCGACCTGGGCGGCAGCAAGGCCGCTGACAGCTACCTGCAAATCGACAAACTGCTCGCCGCGGCCAAGGCCAGCGGCGCCCAGGCCATTCACCCGGGCTACGGCTTCCTCTCGGAAAATGCCGGCTTTGCCCGCGCCATCGAAAACGCCGGACTGATTTTCCTCGGCCCGCCAGCCTCGGCCATCGACGCCATGGGCAGCAAATCCGCAGCCAAGGCGCTGATGGAAACCGCTGGTGTGCCGTTGGTGCCGGGTTACCACGGCGAAGCCCAGGACCTGGAAACCTTCCGCGCCGCTGCCGAGCGCATCGGCTACCCGGTGTTGCTCAAGGCCACGGCGGGCGGCGGTGGCAAAGGCATGAAAGTGGTCGAGGACGTCAGCCAACTGGCCGAAGCCCTGGCCTCGGCCCAGCGTGAGGCGCTGTCGTCGTTCGGCGACTCGCGGATGCTGGTGGAAAAATACCTGCTCAAGCCGCGCCATGTGGAAATCCAGGTATTCGCCGATCAGCACGGCAATTGCCTGTACCTTAACGAACGCGACTGCTCGATCCAGCGCCGTCATCAGAAAGTCGTTGAAGAAGCGCCCGCCCCGGGCCTGAGCGCCGAGTTACGCCAAGCCATGGGCGAAGCCGCGGTGCGTGCCGCCCAGGCCATCGGTTATGTCGGTGCCGGCACGGTGGAATTCCTCCTGGATTCGCGTGGCGAGTTCTTCTTCATGGAGATGAATACCCGTCTGCAGGTCGAGCACCCGGTCACCGAGGCCATTACCGGCCTGGACCTGGTGGCCTGGCAGATTCGTGTTGCCCAGGGCGAAGCGTTACCCATCACCCAGGCCCAGGTGCCGCTGATCGGCCATGCGATTGAAGTGCGCTTGTACGCCGAAGACCCAGGCAATGACTTCCTGCCGGCTACCGGCCGGTTGGCGCTGTACCGCGAATCCGCCGTAGGGCCGGGGCGCCGCGTTGACAGCGGGGTCGAGGAAGGCGATGTGATTTCGCCCTTCTATGACCCGATGCTGGGCAAACTGATTGCCTGGGGTGAAGACCGCGAACAGGCACGCCTGCGCCTGCTGAGCATGCTCGATGAGTTCGCCATTGGTGGCCTGAAAACCAACATCGGCTTCCTGCGCAGAATCGTCGCTCATCCGGCCTTCGCCGCAGCTGAACTGGATACAGGATTTATCCCACGCTACCAGGAGCAATTGCTGCCAGCGCCAACCGCGCTCAGCGATGAATTCTGGCAGGCCGCCCGTCAGGCGTTCGCCCAAAGCCAGGCGCCGAGCGTGCGGCGCGATGACCCGAGTTCGCCGTGGGCTATCGGCAATGGCTTGCGCTTGGGCCTGCCTGCCGAAACCACCCTGCACCTGGCCTGCGAGGGCGAAGATCGCGCCATCACACTGGCAGCGGTCGGCAGCATGCCGCTCAAGGGCGAGCACTTGCAGATCGAGGTCGAAGGGGTCAGGCGTCAGGTGCGAGCCATTCGTCAGGCCAACAGCCTGTACCTGCAATGGCAGGGTGAATTGCGCTGCGTCACGGCGTACGACCCGATTACCGCCGTGGAAGCCAGCCACAGCCATCAGGGCGGGCTGACTGCACCCATGAACGGTAGCATCGTCCGGGTGTTGGTAGAGCCTGGGCAGAAAGTCGAGGCCGGCGCCCAACTGGTGGTGCTCGAAGCGATGAAAATGGAGCACAGCATTCGTGCGCCCCATGATGGGGTGGTCAAGGCGCTGTATTGCCAGGAAGGCGAGATGGTCAACGAAGGCAGCGCGTTGGTCGAGTTGGAGTAACCAGGGGAACGGCAGGTCCTGTTGCGCAGGACCTGCCCTACTCGAACCTGGCGGTGGCCTGCACCACTACACCAATGATCTGACAGTCGTCGGTAAACAGGACTTTGGGATACGTAGGATTCAACGGCACGAGCCAGCGCTGGCCACCCTCCTCGCTCAGCTTGCGAAACGTTGCCTCGGCGCTGTGTGCCCATTGCGCGATCACCAGCTTGCCCGGCACCGCGGGCACCGCCGGATCCACCAGGATCAGCATGTCGTGGGCGATGCTGGTACCACTGGGCGCTGTCATCGCATCCCCCACCACCACCAGCCAGAACGCTGGCCCTACCGCGTGGTAATCCGACAGCTCGGTACGTTGCTTGCTTAAACCGGACGCGGGCGTTTCACGCACTTCGGACAACACCCGCCAGTCACTGACCGGGTAGCGAAAATACGGATTGAAACGTTGCGCGAGAGCAATTGCAGATTCATCTGCCAGGGCATCGTCCAGCGCCTCGTCACGCTCGCGAATCACCATCGCGACCTCGAGCGAACCCAGCCCCAGCTCCTGCAACACGCGGTTCATGTCTTCAAGACTGGGCGTGCGCCTTTTGTTGAGCCAATGCCCGACGCCACCTTGTGACATGGCGAGTCGTTCTGCGAGTTTTTCCTGAGTGATTCTGAGCTCACTCATCCTGGCTTTGACCAGCTCTATCCATTTTTCCATGGGCGGAACAATACTTCGCGCAACCTGACCCTCAACACACATATTGTAGTATTTAATTTGTAGTCACGAATACGAATAGTACTACTATCTTTCTACTCATTCGCCCCATCCACGGAGTACCACCCTGCCATGGAAAACCTCAACAAAGAGCCGGCCGATTGCGAGGTCGCGATCGATTACACCTCACTCAAGGATTGTGCAGCGACCCAGCGCGCGCTGGACTATTACTTGAAACCTATTGTTTCGCCGATGCCCAGCAGCGAACACTTCTTCGCGGTAAGCCGCCATGTCGGCCGCGAGGAAGCCCTGATCCACGCCTCGGACCTGCTGCGCTGCGCAGCCGCCATCGCCCACGAGACAGCGGACAGCCGACACGGTGCCGGTCGCGACCTGGCGTTATCGATCGGGCATATGGTCGACATGGCGAAAGCCATGGTAGACAGATCGCTGGACGCGGAAGGATGTAACCTAATGAAATAACGAGAGAAACGGCCGATAGCGGACGTTTGGCAAAACGACAGGAAAAAATATTTCCCATGAGGCAGGTAAAAACGTTTGACTTGCAAATGATAATGATTATTATTGCAGACAACTGGTCGCGAGATCAGTTGGATAGACCAAGGGACCTTAGGTCGGACTCTTGGAATATCTCCTCATCAGGCTAATCACGGTTTTTGACCCGGCTTTTTGCCGGGTCTTTTTTTTGCCAGTTGATCTGGCTTTGGCTTCAGGCTAATGAAGTCTGGTACGGCTGAATTCGATGGCGCGGATGATAGCAAAAGAGCATCTTTTTGCAACACGCCGCCCAAAAACCAACGAAAAATAGCACTTGAGAATCAATCGCATAAACACTAAGCTGCTACGGCGTCAAGGACGACGCCCCCCCTTTTATTCCCGCAAATGCCCTCGGTTTTACCCCCCGCCCGTGTAAAGTAGCGCCATAACAATCATATTCAGGATGAGATTATGACCGTGGCTCAGCGTCCCCTTGAAATCACCGCCAACTTCGACAGTGGCAACATAGAAGTGCTGGACCTCAGCAATCCCCTGCAGCCCCTGCTGGCCATCAAGCCCGACACCCGCAGCCCGCACTTCCAGTGGTTCCATTTCAAGGCCAGCGGCCTGCATGTGGGCCAGGATCACTGGTTCCGTTTGAGCAACGCCAGCAAGTCCTCCTACAACAAGGCCTGGGATGGTTATCAGGCAGTGGCGTCCTACGACCACGTCAACTGGTTGCGGGTACCGACCATCTTCGAAGGCGACTGCCTGCGTTTCAGCCTCGAAGCCACCGCCACCCACGCCTGGTTTGCCTACTTCGAACCCTACAGCCGGGGCCGCCATGACTGGCTGATCGACCAGGCACTGACCAAGGCCGGCACCGAATTGCTGGCCACCGGCAAGAGCGTCGAAGGTCGCGCCATTCAATTGCTGCGCAAAGGCAGCGGCGCCGAGGGCCAACGCAAGGTGTGGATCATCGCCCAGCAGCACCCCGGCGAACACATGGCCGAATGGTTCATGGAAGGCGTGATCGAGCGCCTGGAAAAACACGACGACCCGGTCCTCGACAAGCTGCTGGCCAGCGCTGATTTGTACCTGGTGCCGAACATGAATCCGGACGGCGCCTTCCACGGCCACCTGCGCACCAACGCCATGGGCCAGGACCTCAACCGCGCCTGGCAGAGCGCCAGCCCGGAACTCAGCCCGGAAGTGTTTTTCGTCCAGCAGCAAATGGAGAAATACGGCGTCGACCTGTTTCTCGACATCCACGGCGACGAGGAAATTCCCCACGTGTTCACCGCCGGCTGCGAAGGCAACCCGGGCTACACACCGCGCATCGAGAAGCTCGAAGAGCATTTCCGCGACCACCTGAAGCACACCACCAAGGACTTCCAGACCAGGCACGGCTACACCCGTGACGAACCGGGCAAGGCCAATATGACCCTGGCCTGCAACAGCGTCGGTCAGAAGTTCGACTGCCTGTCACTGACCCTGGAAATGCCGTTCAAGGACCACGACGATCATCCGAATCCGCATACCGGTTGGTCGGGAAAGCGCTCGATGCAGTTGGGCAAGGATGTGTTGACCACGGTGGCGGATATGGTCGGTAACCTGCGTTAACAATACCGCCTGCTGACATGACCCTGGGCAAGGGTCATGTCCAGGCACCTTTCACTGTGCGGCAATCCGCAAACAATCCTCCGGTTCCAACAACCGCCCATCCTCCGAACGCAGTTCCAACGGTCTGATCGGTCGCCCTTGCTCTCGATCCACCAGCCGTGAATGCGCCTCGCCCGGCTCGAACAGAAACGCCTCGCCCCATTGCCGCAGCCCGATGATCAACGGGAACAGCCATCGCCGATGGCATCCATGGAACGTGCGACCGGGCATTCGGCGCCGGCTGATCGTCGGGTAAACCCTGCTGTCGGTTGTCGCCCAGCTGATGGTTGCCCTGGCCACAGACGCCACCTGGCTGTTGCTCGGCATGACGCTGAGCGGGCTGCTGGCGGTGGTTACCCAGGTGCTGGTGGCCTACGCCGCGACACTGGTAGCACCGGCGCAACGGGGTCGGGTGGTGGACGTGGTGACCAGCGGTATCGTGGTCGGCATCCTGCTCGCCCGCACGGTGTCCGGAGCCATGGCCGACCTCGCCGGTGCCGCCGGTGCGCTGGCGGCCGCGCGCGCGGGGCAACTGGCCGACCGCGGTTTGGGCCACTGGACCAGCGGCCTGTCCCTGCTGTTGATGCTGGCATCCTGGCTGCCGATTGGCCTGACCCAGTCTTCGCTGTGGGCCCTGCTGCTCGGCGTCATCACCTTCGACCTTGGCCTGCAGGCGGTGCACGTGACCAGCCGGAGCATGATCTACAGCGTGCGCCCCGAAGCGCAGAGCCGGCTGACGGCGGGTTACATGCTGTTCTACTCGATCGGCAGCGCCCTCGGCTCCCTGGCCTCGACCGCGGTCCATGCCTGGGCCGGCTGGCTGGGGGTGTGCCTATTGGGCGCCGGGATCAATGGCCTGGCGCTGATCTACTGGTTGTCGACCCTGCAGGGCGCCGCCGACTCACGCGGCAGCGCCCTGCCCAATCAGTGATCCTTGCCCGACAACATGCTCTGTAACACCCCGTCACGCCGTACCCAGGCATGGAACAGCGCGGCGGCCAGGTGCAGCAGTACCGTAAGAAACAACAGATACGCCAGATACCCATGGGCCTTGCGCAAGAAGGCGAACAACGACGCGTTGGCCGGCACGATCGCCGGCAGTTCCACGGCGCCAGCCAAGGTCACCGGGTCGCCCGCCGCCGAGATCATCGCCCAGCCCAGCAGTGGCAGGATCAGCATCAACCCATACAACAGCAGATGGGAGGCCTTGGCCGCCAGCACCTGCCAGCCCGGCAGGTCGGCCGGCAGCGGCGGCTGGCGGCTGGCGAAGCGCACGAAGATGCGCACGATCACCAGCAGCAGGATCGCCACGCCCAGGGGCTTGTGCAGGTGGATCAGCCATTCATGGCGTTCGGAGACCGAGGCCACCATGCCGGCGCCGATGAATAACATGGCGATGATCATCACGGCCATCAGCCAGTGCAGCAGCCGCGCCAACGGCGCGAAATGATTCGGTTGCGCACTCATTGTGCCGCCTCCTGGTTAACGCCAGGCAACTGGCTGACTTCGCTGGTGCGTCGCAGGTAGGAACGGGCGTAGACCGCCGAACGCGCTGCGAGCAAAGGGTCTTTCGAGGCTTCGATGCCACTGGGCAGGATCAGCGGATCGTAGTTGACGTCCCGGCACTCGCCGCTGTTCTGCGCCTGGCTGCGTTCCAGGACCAGGGTTCCGGCGTTCAGCACCTTGCGCGTGGCCGGCCAGGCCTTGCTGGCGTCGTCGGTGGGATCATCCGGATCGGCCAGGGTGATCAGCAACTGCCAGCGCAAGGGGCCTTCCTGCAGCCGCTGGAGCAGATCCTTTTCCAGGAAGTCGGCCCCCTGGGGCGGGCCACTGACCGCGCCGTCCCGGGCGATCGGCACCACGCCCCAGCGCACGGCCTGGCGCTGACCCGCTGCGTTGACCAGATAAAACGCATTGATCCCGTTGTAGGTCTCGGTGGCGTAGCTGGCCGACGGCTTGGCGGTCTTGACCCATTGCAGGAACGGCGTGGTTTCCGGGTGCGCGGCAAAAAACGCCGGGGCGGCGGCCGGGTCCGGCTTGCCGGTGGCGGGCACGGGCGACTGCGCCTGCTGCAATTGATAGAAGGCCTCAGGCGTGCCCACCGGGAACACCGGCATGCTGTTCATGCCAGTGCGCCATTGCTGGCCATCCGCCTGATTGAAGCGCAGCGCCAGGCTGCGGATCGGTACGCTGTTGTCGGGCGCGTAGGGGTTGCCGCCGGGCAAGGCAAAGCGCCCGACCACCGGCGTTCGCGGCGTATTGAAGACTTGGGCAGTGGAATAGGCCCGGGCCTCGTCAGTGCTTTCGAAATGACCGATCACGCACACACCCTTGGCATGATTACGGCGAAATCCGGGGTGCACGCCAGCGTTCTTCTCCAGAACGTTGACCAACGCTGTTGGGGTCAGGCGCTGTGGGTCAAACGTGCCGTTGACGTAGGCAAAAGCTGCAGCAAGGGCGCCGACCACCACACCGATCCCGGCCAGGCGCAGGGCCAGGCTGATGGGGCTCAGGGGTTGTCTGTCGCGCGGCGGTGAACGATCTACCATGGAACACTCCAGGGCCGAAGCTGGCCGGTGGCAAGGATCAGGCAGACGCAGCCCGCGCCGGTTTATTCCATGGCTCGCTGTTTATTTTTCCGCACCGGGAATAACCTTCACTGCCAAGCGTCTCTCTGGTCCCAAGCGTAGTGTCTGGCCCGACCACCATGAATCCTTTCGACGAACAGTTACGTGAACTCATCCCCAGGTTGCGGCGTTTTGCCGTGTCACTGACGCGCAATCCGAGCAGCGCCGACGACCTGGTGCAGTCCTGCCTGGAGCGCGCCTTGTCGAGCTGGGGCAGCAAGCACCCGGAAGGCGACCTGCGGGCCTGGCTGTTCGCAATCCTGTACCGGCAGTTTCTCGATGCCCATCGCCGCTCGCGGCGCTATGCGCGCATGCTCGAATTCTTCACCGGCCGCGACGAGCCACAGCCGTCGCTGGAACGCACGGTGATCGCGCAAAGCACCCTGGAAGCCTTCGACCGCCTGCCCACCGAGCAACGGGCGCTGTTGCTCTGGGTTTCGGTGGAGGGCTTGAGTTATAAAGAGGTGGCCGAGATTCTCCAGGTGCCCACCGGTACCGTGATGTCGCGCCTGTCCCGCGCCCGTCAGGCCTTGCGCCAGCTCAGCGACGGTGAAATCAGCAGCCCTTCCCTGCGGATACTCAAATGATCAGCATGCCCCCCAGCATCAACGACCTGCACGCCTACGTTGACCATCAGTTGAACGATGCCGACCGGCGCCTGGTGGAAACCTACCTGGCGGCCAACCCGCAGATGGCCGGGCAGGTGCGCGCCTGGCAGCAGGATGCCCAGCAATTGCGGGCCGCCTTGGGTGGTGCGCTGCTGCAACCTGCCAACCCGGACCTCGACCCGGCGCTGATTCGCCAGCGCCGCCAGCGTCAGTCGCGGCGCCACCTGGCGAGCGCCGCCATGCTGTTGCTGGCGCTCGGTGTCGGTGGCTTCGGCGGCTGGCAAGCGCGGCAGATGAGTCTGCCACTCGCCAGCACCCTGCCGATGACCGATGCCATGCAGGCCTACCGACTGTTCGCCCAACAGGGCATTCTGCCTGCCGATTACAAGGTCAGTGACGAGGGCAACATCCAGGGCTGGCTGGATCACTATTTCGCCCAGGCCAATCGCTTGCCGGACCTGGCCAATTCAGGTTTTCGACCGGTCAGCGGACGCCTGCTGAGCACCGACCAGGGCCCGGCGGCCATGGTCATTTACGAAGACCAGGGTGGACGCAAGATCAGCTTCTACATTCGTCCGCCCGGTCCACGCAACAACCTGTTGCCAAAGGGCAGTCGCAGTGACGGTGAATTGCAGGCGCAGTACTGGTCCGGGGCCGGCTACAACTATGCGCTGGTCAGTGAAGCGCGGGACCCGGCGACGCGGATCATCGAGCAGACGCTGAATTTCTAGAAGCCGACGTCCAGCACCACGTTGTCCAGGTAGTTGCCGGCCGGCGGTGTCGGTTGGTCGGTATAGATCCGCGCGTTGTAGTTGAAGATCTGGCTGCCGACACTCGGCCCGGAACCCAGGCCGTTACCCGGATTGACCTCGGCGTCGCTGCTGGCCCGACGCGCGCTGCCGACCTTGCCCCAACGGGTGGTTCCAGCGCTCTTGAAGATGTCGTAAGCGAGAAATTGTCCGCCCGCAATCATCTGCCGCCGCCCCCCTGCACTGACCGGATGCTCACCGTCGTCGAGGCCGACGGTATAGGCGCTGCCCTTGGTGCAGGCGAGGTTGATGGTCTGGCTGGTGACGGGAACGAAGGCGCTGACCACCGGTGCGCTGCCAAAGGCAATGTTCGGCGCGGTGATCAGGCAGTCGTTGGCCACCGTCAGGTTGACGTTCACCTCGACCGTGCCGGAGTTGATGTCCCGCCCCAGGCAGGCGCCCAGGACGCCGATGCCCCAGCAGTAATTCCAGCTCCAGAAGATACTGAGTTTTTCAGTGTACACACCGGCGGCGACATTACTGCCGATGAGGGTCTTGAGGTAGATCGGCACGGTCTTGGCCACCGTCGGACTGCCCAGCAGCCCCAGCAAATCGATAATGGAGTTACGCGCAAAGTCGAATTGCTGGTTGCGCGGGATCGGATAGCTGGTGGTGTTGTTGGCGTACAGGGTGTAGCCGATCACATCCCCCGTCGGTCCGAGCAAGCCGGTTTGCGTCGAAGTGACTGTCGCATAGAAATGATCACTGCTCGCCAGCACGCTCAACAGGGAGCCGGTACAGCTCAATCCGGCGTTGACCGTGGAGGTGGATTGCACAGCCGTGCGCAGCACCATCGAACTGACCACGCCGAATTGCGCAGCCGTGGTAGCAACGGTCTGGCACAGGGCCCAGGCCGGCACCGATGTGCATAACGCAGCGGCCGCCAGGCCGTGTTTGATGCCTCTCACGCAAGCCTCCTTGTCCTTGAAACCAGGTTCATTGACAGACCAGCGGCCCAATCAGCGGCACCTGCTCCTGCTGCATGTCCACCTTGAACTGCGCGCTGCAGGCCGTGCCATCAGTCAGTGTGACGCGCAGGATGTTCTGTTCGCTGAGGTTCTCCAGGTACACCAGGCCATCCCAACCGACCACCGCCCGCCCGCCGCTTTGCTCATGCAGCACCTGGCTGCCCAACGGCAATTCCTGCTGCCGGGTGTCGACCAGCACCACACTGGCGGCGACGATCCGGCTCAGCGGGAATTCCAGCAGGTAGCCACTGCCACGGCGCACGGCGATGCGCTGCTCGACCGTCGAACTGCGCACGTTGCTCGGCAGGTTCAACGGATCGATTTCGTATTTGCCGCGGTAGTAGGCGCTGCTCCACGGCACCAGGAGATGGCCCTGGCGGTCGGTCTGGCCGACCACCTGGTTTTCGTAGCGCACCGGAACGTCGGCAAAACCATCGGTGCTGACCACCACAAAGGCGTCGTCGATACGGTTGGCGGCAAACACCTGGCCGTCCATCCACACCAGCGAGCCGCTGGCATCGGCCCAACGGGTTTCGGCTTCGCTGCTGCCATAGACCCCCGCCTGCAACTGCACCGATTGCATTCGCCAGGTCAGGTCTGCCTGGCGGTAGTCCGGGCCCTGGCCATGGGCATAGCCGAGGTTGTAGCCCAGTCCGCCCTGGGTCGGCACGGCGCTGCTGAAGTTGACGCGTTGGCGGGTCTGTCCCGAGGCATCACGTTCGGCGCTCACGGCCAGGCTGCCATGCAGGTCGAAGGGGATCACCAGTTGCGCCTGCATCGCCCAGTCGCTGTCGCCGATTTCGCGGTTGGCCGACAGATAAAAGCTGCTGTTGCGCCACAGTGCCTTGCTCCAGCTCAGATTGACCAGGCGCGTGCGCGAGTCGTCGGCGGCGCGCACATCGAAATACCCCGCGCCGAGACTGCCCCAGCTGTCCAGGTTGAGGCTCAGGGTCAGTTGCTCGCTGCGCTGGCTGAGGCTGGAATAAGCGCTGTCGACCACCGTCAGGTCGGCATATTGGTCATGCCGCTGGGTACGCTGGTACGACAGGCTGTAGCGCTGGTTGCTGTATTGGTAGCCCAGGCTCAGTTGCTCACCGCTGGCGCCGTCGAACCGACTCTGGCTGAACGCCGTGTTCAGCACCCCGAAATTGCCCAGGCGCAGATTGCCACCCAGGCCGCCGAGGGCCAGCGACTCGGCGGCCTCGGCGTGGCTTTCCAGGGTCAGGCTGTCAGTCAGACCGTAGCGCAGGCTGGCGGAAGTTACGCCGGGGCCGTAGGCAAAATCGCTGATGCCGTAGTCTCGACGCAGGGTACCGGCGGCCACGGAAAAATCGCTCAGGCCCTGTTGCAACAGACTACTGGTTACATAGAACGGCACCGTGGTTGACACCTGCCGACCGAGGGCGTCGGTGGTCACCACCACCGCTTCGCCAGCGCCGTTGATGAATGGAACATTGGTCAGGGTATAAGGGCCTGGCTGCAGCTCGGTGCTGCTGGATTTGTAGCCGTTGATAAACAGATCGAGGGATGAAGGCACCGCCGCTTCGCCGGCAAATTGCGGCAGCGGATAGGTCACCAGATCCGGTCGCACGCCAAAGTCGCGCGACAGTTGCACCCCGCCCAGGCGCACCGAACTGCTCCAGGGCAAGGCGCCGCTGACCAGGTCGCCGGCCTCGTAGGTCAGCAGCCGGTTGTCGTCGGAGTAGCGCCAGGTGGTGTCGTAGCGCAGGTAGCCATTGTTGCGCGCATCCAGCGTATCGCCGGACACCGTACGCCGGTACTGGCCGGTGTTGGACAGCGTGCCCCAACTGTCGAACACCCGTACCTCGTTCCAGGCCGCCAGGTAAGTGCCGCCGTCATCGGTGTCGTTGAGGTACAGATCGTAATTGAACAAGGCGCCGAAGCTGCTCAGGGCCGGTGTGCGCGGATACGCCTCTCGGTTGCCGACGAATTGTTCGGGCAGCCATTGCGCCGGCACGGTCAGCAGCAAGCGCTGGGCCTGACTGTCGTAGTCGCTGCGCAGTCCGGGCAGGGCTTGCAGGTCCACTTCCGCGCCCACCTGTTCGGGCAGGATCACACCGGCCTCGCGCAACACGCTGGCCGGCAGGAACAGGCGCCCGCCGCGCTGGTCGACCGCCACCACCCGTGCCGTATTCATCTGATTGATCACCAGTTCGAGAAACAGTTGCGCGTCCGCCACGGCATCCATGCTGCTGGGCGGCGGCGGCAATTCACCTGCCACTGCCCAGGCCACGGCGCTCAACGCGCACACGCCAACCAGGGTCAACGACAGATGCCGGATACCGCGAGCCGACCCATGGCTCAACCGCTTCTCGTCCATTGACGGACTTCTCCCTGTCGCCCCCACCGAACCGCACGATCAGCTCATCCGAGAGCTGATTGACTACCGTGCCGGCGCCACGCTCTGTACCTGCGGCGCACCATTGACCCGCACCTGCAACCCCGGATCGCCGGCAATGGCGCCGGGCGCCGGCCAGCGCATGCTCGCGCCGGGCAACACGTAACCCAGCAGCCCTTCGGCCACCGGGCGGGTCTGGCTGCCCTGCTTGAGCGCGACATCGGTCAGCCGTGCATGGACCGCGCCGCGGTTGCGCACCTCGACATAGGGTCGGCCGTCGACCGCCACCGTGCGCCAGCTCAGCTCCGGTACCCCGGCGCCCTTGGGATCACGCGGCCGGCTGGTGTCCTCCTTGCTCCACAGCCCGGCGCCGTAGGCGAACAACGGCACCGAATAGCGCATCTGGAAGCGAATTGCGGCCGCGGTCTTGCCGTCCTCAGTCGTCGGCGCAGTGGCTGAAGGGATTTCATCGATGATGATTCGATAGGCCAGTTCCTGACCGGGCGGCACCTCTCGCGTGCGGGTCAGGCGCACCAGTTGCTTCTGGCCCGGTTCGATCTTCGCCACCGGCGGGCTGCCAATCACGTCGCGCTGGTTCTGATACTGGTCGTTGAATTCGCTCTGGCTCCAGGCGAACACGCGAATCTGCAGGTTGGCCGTCTCGTTGCCGCGATTCTCCAGCCACAGGGCGCTGGCCTGCTGGTCGGCCTCCAACACCGGATCGATCGGCCAGATCAGTACCGAACTGGCGGCCCGGGCCGTCGCGACGCCTAGCAGGAGTGCCCCCGACACGGCTGCACGCACGGCCTTCAGCCGTTTTGAATTGACCTCCATACACCCTCTCCTTTTGCCTCACCGGCAAGCTGCACATCACCACGACAGCTGCACTTGCAGCACATCGCTGTACGTCCCCCCAGGCTGATTGCCCGGCAAAACCACCTGACCGTAAATCGGCAGGCGAATGTTATTGGCATCGCTGTAGGTCACTGCCACGCTTTGACCAATCCCCAGGCTTTGGCTGTAGGCCGCGTCGCGGAACAACGAGTAGGCCACTCGGGCGCTGCCGCTGTTGAGTTGCAGATGACGCCCGCTGCTGTTGTATTGGCCGCCATCCACCGTCATGTTCAGGGTGACCCCCGGTGTGCACTGCAACTGCACGCCAGTACTCAACGCCGCTTGCACGGTGGCCGTGGAGAGTGCCGACCGACTGCCAAAGTCGAGGCTGCCGTAATTCGACACGCCGCCTACGACCAGGCATCCGGCTACCACACTGGCGCTGACCTGAAAGCTCTGACTGACCACCGCGGCCAGCGGCAGTGGCAGGCAACCGGCAACCACCAGCAGCAACGCCTTGCCACCATGCCCGGCCATGGCTTCAGAACGTCAGCTCGACACTGACCGTGTCGGTGTAGACCCCAGCCGGCAGACCGGCCTTGCCGACTGCCCTGCCGTAGATATTCACCGTCTGCGCGGCGCCAGTACTGACCGCGAGGTTGATCGTTCCATCGATTGCCAGCAGGCTCGAGTAGCCGCTGTCGGTGTACAGGTCGTAAGCCACGAAGTTGCTCAGTGTGCCGTCCGCCAGGGCTCGGGTGCCCCCTGTCGAAGAACCATCGTGACTGCCGGCGCGAACCTTGAGGGTTGGGGTTGTGCCACTGGAACACTGAATCGACAACGCTCCCCCGCCACCGCCCAACACCTGCGCACCGGCAGTGGTAAACAGGCTGGTGGTCGTGCCGAAGTTCAAGGCACCGAAATTGACGCCGGTTCCCCCCCCTGTGCCTGCGCCATTGACCAGGCAGGCCGACGTCAGGGTCAGGTTGGCGGCAATCTGTCCAGTGACGGTGGTGACCGCCTGGGCGCTGGAGGCCATTGCCAGCCCCAGCAGTGGCAAGGCAATCCGGGATAGGTTCATGTGCATGACATTTGTCCTCTAGAGAGTTACCAATCCAGCCGCACCGTCAGGGTGTCGGTGTAGACCCCTGCCGATATCGCGCTGTTGTTTGCGACCACCGCGCCGAAGACCGGTATCGGTACCTGGGCACCACGGGTGACGGCGAAGGTGCGTTGTTGCCCGATGCGGTAGCTGTCACTGCCCGCTGCGTCGAGAAACAGTCGATAGGGAATGGTCTGGCGGCCGTTACTCAGCCGGCGCGTGGTGCCGTCGCCGTGCACACCACCGTCGATGGTCACGGTGAAACCGTTGACCGACGGGTTGCAGGCCACCTCCAACTTGCTGTGGCCGGTCTCGGACAACCCGGCCCTCAGCGGTTGGGTCCAGGTCGGGCCCTGCAGGCCGAAATCCAGCAGGCTGCCACCGCTGTCGACACTGCCGGGATCGATGACGCCATTGGAGACTTCGCAGCCGGCGATGATCACCAGACGAGCCTGCAACTGCCCGCTGATGACGGCGGCCTGGGCATCGTCTGTCAGCAGCAGGAGCACGCCAAGGGTCAGGACGCTACGACCGGTTCTGCTCATTTGATCGATCCTAATTCCATCAGGATTGACACCAGCGACCCTTCTGCCGAAAGGCCCTTCCTTGTCCTGCCCGGATCCGCCAGGCAGCGTGAACTCAACAGCGGGTTACCAGGTCAGCGTGACCTTCACCAGGTCGGAATAACGGCTGACCCGAGGGATTTCACTCAGGGGTTCGATACGACCATACAGCGGCAGGTCGACGCTGCCCGAACTCGGCACCTGCGCGCTCAATGCAACATTGACCGGCAACGGCACGCGCCGCGCCGGGTCCTGATAAAGGCGGTAGGGAATGGGTTTGATCGCACTGTCATTGGCGCTGAGGTAGCGCACTTCGCCCACGCCGCCATGCAGGCCACCGTCGACCCGGACCTGATAGGGGGTGTCGGGATTGCATTCCAGACGCGGGATACGGCCACTGATGGAGGCGGCGCTCAAGGGGCCTGCCGGATCGTCCAGGCGCGCCGTGCTGCCAAAATCCAGCACACCCAGTTGCTCGATGCCGACGTCGCGCTGCTGCCCCACCAACTGACAGCCGCGCTGCACATTGACCCGCACCTCCACCTGGAGTTGCGCAGCCATCGCTGCTGCACCGAGCGTCACGCCCGCGACCGCCAACACCATGGATCCTTTCACGGCCTCAATCCTTTTGAGGGGGAACTTGCTTAGGTTGCAGGTTAGCAACGCAGATTGATTCCGCCAGTCCACGGAACTGATTCCTACGCTACTTGGTTGTCGTTTCGTACCCCATTCTGGGTAAAATCCAGGCTTATCAAGCCGATAAAACCTGTACCAAAAGCTGTTTTCTGTTCAACTTTTTGTGGATTACCTGGCCGCCGATTTGTGCCTGCGGTTACCATTGCCCACAAAACCTGCAGGGAATCAAACCCTTGACCGTCCGCCCGCCTGATCGCCCACGACTCACCGCACTGCGCGGACTGCTGCGCAAGGCGTTGCGACGCGTCCCGGGCAATCCTGCCCGTGGTCGGGTGATTCACGACTATTTCCGGCACAAGGCGCAATCCCAGGGCTATACCCTCAGCCACAGCCAGCAACGGGTGATCGACTGCATGGCGCAATTGGCCAGTGCCCTGCCCACCACGGCTGCGCCAGGCCAGGTGCCCCGCAGCCTGTACCTGTATGGCGCGGTGGGTCGGGGCAAGAGCTGGTTGCTTGACGGCTTCTTCAAGGCACTGCCGGTCGAGGAAAAACAGCGCCTGCACTTCCATGATTTTTTCGCCCAATTGCATCAGGGCATGTTCCAGCATCGGGGCGCGCCGGATGCGCTGGGCGCGACCCTGGATGACTTGCTAAAACAATGCCGGGTGCTGTGTTTCGACGAGTTCCACGTCCATGACATCGGCGACGCCATGCTCATCACGCGGTTGTTCAAGGCCCTGTTCCAGCGCGGCATCCTGCTGCTGGTCACGTCCAATTACCCGCCCCAGGGCTTGCTGCCCAACCCGCTGTACCATGCGCGGTTCAAGCCGGTGATCGACCTGATCAATGCACGCATGCAGGTGATGGAAGTCGGCGGCCCCCATGATTACCGCAGCCAGGTACGCAACCATTCCCAGCAGGTGTTTACCCTGGGCCAGTATGTCTGGCCCGCCACCGCGCAGCAGCGCCAGGCCCTGCAATTGCCACCCGCCGAGGCACCGGCCATCGCCCTGCAGGTCGGCAGCCGCCAGTTGCAGGCCCGTTACTGCGCGCAGCGCACCGTCGCCTTCACCTTCAACGACTTGTGCGAGCAGCCTACAGCCGTCATGGACTACCTGGAGTTGTGCCGGCGTTTCGACACCTGGATCGTCGATGGCTTGCCAGACCTGGCTGACTGCCCGATTGCCATCCAGCAACGCTTCATCAACCTGATCGACGTCCTTTACGACCAGGACAAACGCTTGGTGCTGCTGGGCCAGTCCGCACTGCGTGAGCACCTTGGTGGTGACGCCATCGATCTGGCGCGTACCCGCAGCCGCCTTGGCCAATTGCAGGAAATCGCCCCCGGACAATAAGCCCCCCGGCGCTCGTTGCCGGGGGTTATCATGCCGGCACTTTTTATGCCTTCCCTGGCTGGATCTGTCCATGCATACCCTTGCACAACTGCGCGCCGGCGAGCTGACCGGCATCAAACGGCTGAACCTGGCGTGCGGCCTGACCGAGTTTCCCGAAGAAATCTTCACCTTGGCAGACTCACTCGAGGTGCTCAACCTGAGCGGCAATGCCCTCAGCCAGCTGCCCGACGATCTGCACCGCCTGACCCACCTGCGCGTGCTGTTCTGCTCGGACAACCAGTTCCGCGAACTGCCCGCCTGCCTGGGCCTGTGTGCGCAACTGAGCATGATCGGCTTCAAGGCCAATCGCCTCGAACGCGTGCCCGCCGCCGCCCTGCCGCCGCAACTGCGCTGGCTGATCCTGACCGATAACCTCATCAGCGAACTACCGGACGAGCTGGGTGAGCGCCCGCTGTTGCAAAAACTGATGCTCGCCGGCAATCGCCTGCACAGCCTGCCGGCCTCGCTGAGCCAGTGCCATCGCCTGGAACTGCTGCGCATCGCTGCCAACCGCTTCACCGAGTTGCCCCAGTGGTTGCTGGCCTTGCCGGCGCTGGCCTGGCTGGCGTACGCCGGCAATCCGCTGGAATCCCAGGGCAACCCGGACGCGCTGGCCAATACCGCGCCCATTCCCTGGGGTGAATTGACCCTCGGCCAATGCCTGGGCGAAGGGGCTTCGGGGGTGATCCACCAGGCAACCTGGCAACCGCCCGCCGCACCGTCGCAACAGGTCGCGGTCAAGCTCTACAAGGGGCAGATGACCAGCGACGGCTCACCCTTGCATGAAATGCACGCGTGCGTCACCGCAGGCCTGCAGCCGAACCTGATTCCCATACTCGGGCGCGTCGTCGAGCATCCCCGGCAGCAAGTGGGCCTGGTGATGCAGTTGATCGCGCCGAACTACCGCAACCTGGCGGACTTGCCGAGCCTGGATTCCTGCAGCCGCGACGTGTACGACAACAGCCGTTTCAGCGCGGCCGTGGCCTTGAACATCGCCTGCGGTGTCGCTTGCGCCGCCGGACACCTGCATGACCAGGGCATTACCCATGGCGACCTGTACGGCCACAACACCTTGTACAACGAGAACGGTGATTGCCTGTTGGGCGATTTTGGCGCGGCATCCTTCCATGCCACCGCCGACACCCTGGAAACCCGCGCACTGCAACGCATCGAAGTCCGGGCATTCGGGATTCTGCTGGGGGAACTGCTGGAGCGTGTCGACGCTGACATGAGCGGCGAGCGGCGTCAGGCATTGTGGGCATTGCAGGAGCGTTGCTGTCAGCCAGAGGTCATGGCACGACCGTGTTTCAAGGACATCCAGGCAGCCTTGCGCTCGGCCTGAACGGCAAACACTGAAGCGGGCAGGACCCGCTTCAGCCTGTCACAAGGTCTCAGCCTGCGAGTCCGACGAACATATCCTGTACGTCGTCGTGGTTGTCCAGGCCTTCGAGGAAAGCTTCGACTTCTTCCATCTGCGCATCGCTCAAGCCGCTGACCGGGTTCTTAGGCTTGTAGCCCAGCTTGGCCGACAACACGGTGAAACCCTGCTCCGGCAGGGCTTTCTGCACCGCATCCAGATCAGTGGCTTCGGTAATGAACAGGGTAGCGTTGCCTTCGCCCGGTTCGAAATCCTGGGCGCCGGCTTCGATGGCGGCCATTTCCGGATCGGCGTCCGGGTTCGCCGGTTCAGCTTCGATCATGCCGACGTGGTCGAAATCCCAGGCCACGGAGCCGGATGCGCCCAGTTGGCCCTTGCGGAAGGCCACGCGGATTTCAGCGACGGTGCGGTTGATGTTGTCGGTCACGCACTCGACGATCAGCGGCACCTGGTGCGGGGCGAAGCCTTCGTAGGTCACGCGATGGTACTGGACGGTCTCACCCAACTGCCCCGAACCTTTCTTGATCGCACGTTCCAGGGTTTCACGGGGCATCGAGGCTTTCTTGGCCTGTTCCACTACCAGGCGCAGGTGCGCGTTGGTTGCGATATCGGCACCGTTTCGCGCCGCGATAGTGATTTCCTTTACCAGTTTGCCGAAGATTTTCCCCTTGGCGTTGGCTGCCGCTTCTTTGTGTTTAACCTTCCACTGTGCGCCCATTACTCACTCTCTTGATCAGTGGCGCCGAGACATCTATTGGCCGACGCTTTGCGCCAGTTTATACGGCAAGAAGTTGGCAATCGACCAAAAAGTTAAGCCGGTGATCGACATACTCACAAGCGGCTGTAGGGCTTTTCTGAAATGCCATCCCGGGCCGACTATTAGTGATCGGGGTTTCGTAACCTCTACCCCCCGAACTTCATGGCAGAAGAGAGCGTGATGCACATCGACACGGAAAGTCCCCCGACCCTGAGCCTCACCGCCACTACCCTGAGCCTCCCGGTCCGGCAGTTGCACGGCCGCGAAGCGCTCAACCAGCCCTACCATTTCGCTATCGACCTGCTCGGCCCGGTGCCCGCCATGGAACCGGAGCAATGGTTGCAGCAGCCAGCCTTCCTGGCCTTGACCGCACACAGCGGAATCCACGGCATCATCCACAGCGCCAGCCTGCATTACGAAGGTCGCCAGCCAATGGGCTATCGCCTGCAGCTCGCCCCGCGCCTGCTGAACCTGGAACACCCGAGGCGACGACGGATCTGGCAACAACTGAGCGTTTCCCAGGTACTACGGCGCCTGCTGCAAGAGCACCAACTGCCGGACGCCAGCTACCGCTTCGAACTGCCCCATGGCGAGTACGCGCCACGGGAATTGTGTGTCCAATACGATGAAAGCGACCTGCAACTGTTGCAGCGGCTGTGCGAAGAGGAAGGTATACATTTTCATTTTGAACATCATCGCCAGCAACATGTGCTGGTGTTCGCCGAAGACAATGCCAGCTTCGCCCAGCCGCTGCTCGACGCCGCCTTTGACCGGCTCGGTGGTGAGCAGCCGGCGATCCGGCAGATGGTCGAAACCCTCGGCCGGCCCTTGAGTGAGCCACGAAACGCCTGGCACCCACCTGGTAATCCTGCACCCGCCAACCTGGGCGAAGCGGCCAATCAGCTGCACTGCACGCCCGCTACCCCAGGTGCGCGCCCTGGGTCCGCGCAACTGCGCCAGAACCAGCTGAGCCGTCGCGAATTGCAACGCCTGCGCTGCCTTGAGCGACAGATCGACGGTTGCTCCACCCAGGCCGACATGGGTGCAGGACGGATCCTGCAGGTCAGCGGGCATCCGCAGGCATCGCTGAATGATCAATGGCTGCTGTGTGAGGTGGAGCATCATTTTCAAGCCGTCGGCAATTTGCCCACGCCCTCCTACCATAACGACTTCAAGGCGATTGCCTGGTCGACCGAGTTTCGCCCGGCGCTCACCCTCGCCAAGCCACGCATCGATGGCCTGCAGATCGGCCGCGTGATCGAGCCTGCGCGTCTCGATGCGCACCATCGTCTGCAGGTGCAGCTATGGTCGGCACACGCTGCGGAGCAGGAGGTCCAAGGGGTCTGGCTGCCGATTGCCCACACCGGCGCGGGGCAGCCGAGCCTGCCCATGGGTGGCAGCGAGGTCCATATCAGCTTCCTTGATGGCGATCCGGATCGACCGCTGCTGCTCGCACCGGGAGCGCCCCCCCTTCTCGGCGAGACGGATACGCCCATCAGCCTTGCCGCCAATGGCAACAGGCTGCACATCGGCGCCAACAGCATCAGCCTGTCCGGGCCGATGCTGGCCTGGGCGCCACAGAGCCCTGCCGAGCCTGCGGTCACCCAGCAGACGGCCAGCGAAGAGCAGCCGTGGAACGGCGAGATTTACCTGTTTGAACAACCGCCCGCCAGTACCGATTGCCTGGGCTACACGCCCTGGACCATCGTGCGGTTGCCCGCCCCCGGTATCGCCGCCCTCACAAGCCCCGAACAACAGGAGGTGCTCCTGCAGGGCAGCAGTTCGAGCAGCGGCGGATTGGCCTTGAGTACGCAACAGAAAACCCGCCTGGCCGGCGAGTTTGCCCGCACGCCGGAGCAACTGTTCCTGGTGTACCGCCAGCAGTGCGTAGCGCTGGCCGAGTACCTGCGCCAGCACTGGGACAGTCAGCAGCGCCTGGCGTTTATCGAATGCGCCAGGGCCGCTGAACAGCATCGACGTTGCACACGCAATCACCTGCTGTTCGACTGGCTGGTGCCACCGTTTGGCAGGGACGCTTGAGCAACAGGAGGATCAGCTACGCAGTGGCTTGATCGCCAGTGACGCAGGGGTGACGATGTCGCGATCCGGCTTGAGTCCGGCCGGCCGACTGTTCCAGTGCGGGATCAGCACCAGGGCGGAGAACATGGCACAGCCGGCGAACACGACGAACACCGTGACGGTGTCGAAGTAGCCCGGCAGCAGGCCGCCGAGAATTGCCCCGACCGAGCCGCAGCCGTTGACGAATCCGGCGGCCGTGGCGCCCGCCCTGGCCGTACCGAAGTCAATCGCCGCGGCGCCGCTGATCATCGAGTCCGGCCCATACAGGGTCAGGCCCATGACAAACAGCAAGGCCACCACCAACAGCACACTGCCGGTATGCAAGGCCCCCATGAACAGCGCCAGTGATACGGTCAGGGCCAACAGGCTGAGGACGCAGGCCGGCATGCGCCGTGCGCCGAACAGCTTGTCCGAGGCCAGGCCCAGCAGGATCGGCCCGAGCAACCCGGCCAACTCGAATGCCGTCGGGATGATTGCCGCCCCGACCTTGCCCACCGCAGGCATCTGCTCGAAGACAATCACCGGTCCCCACAGCAAAATCGCGTAGCGCGCCGGCTTGAGCATGAAATACGCCAGGCCCAGGGTGAGCACCGTGCGATTGCGCAGAATCTCACGCAGCGGCGCCAGCACGCTGACCTTGCCTTGCGCCTGGACCTCCTCGGCACTGAGCTGCGGCTCTGGCTCCACGGCAGGCAGGCCAACATCCTCGGGCTTGTTGCGCTGGAAGATAAAGAACAGCAGCGCGACCAACCCCACCACTACCGCGCTGGAGATAAATGCCGCGTGCCAGCTGCCAATGTAGGTATAGGCCCACCAGCCGGCAAAGGGCGACGCCACCAGCCCACCGAAGGCGTAGCACGAACTCCACAAACCCAATACCCGACCGCGCTGCTGCGCAGGGTAGAAACTGCCGATGTTCTTGCACAACCCCGACCAGCCGGTGGATTGCGCCAGGCCCTGGATCAGCATGCAGGTGGCGAAGATCGGCAAGGTCGCGAAGCTGCCCATCACCACGGCCGCCGCCGCGGAAATCAATAACCCGCCGAGCACCACCACCCGTGGTCCGTAGCGGTCGGCGAGGATGCCCCAGGCGAATTGCCCGACGGCATAGGCCGCCAGGTAAATCCCGTCGAGGTTGGCCATGGCCATTTTGTCGAGGTGGAAGCTGGGGTCTTCGGCGATGCCCAGTTTGGCCACCGAGAAGGCTTTTCGAGTGAAGTAGAAGGCTGCGTAAGCGAGCCAGGTGATGGCGAAGATTTGCACGCGCCAACGCTTGATGGTGCCGATGTGCTTATTCATTGTGGATCTGACCTCAGGGTGTGAGTGTGCCGGCAGATTCAGAAAGCAAAACGCCTGTGTTTTTTATTGTTGAGCACTGCGGCAAGGCCTCTTTCACTGAGGCATTACCGGTCAGATGAGTCCTGATTCATCCCTGTCTCGAGATTTCCATGCGCGCCAGGATCATGGCCATCACCGCGAGTCGAGCGACCCGTCAGCGACAGTTGAAGCGATAAAAACAATTACTGATTAATAAGTGAAATCGATTTATCGTATTTCCAATATAAGCGCAGCTTGTAAGAGGTTATCCGATGTCGGTTTCCCACGCTCAGCTCAAGGCTTTTCATGCGGTCGCCCTGCATGGCAGCTTCACCAAGGCCGCCGAACGGTTGTTCCTGACCCAGCCGGCTATCTCCGATCAGGTGCGCAAACTCGAGGAACGTTTCGGCGTGCTGCTGTTTCATCGCAACAAACGCTCGGTGCGCCTGACCGACCTCGGCGAGCGCCTGCTGGGCATCACCCAGCGCCTGTTCGTGATCGAGGCCGAAGCCCATGAGCTGCTGCAGGATTCCCAGGCCCTGCAAACCGGTCGGCTGATCCTCGCAGTGGATGCCCCGGTGCATGTGTTGCCGCAGATCGCCCGGTTCTGCGAGCGCTACCCCGGGATCAGCGTGAAGATTGAAACCGGCAATACCGACGAATCACTATTTCGCCTGTTCAACTATCAGGCCGACCTGGCGTTGCTCGGCCGCGATGTCAGCGACGAGCGCCTGCTGTCACTGCCGCTGCGTAACGATCCGATGGTCGCCTTCGTTTCGCGCAATCATCCCTGGGCCAATCGCGAGTCGATCTGCCTCGCCGATCTGCACGACACCCCGCTGGTCCTGCGCGAAGTGGGCTCGGTGACCCGGCAGATCCTCGAAGAAGAAATGGCCCGCGCCGGCTTTCGCATTCGCCCGGCGATTTCAGTGGAAGGCCGCGAGGCGGCGCGGGAGGCGGTGGTGGTGGGGATTGGCGTGGGCGTGGTCTCGTCCGCCGAATTTGGCGCCGACTCACGGGTCTGTGCGCTGCCGATTGTCGACTGCACCCGGCGCATGACCGAAACCCTGGTGTGCCTGCGCGAACAGAGTTCACGGCGGGTGGTGGCGACGTTTCTGCAGATCGTGCGCGACAGCCTGGCCTGACTAGGCAGAGGGCGCCAGGGCAAAAAATGCCTGGATCAGGCGTAAATCGCGGCGCCGCTCCAGGCACCCGAGCAGGTGCCGATTGAGCAGGCCCTCCCCCTGGATAGGAACCGCGCACACCCGCGGGTCGGGGCTGACTTCCGCTGACGCCACCACCCCGACGCCCAACTGTGCCGCCACCGCTTCGGTCACTGCTTCGCGGCTGTCCAGTTCCAGCAGCACCCGCGGGCTGACTCGCGCCTGGACGCAGGCCTGATCGAAGGTGCGGCGGGTGATCGAGCTCGGCTCGCGCAAGACCATGATCACCTGATCCAGCTGCTGGATGGCCACGCCTTTGTCCAATGTCGACCAAGGATGTCCCTGGGGAACCAGCGCGCACATCCGTGACTCGCCAAGGGCTTGCAGGTGCAGGCCCTTGCGCGGCTCCACTTCGGTCAGCACGGCCACGTCGGCATGCTCGGACAGCAGCGCGGCAAGGGTTTCCTGGGCGTTGCCCAAACGCAGGTTGACGGTGATCCCGGGGTAGCGCGCGCGCAGGCTGGCGAGCAGTGGCATGACCAGGTGCGGGCCATCGGCGGCGACTTCCAGGCGTCCGGTCAAGAGCTGGCGGTTGGCCTCAAGCAACACCTGGGCCTCATCGGCCAGGCCGAACATGGCCCGGGTGATCGCCGCCAGCTTGATCCCCTCCTCGGTCAATTCGACCCGCCGCGCGGTGCGCCGCAACAGACTGATCTGGTAGTGCTCCTCCAGCGCCTTGATGTGTCCGGTCACCGCCGGCTGGCTGATGAACAAGCGGCTCGCCGCCCGGGTAAAGCTGCCTTCGCGGGCCACTGCATCGAAGGCGCGCAGCTGGAACAGGTTCATGAATAACTCCCACTGATGGCTGGCATAACAACAAACAATTTGATTGATGAAACGGCAAATTGCAATTTATCTCCCGCAGCTTCATCCCATCGAACGCGAGGACACGAGAATGAGTACTGCCGAACCCATCCTGCTCACCCCCGGCCCACTGACCACATCGGCCCGCACCCGCCAGGCGATGATGGTCGACTGGGGTTCATGGGATGAACGCTTCAACCAATTGACCGCCAGCCTGTGCGAGCAACTGCTGGCCATCGTCAACGGCGGCGCCAGCCACCACTGCGTGCCGTTGCAAGGCAGCGGCACCTTCGCCGTCGAAGCGGCGATCGGCACCCTGGTGCCGCGCGATGGCAAGGTCCTGGTGCTGATCAATGGCGCCTACGGCAAGCGCCTGGCGAAGATCTGCGAAGTACTGGGGCGCGCGTTCAGCACCTTTGAAACCGCCGAAGACGAACCGACCACCGCCGCCGACGTCGATCGCCTGCTGCAGGCCGATGACAGCATCACTCACGTGGCGCTGATCCACTGCGAAACCAGCACCGGGATCCTCAACCCCCTGCCGGAAATTGCCCAGGTTATCGCCCGCCACGGCAAACGCCTGATCATCGACGCCATGAGCTCGTTCGGCGCCTTGCCGATCGACGCGCAGCAAGTGCCCTTCGATGCCTTGATCGCCGCCAGCGGCAAGTGCCTGGAAGGCGTGCCCGGCATGGGCTTCGTCTTCGCCAACAAGGCCGCGCTGGCCAATGCCGGCGGCAATTCCCATTCGCTGGCCATGGACCTGTTCGACCAGCACAGCTACATGGCCAAGACCGGCCAATGGCGCTTCACCCCACCGACCCATGTGGTCGCGGCGCTGCACGAAGCGCTGCTGCAATACAACGAAGAAGGTGGCCTGGCCGTGCGCCATCAGCGCTACGCCGACAACTGCCAGGTGCTGCTGGAAGAAATGGCCCGGCTCGGCCTGCGCAGCTTCCTGCCCGCGGCGATCCAGGCACCGATCATTGTCACCTTTCATGCACCGAAGGATCCGCGCTACCAGTTCAAGGAGTTCTACGAACGGGTCAAGGCCAAGGGGTTCATCCTTTACCCGGGCAAATTGACCCAGGTCGAAACCTTCCGCGTGGGCTGCATCGGCCACGTCAACGCAGGCGAAATGCGCGCTGCGGTGGCGGCGGTGGCCGAGGTCCTGCGGGAAATGGAAGTCCTGGATATCTGATTCGCACCCAATCGTGTCAATGCCTAACCATTTGCTCAGGAATTCACTCACCATGAACTACACCAACCCAACCCAGCTGCAAGCCGCCATCCTCGACTGGGCCGGCACCGTGGTCGATTTCGGCTCATTCGCCCCAACCCAGATTTTTGTCGAAGCCTTCGCCGAGTTCGATGTCCAGGTCTCCATCGACGAGGCCCGCGGGCCGATGGGCATGGGCAAGTGGGACCACATTCGCACCCTGTGCGATCAGCCGGAAGTGGCCGAGCGTTATCGCAAGGTGTTTGGCCGTACCCCGACCGACGATGACGTGACTGCCATCTACCAGCGCTTCATGCCGCTGCAGATCGAAAAAATCGCCGAGCATTCGGCGCTGATCCCCGGCGCCCTGGAGACCATCGCGCAGTTGCGTCAACAGGGGATCAAGATCGGTTCGTGCTCCGGCTATCCGAAACAGGTCATGGACAAGGTGGTCGAACTGGCCGCCACCAATGGCTACATTGCCGATCACGTAGTCGCCACCGATGAAGTACCCAACGGTCGTCCATGGCCGGCCCAGGCCCTGGCCAACGTGATTGCCCTGGGCATCGATGACGTCGCCGCCTGCGTGAAGATCGACGACACTGTGCCCGGCATTCTCGAAGGCCGTCGCGCCGGCATGTGGACGGTGGCGTTGATCTGCTCGGGCAATGCCCTGGGCCTGACCTACGAGGGCTATCGCGCACTGGCCAGCGACACCCTGGCCAGCGAGCGCACGCGCATTCATGGCCTGTTCGAAGGTTCGCGCCCGCACTACATGATCGACACCATCACCGACCTGCCGCAGGTCATCGCCGACATCAACCAGCGCCTGGCCCGAGGCGAGATGCCGCAAAGCAGCTGAATGCGAGCATTTGTCAATCACGCCAGCCATTGATAACGGCTGGCGTTTTCATTTCCACGCAATCCCCGACTCAGAGCCTCCGGCGCGTGACAAAAGCTTGATCTGAACCCGGCATTTCTGCGCAAACAGGATTACAGTTACAGCACTCCGTCATCCAAGAACGGAACGCTTGAGACCTGACTAGCGAGGAACCACCGTATGCCCTGGAAGAACTCCGAATCACGCTACAGCACCGTATCGATCACGTTGCACTGGTTGATGCTGGTGTTGCTGGTCGTGGTGTATGCCACCATCGAACTGCGCGGGATCTTTCCCAAGGGCAGTGGTGGCCGGACCCTGATCAAGGAAGCTCACTTCATGCTCGGCCTGACCGTGTTCGTACTGGTCTGGCTGCGCCTGTTCGCCCGCAGCCTGGGCGTGGCGCCGAAGATCATCCCGGCACCGCCGCAGTGGCAAAGCCTGATGGCCACGCTGATGCATGTTGCCCTGTACGTGTTCATGATCGGCATGCCGATTCTCGGATGGATGGTGACCAGCGCTGCCGGTAACCAGGTGATGTTCTACGGCATCGACTTGCCGTTGCTGATGGCCGAGAACAAGGAACTGGCCAAGCAGCTGCAAGGCTGGCATGTGCTGGGCGGAACCATCGGTTATTGGCTGATCGGCCTGCACGCCGTCGCCGGTATTGCCCACCACTACTATTACCGCGACAACACCCTGCTGCGCATGATGCCCAAGCGCAACTAGCCCACGAAGCCCCGGCGGCCCTGCAAGCCGCCGGTGTGTACAAAGATCAACCGCGTTCCTGCGACGAATCGCCCGCCTTCGACCTGTTGCTTGAGCGCCAGCAGCGCCTTGCCGGTGTACAGCGGCTCCAGCGGCAGGCCACTGGCGCGCTCGGTTTCGGTGATGAACGCCAGAAGTGCCGGATCGACTTTGGCGAAGCCGCCGCGACTGCCATCGATCAGTTCATATCCAGAATCGAGTTTCCCACTTTCGTTGAGAATCGCCGCGATCTGCTGCGCCACACCGTGATCCTCCGGCACTGCCAGGACCCCGTAGAGCGGATGCCGCCCCCCTTCGGCCAGGACCAGCCCCGCCGCCGTGGTACCGGTGCCACAGGCCAGCCACCAGCCATCGTGCCCATGCCAGCCCAAGCCCTTCAGTTGTGGCTCGACCAACGCCAGCAACTGCCCGCAGCCCCGTGCTCCGAGGAGACCACCACCGCCTTCCGGCACCGCCTGGAAACCCGGGTACTGTGCAAGCCACGGCAACCAGAAATCCGCCGCATGTCGCGCGCGATAACCGCCATAACCCAGCCAATGCAGGTGCATGCCCAAGGCCTGTAGATCGGCCACGGTGGCGGTTTGTTGGGGATGCCCGCGCAGCAGGCCGACGGTGGCAAAACCAAAGCGCTTGCCCGCCGCCGCCAGAGCATGCAGATGGTTGGACCAGGCGCCACCCAGACTGATGACGCCTTGGGCCCCGGACTCGCTGGCAAGCTTGAGGTGTTCGACCAGCTTGAACCATTTGTTGCCGGTGATCAGCGGGTCGACAAGGTCCAGGCGCAACACCGCCACCTCGACCCCGGTACGCTCCAGCCAGTCGAGGTGCAACCGTTCGAGCGGGGCACGGGGTTGCCAGTCAGGAGGGAGAAACATCGGTGGCCGGCTCGGGGAGAAAGAGCCGGGATCTTAGCAGCTTCAATCTCCCCCTCGCCGACCGGCAGGCAAATTACAACTCGGCCGCCAGGCGCGAACCCTGGTTGATGGCGCGCTTGGCATCCAGCTCCGCCGCCACGTCGGCGCCGCCGATCAGGTGCACATTCTGCCCGGCGGCCACCAGGCCATCATGCAGCTCACGCAGCGGGTCCTGGCCGGCGCAGATGACGATGTTATCCACCGCCAGCACCTGCGGCTCGCCACTTTCGCCAATGCGAATGTGCAGGCCCTGATCGTCGATTTTCAGGTACTCGACACTGTTGAGCATCTGCACCTGCTTGTTTTTCAAACCGGTACGGTGGATCCAGCCAGTGGTCTTGCCCAGGCCGTCGCCGACCTTGGATTTCTTGCGCTGCAACAGGAACACCTGACGTGCCGGGGCATGGGGTTGGGCCTTGATTCCGGCGACACCGCCGCGTGCTTCGAGATGGGTATCGATGCCCCACTCCTTCCAGAACGCCTCACGGTCCTGGCTGGTGGCAACGCCCTGGTGCACGAGGAATTCACTGACATCGAAACCGATACCGCCAGCACCGATCACCGCAACGGTCTGGCCGACCGGCTTGCGCTGCAGGATCACATCCAGGTAGCTCAGCACCTTGGCATGCTCGACCCCGGGAATCGCCGGCGTGCGCGGCGCGATACCGGTGGCCAGGATGACTTCGTCGTAACCACCGGCCACCAACTGCGCCACATCGACCCGAGTGTTCAGGCACACCTCGACGTGAGTGGTCTGCAGCTTGCGATTGAAGTAGCGCAGGGTTTCGAAAAACTCTTCCTTGCCCGGCACGCGCTTGGCCACATTGAACTGACCACCGATTTCGCTGGCCGAATCGAACAGCGTCACCTGATGACCACGCTCGGCGGCCACGGTGGCCGCCGCCAGCCCGGCAGGCCCGGCACCGACCACGGCGATTTTCTTGATCTGCTGCACGGCCAGGTAGTTGAGTTCGGTTTCGTGGCAGGCGCGCGGGTTGACCAGGCACGAGGTCAGCTTGCCGCCGAAGGTGTGGTCAAGGCAGGCCTGGTTGCAACCGATGCAGGTATTGATTTCGTCGGCTCGACCGGCAGCAGCCTTGTTGACGAAATCCGGGTCGGCAAGGAATGGCCGAGCCATCGAGACCATGTCGGCGTCGCCCTCGGCAAGAATCTGCTCGGCGACTTCCGGGGTGTTGATACGGTTGGTGGTGATCAGCGGAATGCTCACCGAACCGCGCAGCTTGGCCGTGACCTTGCTGAAGGCCGCACGCGGAACCTTGGTGGCAATGGTCGGGATCCGCGCTTCGTGCCAGCCGATACCGGTGTTGATAATGGTCGCACCGGCCTGCTCAATGGCCTTGGCCAATTGCACGATTTCTTCCCAGGTGCTGCCGCCTTCCACCAGGTCGAGCATCGACAGGCGGAAAATGATGATGAAGTTCGGCCCGGTGGCCTCGCGCACCCGACGGACAATTTCCACCGGCAGGCGCATACGGTTTTCGTAGCTGCCACCCCAGCGATCGGTGCGGTGGTTGGTATGGGCGGCGAGGAATTGGTTAATGAAATAACCTTCCGAGCCCATGATCTCGACGCCGTCGTATTCGGCCGTCTGCGCCAGTGTCGAGCAGGTGACGAAATCGCTGATCTGCTTCTCGATACCCTCCTCGTCCAGCTCCTTGGGCTTGAACGGGTTGATCGGTGCCTGGATGGCACTCGGCGCAACCTGTTTCGGGCTGTAGGCATAGCGCCCGGCGTGGAGGATCTGCATGCAGATCTTGCCACCGGCCTCGTGCACCGCACGGGTGACGATCTGGTGTTTCAGTGCTTCTTCGTGCGTAGTCAGTTTGGCGGCGCCGGAGTACACCCCGCCCTCGTCGTTCGGGCCAATGCCGCCGGTGACCATCAGCCCCACGCCGCCCCGGGCGCGCTCGGCAAAGTACGCGGCCATGCGCTCGAAGCCCCCTGGCTTTTCCTCAAGACCGGTGTGCATCGAGCCCATCAGGGTGCGGTTGCGCAGCGTGGTAAAACCCAGGTCCAGCGGGGCCAACAGGTGCGGGTAATGAGCGGCGGTCATTGGAAACTCCACAACGAACAATCACGAAAAAAGTGCGGGCGCTCTTGGGCACCCATCGGTTATGTGGCACAGACTAAGATCAGCCCCGCCGGCACTCAATGACCGAAACTGACAAGTTATTGATCCAAATGCGCAGCAGCCCTTGGCATTCGCCCGAGGGAGGCCTACCCTAGACGCCAACCTTGTATACGGCCGATCCCTGTTTTCCCATGCGCAAACTTCTTTACCTGACCCTCGCCATGGCGCTGGTCGCCGTCATCACCACCTACGCCATGTGGACCACCGAACGCCCGGCGGGCCATTACCTGTCGGACCTGCGCATCGAGCTCGCGGTCGACCAGGGAGTGCCCGCTGACCGCGGCAACCTGCTGGGTATCCAGCCCGAACTGTTCCCCACCGACTACCAAAGCCCCGAGCGCCTGCATCGCAAGCTCGCAGCCTATGTGCAGGCGGCCCGCGAGCGCGACCTGCTCAATGAAAAAACCGTGGTGGTGCTGCCCGAGCACATCGGCACCTGGTTGATGCTCGGCGGCGAAAAGGATGAGCTGTATCAGGCCGCGACCTTCGACGAGGCGATGACCTGGCTGGCGGCGAGCAATCCCCTGCCATTCCTGCGCGCCTGGGTGATGGCCAAGGGCGACAGTCGCGTGGATGACGCCCACCTGCGAATGAAGGCGAAGACCATGGCCCGGCAATACCAGGCCCTGTTCGGCGGTCTGGCGCGCGAGTTCCAGATCACCCTGGTGGCGGGCAGCATTGTCCTGCCTGAGCCACGCGTCGAAGACGGCGAGCTGAAAATCGGTCGCGGACCGCTGTACAACACCAGCCTGGTGTTTGGCCGCGACGGCCTGCCGCTGGGCCAGCCACAACGCCAGTTGAGCCCGAGTGTCGACGAGCGCCGGTTCATCCATGCCGCTGCCGATCAGGCGGTGACGGTCGTCGACACCCCGGCCGGACGCCTGGGTGTGCTGATCGGCAACGACAGCTGGTACCCCGACAATTACCGCAAGCTCAACGACCAGAACGCCACGTTGATCGCGGTGCCGGCGTTTGTCAGCGGGCGCACGAGCTGGGACACACCCTGGCGCGGTTACCAGGGGCCATCGACCCCAAGTGAAATCAGCCTCAAGCCCGGCGAACTCAGCGAAGGCCAGGCCTGGCATCGCCTGACACTGACCAGCCAGCAGCCCATCAGCCAGGCCAATGCCGGAATGAGCGTGTTCCTGCGCGGGCAGTTCTGGGACCGCGGCAGCGCCGGCCAGAGCTTCCTCAGCAGTCACGGCCAGCACTTCGCCGATGGCGAGGCGCGGGGTGCGCGCCTGCTGAATGTCTGGCTGTAACCCATGAAGCCGCTGCCGATGCGCCTTGGCGACCTGTCCGTAGGTTTCGTCCATAGTCTGGCGGATGCGGTGCGCAACCATGGCCTGGACCCGCAACCCCTGCTCGAACAATACGGCCTGGATGCCGCACGCCTGGCAGAAGCCGGCGCGCGGCTGTCGATTCCACGCTACATGCGCCTGGGGCACGCGGCCATCCAGCTCACCGGCGACCCGGCGCTGGGGCTGCGCATGGGCCAGCTCAGCCGCCTGAATCAATTGGGCCTGGCCGGAGTCACCGCGGCGCAGGCGCCGACCGTGCGCGAAGCGGCGCGCTGCCTGAGTCGCTTCGAAGCGCTCTACGGCTCCAACTATCGTGGCCAGTCGAGTTTCCACGAAGATTCCCAGGGGGCCTGGCTGCGCTTCTACTCGATCAGTCCGTACAACGCCTATAACCGTTTTGTGGTGGACTCGGTCATCGCCAGTTGGCTGCAGCAGCTATCCAGTGTCTGCGGCGAACCCTTGCGTGCCGAGCGCATCGAGATCGAATTCCCACAGCCTGACTACCATGGCGACTACGCCCGCCTCGGCGAATGCACCCTGCAGTTTGGCGCCGAGCACAACCAGTTGCGCTTGAGTCAGGCCAGCCTGGCCCAGCGCAACCCTGACCATTGCCCCAGCACCTGGCGCCTGCTGTTGAGCTTATGTGAGCGTGAACTGGAGCAATTGACCCGCACCCGCAGCCTGCGCGAACGCATCACCGCGTTGTTGGGACCCTTGCTCAATGGCGGTCGTGAACCCGACCTGGAAGAAGTGGCGGCGCGCCTGAAGTTGCCAACCTGGACCTTGCGCCGCAAGCTCGCTGAAGAAGGCACGCAATTTCGCGCGATTCTCAACGACACCCGCCGCGACCTGGCAATGACCTATATCCGCGACACGGAACTGGCCTTCGGCGAAATCGCCTACCTGTTGGGATTTGCTTCGGCAGAAGCGTTTCAACGCGCCTTCAAACGCTGGAACAGCCAGACGCCGGGCGAGTTTCGCCGCAGTCACCGGCAGTTGGCGTAGGCGCAGTTACAACTCGGTGGCGTCGTCCGCCGGCTCCAGTGGGTCGAGCTCGAAGGCCTGATACTCGAGCAGTTCTTCCTGATAATCGTCCATAGCACCCTTCTCCTGATTCTTGTCGATAAGCGTTGAATCACTGACCTGTATCCGCAGCATAAAGTGCCCGCGTGAAAGAAAAATGACGCAGACAGACAGTGGCGCCTGCTGTTTATAAAACGTAGCAGGCACTCGGGAATTTATCAGGGGTTGACCCGGCAGATTTTGACCACCGTCAAGGTTGCCGGGGCAGGAAGCGAATGGCGAATTATTGGCCAGATGCTGGCAAGGCTGGAATCGGCTCGGATGGCGGCGCCAGGGACTCGGGATTGCTCGGCGGGGTGATCACCTCGGGCGCCGATTCAGGCGTGGTTTCGACCTTGCTGTCTGGCGTGATCGGAGCCGCTTCAGGGGGCGGCGCAACCGGCTCCGACACCGCCGGTGCGGTCGGCCCGGTGGCGGCCGGGATCGCTGGCGCAGCCTCGATCGGCGCAGGCGCCTGGGCTGCCGGCAGCGCCTGGGCGGGCTCGGCGGTGGGTGCGGCTGCAGCGGGTGCCGCAGGCATGGCAGGCACAGCCTTGGGCTCCGGTACCCCCAGATCCGCCTGGGGTTTTTCGCTGATGTGCGCGGCTTTCTTCACTTCAGTTGGCAGAAAAACTTCGACCAGGGCGAAGAAGCGCTCGTAGAACTTGGCCGCGGTCACGGTTTCGCTGGCGACCTTGACCATCGAGTCGTCGGACGAACCGATCGGCATTGACACCGACCCCAGCACACCAACCCCCAGACTCGCCGAGTTGTTGGTTTTCTTCAGCGCATAACGGTCCTGCAGGGCATTGGCAAACATCGTCGCATGATGGCTGCTGTCTTCGGCACAGACCACGCTGAAGCTGATCTCCATGTGCGTGTCGCCGGTCTGCTGGAAGCTCTTGTGTCCGCTGATCAGTTTCGGATCGGAACTGGTGATGATGTAGCCCTGGCTCAACAGTGCTCGCCGGGCCGCCTCGCAGGATGCCGTGTCGGTCACCGGGTATTTGCGCGAGAACGTCCCGGAATCATCGAAGTTCTCATGCTCATAGATGGCCTGGTCCTTGGAGCAACCGGCCATGGCTGCCAACATCAGCGCCAGTCCGGCGGCACGCAGAGGAAATGATCTGAACATTGAACATCCTGAAGAAAACGATCCGGGGCGTATTGTGCAACAGAACGCCAGCTGACGGCGCGCGTGTCTTGCACGGGCGACAGTCTACTGACCATCAATTGCCGAAAAAAGTCGCTGATACAGGCCATAAAACGAAAACCCCGACCAGATGGCCGGGGTTTTCGTTGAAAGCACAGCGCGTCAATCAGGCATCAGTAATGCTTGACGTCGGCCTGGCTTTCCAACTGCTTGCGGTACGCTGCAAAGTCCTGCTGACCCACGCGCGAGGCGAGGAAGCGGCGGTACTGAGCCTTCTCTTCATCGGTTGGCGCGGCGGCTTCGTTGACACCGTTAAGGCGCACGATCACCAGGCTACCATCCGGCAGGGTCACACTGCTGAAGGTCGGCTTGTCCTTGGCGGCAGGCTTGGGCATGCGGAACAGCGCCTGCAGCACGGTTGGATCGACGCCTTCCTGGCCACGGGTGGCCGCTTCGGTGACTTTCCAGCTCAGGCTGTCCGGGGCGGTCTTGCCGTCACGCAGGCTGGCAACCAGTTCATCTGCCTTGGCCTTGGCCGCAGCGCTGGCGTGTTCCTTGACCAGTTGCGCGCGAATCGCGGTGTCAACGCTGGCCAGCGGCAATTGCTCTGGCTTGCGGTGCTCCTTGGCACGCAACACGATCACGGTTTCCGGATCCAGTTCGATCGCGCCGCTGTTGGCGCCTTCATCCAGGACTTCCGGGCTGAACGCAGCCGTGATCACGGCACGGTTGGCAGCAACACCTTCCCCGCCCTCGCGGCCAAATGGCACGCTGGTGTGCACGGTCAACTTCAGATCGGCAGCCGGTTGGGCCAGGTCGGAGGCTTCGAACGACGAGTCTTCCAATTGCTTGGTGGCTTCGACGAAACGCTGCTCGACCTGCTGGGTTTTCGCCTCACGGGTCAGTTTGTCTTTCAGGCTGGCAAAGCTCGGCACTTCAGGTGCTTCAACGCCCAACAGCTTGATCAGGTGGAAACCGAAGCTGGAGCGAACCGGTGCCGAGACCTGGTCTTTGTTCAGCGCGTACAGCGCCGTTTCAAAGGCCGGATCGTAAACGCCCGGACCTGCGTAACCGAGGTCACCGCCATTGGCAGCCGAACCCGGGTCCTGGGAGAACTCCTTGGCCAGGGCCTCGAAGCTTTCGCCCTTGGCCAGGCGCGCCTGCACGTCTTCGATCTTGGCCTTGGCTTGCGCCTCGCTGACCTTGTCGTTGACCTCGATCAGAATGTGCGCAGCCCGGCGTTGTTCGGCCAGGTTGGCGATTTCTTTCTGATAGGCGTCCTGCAGTTCTTCGTCTTTCACCGCAACCTGGTCAAAGAACGACGACTTTTTCAGCTCGAGGTAATCGATGACCACTTGATCCGGGGTCATGAATTCCTTGGCGTGTTCGTCGTAGTAAGCCTTGACCTCTTCGTCGGTGAGCTTCACCGCCGCCGGGTCGGCCTTGACGTTCAGGGTGGCGAAATCGCGGGTCTGTTTTTCCAGGCGGGCGAATGCCAGTACCTGGGCATCAGTGACAAAACCGCTGCCTGCCAGGCCGGCGCGCAGTTGGCCGATCAACATTTCCTGAGCCAGCATCTGGCGGAACTGCAGACGGCTGTAGCCCAACTGACGAATCACCTGGTCAAAACGCTCAGGGCTGAACTTGCCGTCAACCTGGAACTCAGGGGTCATTAGGATCACTTGGTCCAACGCTGCTTCGGAGAAAGCGAACTTGGAGTCGTGGGCGCCCTGCAGCAGCAGTTTGCGATCGATCAGGCCCTTGAGCGCTGAATCACGCAGCATTTTTTCGTCGAGCAAGGAGGCATCGAAGTCTTTGCCCAGCTGTTGCATGAGCTGGCGACGTTGCATGTCGACCGCCTGGCTCAGCTCGTTCTGGCTGATTTCTTCACCGTTGACCTTGGCCACGTCGTTTTTATGCGTGGTGGCCTGGAAAATGGCGTCGAAACCGGTCAGGGCCATCAGTGCAACGATGACCCCGATAATAGTCTTGGCAATCCAGCCTTGTGAATTGTCCCTGATATTCTGCAGCATGCGTCCCCCAGAAACGGTTGAACTTCAAAATTAGGCAACCGTGGAGCGTGGGTAGAATCCGGATAGAAGAAAGGCGCATCCGAGGATGCGCCTTCTCGTAACTGGCGGAGCGGACGAGGGCTCGAACCCGCGACCCCCGCGTAATCGGTGGGCATTCTGACCGACCGAACTACCGCTCCGCTGCCAAGCCGGAAATGATCCCGACCCGGATGGGCAAAAAACCGACTGAGGCTTAGTTGACCGCTTCTTTCAGTGCTTTACCGGCTTTGAAACCTGGCTTCTTGGCAGCAGCGATTTCCAGCGTCTTGCCGGTCTGTGGGTTACGACCTACGCGAGCTGGACGATCGGTCACGGAGAACGTACCGAAACCTACCAGAACTACAGAGTCGCCAGCCTTGAGAGCGCCAGTGACGGATTCGATTACTGCGTCCAGCGCACGGCCAGCAGCAGCTTTCGGGATATCAGCGGATGCAGCGATAGCATCAATCAGTTCCGACTTGTTCACTCTAAGTCCCCTTATATCTATATGAGATGATTCTAAGTTTTTTGGTAAAAGCAAAAACCAGTGCTGAATGGCCTACAGGCACTAAAGAGCCGCTTTATAACAAGGGCTCTAAAAAGCTGTCAAGGAAGCCCCCCAGGCTAATACGTATTAATGCGTGCTAATTCTTTCCTTAGAGTCAGACTCGCGCTTTTCATCCTTCGCAACTATCTCCGGAGCCACATCGGGCAAGGGCTCCGGCGCGTATTGCAGCGCAATTTGCAGGACCTCGTCAATCCATTTAACCGGTTTAATCTGAAGATCCTGCTTGATATTGTCGGGAATCTCCTTCAAATCGCGCACGTTCTCTTCAGGAATGATCACCGTCTTGATCCCGCCACGGTGAGCCGCCAGCAGTTTTTCCTTGAGGCCACCAATGGCCAGTACCTGGCCACGCAGGGTAATTTCACCGGTCATGGCCACATCGGCACGCACCGGGATCCCGGTCAGGGCCGACACCAGGGCCGTGCACATGCCTACACCGGCGCTAGGGCCGTCTTTCGGGGTTGCCCCTTCCGGCATGTGGATGTGGGTGTCGCGCTTCTCGTGGAAGTCCAGGGGAATGCCCAGGCTCTTCGCGCGGCTGCGCACCACGGTTTGCGCCGCGGTGATCGACTCGACCATCACATCGCCCAGCGAACCGGTCTTGATCAACTGGCCTTTGCCCGGCACCACTGCCGCTTCAATCGTCAGCAATTCGCCGCCGACCTGCGTCCAGGCCAGACCGGTCACTTGACCCACCTGATCCTGCTGCTCGGCCAGGCCGTAGCGGAATTTACGCACGCCCAGGAAGTGCTCGAGCATGTCGGCCGAGACCTTCACCGCGAAGCGTTTTTCCAGCGCATGCTCCTTCACCGTCTTGCGGCAAACCTTGGCAATCTGGCGCTCCAGGCCACGCACACCGGCTTCACGGGTGTAGTAGCGAATGATGTCGCGGATCGCTTCGGCGTCGAATTCCAGCTCGCCTTTCTTCAAGCCGTTGGCCTGGATCTGCTTCGGCGAGAGGTATTTGACGGCGATGTTGATCTTCTCGTCTTCGGTGTAGCCCGGCAGGCGAATGACTTCCATCCGGTCCAGCAACGCTGGCGGAATGTTCATCGAGTTCGAGGTGCACAGGAACATCACGTCGGACAGGTCGTAGTCGACTTCCAGGTAGTGATCGTTGAAATTGTGGTTCTGCTCGGGGTCGAGCACTTCCAGCAATGCCGACGCAGGGTCACCCCGCATGTCGCTGCCCATCTTGTCGATTTCATCGAGCAGGAACAGCGGGTTGCGCACGCCCACTTTCGTCATCTTTTGAATCAATCTTCCTGGCATCGAACCGATGTAAGTACGGCGATGACCGCGGATTTCCGCCTCGTCACGCACGCCGCCGAGGGCCATGCGGACGAATTTGCGATTGGTGGCGTTGGCAATCGACTCGGCCAGGGAAGTTTTACCGACCCCAGGAGGACCCACCAGGCACAGCACCGGACCACGAATTTTCTTCACGCGTTTTTGCACGGCGAGGTATTCGAGGATCCGCTCTTTGACTTCTTCCAGACCGTAGTGGTCGGCGTCGAGAATGTCTTCGGCGCGGGCCAGGTCCAGGCGCACCTTGCTCTGCGCTTTCCACGGCACCTGCACCAGCCAGTCGAGGTAGGAACGGACCACCGTCGCCTCGGCAGACATCGGCGACATCTGCTTGAGTTTGTTCAGCTCAGCCGTGGCCTTGGCCAGGGCATCCTTGGGCAGGCCCGCAGCATCGATGCGCTTTTTCAGCTCTTCGACTTCGTTGTGGCCTTCTTCGCTGTCACCGAGTTCTTTCTGAATGGCCTTCATCTGCTCATTCAGGTAGTACTCGCGCTGGCTGCGCTCCATTTGCTTCTTGACCCGCCCGCGGATGCGCTTTTCCACCTGCAGCAGGTCGATTTCGGCATCCAGCAAGGCCAGCACGTGTTCGACACGGGCCGAGAGGTCGAGAATCTCGAGGATTTCCTGTTTCTGCTCGATCTTCAGCGCCATGTGCGCGGCCATGGTGTCGACCAGGCGGCTTGGCTCATCGATGCTGTTGAGCGACGACAGGACTTCGGCGGGGACTTTCTTGCCCAGTTGAACGTACTGTTCGAACTGCGACAGCAATGTACGAACGAACACTTCCGACTCGCGCTCCGGCGCGTCGACTTCGTCGATCAGCGAAACTTCGGCACGGCAATGACCGTCCACTTCGATGAAACGCTCGACAGCACCGCGCTGCTCGCCCTCGACCAGCACCTTGACGGTGCCATCAGGCAGCTTGAGCAGTTGTAGGACGGTTGCAATGGTACCGACCCGGTAGAGTGCGTCTTCGCCGGGATCGTCGTCGGCAGGGTTTCTCTGGGCCAGCAGAAGGATCTGCTTGTCACCCGTCATCGCGGCCTCGAGGGCTTCGATAGACTTCTCGCGCCCCACGAACAGCGGGATAACCATGTGCGGATACACCACGACATCACGCAATGGCAGGAGAGGCAATTCGATGGTTGTCTTCATGATTTCGCCTCTACGGCGGCCACAAGGCCGGAAACAGATGGAATTGAGCTTGAAACCAAGATGGGGGCTGCTTTGGAAAAAAACAAGCGGATAAAGAAAGTGCGCCAAAGATCGTGCGAAAGAAGCCTGATTCCTTGACGATTTACCATAAAAGCAAAGGGGCCCGAAGGCCCCTTCTTTAAACCGCCAGTGCGACGCTTAGGCGTCTGGCGCTGCCTTGGCAGTCGGCTCACTGTTTTCATAGATATACAGTGGCTTGGACTTGCCTTCTATAACGCTTTCATCGATCACAACTTTACTCACCTCGGACTGCGAGGGGATTTCGTACATTGTGTCGAGCAGCACACCTTCGAGGATCGAGCGCAATCCACGAGCACCGGTTTTGCGTTCCAGGGCACGCTTGGCGACCGATTTCAGCGCGTCGGCGCGGAACTCCAGGTCTACGCCTTCCATCTCGAACAGCTTGGCATACTGTTTGGTCAGGGCATTTTTCGGCTCGGTGAGGATCTGCATCAGCGCAGCCTCGTCCAGCTCGTCCAGCGTCGCCAGCACCGGCAGACGACCGACGAATTCCGGGATCAGACCGAACTTGACCAGATCGTCAGGCTCGACTTCACGCAGGGACTCACCGACTTTCTTGCCTTCTTCCTTGCTGCGAACTTCTGCGTTGAAGCCGATGCCGCCTTTGGTGGAACGGTTTTGAATGACCTTTTCCAGACCAGAGAACGCACCACCGCAGATGAACAGGATGTTGCGGGTATCGACCTGCAGGAATTCCTGCTGCGGGTGCTTGCGACCACCTTGCGGCGGAACGGAAGCGACCGTGCCTTCGATCAACTTGAGCAGGGCCTGCTGCACGCCTTCACCGGAAACGTCACGGGTGATCGACGGGTTGTCAGATTTGCGCGAGATCTTGTCGATTTCATCGATGTAGACAATGCCCATCTGAGCTTTTTCTACGTCGTAATCGCATTTCTGCAGCAGCTTCTGAATGATGTTCTCGACATCCTCACCCACGTAGCCAGCCTCGGTGAGGGTGGTTGCGTCGGCGATGGTGAACGGAACGTTCAGCAAGCGGGCCAGGGTTTCGGCAAGCAGGGTCTTACCCGAGCCTGTCGGGCCGATCAGCAAAATGTTGCTCTTGCCGAGTTCGACGTCGTCATTCTTCTTGTCACGCTGGTTCAAGCGCTTGTAGTGGTTGTACACCGCTACGGCAAGAATCTTTTTTGCACGCTCCTGACCAATCACATACTGGTCAAGGATGCCGCTGATTTCTTTAGGCGAAGGCAATTTATGCGCGCTGCTCTCTGCCTGTGCTTCCTGCACCTCCTCGCGGATGATGTCATTGCACAGGTCGACGCACTCGTCGCAGATAAAGACCGAGGGGCCGGCAATCAATTTGCGCACTTCATGCTGGCTTTTGCCACAGAAGGAGCAATAGAGCAGCTTGCCGTTGTCCTCGCCGTTGCGGGTGTCAGTCATTCGTTCGATCCAAATCCGATAGGCTTGCAACACAAGATGAAGGCTATTGCGGGCTTTTTCAAGCCCGCCAGTGATCGGACTCGCCGATCACGCCTGTTTTGCGCTGCTTGATTTACGCGGGGCGCTGAGTGATCACTTCGTCAATCAGGCCGTATTCACGCGCGGCTTCTGCACTCATGAAGTTGTCGCGGTTGGTATCGCGCTCGATTTCTTCCAGGGTGCGGCCGCTGTGCTTGGCCATCAGCGTGTTGAGACGCTCGCGGATGAAGAGGATTTCCTTGGCGTGGATTTCGATATCCGAGGCCTGGCCCTGGAAACCGCCCAGTGGCTGGTGAATCATCACGCGCGAGTTAGGCAGGCAGAAACGCTTGCCCTCGGCACCGGCTGTCAGCAGGAATGCACCCATGCTGCACGCCTGGCCGATACAGGTGGTCGACACGTTCGGCTTGATGAACTGCATGGTGTCGTAGATCGACATGCCCGCTGTCACCGAACCGCCCGGGGAGTTGATATAGAGATGGATGTCCTTGTCCGGGTTTTCCGCTTCAAGGAACAGCAGTTGCGCGCAGATCAGGTTGGCCATGTAGTCCTCTACCGGACCAACCAGAAAGATCACTCGCTCCTTGAGCAGGCGCGAATAGATGTCATAGGCGCGTTCGCCACGAGCAGACTGCTCGACAACCATCGGGACCAGGCCGCCAGCGGCCTGGATATCAGAGTTCTGCTGAATATACGAATTACGGAACATGCTCTGCAGTCACTCCCAAATAGTTATGTCTTGAATACGCATAAGCCAGCTCGAAAGCTGGCTTATGGTGTGTGCTTCTAACGCAAAAACAATCAGTCGGCTTGTGGAGCTTCTACCGGCTTGACCGCTTCTTCGTAAGAGACCGATTTGTCGGTCACGCTAGCTTTCTGCAGAACAGTATCCACAACTTGCTCTTCCAGCACAACCGAACGGACTTCGTTCAGTTGTTGCTCGTTTTTGTAGTACCAGGACACAACCTGCTCTGGTTCCTGGTAGGCCGAAGCCATTTCCTGGATCAGCTCGCGAACGCGGGTTTCGTCAGGCTTGAGGTCGAATTGCTTGACCACTTCAGCCACAACCAGACCCAGTACTACGCGGCGCTTGGCTTGTTCTTCGAACAGCTCGGCCGGCAGTTGGTCAGGCTTGATGTTGCCGCCGAACTGTTGAACAGCCTGCACGCGCAGACGGTTCACTTCGTTGTCCAGCAGGGCCTTTGGCACTTCGATCGGGTTGGCAGCCAGCAGGCCGTCCATTACCTGGTTCTTGACCTTGGACTTGATCGCCTGACGCAGTTCACGCTCCATGTTCTTGCGAACTTCGGCGCGGAAACCGTCGATGCCCGATTCCTTGATACCGAACTGGGCGAAGAACTCTTCGGTCAGCTCTGGCAGCTTAGGCTCGGAAACCGAGTTGACGGTCACGGTGAACTCGGCGGCTTTGTTAGCCAGGTCCAGGTTCTGGTAGTTTTCCGGGAAGGTCAGGTTCAGAACGCGCTCTTCGCCCGCTTTGGCGCCCACCAGGCCTTCTTCAAAGCCCGGGATCATGCGGCCGGAGCCGAGGACCAGCTGGGTGCCCTTGGCGGAACCGCCAGCGAATACTTCGCCGTCGACCTTGCCAACGAAATCGATGTTCAGTTGGTCTTCGTCCAGGGCAGCGCGATCGACTGCTTCGTAACGAACGTTCTGCTTGCGCAGGATGTCCAGCATCTTGTCCAGATCGGCATCAGTCACGTCAGCGCTCAGGCGCTCGACGTTGATACCTTCGAAGCCGGCAACGGTGAACTCAGGGAACACTTCGAATACGGCTACGTATTCCAGGTCCTTGCCTGCTTCCAGGGATTTCGGCTCGATCGATGGCGAACCCGCTGGGTTCAGCTTTTGCTCGACGACCGCTTCGTAGAAGGAAGCCTGGATCACGTCACCTACTGCTTCCTGACGCGCATCAGCTTCGTAACGCTGACGGATCACGCTCATTGGCACTTTGCCAGGACGGAAGCCTGCAATCTTGGCCTTTTGGGCAGTCTGCTGCAGACGCTTGTTGACTTGAGTCTCAATGCGCTCAGCTGGCACGGTGATGCTCATGCGGCGCTCAAGAGCAGAAGTATTTTCAACAGAAACTTGCATGGATATTCCTCGTTGCACAGACGTTAGCCGGCCGTTTCCGACCCCAGAATCAAGGGCATGCATTCTAGTGGGTCAAACTCAAGAAGTCACCCTACTGAAAACGGGTAAAAAAACAGCAGGCGATTTATAGGGGCGAATGCACGGATACACCTCGCCCCAGTGGCAAATTCAACTCATCACGCCAGGGCCCTGCACCAACCCTTCCTTATATAGAAGAGCAGCACGAATCGAACCCCGACCGCCGAACCTGCAAGCAGGATCGACGGGCAGCACGGCATCATCGCGAAACAAAAATGCGACGAATCGCCCTGCCCCTGCGACCCGCAACCGGCGGCCGCGGAATTTACAGCCGCGAAAAACAAAAAAGGCGCCAGACTGTTAAATCTGGCGCCTTTCGGAATATGGGGTGGACGATGGGGATCGAACCCACGACAACGGGAGTCACAATCCCGTGCTCTACCAACTGAGCTACGCCCACCATATTGCGTGACGAAGAAGCCAAACACTTCTTTGTCGAGCTTCAAACGCACCTTTTGGGCATGCCTGAAGCTTTATTTGGTGCGGATGAAGAGACTCGAACTCTTACGCCTCGCGGCGCTGGAACCTAAATCCAGTGTGTCTACCAATTCCACCACATCCGCGAGTTGAAGCCTTTAAAGCAAAGGCGCCAGACTGTTACATCGGGCGCCTTTCGAAATATGGGGTGGACGATGGGGATCGAACCCACGACAACGGGAGTCACAATCCCGTGCTCTACCAACTGAGCTACGCCCACCATATCGCGTTACTTGTGCCAAAGCTGCCTAATGGCGCACCCGGCAGGACTCGAACCTGCGACCATCCGCTTAGAAGGCGGATGCTCTATCCAGCTGAGCTACGGGCGCCTTATTAATCTGTACTCTTGGAGGACTACAAACTAAATGCTTTCCAGCTTTGCAGAACCGTAATTCCGCTCAACCTTCTTAACCAGTGCTAGGCTGTGCCCGACAAGTGCGACGAATAGTATAGAGAGCCCCGCAGGTCGTCAAATGCTTTTTGAGAAAAATTCATTTAATTAAAGGGCTTAGGGGAATTTGCAGACCAAGCGCCTTTGCCCTCACGCCACGGCATGCGAGAATGCATGCTCTTTTCTTCTCCCTCTCGATGGTTAATCACGCGCAATGACTGCACAACTAATCGACGGCAAATCGATCGCCGCCAGCCTGCGCCAGCAGATCGCCAAACGAGTTGCCGAGCGTCGCCAGCAAGGCCTGCGCACGCCCGGCCTCGCGGTGATCCTGGTCGGCAGCGATCCCGCCTCTCAGGTTTATGTCTCGCACAAGCGTAAAGACTGTGAAGAGGTCGGCTTCCTCTCCCAAGCCTATGACCTGCCGGCTGACACCAGCCAGCAAGCCCTGACCGACCTGATCGATCGCCTCAACGAAGACCCGAACATCGACGGCGTGCTCCTGCAACTGCCACTGCCCGAGCACCTCGACGCTTCCAAATTGCTGGAGCGCATCCGCCCGGATAAAGACGTCGACGGTTTCCATCCTTATAACGTCGGCCGCCTGGCCCAGCGCATCCCATTGCTGCGTCCGTGCACGCCGAAGGGCATCATGACCCTGCTGGAAAGCACCGGCGTCGATCTGTACGGGATGGACGCCGTGGTCGTTGGCGCTTCCAACATCGTCGGTCGGCCGATGGCCATGGAACTGCTGCTGGCCGGTTGCACCGTGACCGTCACCCACCGCTTCACCAAGGACCTGGCCGGCCACGTCGGCCGTGCCGACCTGGTGGTAGTAGCTGCCGGCAAGCCGGGCCTGGTCAAGGGTGAGTGGATCAAGGAAGGCGCGATCGTGATCGACGTCGGCATCAACCGTCAGGACGACGGCAAACTGGTCGGCGACGTGATCTACGAAACCGCCCTGCCCCGCGCTGGCTGGATCACTCCAGTGCCCGGCGGCGTCGGCCCGATGACCCGTGCCTGCCTGCTGGAAAACACCCTGTACGCCGCGGAGACCCTGCACGGCTAACGCTCAGGGCAATCCACGGCTGCACCCGAAACCCCGCCCCTTCCGGCGGGGTTTCGCGTTTTAATGCCGACTGTCGCCTGCCCCTCGAAAAACGCTGTTTTTTACCCGAAAACAAGGGCTTTGCCCCGCTCCCCGAAGAACATTCGACAGTTCCTCAGCTACGCTCATAAAATGTAACGCTTTTCCTGAAAAAGCCCGTTGCAAAACGGCATACCCACATCTTTCGAGTCTACTCGCGTGAAAATCCGTCTTTCTATCCTGAGCCTCTTTTTTGCATTTTCAGGCAGCCTCCTCACGCCGAGCGTCGACGCTCGTGAAACCACCCAAGCCCCCCGTGATACATCAAACCTGCACATTGCCTCGGGCAGCGCGATGCTGATCGACCTGCAGACCAACAAGATCATCTACGCCAGCAACCCTGACGTGGTGGTGCCCATCGCCTCGGTCACCAAGCTGATGACCGGCCTGGTGGTGCTGGAAGCCAAGCAGAACATGGAGGAATACATTTCCGTGTCGATCAGCGACACCCCGGAAATGAAGGGCGTGTTCTCGCGGGTCAAGCTCAACAGCGAGCTGCCGCGCAAGGAAATGCTGCTGATTACCCTGATGTCCTCGGAAAACCGCGCCGCCGCCAGCCTGGCCCACCACTACCCGGGCGGGTACGCGGCCTTTATTGCGGCGATGAATGCCAAGGCCAAGGCACTGGGCATGACCAGCACCCACTATGTGGAACCGACCGGCCTTTCGACCAGCAACGTCTCCACCGCCCGCGACCTGAGCAAGTTGCTGCAGGCGGCGCGCAAGTACCCGATGTTGAGCGAGTTGAGCACCACCAAGGAAAAGACCGTGGCGTTCCGCAAACCCAACTACACCCTGGGTTTCCACAATACCGATCACCTGGTGCGCAAGGACAACTGGGACATCCAGCTGACGAAGACCGGCTTCACCAACCAGGCCGGGCATTGCCTGGTGCTGGTCACCCGTATGGCTGATCGCCCGGTGTCGCTGGTGATCCTCGACGCGTTCGGCAAATACACGCACTTTGCCGATGCCAGCCGCATCCGCCAGTGGGTCGAAACCGGCAAGAGCAGCACCGTGCCGGCGGTGGCCCTGCAATACAAGGCCGACAAGAACCTCAAGGCCCGCCAGACCGGCGTGGCGCAGACCGCGGAATAATCCTGCAGTAACGAGAACGGCGCCCGAGGGCGCCGTTTTTCATGGCTGAGTATTCAGTGCCTGAACCGCCCTGGCCGCGGCCTGCTCCTGCCCGGCCCGGTTCAACTCGCTGGCAGCATTCAGCCAGCGCTGACGATCGACCTTGGCCGGAATCTGGTTCGGAGCCTGCACCAGCACCGCCCAGCCACCCGCGTCGATAAAGGCCGACTCGAACGATTTAAAGCTCATCAGCACGCGTTTTTCCAGGCCCGAGCGCAGCAGTACCGTCTGCTTCTGCCGGTTGTAACCGGCCAATAGCGCGTAGCGTGGCGTCTTCCAGAAGGCCGAGCCGTCGCTGTAACGCAGCCACACCGGATAGCCCGCCGCCACCTGCGTCAGCAATGCCGGCAGATTGCTGTCCAGCGGATAGACCACCATCCCGTACTCGCGCGCCAGTTGCTGCATGTTCTGCTGCAACTGTGCCTCGGCGCCCGGTAGATGCAACGGCTTTTCCAGCAATCCCGGAGTGATCACCACCCCCTGTTGCGATAGAACGCTGGCCAGGGTTTGCGGTCCACCCTGATAGGCGTCGCCGCGATAGAACCGGCCACTGAGCTCGACACGCTCAGGCAGGCGTTTGATTTCAGGTTGAACGCTGCCGGCACAGCCGGCCAGGCTCATGGCGCAGGCGACAGCCAGCAGGGCGAAGCGCAATCGAGGAAGTAGCGGCAAGATCATCACTCATTTGTCCAAGTGCCAGGCGGTCAGCGTCCAGGCTTGGGCAGGATGATAGCAGCGCTATAGCCTGAAACGGCAGTTGTCTGGCGCCGATAGAGCAAACTCATTGGTGACTCACGACTATTGGTCAATAGTCTGTCACCGTCCAGCAGCTAGACTGAGACCTGCGAGAAGTGTGTGCCCGCCACAGGGCAAAGAGGAGGCACTGATGAGCCTGACGACGATTATCCTGATGCTGATAGCCGGTTGGCTGGCCGTTGCCGCGGCGATGCTCTGGGGGGTGATGCGCATCACCCGGCGGCACCATCCGGCGTACCACGAGCCCGAACCGCCGGCCGCCAGCGATGAACCCTCGCCGCCCCACGCTTCGGCGCACTGAGCCACAACGTAAAACGGCCGCCTGCACCTGAAGGGGCAGACAGCCGTCCTGATCAACTCCCAGCGTCAAGCCTGTTCAGGCAGCCGCTTCTGCCGCGCCCGACGCGACAGCATGTTCAACACCTCGATCGCTGCCGAGAAGGCCATGGCCGCATAGACGTAGCCTTTAGGCACATGGGCGCCGAAACCTTCGGCAATCAGGGTCATGCCGATCATGATCAGGAAGCCCAGGGCCAGCATCACCACGGTCGGGTTGTCATTGATGAACTTGGCCAGCGGTTCGGCCGCCAGCAACATCACCAGCACCGACACCAGCACCGCGATGATCATGATCGGCAAATGCTCGGTCATGCCGACGGCGGTAATGATGCTGTCGATGGAGAACACCAGGTCGAGCATCAGGATCTGACCGATAGCAGCGGCAAAACCCAGGGTCACGGTCGAGGTCTTCGAGGTTGGGTCCTCGGGCGACGGGTCCATGCTGTGGTGAATTTCCGTGGTGGCTTTCCACAACAAGAACAGACCACCGGCGATCAGGATCATGTCCTTCCAGGAGAACGCGTGGCCAAACACTTCAAACACCGGCGCCGTCAACTGCACGATGAAGGCAATGGTGCTCAGCAGGCCCAAACGCAGGATCAGCGCCATGCTGATGCCGATCCGCCGCGCCTTGGCCCGGTGCTGCTCAGGCAGTTTGTTGGTGAGGATCGAAATAAAGATCAGGTTATCGATACCCAACACGATTTCCATGACGATCAAGGTGGCCAGGGCGACCCAGGCGGTGGGGCTTGCGGCAAGCTGTAACAGGTAATCCATGGGTCAGTCCTGACTCGGTATTGGGCGGTTAGATTTCTTGCGAAGAACTGTCTTTTTTCTCGTCATCGGCGTCGCTGTCTTTTTTGCCGATGATAGTGCCGGTGGCATCGCTCAAGGCTTGCACCGCGGCTTTGTGGGTATCGTCGATCGCCTGTTTGGCGGATTCGGCGGCTTGCGCCATCAACTGCTGGGCGCTTTTTTCCGCCTGGTCGCATCCGGTCAGCAGCAGTGCGGAGAAAGCCAGCAACGATGCGCCGGCCAGGGATTTGAATGACTTCATGCTTTCCTCATTCGATAACGGATCGGTCTGTGACGGTTTTTGTAGGAGCGGGCTTGCCCGCGAAGAACGATGACACGCACTACCTGACACAGGCATCACCTTCATCGCGGGCAAGCCCGCTCCCACAGGTTCCTGCCCTCACACATAGCGAAACATTCTAAGGAGACCAACACTTCAGGAAAATTCGTATTTTCAGCGGTTATACTTCGGTTTTTACGAATCGGCGATCGCCATGCTCAACTATCGACAATTGCACTACTTCTGGGTCGTGGCCAAGACCGGCAGCATTGTGCGCGCCTGCGAGCAACTGAACCTGACCCCGCAAACCATCAGCGGGCAGATCAGCCTGCTCGAACAGACTTACGGTATCGAGTTGTTTCGCCGGGTCGGCCGCCAGCTGGAACTCACCGAAGCCGGCCGCCAGGCCCTGCCCTACGCCGAACAGATGTTTGCCCTCGGCGGGGAACTGGAAGCCCTGCTGCGGGCCCAGCCCAATGAGCAACAGATCGTGTTTCGGGTGGGGGTCGCCGATGTGGTGCCCAAATCCATCGTCTATCGCCTGATCGCGCCGACCATGGACTTGAGCGAGCCGCTGCGCATCACCTGCCGCGAGGACAAACTCGAACGGCTGCTGGCCGACCTGGCGATCCAGCGCCTGGACCTGGTGATCTCCGACAGCCCGATGCCTTCGCACCTGGACATCAAAGGCTACAGCCAGAAACTCGGCGAATGCGGAATCAGTTTTTTTGCCACCGCCGAGCTGGCGCGACGCCACGGCAGCGATTTCCCCCAATGCCTGCACGGCGCCCCGCTGCTGATTCCCGGCCAGGAAACCGTGGTGCGCAATCGCCTGCAACGCTGGTTCGCCGAGCAGAAAATCCAGCCGCGGATCGTCGGCGAATTCGATGACAGTGCCCTGATGCAGGCGTTCGGCCAATCCGGCAGCGGGATTTTCATCGGCCCCAGCGTGATTGCCGATGAGGTGCGGCGCCAGTACGGTGTCGAGCTGATCGGCCAGACCGATGCCGTCACCGAGTCGTTCTACGCGATCTCAGTGGAACGCAAGGTCAAGCACCCCGGCATCGTGGCGATTACCGAAGGCGCCCGTCGCGAACTCTTTACCCACATTTAAGCGATCAGGCGCAGACCGGCGCCGCCTTGGTTTTCATCAGCAGCAGCGCCAGCAGGATCGACACCAGGATAAAACCTGCCGCGGCAAAGCCCAGGCTGCCCAGGCCCAGGGTGTCGATCACCCGTCCACCTACCAGCGCGCCAAGGCCAATGCCCAGATTGCCCCCGGCAATGTTCAGCGACGCGGCAAAGGCTGGCGCTTGCGGTGCCGCTTTCATCAAGCGCACATGGCTGACCAGGAACAGCGCCGCCTGAGTCACGCCCCACACGCCCATGGCCGCCGCCAGCCCTAGCGTCGAGTGAATGCTCGGCACCAGCGCCACCATGCCGCCGATCATGAAGGCGCAGAACACCATCGACGCGATCAGCGGATGGCGATCAACCATGCGCCCACCCAGCGAATTACCGATCAGCCCGACCGCGCCGAAGCCCATCAGGCACCAGCCGACGACCGTACCGTCGAATCCGGCCAGGCGCTCAAGGATATCGGCCAGGTAGGTGTAGGCGGTGAACATGCCGCTGAAGACCAGGATCGACAGCAGCACATGGCCCTGCATCAGTGGACTGCGCAGGATCTTGAACTGCGAACGCAAACTCACCTGCTGCTTGTGCAGGTCGGTTTTCGGCAGGTAGATAAACAGCAGCAAAGCCTTGGCCAGGGCAATCACCGCGAGGATGGCAAACGCGCTGCGCCAGCCGAACGCATCGCTGATCAGGGTACCCACCGGGATGCCGAACACAGTGGCGCAGACAATTCCAAAACCGATCTTGGCAATCGCCCGCCCGGCGTAGTCCGGCCCGACGATGTCCACTGCCGTCTCACTGGCCAGCGCCCAGAACACCGGCAAGCCCAGCGCTGGAATCAGCCGCGCCACCGCCATGACCCAAATGTTCGGGGCCAGAGCCGCCAAGGTGTTGGCCAGGCCGAAGAGGACCAGCACGCTGATGAACAGGCGCCGGCGCTCGAACCGGGCAAAAAAGGCGGTCAGGAACGGGCCGAAGGCGGCCACGGTGAAGGCGAACAGGGTCACCAACAGCCCGGCCTGGGACACGCTGACGTCGAGGTCGCGGGCAATCGACGGCAACAGTCCGACGATCACGAACTCCGTGGTCAGCACGGTGAAGCCGGCGGCAGACAACAGGAGAATGGGCAACAACATGGTTAACTCCGGGAAAACGACAACGCCAGCGACAGCCTGAAGGCTCACTGGGACAGATAAAAAAGGATGGCGCAGCTTACCAGAATGGGGCCCGCACGGGGAAACGCGGGTCGACTGGCCCGGCGTCCAATCGTCACAGGCCTGAAGGAAATTGCCTACGCTGTGCTAAAGTCCGCGCCCCCGCGCCAGGCTGACATCGTTCAGCCATGACCGATTTCGCGTTGCCCGCCTGTCCTGCCAGCCTGCCCGTTGCTGCCGGCAGGCTCATGGGATCCGCGACACCTTAAAAAAAACAGAGATACCGTTATGACTGCTGCCCCGCCCACTCTTTTGCAACGATTCACCCGCACCAGCCTGGTGACCCAGATCGTCATCGGCCTGATCGCCGGCATTGCCCTGGCCCTGTTGGCGCCGGAAGTGGCGAAGTCCACCAGCTTCATCGGCAAAGTGTTTGTCTCGGCCCTGAAAGCGGTCGCGCCGATCCTTGTGTTCATATTGGTCATGGCCTCGATCGCCAATCATAAGCACGGCCAGGAAACCCATATCCGTCCGATCCTGTTCCTCTACCTGCTGGGCACCTTTGCTGCGGCGGTAGTCGCGGTGGTGGCCAGTACTCTGTTCCCGTCGAGCCTGGTGCTGTCGACCCACGACATCGCGGTTTCCGCGCCGGGCGGCATCACAGAAGTGCTGCAGAGCCTGCTGCTGAGCGTGGTCGATAACCCGGTCAGCGCACTGATGAACGCCAACTTCATCGGCATCCTGGCCTGGGCCATCGGCATGGGCATCGCCATTCGCCACGCCGGCGAAACCACGCGCACCGTACTCGATGACCTGTCCAACGGCGTGACCCTGATCGTGCGCGTGGTGATTCGCTTCGCGCCGCTGGGCATTTTCGGCCTGGTGGCCTCGACCCTGGCCACTTCCGGCTTCGGCGCCCTGCTCGGCTACCTGCACCTGCTGGGCGTGCTGCTGGGCTGCATGCTGTTCGTCGCGCTGGTGATGAACCCGGCCATCGTCTACTGGAAGCTGCGTCGCAACCCGTACCCGCTGGTGCTGACTTGCCTGCGTGAAAGCGGGATCACCGCCTTCTTCACCCGCAGTTCGGCGGCGAACATTCCGGTCAACCTGGAACTGAGCAAGCGCCTGGGCTTGCATGAAGACACCTACTCGGTGTCGATCCCGCTCGGCGCGACCATCAACATGGCCGGCGCGGCGATCACCATCACCGTGCTGACCCTGGCCGCCGTGCACACCCTGGGGATTGCCGTGGACCTGCCGACCGCCGTGCTGCTCAGCGTGGTCGCGGCGATTTGCGCCTGTGGCGCTTCCGGTGTCGCCGGCGGCTCGCTGCTGTTGATCCCGCTGGCCTGCAGCCTGTTCGGCATTCCCAGCGAAATCGCCATGCAGGTAGTCGCCGTCGGTTTCATCATCGGTGTGTTGCAGGACTCGGCGGAAACCGCCCTCAACTCCTCCACCGACGTGCTGTTCACCGCCGCGGCCTGCCTGGCCGAGGAAGAGCGCGACGAGCAAGCGGCGTAAAAACCGCAGGCGACAAAAAGCCCGCCCTGGCTCACACCAGGGCGGGCTTTTTTGTGCAGCTTTAGAACGCGCCCATGTAATCGCGCTTGCCAACTTCCACACCGTTGTGACGCAGGATCGCGTAGGTGGTGGTGACGTGGAAGAAGAACTGCGGCAGGCCGTAGCTCAGCAGGTAGGACTGGCCACTGAAGCGTTTTTCTTTCGGCGTGCCCGGACGGGTCACGATCTCGATGCCTTCCTTGCCATCGATCTGCGCAGGCTGGATGCCGTCGATGAACGCCAGCACCTTGGCAATCAGCGCCTGCAAATCGGCGAAGGTCACTTCGCTGTCGTCGTATTTCGGCAGCTCGACTTCAGCCAGGCGCGCCGAAACGCCCTTGGCGAAATCCACCGCGATCTGTACCTGGCGGACCAGCGGGAACATGTCCGGGAACAGGCGTGCCTGGAGCAAGGCATTCGGCTCGATGTTCTTGGCGGTGGCGTGGGCCTCGGCCTTGTTCAGCACATCGCTCAGGGCATTGAGCATTTGCTTGAATACGGGAACGGAAGCGGCGTACAGGGAAATGGTCATGGCAGTCTCTTGTGGAGGGTGCGGGGAGAAGGGTCTACAGCGTGGCGCGATTATAGCCCTGCCGAGGGCCGCGTGCGGCTTGTCTTTTACCGTGCAAGGATTAGGCTAGACGCCTTCGACTGGATAGGGAAAGCGCGATGAGCACCGAACACGACACCTCCACCGACGACGCACTGCGCCTGAGCAGCACGGAACTGCGGATCCTCGGCTCGCTGATCGAGAAGCAAGCCACCAGTCCGGAAACCTACCCGCTGACCCTGAATGCCGTGGTCATTGCCTGCAACCAGAAAACCAGCCGCGAACCGGTGATGAACCTCAGCCAGGGCCAGGTCGGGCAAAGCCTGCGCGCGCTCGAAGGCCGGGGTTTTGCCCGGCTGGTGATGGGTAGCCGCGCCGATCGCTGGGAGCATCGCCTGGACAAGGCGCTGGAGCTGGTTCCGGCCCAGGTCATCCTCACTGGCCTGCTGTTCCTGCGCGGCCCACAGACCGTCAACGAACTGTTGACCCGCAGCGGCCGCATGCATGACTTCGAGGACGCCGAGCAGGTCGTGCATCAACTGGAGCGCCTGATTGCCCGTGGCCTGGCGATGCTGATTCCGCGCCAGGCGGGCCAGCGCGAAGACCGCTACATGCACGCCCTGGGTGATCCAGCGGACATGGAAGCGATTCTCGCCGCCCGACAGAACCCGGTGGAACGCAGCAGCACCAGCGGTGTGTCAGTGGAGCGCATCGAAGAACTGGAAGCGCGGATCGCCGCACTCGAAGAACGCCTGGCCCGCCTCGAATAAATCGCTGGCCGCGGGTCAACTGCGGGCAAACGCCACCGCTTGCTGGAACTGCGCCTCGCTGGGGCGCACGCCGGTATAGAGAACGAACTGCTCCAGCGCCTGGATGGCGATCACTTCCAGACCGGTGATCACCCGCTTGCCGGCCGCCCGCGCGTGCACGATCAACGGCGTTTCCGAGGGAATCGCTACCACATCGAATACCGTCTGTGCGGCGTCAATCACCTCGGCGGAAAACGCCAGTTGATCGGCCTCGCTACCGCCGGTCATGCCGATCGGCGTGACATTGATCAACATCTGCGGACGCTCCTCAGCCAACTCTGCCTGCCAGCGATAACCCAGGGCATCCGCCAGGGCGCGTCCGGCACTTTCGTTGCGCGCAATAATCAGCCCATTGGCGTAGCCGCCGTCGCGCAGGGCGCTGGCCACGGCCTTGGCCATGCCGCCACTGCCACGCAGGGCGAAGGTCGAATCCTTGGGCACGCCGTGGGTCTTGAGCAGTTGCTCGATAGCAATGTAGTCGGTGTTGTAAGCCTTCAAATGACCGTCGGTGTTGACGATGGTATTGATCGAGGCAATCGCCGCGGCAGAGGCATCCAGCTCGTCGACCAAGGCAATGCAGGCTTCCTTGAACGGCATGGACACGCCACAACCGCGAATGCCCAGGGCGCGGATCCCGGTCACGGCGCCGGGCAAATCCTGGCTGCTGAAGGCCTTGTAATAGAAGTTCAGGCCCAATTGCTCGTACAAATGATTGTGAAAGCGCAGGCCGAAATTCCCAGGACGCCCGGATAGCGACATGCACAGTTGGGTGTCTTTGTTCGGGTTCATCTGCATGTGGAGCTCCTTCGGTGCGCACGTTCGGATGGACGGCAATCGCCAGCCCATCGGCTTTGATCAATCATGGCTGTAGCGCCGCCAGCGCTTAGCGGACGGGCATGAACAGCGGTTCTGACCTTACACAAAATTTACCCACGCGCGTTGTCAAATCACCAAAAAACGCTGTCTGAGAGTTATCCCCGCGACCATTCCCGGTCTATTGCAGACCGGGCGCCAGGGGAGGATCTGTGAGGAACCATCATGAGCCTTAAACTTCCTGCAATTGCCTTGTTGATCGGCGCCTTGGCTGTTGCCGGCCAGGCGCAAGCCCACGGCGGTGGCTATGGCTACGGCTGGGGTGCACCGGCGGCGGTCGGCGCGGTAGTGGGTGCCGTGGTCGCGGGTTCGGTGATCGCCAACTCGCAGCGCCCGGTGTACGTGCAGCAGCCGGTCTATGTGCAGCCGCAGCCGGTGTACGTCCAGCAACCGCCACCGGTCTACTACCAGCCGCAACCGGTGTATGTGCAGCAGCCGATCTACTACCGTCCGGCGCCGGTGTATTACGGCCCGCCACATGGCTACTACGGCCCGCCCCACGGTTATTACGGCCCACGTTGGTAAATGATGGTCTATAACGCAACAGGCTCCGTCAAAAAACGGGGCCTGTTTTCGTCAGGCGGGCTGGCAAATGTCTGAATAAATCCTGCCAAGGTCGCTGCTGGAACAGCGACTGCGCCTGGATGCGCCATGATGAATCGGACGAATGCCCCGGCCCTATCACTCCTCTGTCATATTTATGTCACGACAGGCCAGCAAGCTCTGGCCTGTCCGCCACAACGCTCAATAAAAACAAGGACGACCCTTATGCCCACGCAAAACCCCCATCGCATCGTTGGCCTCGGTACCGCCAGTAAGGTCTACAACACCCTGACCGAACTCAAGCACCTCGAGGGGCATCGCAGCGCCAAGTTGCTCTCGTTGCTGGCAGAGAACCTGGTGCGCAAAGGCCTGCTCAATGACCACGAAGTCATGAACATGCTCGACCAGGTGGTCGACTGACGACGTCAACGACGTCAATGTCGACTATCGAGCGCAGTGATTTTTCCCGGGACCCGCGCGCCGTTAAGGTAGCTCCATCGATTGATGGAGGTATTTATGTCCCAGGTTCAGATCATGTCCGTGATTGGTAGCGCCGTTCCTGCCCCCCTCAGAGAGCTGGGGTTGCTCGCCTGTTGGTACCTGGTGCAGGACGGCGAAGCCATCAGTGGTCCGCTGACTTCGCTGCCCGCCGCCCAGGAACTGTCGCAACGCCTCAGCGGCTTCGTCCTGGCCTAAGGTAATTGCACCTTGGGCTTGGTTTCGACATATAGGCCCCAGCTGGCGATGAACAATGCGGCGATCAACGGCCCGATGACGAAGCCATTGAGGCCAAAGATGCCCAGCCCGCCAAGGGTCGAGATCAGGATCAGGTAATCCGGCATCTTCGTGTCCTTGCCCACCAGTACCGGGCGCAGGACGTTGTCCACCAGGCCGATCACGAATACCCCGAACAACGCCAGCACCACGCCTTGCCAGATTGCACCGCTGAGCAGGAACCAGACCGCTACCGGCACCCAGACGATCCCCGCCCCCACCGCCGGCAACAGCGACAGCAGCGCCATCAATACCGCCCAGAGCAAGGCGCTGGGAATGTCGAGGAACCAGAAAATCAAGCCGCCCAAGGCACCCTGGGTAACCGCCACCAACAGGTTGCCTTTGACCGTCGCGCGCACCACGCGGTTGAACTTGAGCTGCAGCCGGCGTTTTTGATTTTCTTCCAGCGGCACCGCTGCCCGGACCTTGCGCACCAGTTCGGCACCGTCGCGCAGAAAGAAAAACAACAAGTACAGCATGATGAAAAAGCTCACCACGAACTCGAAGGTGCCCTGGCCGAAGCTGAACGCCTGGCTGGCGAGAAACTGACTGCCCTGCATCGCGCTCTTGACGATTTTCTCCCGCAGGCCGTTCAACTCGCCCATGCCGAAGCGGTCCAGCAGGTGCTGGAAATACGGCGGCAGGCTGTGTTTGAACTGCGCCACATAACTGGCGATGTCCAGTTGGCCGCTTTCGATGTTCTTGTAGAGCGTCGCCCCCTCCTGCACCAGCAACACACCGGTGACAATGACCGGCAGGATCGCGATCACCAGGCAGATGCCCAGGGTGAACAGCGCGGTCAGGTTGCGTTGCCAGCCGAATTTCAGTTGCAGGCGATGCTGCATGGGTGCAAACACAATGCCGAGGATCACTGCCCAGAACACCGCGCCGTAGAACGGCAGCAGAATCCAGATGAAGGCGATGGTTACCAGTACCAGCAGTACCATCAGCGATTTGTTTTGTATTGAGGTGTGGTTCATGGCCGGTCCATTTAGCAAAACGCCCACTGCGTCTGTCTAAAGGCTTAGTCCGCGGCGAAACGGCCGAGTGCCGTGGTTTGTGCAGCGAAAATAGATCCAGATCAATAATCGTCCCCGGCCTTTGTCTTACCCTCGCGCGTTTTACGGTCGACTTCGCCATGACACTCGCTCCGCCCGAACTGCTCGCCCCCGCCGGTACCCTGAAAAACATGCGTTATGCCTTCGCCTACGGCGCCGATGCGGTGTACGCCGGGCAGCCGCGCTACAGCTTGCGGGTGCGCAACAACGAGTTCGATCACGCCAATCTGGCCCTCGGCATCCGCGAAGCCCAGGCTCAGGGCAAGCGCTTCTATGTAGTGGTCAACATCGCCCCGCACAACGCCAAGATGAAGACCTTCCTCAAGGACCTGGCACCGGTGATCGAGATGGCCCCGGACGCACTGATCATGTCCGACCCGGGATTGATCATGCTGGTGCGCCGGCACTTTCCACAGATGCCGATCCACCTTTCCGTACAGGCCAACACGGTGAACTGGGCCAGCGTCGAGTTCTGGCAGCAGCAGGGTTTAAGCCGGATCATCCTCTCGCGCGAGTTGTCGCTGGAAGAAATCGAGGAAATTCGCCAGCAGGTGCCGACCATGGAGCTCGAAGTGTTCGTGCATGGCGCGCTGTGCATGGCCTACTCCGGCCGCTGCCTGTTATCGGGCTACATGAACAAGCGCGATGCCAACCAGGGCAGTTGTACCAATGCCTGCCGCTGGAAGTACTCGGCGCAACCGGCCCTGGAAAACCTCGCTGGGGATATTGTCCAGAGCTATGTCCCGGAACCGACCCTGGGTATCGGCGCACCTACCGAACAGGTGTTCCTGCTGCAGGAAGCCAATCGTCCCGACGAACTGATGCCGGCTTTCGAGGATGAACACGGCACCTACATCATGAACGCCAAGGACCTGCGCGCGGTGCAGCATGTCGAGCGCCTGACGCGGATGGGCGTGCACTCGCTGAAGATTGAAGGCCGGACCAAATCGCACTTCTATTGCGCGCGCACCACTCAGGTCTACCGCCGGGCCATCGACGATGCGGTGGCCGGCCTGCCGTTCGACCGCAGCCTGATGACCGACCTCGAATCCCTCGCCCAGCGCGGCTACACCGAAGGCTTCCTGCGCCGCCACGTCCACGACGAGTACCAGAACTACCAGAACGGCAGTTCAGTCTGCGACCGCCAGCAGTTTGTTGGCGAGTTGACGGGGGAGCGGCGTGAGCGCCTGGCCGAGGTCAAGGTGAAGAACCGTTTTGCCCTGGGCGATCACATGGAACTGATGACGCCCAAGGGCAACTTTCACTTCGATCTGCATGAACTGCAAAACGCCCAGGGCGAGGCGCTGCAGGTGGCGCCCGGTGACGGCCACACCGTTTACCTGCCAATTCCGGATGCGGTGGACCTGCGATTTGGGCTGTTGATGCGGGATGTGCGGGGGGATTGAATTTCACCCCTGTAGGAGCTGGCTTGCCAGCGAAGGCTGATTAACGGCGTACATATCCATTCCTGCGGTAACGGCGACTTATGGTTTCGCTCTTACAGCGAGGCACTTTTGTCAAACGCCACAAAAGTACCCAAAAAGTCTTGCCCCAACATCCGGCCCCCTCGCCTAGGCTCGGCGTACCTTCGCTCCGGCATCCATCCGCGGGTCATCGCCTCCGGTTGGCTTCGCTGGCACCTCCTCTCGATGACTGCGGCTTCGCCGCAGCGCGCTACGCGCTCCCCTCGGATGCATGCCTCCACTCAGCCTTCTGTAACGGGGCCGGTGGATCAAAATCAAAAGCCAAAGCAGATCGAGCTTTTCCTGTAGGAGCGAGCCTGTCGAATCGTCGCACCGTCGCGATGGTCGTGAACGATGACGCGCGCATCCAGAATGCACGCGGTGATCTCTCGTTTTTCGCTGCGATGCGGCGTCCCGACAAGCCAGCTCCTACAGAGGGCCGCGCCAGCCAGAAAAACTGTTACCTATGTGAGTGAACTGATTTGTAACCCATGTGGGTGAGTCATCCCCCCCATCACAACACCATCGCCGCCACCCAACCAAACGCCAGCAACGGCAGGTTGTAATGCAGGAAAGTCGGCACCACGGTGTCCCAGATGTGGTGATGCTGGCCGTCGATGTTCAGGCCGGAGGTTGGACCCAGGGTCGAGTCCGAGGCCGGTGAGCCAGCGTCGCCGAGGGCACCGGCGGTGCCGACGATGCAGACGATCGCCAGCGGGCTGAAGCCCAGTTGCACGCACAGCGGCACGAAGATAGCGGCGAGGATCGGCACCGTGGAAAACGACGAGCCGATGCCCATGGTCACCAGCAGCCCCACCAGCAACATCAACAACGCACCAATGCCCTTGCTGTGGCCGATCCACGAGGCCGAGGCTTCGACCAGGGTCTGCACCTCGCCGGTGGCCTTCATCACTTCGGCAAAACCCGAGGCGGCGATCATGATGAAGCCGATCATCGCCATCATCTTCATGCCTTCGGTGAACAGATCATCGGTCTCGCGCCAGCGCACGACACCGGACACCGAGAAGATCAGGAAGCCGGCCAGGGCGCCGATAATCATCGAATCCAGCAGCAACTGAATGATGAACGCCGCAGCAATCGCCAGGCCGGCCACCAACAGCGTCAGTGGGTTGTACTGCACCGCGACCTGCTCGACCCGCTCGATTTTCTCCAGGTCGTACACGCGCTTCTTGCGATAGCTGACAAACGCCAGCAACAGGCCGAAAACCATGCCCAGCGCCGGAATGCCCATGGCGTGAGTGACGTTGATGCCGCTGATGTCGACCCCGCTCTTGGCCACGTTGGCCAGCAGAATCTCATTGAGGAAGATGTTGCCAAAGCCCACCGGCAGGAACATGTAAGGGGTAATCAAGCCGAAGGTCATGACGCAGGCGATCAACCGCCGATCCAGTTGCAGCTTGGTCAGCACGTAGAGCAGCGGCGGCACCAGCAGCGGGATAAAGGCGATGTGGATCGGCAAAATGTTCTGCGAGGCAATCGCGACGATCCACAGCAGGCCGATCAGCAGCCACTTGACCTGACCACCGCCATGGGCGTCTTGCCGGTCGACCAGGGCCAGGGCCTTGTCCGCCAGTGCATGGGCCAGGCCCGACTTGGCAATCGCCACGGCGAAAGCGCCGAGCAAGGCGTAGGACAAGGCCACGGTCGCGCCGCCGCCCAAACCACTGTTGAACGCCTTGAGCGTCGCCTCGATCCCCAGGCCACCGGTCAGGCCACCGACCAGCGCGCCGATGATCAGCGCGATGACCACATGCACACGTGACAGGCTGAGCACCAGCATGATGCCGACCGCGGCAATGACAGCATTAATCATGGTTACCTCAAAGCAGATCGCCGATAAAAACCGGCGCAAACGGGTAGAGACCGGCCAGCCAGCTGCACGCGCCGACACCGGATGAAATGGAGGTTTTATTAGAGGGCGCGCACTGTGCCCCATGCCGCCCCAAGCTGCAAGTGCAGGCGTCGGCTTTTGTTTTCCGTGGCCGCCCCCGGCCCTCACGCTCAAGAAAGCGCTGGCGGTGCCGTTACAGGGCAAAGTCTTGGATATTTATCGATTTAGGGGCGCCTCCATGTCACTCAGACAGCTGTCGATTCAATGGAAAATCACCCTGCTGGCCGGCCTCTGCCTGGCCGCCATCGTGACCTTGCTGGTGGGTCTGTCGCTGTATCGCATGGAGCACAGTTCGGCGCTGGTGAAAGCTTCGAGCATGAGCATGCTCAACGAGGCGGCGCAAGCGCGCATCGAAGCCCAGGGTGAAGTGCAGGCGCTGGGTATCCGCCAGCAGTTCATGGACGCCTATCAATACGGTCACGGTTTCTCGCGCCAGGTGCTGTTCTTGCGCGATCAGGCGCAAAAGCGCTTCCTCGACGCCTACGACCTGCGTGAAGACCTGACCCGCCAGGTCAAATCGGCGTTGCAAGCCAACCCGCAACTGCTCGGCCTATCGTTGGTGTTCGAAGCCAACGCCCTGGATGGCAAGGACGAACTCTTCGCCGGCCAGCATGAGCTGGGCAGCAACGACAAGGGCCGCTTCGCCCTGTACTGGTCGCAACCCACAGCGGCGAGCCGGCCAACGCCTGGTTCACCTGCCCGCGCAGCACCCTCAAGCCGTGCGTGATCGAACCGTACTTCTACGTGATCGACGGCCAGAACGTGCTGATGACCAGCATCGTCTTCCCGCTGCAGGTCGACGGCAAAGTCATCGCCTCGCTGTCGGTGGACATCAACCTCAACAGCCTGCAGGCGATCAGCCAGCAAGCCAGCCGCAAACTCTACGATGGCCAGACCGCCGTCAGCATCTTGAGCCCCGTGGGCCTGCTTGCCGGCTACAGCCCCGACGCCAGCAAACTCAGCCAGCGCCTGACTGCGGTGGACAAGGACAGCGGCGCCGAATTACTGCGTATGCTCGGCAGCAGCCTGCAGACCCAAAGCCTGCGCAATCACGAGCAACTGAAAGTGTTGTCGCCGTTCGAGCCAATTCCCGGCGGCAAGCCCTGGGGCGTACTGCTCGATGTGCCGGAAAAGGTGTTGGTCGGCCCGGCCGAAGCCCTCAAGCAGGAGCTGGACGCCAGCAACACCAGCGGCACCCTGATCGAACTGAGCCTCGGCCTGGTGGCCGCCATCATCGGCCTGCTGCTGGTGTGGCTGATGGCCCGCAGCGTCACCCGGCCGATTCTCGGCGTCGCCGACATGCTGCAGGACATCGCCAGCGGCGAAGGCGACCTGACCCGGCGCCTGGCCTACGACAAGCAAGACGAACTCGGGCAATTGGCCGGCTGGTTCAACCGTTTCCTCGACAAACTGCAACCGATCATCGCCGAGGTGAAACGCTCGGTGCAGGACGCGCGCGGCACCGCCGATCAGTCCTCGGCCATCGCCACCCAGACCAGCGCTGGCATGGAGCAGCAGTACCGTCAGGTCGACCAGGTGGCCACCGCCTCCCACGAAATGAGCGCCACCGCCCAGGACGTCGCCCGCAGTGCCGCCCAGGCCGCGCAAGCCGCGCGCGATGCCGACCAGGCGACACGCCAGGGCCTGACCGTGATCGACCGCACCACCCACAGCATCGACAGCCTCGCCGCCGACATGAGCACCGCCATGGCCCAGGTCGAAGGCCTGGCCGCCAACAGCGAGAAAATCGGCTCGGTACTGGAGGTGATTCGCGCCATCGCCGAGCAGACCAACCTGCTGGCGCTCAACGCCGCCATCGAAGCCGCCCGTGCCGGTGAGGCCGGGCGCGGGTTTGCCGTGGTTGCCGATGAAGTGCGCAACCTGGCGCGACGCACCCAGGAATCGGTGGAGGAAACCCGCCAGGTCATCGAGCACCTGCAAAGCGGCACCCAGGATGTGGTCGGCGCCATGGGCAACAGCCATCGCCAGGCCCAGGGCAGCGTCGAGCAGGTCAGCCAGGCAGTGACCGCCCTGCGTCAGATTGGCGACGCGGTGACGGTGATCACCGATATGAACCTGCAGATCGCCAGCGCCGCCGAGGAGCAAAGCGCAGTGGCCGAGGAAATCAACAACAACGTGGCGACCATCCGTGACGTCACCGAGTCGCTGTCGGAGCAAGCCAACGAATCGGCGCGGGTCAGCCAGTCCCTCAACAGCCTGGCCAACCAGCAGCAGAGCCTGATGGATCAGTTCCGCGTGTGACCTCGCTTGCGGCGGTGCGCTTGACGCACCGCCGCTCAGTGACCGGGTAGCTCGATGCGCACCTTGAGCCCGCCCCACTGACTCTCTTCCAGATGCAACTGGCCGCCCCAGGCTTCGACGATGTCACGCACGATGCCCAGGCCCAGGCCGTGACCATCGGTCTGCTCGTCCAGGCGGGTGCCACGGCTGATCACCTGATCGCGTTGGTCCTGCGGGATGCCCGGCCCATCGTCTTCCACCGCCAGCACGAAACCGCCAGCCGTTGCCTCGACGCTCAGGCGCACTTCGGCATCCGCCCATTTGCAGGCGTTGTCCAGTAGATTGCCCAGCAGTTCCAGCACGTCTTCGCGATCCCACGGCAGCTGCAATCCGCTCGCAGCGACATAGCTGAGGTGCAAGTGCTCACCGTGGATCATGTTCAGGGTCGCCAGCAATCCCGGCAGCTCGGCGTCGCAATCGAACTGCGCGCCGGGCAAGGCATCGCCGGCCAGGCGCGCGCGGTTGAGTTCGCGATTGAGCCGCTGTTGCACCTGTTCCAGCTGCTCCAGCAAGACTTTGCGCAACTGTGGATGGGCGTCGAGCTTGTCGCTGGCGGCCAGACTCAGGAGCACCGCCAGGGGTGTCTTCAGCGCATGGCCGAGGTTGCCCAGAGCATTGCGCGAACGCTTGAGGCTGTCTTCGGTGTGCGCCAGCAGGTGGTTGATCTGCGCCACCAATGGCTCCAGTTCCGCCGGGACTTCGGTGTCCAGTTGCGAGCGTTGCCCTTGTTGCAACTGCGCAATCTGCTCACGGGCGGTTTCCAGCGGACGCAGGGCGCGGCGCACGGTGAGTCGTTGCAGCAACAGGATCAGCAGCAGCCCGGCCAGCCCCAGGCCGAGCCCGATCTGGCGCATGCGCTGGAAGCTCTCGCGCACCGGCGTGTAATCCTGCGCCACGCTGATGGAGATTGCCTGGCCCTGACGCCGGTAGTCCGAACGCAACACCAGCAGTTGCTGGCCTTCCGGACCCAGTTGCAGATTGCTGCGCAAGCCGGGCTGTTCCAGCGCCGGCAACTCCTGATCCCACAACGAGCGCGAACGCCAGTGGGTGTCGGCAAAATCGATACTGAAATAGTGCCCGGAAAACGGCCGCTGGTACGCCGGCGACAGTCGGCGCTCATCCAGCTGCAGCCCTTGCGGGCCACGCACCAGTGCCAGCAGCAGATTTTCACTGGCATTGCGCAGGCCGGCTTCGAGGTAGCGCTGCAGGCCCTGCTCGAACAGCCACAAACTGGTTTGCGCCAGCACCAGGCCGACGATCAGCATCACGCTGACCAGGCCCAGGCTCAAGCGTCGCTGAATCGACCTCACTGGCCCTGCCCGCCGAACAGGTAGCCCTGGCCGCGACGGGTTTCGATCACGCTGCGCCCGAGCTTGCGCCGCAGGTGATTGACGTGCACTTCAAGGACGTTGGAATCGCGCTCGGTTTCGCCGTCGTACAGGTGTTCGGCCAGATGACTTTTCGAGAGGATCTGCTGCGGGTGCAGCATGAAGTAGCGCAGCAGGCGGAATTCGGCGGCGGTCAGCTGGACCTCGGCGCCTTCGCTGATCACGCACTGGCGGCCTTCGTCGAGTTGCAGGCCGGCGGCCTTGAGCGTCGGCTGGTTGGCCTGCCCGTGGGAGCGGCGCAGCAGCGCCTGGATGCGCAGGTGCAACTCCTCCGGGTGAAAGGGTTTGGTCAGGTAGTCATCGGCACCAGCCTTCAGCCCTTCGATGCGCTCGGACCAGGAGCCGCGCGCGGTCAGCACCAGCACCGGGGTCGCCAGGCTCGCGGCGCGCCAATGGCTCAGTACCTCGAGCCCCGGCACCCCGGGTAGCCCGAGGTCGAGGATGATCAGGTCGTAAGGCTCGCTGCTGCCCTGGTACAGCGCATCGCGGCCGTCTGCCAGCCAATCCACCGCGTAACCCTGACGAGTGAGGCCGGCCAGTATCTCGTCGGCCAGCGGCACGTGGTCTTCCACCAGAAGCAAACGCATCGATCAATCTTCCTCGTCTTTGAGTAAACGCCCGGTCCTGGCATCCAGGTCCAGCTCGCGCACCACCCCTTCGGTGGTCAGCAGCTCGACTTCATAAATGTAGACGTCATGCTTCTCTTCCAGCTCGGCCTCCAGCAGTTTGGCGCCGGGATAGCGGTCCAGCGCCTGCTGCAGCAGCTGCTCCAGCGGCAGGATCACCCCCTGCTGGCGCAGGCGCAGGGCTTCGTCCTGATCCAGGTCACGGGCCAGCCCGACGGAACACACCGCCAGTAACGCCAGGGCCGTCAGCCCATAGGCGCGCAGATTCAGCTTCATTACGTATCCTGATGATCCTTGAGCACCTGGCCACTGACCGCGTCCAATTCCAGGTCCCACTCCAGGCCCTGCGGATCACGCAGATCGATCTGGTAGACGTACTTGCCGTACTCTTGTTCCAGTTCGGTTTCAGTGACGGTGGAGCCGGGGTGTTTGGCCAGTGCAATGGCGTTAAGCTTCTCGAAAGACATAATGGTACCAGCGTCACGCAATCTCAGGGCTTCGTCGGGCCCCAGGTCGCGGGCCTGGGCCAGGCTGGCGGTGAGGGCCACGAGGCTGGCAGTGAACAGGGTGGTCAGGGTTTTCATGGGATGTCTCCAGAATCGGTATGGCCCCAGACTACCGCCGTGAACTTAATTGAAACTGAATGGCCACTATCGATGCCCAACGGATCACCGGCGAGAGCGCTATGACTGCAATCCACATCAAATTCCCGGCCCTGACCCTCAAGGCCGGCCCGCGGGCATTCGCGCGGATTCGCCGGGACGGCTTGAGCGCGCAGCAGGTCGGCACCCTGCCCGGCGCGGCTGGCGGGCCGAAAGCCCTGGGTATTCAGGGCCTCGACCTCGCGCTATTTGGCGAGTGGCTGCCGGCCGCGCCACGCGAACGTTCGCTGATCGGTGCCTCGGTGGGTTCCTGGCGCTTCGCCAGTGCCTGCCTGCCGGATGCCGCGCAAGGCATTCGCCGCCTCGGCCAGCTGTACACCGAGCAAGACTTCGCCAAGGGCGTGAGCATGGCGCAGATCAGTCAAAGCTCGCAGCGCATGCTCGACGACCTGCTCGATGGCCAGGACGCGCGGATCCTCGACAACCCGGACTACCGCTTGAACATCATGGTCGTGAAGAGCCACGGCCTGCTCGCCGATGATCATCGCGGGCGCCTGGGACTGGGACTGTCCTCGGTGATCGCCGATAACCTGCGGGGGCGCGCCCGACTGTCTCGGCATTTCGAGCGGCTGATCATCCACGACCCGCGCCGCGCCCCACCCGTGCATGCGCTGGAGGATTTCCCTTCGCGTTTCGTCGCACTCAACGCCGGTAATCTGCGCCAGGCCCTGCTGGCCTCGGGCTCGATCCCGATGGTCATGCAAGGGGTGCGCGATCTGCCGGGTGCTGGCGCAGGCACTTTTCGCGACGGTGGCCTGCTCGACTATCACCTCGACCTGCCCTTCAGCGGCGACGACATCGTGCTTTACCCACACTTCACCGACCGGGTCATTCCCGGCTGGTTCGACAAGACCCTGCCGTGGCGCCGGGCCTGCACCACGCGCTTGCAGGACGTCTTGCTGCTGGCGCCGTCGAAGGAGTACCTGGCGCGCCTGCCCTACGGCAAGTTGCCCGACCGCAATGACTTCAAACGCTTCATGGGCGACGCCGCGAGCCGGCAAAAGTACTGGCGAACCACCATGGATGAAAGCCGGCGCCTGGGGGATGAATTCCTTGAGCTGACGGCCAGCGGTCGCCTCGGCGAGCACTTGCTGACCCTTTAGTCAGTGTTTTCCCGCACGCCGTATTTCAAGCTGTTAAACTCGCCGCCTGCCCCATCGCCGCGGGCGATAGCCATCTGATAGAGCTCAAGACACTGTGGAAATCTTCAAAGAATTTACCTTCGAGTCCGCCCACCGCCTGCCCCACGTCCCGGACGGCCACAAGTGCGGGCGCCTGCACGGTCACTCGTTCAAGGTGGCGCTGCACCTCAGTGGCGACCTCGACCCGCATACCGGCTGGATCCGTGACTTCTCGGAAATCAAGGCGATCTTCAAGCCGCTGTACGAGCGTCTGGACCACAATTACCTGAACGACATTCCCGGCCTGGAAAACCCGACCAGCGAAGTGCTGGCCAAGTTCATCTGGAACGAGATGAAGCCGCTGCTGCCGGAGCTGAGTGCGATCCGGATTCATGAGACGTGCACCAGTGGTTGTATCTATCGCGGTGAGTAAACCGGCTGATCTGCTGGTGTAAACCCGAGTAAAGGTGGCGCCCGTGAGTTTTTCGCGGGCAAGCCCGCTCCTACAGTTCACATTGCCCCATGCCCCCGCACCATTTTCGCCCACCGTCGTACCCCTCTCCCCCGCCTCGACTATAAGTAACAAGGCCATCCACGGCGTTGGCACGCGCACTGCAAATCACTTCGCGTCCTCCTCTTCCCGCAAGGAACGCCACATGACGCAGAACGATCCGGGCAACGATTACCCCCTCAGCGAAGTGCCGATGCATGCCCGCAAGGGCTTGATGTCGACGGCCATGGTGCTGCTGGGTTTCACCTTCTTTACCGCCACCATGTTTGCCGGCGGCAAGCTGGGGGTGGCGTTCAGTTTCGGCGAGATGATGGCGGTGATTGTGGTGGGCAACCTGCTGCTCGGGATCTACGCCGCGGGCCTGGGCTACATCGCCTTCAAGAGCGGTTTGAATTCGGTACTCATGGGACGCTTCTGTTTCGGCGAGGTGGGCAGCAAGCTCAGCGACCTGATCCTCGGTTTCACCCAGATCGGCTGGTACGCCTGGGGCACGGCCACCGCGGCGGTGGTGCTGGGCAAGTACTTCGCGTTGAGCGATGGCACGGTGCTGGGCTTGATGGTGCTGTTCGGCCTGGTGTTCTGCGCCACCGCCTATGTTGGCTATCGTGGCCTGGAAATTCTCTCCTGGATTGCGGTGCCGGCGATGATGCTGCTGTTGTTGCTGTCGATGTGGGTCTCGACGGTCAAGGTCGGTGGCTTCGACGCCCTGCTGGCGGTGGTGCCGACTGCCAGCCTCGACTGGTCGACTGCCATCACCCTGGTGTTCGGCACCTTCGTCAGCGGCGCGACCCAGGCCACCAACTGGACGCGCTTCTCGCGCTCGGCCCGGGTCGCGGTGTTGGCGAGCCTGATCGGTTTTTTCCTCGGCAATGGCCTGATGGTGTTGATCGGTGCCTACGGCGCCATCGTCTACCAGCAACCGGACGTCGTCGAAGTGTTGCTGCTGCAGGGCTTCGCCATGGCCGCGATGGCGATGCTGCTGCTCAATATCTGGAGCACCCAGGACAACACCATCTACAACTTCGCCGTCGCCGGCTGCAACCTGCTGCGCACCCGCCGGCGCAAAACCGTGACCCTGGCTGGCGCGGTGATCGGCACTCTGCTGGCGCTGCTGGGCATGTACGACCTGCTGGTGCCTTACCTGATTCTGCTGGGCACGGTGATTCCGCCGATGGGCGGGGTGATCATGGCGGACTTTTTCTTCCGTTATCGCGGTCAATACCCACGCCTGGCCGACGCCCGGCTGCCGGCGTTCAACTGGGTCGGCCTGAGCGCCTACGGGGTGGGCACGGTCGCCGCCTTCAGCTCGCCGTGGATTGCGCCGCTGGTCGGCATCGGTGCTGGCGCGCTAACGTATGTGGCATTGACCTGCGTCCTGGGGACCCGCGCCTCCAGCGCAGCACTAGAAGATCTATAAAGGGATTCGCCTGATGCACATCATCAACGCCCGCCTGCGCAACCGCGAAGGCTTGCATGAACTGCACCTGGAAAACGGCCTGATTTCCAGCATCGCCCGCCAGACCGAAGCGCCGACCCTGGGCCCTGACGACCTCGACGCCGCCGGCAATCTGGTGGTGCCGCCCTTCGTCGAGCCGCACATTCATCTGGATGCCACCCTGACCGCTGGCGAACCGCGCTGGAACATGAGCGGCACGCTGTTCGAGGGCATCGAGTGCTGGGGCGAGCGCAAGGCCACCATCACCCCGGAAGACACCAAGGCCCGCGCCAAGAAGACCATCGACGCCCTCGCCCGCCATGGCATCCAGCACGTGCGCACCCACGTCGACGTCACCGACCCGCAGCTCACCGCGCTCAAGGCGATGCTCGAAGTGCGCGAGGAAAGCCGCCACCTGATCGACCTGCAAATCGTCGCCTTCCCCCAGGAGGGCATCGAGTCCTACCACAACGGCCGCGAACTGATGACCGAGGCGATCGCCCTGGGCGCCGATGTGGTAGGCGGGATTCCGCATTTCGAGTACACCCGCGACCAGGGTGTCAGCTCGGTGAAGTTCCTCATGGACCTGGCCGAACGCACCGGTTGCCTGGTGGACGTGCATTGCGACGAGACCGACGACCCGCACTCGCGCTTTCTCGAAGTGCTGGCCGAAGAAGCCCGCAGCCGGGGCATGGGCTCGCGGGTCACCGCCAGCCACACCACGGCCATGGGCTCCTACGACAACGCCTACTGCGCCAAGCTGTTCCGCCTGCTCGGCCACTCGGGGATCAGTTTTGTCTCCTGCCCGACCGAGAGCATTCACCTGCAGGGGCGTTTCGACAACTTCCCGAAACGCCGTGGCGTGACCCGGGTCAACGAGCTGCTCGAAGCCGGAATGAACGTGTGTTTCGGCCAGGATTCGATCGTCGATCCCTGGTATCCGCTGGGCAACGGCAACATTCTGCGGGTGCTCGAGGCCGGCTTGCATATCTGCCACATGCTCGGCTACCGCAACCTGCAAAGCGCCCTCGACCTGATCACCGACAACAGCGCCAAAGCCATGGCCCTCGGTGAACGCTACGGACTGGAGCCGGGACGCCCAGCGAACCTGCTGATTTTGTCGGCCGACAGTGATTACGAAGTGATCCGCAGCCAGGGGTTGCCGCTGTATTCGATTCGCGGGGGGAAGGTGCTGATGAAGCGGACCATGGCGGTGGTGGAGATGGCTGATCAGAGTTAGGTGGTGTCTGGACTGGCTTCTTCGCTGGCAAGCCAGCTCCTACAAGGTTATGCACCCTCCTGTAGGAGCTGGCTTGCCAGCGAAGGGAGACTGTCAACCAATCCTCTGAGCCGTACCAAACAAACTCACCCGACTCAGTTGCCCCAACTCTTCCTCCAACAAAATCGGCGCCGTGCCCCCGGGCATGGTCACTTTCACCTCCCCGGCACTGACCCAACCCACCCGCCACGCCGCACTGGCCACGGCACTGGCGCTGGTGCCGGATGAGGCCGTCGGCCCCTCGCCGCGCTCGAACACCCGCGCCGCGATGTGACCCTCAGACAAACGCATCGCCCATTGCAGATTGACCCCCGCCACACAAGGATTGCCCGCCCCGGCCGGCATTGAGTAGGCGATGCGCGTCAGCCCCTCGACCAAGCCCGGTTCGCCCATCTGCTGATTGCTCGGCAGGTCCTCGGCGCTGTCCACCAGCGTCACACAATGCGGGTTACCCACCCGCACAAACTGACTGCGCGACCACACCGGGTTGAGCGCCGACAGCGGTTCGACCTGGCTCAGTTCACGGCCATTCAACGGCACCGTTGCAACGCCCACGGCACTGACCGCCGCTGGCCCGAAACCGGGTTGGCCAAGGTCGAGCCAGAAACCTTTCACCTCCTCGACCTGAGCGGCTTTCACCCGCGTCTGGCCCGGCGACGGGCTGTCGGATTTATCGTGATGCACCCTGAGTTCAAAGTCGCCGCCTTCGGGCAACAGCCCTTGTTCGCTCAAGGCCTGGGAAAAAATCGTCAGGCCGTTGCCACTGCGCTCGGCGAGCGTGGCGTCGGTGTTGACGATCAACAGATCGAACGGCGACGCGGCCTGAAACGGCCCCACCAGCAGCCCATCCGAGCGATGCGACTTGGCCCCTGTCGGCTGGGTGCCAGGCGCCCAACTGCAACAGAGCTCGACGGCCCGCGCGCTCCAGGTAGCGAGGGTTTGCGCAGCCTGGCGCGGGTCATCCGGCAGAGCGATACCGCGTTGGCGCAGTTCGGTGGGACTGACAACGACGTAACGATTACCGCGCGCATCATATAAAGCAGTCATAGGGCATCCTGAACGAGGGGACCAAGCGATTGCCCCACTTTAAGGCTTCGCAGCGCGGCGGTCTCGACAAAACCCAAGGTCGTCTGCCAGCCGTTGATGTGCAAGGATGTGTCCCTGTTGTCGCTTCCGCCGAAAGAACAAGGATTTTTCATGACCGCCAGCCTCTCCCAACCCCCGGTCCGCCCCGGACGCCCCGAACAGATGTCGACCCGCCTGGCGTTCTTTATCGCCGGCTTCGGCATCGCCGCCTGGGCGCCGCTGGTGCCCTACGCCAAGGCGCGGGCTGGTCTCGATGAAGGCACCCTCGGCCTGTTGCTGCTGAGTCTGGGCGTGGGTTCGATCCTGGCGATGCCGATTGCCGGGGCCCTGGCTTCGCGCTATGGCTGCCGGCGAGTGCTGACTGTCGGGACGCTGATGATCTGCCTGGCGCTGCCGTTGCTGGCGACGGTCTCGAGCATCCCGCTGTTGATTGCCACGCTGTTTCTGTTCGGCGCCGGGCTGGGCACCGTCGACTCCACCACCAACCTGCAGGCGGTAATCGTCGAGCGGGCCAGCGGCAAGACCATGATGTCGGGCTTTCACGGCATGTTCAGCCTTGGCGGGATCGTCGGTGCGGCGGGAGTCAGTGGCTTGCTGGGCCTGGGACTGACACCGCTGGCGGCGATGGGCGTGGTGATCCTGTTGCTGCTGGCCGCGCTGTTCAAGGCCGCGCCCCATCTGCTGGCCTACGCCGGCAAAAGCTCGGGACCGGCATTTGCCGTGCCCCATGGGATTGTGCTGTTCATCGGCGGCATGTGCTTCATCGTGTTCCTTGCCGAAGGCGCGGCGCTGGACTGGAGTGCGGTGTTCCTCGCCCAGGAGCGCGGCATCGACACCGCGTACGCCGGATTGGGCTATGCCGCCTTCGCCCTGACCATGACCGTCGGCCGCCTCACCGGCGACCGGATTGTCCGGCGCCTGGGCGCAACGCGGGTGATCGTCGGCGGCGGACTGACGGCGGCGGGGGGCTTGTTCCTGGCGACCTTCTCGCCCAACTGGGAGTTCGCATTGGTGGGCTATGCGCTGCTCGGTGTCGGCTGTTCGAACATCGTGCCGGTGCTGTACACCGCCGTCGGCAAGCAAACGGTGATGCCGGAAAGCATCGCCGTACCGGCCATCACCACCCTGGGTTACGCCGGGATTCTCGCCGGGCCGGCGGTGATCGGTTTCGTCGCCCACGCCAGTAGCCTGAGCTTTGCCTTTGGCTTGATGGCGATGCTGCTGGTGGCAGTGGCGATTGGCGGGAAAGTATTGCGGGTGTGAAGCCATCGCGAGCAGTCGACGCAATGTCGTCCTGCTCGCGATGCCGCGTCGTCAGAAGCCGACGCTGGCCTGGACGAAGAAGGTGCGGGGCGCACCGACGTACATGCCCGAGTTGTTGTCGCTGGAGCGGGTGAAGTACTGCTTGTCGAAGACGTTCTTCACCCCGGCGCCGAGCTTGAGGTTCGACAGCTGTGCGCCGAAGTCGTAGCCCGCGCGCACGTTCCACAGCACGTAGCCAGGGATGTCGCCGTACTGACCGTCGGCCGTGCCCTCGGTGATGTAGTCACCGTTGAAGCTGCCATCGGCATTCACCCCGGTCCCCGGCGAGCGCTGCTTGGACTGGGCGAAGGCATCGACGTTGTAGGTCCAGCGGTTGACGTCATAGCGCAGGCCCATGGTCGCCACCTGACGCGAGTAGAACGGCAGGTCACGGCCCTTGAAGCCGGGGATTTCCCCTTCGTACACCGCACGGGTGTAGGTCAGCCCGGCATTGGCGGTCAGGCCGTCGAGCCGTGGGTCGAGTGCGGCCATGTCGTAGTGCACCGAGGCTTCGACACCCTGGTGAGTGGTCGCGCCGAGGTTGGTCCAGCCGACATCGTTGCTGATGTATTGCAGCTCTTCGTCGAAGTCGATGTAGAACAGCGTCACCTCGCCGCCCCACGCGTCATCGTTGTAGCGCGTGCCGATTTCGTAGGTCTTGGCCTTCTCCGGATTCAGCCCGCTGGCGGTCTCGTCACCCGCGCCGCCCTGGCCCAGCTGGAAGTACTGCAAGGCGCCAAACGAGGTTTCGTAATTGGCGAACAGTTTCCAGGCATCGGACAGGTGATACATCACGCTCAAGGCCGGCAGCGGTTCATGGCTGTCGATGCTGCGGCGTTTTTCCTGGACCGGCTTGCCCGAGTTGTCGAGCACCGGACGGTCGTGCCATTCGGTACGAATGTCTTCAAAGCGAATGCCCGGGGTCACGGTCCAGTTGCCGATGTCGATTTTGTTGTCGACGTAGAACGCATTGGCCTCGGTGCCGCCGGTGCGGTCCTGGTAGACGTGACCGTCGGCGGTCGGGGTCTGCACCGGCTGGTTATTCACCAGCGCGACGCGGCTGGCCTGCTCGTGCATGCCTTCCTTGAGGTAGCGATAACCGACGCTGACTTCCTGGGAACTCGGGCCGACGTCGAACACATGGGACACCCGTGGCTCGATGCCGAAGGTGTAGTAGGTGCGCGGGTAGGAAACGAGGGTCTTCTGGTCGCGGGCGGCGATGGTGCTGCCACGGAAGCTGTCGGAATAGTAGGTCAGGACTTCGGCCTGGGTGCGGTCGTCAATCACTCGCGCCCACTTGAAGGAAACGTCTTTGCGCCGGCCACTGAAGTTGTCGTAGTCACGCACCGACTGGTAGGGGTTTTCGTCGTACTGCTGCTGGGTCAGGCCGCCGGGCATGTCGGCCTTGGCGTCGTAGTAATGGAAGTTCAGCGAGAAGTCGTCGACATCGGTGGGCGCCCAGTGGGTCTTGAGGATCACGTCGTCGATGTCGTTGCCGTTGTTGCTTTCGCGGTAGCCATTGCCGTTGACCCCGGAGTACAGCAACGCCACGCCCAGGCCGTTGTCCGCGGTGCCGCCGAGGAAGGCGGTGTCGATGTGTTTCCAGCCGCCGCGCTGGGAAGTCTCCAGGGTGCTGCCGATTTCACCGGTGGTTTTTTCCGGGATGGCGCGGGTGACAAAGTTGATCACCCCGCCGACGTTCTGAGGTCCGTAGCGTACCGAGCCGGCGCCGCGTACCACGTCGATGCTGTCGAGGTTGCCCGAGGATATCGGTGCCATCGACAGTTGCGGCTGACCGTACGGTGCGAAGGCGGCCGGGACGCCATCGATCAACACGGTGGAGCGTGGCGACAGGCGCGAGGTCAGGCCACGCACGCCGACGTTCAGCGAAATATCGCTGCCGCCAGTGCCGTTGGCGTCCTGCACCTGCACCCCGGGAACGCGCTTGAGCACCTCGCCGACGGTCATGGCGCCCTGCTCGACCATCGCCTCGCGGCGGATCACCGTGCGCGCGCCGGGGTGGTTCTGCACCACCGCCTCGTTGGCATCGCCGAGCCAGTCGCCAACCACGGTGATGTCGGTCACCCCCAGTTCCAGCGGGCCGGACGCCGCTGCCGAAGTGGCCGCCGGGCTCAGGGTCACCGAGCCCTCATCGATCGAATACTCCAGGCCGCTACCTTGGAGCAATTGGCGCAAGGCTTGTTCCGGCGACAGGTTGCCATCCACCGCCGGCGCCTGTTTGCCGGCCACCAGTTGCGGATCGAAAAACACCTGCAGGGAGGTTTGCTGGCCCAGTTGGGTCAGGGCCGCGCCCAGCGGTTGTGCCTGAATCTGGATGTTGCCGCCAGCCTGTTCGGCATGGGCCAGCGGCAGTGCGGCATTGACCGCCAGGGCCAGGGCCAGCGGCAACCAGCGAGCGGAACCTGAAGCGGAATAGTTGTTTTTAGCGCGAGGGGTTTTCACGTCGAACCTTGTCCTGTTGATCGCAAAGTGGTGCGTCTGTTAATGCAAACCAGTTGCAGTTGGACAGGAAGACGAACAACTCGGAAAAAACCTGAATCTATCGCGCAATTATTTCCTGACTGCCGTCGTCCAGGGTGCGAATCGCCACCGGCAGGATGGTCGGCAAGGCCTTGAGCAAGGCGTCAGTGTTGTCGGACTTGAACACGCTGGTCAGGCGCAATTGCCCCACCGCTGGCGTGCCGACTTTCAGCGGTTTGGCGCGGTAGCGCGAAACCTCTTCGGCCACTTCGACCAGACTGGCGTCGTTGAACACCAGCTTGCCGCTGCGCCAGGCGGTCAGGGCCTGGGTGTCTACGGCATGGGCCTGGGCGACCCGGCCAGTGGCGTCGCCCCGCGTACCGAGCCCGGCCGTCAAGCTGACAAACTCAGCGTCGGCGGCGTTCCGGCCCTGCACCTTGACCGTGCCCTGCTCCACCGCCACCCGGGTTTCATGGGGATCGCGACGCACGTCGAAACGAGTACCGGTGACCGTCACCCTGCCGGAGCCCGCCTCGACCACAAACGGCCGGCTGCTGTCATGTTCGACGCTGAACAGGGCTTCGCCCCGGGTCAACTCGATGCCGCGACGGTCCTTCTCGAAGTGCACCTTGACCTGACTGCGGCTGTTCAAGTCGATCAGCGAACCGTCCGGCAGCGCCACCTGACGCCGTTCGCCGAGCGCCGTGGAAAACTCCGCACTGTAGCCGGCCGGGTGCTGAAGGCCACTGAACAGACCGACAGCGACCGCCACGCCGAGCACACTGGCGGCCACCGCCAATTTCAGCAACGGGCGACGTTTGCTCCGGCTCGGCGCGGTTTCGCAAAGTGCTTGCAGACGCGCCTTCGGCACCAGGTCGGCAGCGCCCCACAGGCCTCGCAGCAACTGCAGCTCATCGCGGTGCTGACGGTGTTCCGCCAGCCAGGCATCCAGGCGTTGCTGGTCCTCAAGGTTCAACGCGGCGTCGGTCAGGCGCGAGAACCACAGCGCCGCCTCGTCGCGAACCCTGCTCCGGCCGCAGGCACAATCACCCGTCTCCATCATGGAATGTCCTGTTTGGCGGTGGCTGGAAAATGCGCGCGGATCATTGGCCCGCTCCGTCCAGGCGGTCACGTAGATGCCGCAGGGTGCGGATCATATACTTTTCCACCATGTTTTTAGACAGGCCCAGGCGCTCGGCAATTTCCGCCTGGGTCAGGCCTTCGAGCTTCTGCCAGATGAACACTGTGCGGCAGTTGGCAGGCAACTCGCTGAGCGCCTGCTCGACACAATCAGCCAGCTGGATCGCGTGCATGTAGTGCTCCGGGTCATCGGCCGATGCCAGCCCAGGATCGATCGCCTCCATGGCGCCGCGCCGCTCCTCCCGCCGATAACCGTCCACCGCGATGTTGCGCGCAGTCTGGTGCAAGTACGCCCGTGGCTGCTGCACCCCGGCCGCGTCGGATTCCAGCACCCGAACGAAGGTGTCGTGGGCCAGGTCCTCGGCCAGCGCACGGTTGCGCAACCGGCGTGTCCAGGTACCGACCAACTCTTCGTAGTGCTCGAAAAATCCTGATCTGCGGGGCAGCTTGGCGGTCATTGCGATGGGCCGGGGTGGCGAGGGCGTGAATAGTAATGCTTCCTATTAATGGCAGCAATTGATTCTCTTGACCGCTGGTCTTGCGCCAGCGGTCCGCCCTCGCACGCAGGCTCACGGCATGCTCAAGGTCACCACATAATTGCCCGAGTGCAGCGGCTGGCCCGCCTGATCCAGCAGTTGATACTGGCGGTCGAAATAGCGTTCGTTCGGGCCGCTGTCGGCCAGCAACCTGACCTTGACCGCAGAGCCACCAAGCGCCGTGGCGCTGGCGGCCGGCACCAACGACTGCGCTTCGATAGCCGCGCCGCGACTGGCGGATGAACAGCCCTTGAGTTCGACCCTTGCGTCCAAGCTCGCCTGAACGCTGCAAGCCGGCTCGACAATCGCCCCATGAAAATGAATCACGCCTGCCTGACAGGCGCTACTGAACGCAGCGGCTACAGCAAAACCCATCGCCAGAACTTTACTTTGCATGACTATCGCTCCCGGTTGGATACCCAGTGCATCGGCAAGCCCGGGATTTTCAGGAGTGATGGCACTTGCCAGTCACCCCGCCCGACAAATATGATAATCATTATCATTAATATCTCATCTACGAACCATGCCCGTGCCCCCTCCCGCCTGCCACCCCGGACTCGCCACCCTGTACCGCGAACAGCATTCCTGGCTGCAGCGCTGGCTGCGTTGCCGACTCGGCTGCTCCCACAGCGCAGCGGACCTGGCGCAGGATGTGTTCGTGCGCTTGCTGGCCAAGACCGAGGTGATCGAAGTCCAGGCCCCACGCAGCTTTCTGGCGACCGTGGCGCAGAGCGTGCTGTCCAATCACTATCGCCGGCAGAAACTGGAAAAGGCCTATCTGCAGGCCCTGGCAAACCTGCCCGAGGCACTGGCACCGGACCTCGAGAGCCAGGCGATCATGCTCGAAACCCTGCTGGAGCTGGACGCCGTCCTGGAGCGCCTGGAATTGCCCGTGCGCAAGGCATTCCTCTGGTCTCAACTGGAGGGCTTGAGCCATGGCGAAATTGCCGGGCGCTTGAAGGTTTCGATCGCCACGGTCAAACGCTACATCGTCAAGGCCGGCGCCCAGTGCATCATGCTCGACGGCGGGAGGGCCTGATGTCAGCGCAAGCCTCGTCTACCGCGCAGCCGACGATTCCGCTGGCCGTCGCCGAGAGGGCCATGCATTGGCTGCTGGAGTTGCAGGAGCCGCAAGTCAGCGCACAAACCCGCGCCGACTGGCTGGCATGGCGGCAGGCCGATGCCGTGCATGAGTTGGCCTGGCAGCGGGCCCAGGGCTTTGCTTCGCGTATGAGCAGCCTGCGCTCGCCCGGCCAGCGTCCGCTCGCCAGCGCCGCGCTGTCGTCGACCCTGTCGCGGCGCAGCGTCCTGAAAAACCTGGCACTGTTGCTGGCCGCTGGCGGCACAGCCTGGAGCGCCCGGGACAGCAGCCTGGTACAGGATTGGCGCAGCGATTTCAGCAGTGCCATCGGTGAGCGGCGCACCCTGCAACTGGCCGGTCAGGTGCGGGTTCAGCTTAATACCGACACCGCTATCAAGGTGCGGGTCGATAGCCAGATTCAACACATTCAGTTACTGCGCGGGGAGATTCTGCTGAATGCGCCAGCGGCTGCGCCTTTGTGGGTGCATACCGCAGAAGGCCGGGTGCAGATGCTTGGCCAGCAATTGGCGGTGCGTCAGCGCCAGGGTTTCACCCAAGCCAGCAGCGAGGATGGCGGCATCGGCCTCTACCCCCTGGATTGGACTGACAGCGCGCTCGTCGCAGCGGCCGGGGAAGTCGTGAGTTTCGACCGCCTGACCCTGCTCGCGCGTCGGCCCCGCGCTCCCGGCGAACTGGCCTGGAGCCGTGGCATGATCGTCGCGCAGGGCCAGCGCCTGGCCGACTTCGTCGATGAATTGTCGCGCTACCGCCGTGGTCACCTGGGTTGCGATCCGCGTCTTGCCGAGTTGCGCGTCTCAGGCACCTTTCCGCTGGATGACACCGATCAGGTCATCAGCGCCCTCGGCGAAACCTTCGACCTCGACGTGCACCACCTGACCCGTTACTGGGTGACGTTAAAGGCCAAACCCGGCCTCGGCTGAATTTTTCCAATTCGGGTGAGCCGTTTTCGTTTTTCACGAGACTTGTATCCCCAGCGATCACATTCATTGGGGATACACACATGCAGCACTTGCAACAATCAGCTCCGATCCGTCAACGCTTGATCAAGCAGCGGCTGGCTGCGGCCGTGCTGCAGGGCATCGCCTGCATGGGCGTCGCCGCTCCATTGCTAGTCGCCTCGGCACAGGTCCAGGCGGTGCAACAACAACTGGATTTCAACATCCCCGGAGGGCCACTTGGCGCTGCTTTGGCGCAGTTCGGCGAAACCGCCCACCTGCTGATCAGCTACCCCGCCGAGCTCACCGAAGGCCGCATGAGCCAAGGCCTGAGCGGCCGCTACGCGATCGATAACGGCCTCGACACGCTGTTGGCCGGCACCGATCTGCAAGCCTTGCGCACCACCCAGGGCGGCTATCAAATCGCCCGGCGGCAAAACAGCGACGCCTTGCAACTGGATGCCCTGACCATTTCCGGCAAGGCGCCCGGTTCGACCACTGAAGGCACCGGTTCCTACACCACCTTGTCGTCCAGCAGTTCGACACGGCTGAACCTGACGCCAAAAGAAACCCCGCAATCGTTGACGGTAATGACCCGCCAGCGCCTTGATGACCAGCGCCTGACCACCCTCAGCGACACCATGGACGCGACACCCGGGATCATTGTCCTGCGTGACGGCCTGGGGGCGGAAAGTGACAGTTTCTGGTCCCGTGGTTTCGAGATCCAGAACTTCGAAATCGACGGCGTGCCCACTGTCACCCGCATGGACAACTACGCCCAGAGCATGGCCCAGTACGACCGGGTGGAAGTGGTGCGCGGCGCCACCGGATTGATCAGCGGCATGGGCAATCCCTCGGCCACCATCAACCTGATTCGCAAGCGTCCGACCGCCGACGCCCAGGCCAGCGTGACCGGTGAAGCGGGTAATTGGGACCGCTACGGCAGCGGCTTCGACGTCTCCGGACCGCTGACGGAAAGCGGCAACGTACGCGGTCGCGTGGTGGCCGACTACAAGACCGGTGGCGCCTGGATCGACCGCTTCAAGCAGGATTCGCAGTTGCTGTACGGCATCAGCGAATTCGACCTGACGGAAAACACGCTGCTCACCCTGGGCTTCAGCTACCTGCGCACCGATGTCGACTCGCCGCTGCGTTCCGGTCTGCCGACGCGCTTCCCCGATGGCCAGCGCACCGACCTCAGTCACTCGACCAACGCCTCGCCGGACTGGTCCTACAACGACCATGAGCAAAGCAGTTACTTCACCTCCATCGAGCAGAAATTCGACAATGGCTGGAGCGGCAAGGTCGAGTTCACGCACACCGAAAACCAGTTCGACGAAGTCTTCACCTACCTCAACGGCACCCTGCAAAGCGATGGCAGCGGCACCAGCCTGCTGCCCGTGAAGTTCGCCGGCACCCCACGGCAGAACAACCTCGACCTGTACCTGACCGGGCCATTGGACCTGCTGGGGCGCGAGCACGAAATCATCGCCGGGCTGACCCTTTCCAAATACAACGAGAACGTACCCAGCTACGGTGGCTGGCGCTATGACTATTCGGGCTCACCGGCCGGCGCCATCGACAATCTGTTCGACTACCACGGCAACAACGCCAAGCCGGACTTTCCGGTCACCGGTAAATCATCGATCGACGAGACTCAATACGCGGCTTACCTCACTGGCCGCTTCCACCTCAGCGATGACCTGAGCCTGATTCTCGGCAGCCGCCTGGTGGACTGGAAACGCGACACCGAGGACCGCCCTTACGGTACCGATGCCAGCGAAACCCAGTCGCGGGAAACCGGCGTGTTCATTCCCTACACCGGCGTGGTCTACGACCTGACCGACGTCTGGTCGCTGTACGCCAGCTACACCAAGATCTTCAACCCGCAAGCTTCCTGGGTGCGCGACGAAAACAACAAACCGCTGGACCCGATGGAGGGCAAGGGCTACGAACTGGGAGTCAAAGGCAGTCATCTGGACGGTCAGTTGAACGCAAGCCTTGCGCTGTTCAAGCTGGAGCAGGACAACCTCGCCGTGTGGCAGGCCGAGTACCCGGGCAGCAACGTCTACAAGGCCGAACAGGGAACGACCTCCAAAGGCGTGGAGATGCAACTGGACGGCCAACTGGCCGAAGGCTGGCAAGTCGGCACAGGCTACGCCTACACCGTCACCACCGATGCCGACGATCAACGCATCAACACCACCCTGCCCCGCCACAGCGTGAAAACCTTCAGCACCTATCGCCTGGGCGGCGAGCTCGACAAGCTGACCGTCGGCGGCGGGGTGAACTGGCAAAGCAAAGTCGGCAGCGACCTGCACACCTTCACCCAAGGCAGCTACGCCATCACCAACCTGCTGGCGCGCTACGACATCAGCAAAAACCTCAGCGCCTCGGTCAACCTCAACAACCTGTTCGACCGTGAGTACTTCAGCTATGCCGGTTACTACGGTAACTACGGCGCGCCGCGTAACCTGATGACCAGCTTCAAGTACAGCTTCTGACCCGCGCCGCTGGCCTGCCCAGTCGCGGGCCAGCGTGCTAAATTGCCCGCCCCCCACGTAACAAGGAGTGTTCACCGTGAAGTTCGGCTACCTGATCATCTACGTCCCCGACGTCAGCGCTTCCCTCGAATTTTTCTCTACAGCCTTTGGTCTTCCCACCCGCTTCCTCCACGAGTCCGGCACCTATGGCGAGCTGGAGACCGGCGCCACGGCCCTGGCCTTTGCCGCCGACGAACTGGCGGCGATGAATTTCCACGGTGGCCATGTATCCGCCCACGGCAGCGTCAAACCGCTGGGCATGGAAGTCGCCCTGGTCACCGAGGACGTGCCCGCCGCTCATGCCCGGGCCGTCGAGGCCGGCGCCCGTGAGATCGCCGCACCACAGGAAAAGCCCTGGGGCCAGGTGGTTTCCTATGTGCGCTGCCCGGACGGCACGCTGGTGGAGCTGTGCTCGCCCATCGCCTGATCCACACCTGAGGCCAAGCACCTGACGACTGGTTAGCGAAAGCATTTGCTACAAAATATTACATGCGTCATATTATGATCGTAATAATCATCGTGATCGCAGGTTCCGCCATGACCAGTCTGTCAGCCGTAGACCCGACCCTCGCCACCGCGACGGCCCCGCCTCGTACCAAACGCCTGCTGTTGGCGGCCACTGGCCTGGCTGCACTGGTTGCGGCCGGCCTCTACGCCGCCCATTGGTGGACCAGTGCTCGTTTTGTCGAAACCACCGACGATGCCTACATCGGCGGCGATATCACGGTGATCGGACCGAAAGTCGCCGGGCATATCGAACAGGTGCTGGTCAGTGACAACCAGCAAGTCAAGGCCGGCGACGTCTTGATCCGCCTCGACGCACGGGACTACCGCGCCCACCTGGCCAAGGCCAAAGGCGCTGTAGCGGCGCAGCAAGCGCTGCTGGCCAATCTCGATGCCACTGAACAATTGCAACAGGCGGTGATCGGCCAGGCACGGGCCGGTATTGACGCCGCGGGCGCGGAAACCTCCCGTTCGCGCGATGACAACGTGCGCTATAAGCGCCTGGTCGGCAGCAATGCAGTCTCGGTGGAAAGTGCGCAACGGGCCGACGCCACCTTCAAGACCGCCCAGGCACTCAGCGCCCGCGCCCAGGCCGAACTGCTGGCCGCGCAACGCCAACTGAATGTGATCACCACCCAGAAACAGCAAGCCCGCGCCGCCTTGCAGCAGGCCAGCGCCGAGCGTGATTTGGCGCAACTGAATGTCGACTACACCGAACTGCGCGCACCGGTCGATGGCGTGATCGGCAATCGCCGGGCGCGGGTCGGCGGGTATGCCCAGGTCGGCGCGCAGTTGCTCTCGGTGGTGCCCGCCAGCGGGCTGTGGGTCGATGCCAATTTCAAGGAGGATCAACTGGCGCACATGCAGCCCGGGCAACGGGTAACCATCCGCGCCGACGTGCTGTCGGGGCAGACTTTCCATGGTCATCTCGACAGCCTGGCACCGGCCACCGGTTCGCTGTTCAGCGTGCTGCCGGCGGAAAACGCCACCGGCAATTTCACCAAGATTGTCCAGCGGGTGCCGGTGCGCATCCGCCTGGACCCGGCCGATGCGGTACTCGGTCACCTGCGCCCCGGCCTCTCGGTGACCGCCGCCGTCGACACCCGCGCCGACGCTGAAACCGCTGCCGTGGCCAGTGCGCCATGAGCAACAGCCTCAGCGCTCCGGCCCCGGCGTTCGACGCCGCCAGCCTGCGCACTGCGACCAAGGTGTTTGCCTTCGCGACCATGTGCATCGGCATGTTCATCGCCCTGCTCGACATCCAGATCGTCTCCGCGTCCCTGCGCGATATCGGCGGCGGACTGTCGGCCGGCACCGATGAAACCGCCTGGGTGCAGACCAGCTACCTGATCGCCGAAATCATCGTCATCCCCTTGTCCGGCTGGCTGTCGCGGGTGTTCTCCACGCGCTGGCTGTTCTGTGCTTCGGCAGTCGGTTTCACCGTCGCCAGCCTGCTCTGCGGCGCGGCCTGGAATATCCAGAGCATGATCGCCTTCCGTGCCCTGCAAGGCTTTCTCGGCGGCTCGATGATTCCGCTGGTGTTCACCACCGCGTTCTTTTTCTTCACCGGCAAGCAACGGGTGATCGCCGCCGCCACCATCGGTGCTGTAGCGTCCCTGGCGCCGACCCTCGGGCCGGTGGTGGGTGGTTTTATCACCGACGTCTCGTCCTGGCACTGGCTGTTCTACATCAACCTGGTGCCGGGGATCTTTGTCGCCATTGCAGTGCCGATGCTGGTGAAGATCGATCAGCCGGAGTTGTCCCTGCTCAAGGGCGCGGACTACCTGAGCATGCTGTTGCTGGCAGTGTTTCTCGGCTGCCTGGAATACACCCTGGAAGAAGGCCCGCGCTACAACTGGTTCAGCGACCAGACCATCCTCGTCACCGCCTGGTTGTCAGGCCTGGCCGGGCTGGCGTTTATCGGCCGCACCCTGCACGTGGCCAACCCGATTGTCGACCTGCGCGCCTTGAAAGACCGCAATTTCGCCCTCGGCTGTTTCTTCTCGTTCGTCACCGGCATCGGCCTGTTCGCCACCATCTACCTGACCCCGCTGTTTCTTGGCAGGGTGCGCGGCTATGGCGCGCTGGACATTGGTCTGGCGGTGTTTTCCACCGGGGTGTTTCAGATTCTGGCGATCCCGCTGTACGCCTTCCTGGCCAACCGGGTCGACCTGCGTTGGGTGATGATGACCGGCCTGGGTCTGTTCGCGTTGTCGATGTGGGATTTCAGCCCGATCACCCATGACTGGGGCGCCAGGGAATTGATGCTGCCTCAAGCGCTGCGCGGGATCGCCCAACAGCTGGCGGTGCCGCCGGCGGTGACCCTGACCCTCGGTGGGTTGAGCCCGGCGCGTTTGAAGCACGCCTCGGGCTTGTTCAACCTGATGCGCAACCTCGGCGGCGCGATCGGCATTGCCGCTTGCGCGACCATTCTCAACGACCGCACCAACCTGCACTTCACCCGCCTCGCCGAACACCTGAACAGCAGCAACGAAGCACTGAACCAATGGCTGGCCGAAGTCGGCGGGCGTTTCGCCGACCTCGGTCAGGGCGTCGACAGCCAGCTCAGCGCCAGCCTCAAGCAGTTGTGGTTGCTGACCTACCGCGAAGCACAGACACAGACCTACGGCGACGCGTTTCTGATGATCATGGTGTGCTTCATCGTCGCGACACTGATGGTGCCCTTGATGCGCAAGGTGCAACCACCGACCGCGCCGTCAGCCGATGCCCATTGATCAGGCCTGGGGCATTTTGCGAAAGCCTACTGCCAGGCGGTTCCAGGCGTTGATGGTGGTGATTGCCACCGTCAGGTCGACCATTTCCTTGGCATCGAACTCGGCACTGACCAGCGCGTAGTCTTCGTCCGGGGCGTGAGTCTGGCTGATCAGGGTCAGGGATTCGGTCCAGGCCAGGGCCGCACGTTCGCGGGGAGTGAAGAATGGCGTTTCGCGCCAGACGCTGACACCGAACAGCCGGCGCGTGGTTTCACCGCCCTTGAGGGCATCGCTGGTGTGCATATCGACGCAAAAGGCACAGCCATTGATTTGCGAGGCCCGCAGCTTGACCAGTTCGATCAGGCTCTTTTCCAGCGGCAGCCGGGAGACCGCGGTTTCCAGGGAGAGCATGGCTTTGAGGGCTTCAGGGGACGCGGTGTAGAAATCGATACGCGATTGCATGGTAGGGCTCCAGATCAGGTGGTGATGGGGCCTACGTTAGCCCCGCCACCCGCCAGGACAAATAACCAATATCGGCGAAGTTGAGGATGCCAATTGCCTGGCTTGAGTTGGACGTTGCCAACGGCGCTTGCCGGGACGCGACCCACCCGTTTCTGGCGAGGCGCTTTATCCTCGGTGGCGCCACCACTGCATGAAGCCTTTCTTCGCCACCACCTGAGGCGCCGTCTGGGTCAGGGTCTGGGCGGTGTGCAGGCGGTAGTCGAGCAAGGACTTGATTGCCTCGCTGATGTCGTGACGGGCATCGAGGCAAGGTTTCAGGTAGGCCTTGTCGATGCGGTACAGGCTGCAGAACGTCCTGGCCGAAAAGTCCGCCGGCAACGCGCTGTCGCTGAGGATTCCGGCTTCGCCGATCACTTCGCCCGGCCCCATGCGCCCGGCCTCGATCGGCTGGCCATCGCGCTCAAGGGTCACCGAGACCACGCCGGATTCGATGATGAACAGGTGGTCGCTGACCTCCCCCGCCGGCAGGATCGATTCGCCGGCGCGGAACGTGACCAACTGCATGTGCTGGCTGAAGGTGTCTTTTTCGTCTTGGCGCAGGGTCGAGAAAATGTTCGAACGTTCCAGCAGCGCCCGCGGCCGTGACAGGCTCGCCGGGGTATCGGCTTCAGCACTGGACAGCAGGCTGACGCCACTGGCCTGCAAGTGTCGAAAGGCCAGGTCGAACAGCACATTGCGAGCTTCGCGCTTGTGCGCCATGGCGCTGACGAAGCCGCTGATCTCGTATTCGACACCGCTGCTGCTGGCGCTTTTCAGCGCCACGTTCGGCGCGGGATGCGTGAGCAGGTGCCGACAGCCTTGCATGGCCCGCTCCAGCGCGTCGATCACGGTGAGCGGACGCGCATGGGGGCTGACCTGCAGGCTCACGGTAATCCCGAACATATCGCTGGGACGACTGAAGTTGATGATCTTGGCCTTGGCCGCCAGCGAGTTGGGAATCACCGCCATGCTGCCCTGGGCGGTCTGCAGGCGCGTGGCGCGCCAGTCGATATCGATCACCCGGCCTTCGGTGCCGTCGATGGAGATCCAGTCATCGAGTTGATAGGGTTTGGTGGTGTTGAGGACGATCCCGGAGAACACGTCGCTCAAGGTACTTTGCAACGCCAGGCCGACAATGATCGCGACGGCGCCGGAGGTGGCCAGCACACCCTTGACCGGCAGATCGAGGACATAGGCCAGCGCGGCAATTACCGCAATCAGGAAGATCACCGCCCCCAGCAAATCCTGGAGCAGCCGCCCGGTGTGCCCGACCCGCTGCATCATCAGCGCGCCGATCAACACCGTCAGGGTTCGGGCCGCAAACAGCCACCAGCCAATCTGCAACCCCGTGGCCGCCAGGTGCAGCGCCACGTTGTCCGGCCAGGGCGCGGTTTGCATCGGGTTCAAGCCTTCGTTGAACAGCACCGCGCTGAACAACGAGAAAATCAGTGCCCGCACCAGCAGTTTCCAGTGACTGCCACTGGCACTGAGCAAACGCCACAGCAGCAGGTCGAGCAGAATCAGGACCAGGGCGCAGATCAGTGGGTGATCGGTGAACAGTGGCAGCATTGGAAAGGATCCCTGTGACGCCCCCAACCTGTAGGAGCTGGCTTGCCAGCGAAGAATGTCAACGATGACGCGTTTTGCCTGGATGAGCGTATCGTCTGAACGTCCTTCGCGAGCAAGCTCGCTCCTACAGGGGTTTTGGCAGGTCTGGATTATTTGCTATTGGTCAAGGTGTTGTAACTGGTCATCAAGTTACGGTAGTCCGGAATGTGGTTGGAGAACAGGGTTGCCAGACCTTCGACGTCGTTGCGCCAGTCGCGGTGCAGCTCGCAGGCCAGGCCGAACCAGGTCATCAGTTGCGCGCCGGAGGCCGACATGCGATCCCAGGCCGATTGACGGGTCAGTTCGTTGAAGGTCCCGGAGGCATCGGTGACCACGAACACGTCGAAGCCTTCGGCCAGGGCCGAGAGTGCCGGGAAGGCCACGCAGACTTCGGTCACCACGCCGGCGATGATCAGTTGTTTCTTGCCGGTGGCCTTGATCGCCTTGACGAAGTCTTCGTTGTCCCAGGCGTTGATCTGCCCCGGGCGCGCAATGTACGGCGCATCGGGAAACAGCGCCTTCAGCTCGGGCACCAGCGGCCCGTTTGGACCTGTCTCGAAACTGGTGGTGAGAATGGTCGGCAGCTTGAAGTACTTGGCCAGGTCGGCCAGTGCCAGCACATTGTTCTTGAAGCGGTCCGGCTCGATATCGCGAACCAGCGACAGCAGGCCCGCCTGATGATCAACCAGCAATACCGCGGCGTTATCCTTGTCCAGACGCTTGTAGTCAGTAGCCATTGCAGTAGTCCTCTCGTGTTATCGATGCCGAATCACCTCCGGCGTGGGGTCCCCGGTTAACGTCGCGACAGTTGCCCGAGCCCTGCAGCTCAGAGAGCGTAGCCAACATCTGGACTGGCACCACCCGCAAACCCGGGCAGGTGCCAATCGTCGCCAACAGGCGTCAGCCGTGCATCCGGCCAAAACGACCGGACTGGAAATCGGCAAACGCCTGGTGAATCTCTTGCTCGGTGTTCATCACGAACGGGCCATGGCCGACGATCGGCTCGTCAATCGGCTCGCCGCTGAGCACCAGCACCACGGCGTCCTGGTTGGCTTCCAGGCTGAGCTGGTCGCCGTCGCGTTCGAACAGCGCCAACTGCCCTTCACGCACCAGTTCCTGGCCATTGACCTGCAGCGTGCCGCGCAGCACCACCAAGGCAGTGTTGCGCCCTTCGTGCAGGTCGAGGGTGAGCAACTTGCCGGCATTCAGGCGAATGTCCCAGACATCGATCGGGGTGAAGGTCCGTGCCGGGCCCTTGTGCCCATCAAACTCACCGGCGATCAAGCGCAGGCGGCCGGCCTGGTCCTTCAGGGCGATGTTCGGAATATCCGCGTCGAGCAGGGTCTGATAACCGGCATCGGCCATTTTGTCCTTGGCCGGCAGGTTGACCCACAACTGGACCATCTCCAGGGTGCCGCCGCTTTTGGCGAAATCGGCAGAGTGAAACTCTTCGTGAAGAATGCCCTTGGCCGCCGTCATCCATTGCACGTCGCCGGGGCCGATCTTGCCGCCACTGCCGGTGGAATCGCGGTGTTCCAGTTCGCCCTTGTAGACGATGGTCACGGTTTCAAACCCACGATGGGGATGTTGCCCTACGCCACGACGCTCGGTGGTCGAGGTGAATTCAGTTGCAGCGGCGTGGTCGAGCAGCAGGAACGGGCTGATGTGTTTGCCCAGGCTGTCGTAGGAAAACAGTGTGCGAACCGGGAAACCGTCGCCCACCCAGTGCGCCCTTGGGCTGGTGTAGATACCGATGATGTTTTTCATGGGGCCTCCGAATAGGGTGAGTCAGAACAGGGACAAAGCTTAAATCCGCACCCTTTGCGGCGATAGACTGCAAAAATCGCCCTTAGCGTTCTATTTGGAGAACGATGGTGGAAGACCTGAACACCCTGTACTACTTCACTGAAGTGGTGGGGCACGGTGGATTTGCCGCCGCCGGACGCGCGCTGGGGCGCCGCGCAGCGGGAATACCAGTGGCAACTGTGCGGCCCGCACGAGGCCAGCGCGCAGATCCGTCATCATCCACGGCTGGTCACCGACGACCTGGCGGCCGGACGCTTGATCGAACGGGTGCCGGGCTGGGCGCCGAAGTGCGGGATTGTCCACGCGATCTTTCCCTCGCGCCGCAGCCTGCCGCCGTCGGTGCGGACCTTGATCGACTTCCTGGGTGAAGAGTTCAGTCGCAGCGACATTGCATGAGCACCCACCGCCCGCCTGGAGTGCGGTCAAGCCTTGAGATGCTGCTCCAAACGCTGCATGGCTTCCTGCAACCCCAGCACCGCCAGCTCCATGGCGGGCTGATCAGCCGGCGCGTTGCAGGCCTGTTCCAGCTGTTCACAGCCGTCGATCAGGCGCCAGGCCCTGACCATTTTCGCGCCGCCCTTGATCCGGTGGGCCAGCTCGAGCAGGGTTCGCGAGTCACCGCGGGCATGGGCGTCCTGCAGTTGCTGGCGGTCTTGCGCCGTGCTGCTGGCCAGTTCCGCCAGCAGCTTGCCCAACAACTCGGGATCGGCGCCGCCTAGCTGTTGCAGACTGCTTAGATCAATTTCGCCGGGGCTATCGTCCGCAGGCTCTGGCGCAGGTTCTGGAGACGGTTCCTGCTGAAGCGGCGTGACGCCCGCCAGGGCCGCGTCCAGGGCTTGCAGGCCGATAGGTTTGAACAGGCAGTTGTCCATGCCAGCTTGCAGGCAGCGGGTCTTTTCCTCGGCCTGGGCGTTGGCGGTGAAACCGAGGATCAGGCAGCGTGCGCGGGCGAGCTTGTGTTCCTCGTCGCGAATCGCCGCCGCCAGTGCGTAACCACTGAGTCGGGGCATGTTGCAGTCGGTGATCACCACATCGAACCACTGCCCACGCCAGCGTTCAAGGCCCTGCTGGCCATCACTGGCTTCGCGCACACGGTGACCAAGTACCGCCAGTTGCTCGGTCAGCAGCAGGCGATTGGCCGGGTAATCGTCGACGATCAACACATTCAGCGAGCGTCCCGCCTCGCTTGACAGCGCGGCATTCGCGGGCGCATCCGCCAGTTCAGGCAACGCGGGCAACTGCAGGCTGACTTCGATCCGCGTGCCCAGGCCTGGTTCACTGCGCAGTTGCAATTGCCCGCCCATCATCTCGCACAGCGATCGGCTGATGACCAGCCCCAGGCCGGATCCGCCGCGGGCGTCCTGACCGTTCTCGGCAGCCTGCACAAACGGGCTGAACAGACGTTGTTGATCCTGCTCGCTGATGCCGATGCCGCTGTCTTCGATCAGCACACTCACGGCCAGTTGCCCATCGACCGCAGCCGGCTCGACCTGCAGCGTCAGGCGAATCCAGCCCTCGTGGGTGAACTTGATGGCGTTGTTCAACAGGTTGGACAGAATCTGTTTGAAGCGCATCGGGTCGATCAGCACATTCCCGGCACTGTGCATTTTGAAGTCGACCTGCCAGAGCAGGCCTTTTTGCCGAGCCAGGCCTTCGAAAACCTGGCTCACCGAAGCCACCAACTGACGCACATTCGCCCGCTCCGTGGTCAGGGACAAATGCCCGGATTCGATCCGCGAGATATCGAGGATGTCACCAATCAACTCCAGCAAGTGCTGCGCGGCATCAGCGGCCACCGAAATGGCCACACGGTCGGTCAGCCCTTGCTCGGCGCGTTTCTGGGCCAGCTCAAGCATGCCGATCAGGGCATTCATCGGGGTGCGAATTTCGTGGCTCATGGTCGCCAGGAAGGTGGTCTTGGCGCGGTTGGCATGATCGGCATCGACCCGCGCCTGCTGCACCTGGTCGAGCAGCAGTTGGCGCTTGCGGATCAGGCTGCGCTGGTAAGTGATCCAGCCCACGGCCAGCAACAGCAGCAGCCCGGCAGCGATAAATCCCTGAATGATCGACACGCGATGCCGGGCCCAGTAACTGTCGTCGAGCGGCAGCCCGTTGCGCCAGCGATTGGCCAACTCGTCCATTTCTTCCGGGGCGATACTGAGCAAGGCCTTGTTCAGGATCGAATACAGTTCGAACGCACCGCGCTGGGTGGCAAAGCCGATGTGCGCCGGCTCGGCCCCCACGGTGCTGGCCACCTGCAGCTTGTCGCGGTACTGCCGGGCAATGATGTAGCGCGCACTGATCAACGAGTTCAATGCCGCATCGGCACCACCACTGGCGACCAGGGCCATCGCCTGGGCCGGGCTGTCGACCTCGATGAAACGCACATTGGCGGCGTGGGCCAGGATCAGCTCGCGCAATGCATTGCGCCCGACCACCGCCACGCGTTTTCCCGCCAGGTCATCAAGGGTCACCGGCGCCTTGTTGCCGATGGCGCAGACCAGCACATAGGGGTTACTGAGATAGGGTCGGGTGAAGCGCAGAAATGCCTGGCGCTCGACACTGGGGGTGATGACTGCCAGCACGTCCAGTTGCCCGGCCTTGAGTTGATCAAGCTGCTGGTTGAAGGAGTCACCGCGCACCGCTTCGAATTTCAGCCCGGTGCGCAGGCTGATGCGGTCCAGCACCTGGGCACTGAGGCCACTGAAGCGGTCGCTCTCACCGGCAAACGCCAGGGGCGCGAAAGTGCCGATGTAACCGACCTTGACCGCGGGGTGCTGCTCCAGCCAGCGCTGCTCGCTGGCACTCAATTGCACGCGTTGGGTGTCGCTGAATGCACTGCCAGGACTCCAGCGGCGCAGAATCGTCGTGCGTTCCTGCTCGGGAATCGCCGCCAGCGCGGTGTCGATGATCCGCCGCAAACGAAGGTTTTCGCGACTCAGGGCGAAGCCGAACGGATTGACCTCCATCCGGGCAAACTGTGCCAACTGGACGTTGCTCAGGTAATTGTTGTTGATCAGGTAGCTGGCGCTGATGGAATCGCCCAGATAGGCATCCGCGCCGCCGAACGCCACCGCGCCCATGGCGCTGAGGGTTGAGCGATAGACCTCCAGGCGCGCATCGGGATAGGCCGCGGCGACGGTCTCGGGGGGCAAGTAATGGTCAAGCATCGCCAGCCGCATGTTGGCCAGGTCGCCGGACAAGCGCCCGCTATCGCCCAGGCGGGTCACCAGGATCGGCGCGTCTTCGGCATAGGCGCTGGTCAGCACCAGCTGCGGGTCGGCCGCTTCAAAGCCGTTGGCGGCGCCCAGCAGATCGATCTCGCCGCGCTTCAGGGCGGCGATCACCGCGGCGCGGGACTCGTAGCGCCTGACCTCGATTGGCATATGCAGGAGTTGCCCAAGCAACGCCGCAAAATCGGCAGTGATGCCCTCGAAATTATGCTCGTTGATCATGTTTTCGAAAGGCGGGTAATCGGGGGCGGACGCACCCAGCAGCAGGCGGTCCTTTTCGCGCAGCCAGCGCCAGTCAGTTTCGGCCAACGGCACCCGGTAGCCTTCGACACTGGAGCGCCCCAACAGCTGCAAAGGCTCCGGGGCTGCGACGGCCAGGTTGCTCAATGCTCCAAACAGGTTGACCAGCAGCAAACCCCAGCACCAGGCGCGCATGGCATCGGACCTTCAGAGCAGATGGTTGCGCTTGGCGAAATCCCTCAGGTGCACCAGGGATTTGACGTTGAGCTTGAGGATCATGCGGCTCCTGTAGGTGCTGACGGTCTTGTGGCTCAGGTGCATGTTCGCGGCAATTTCCTTGTTGGTGGCGCCACGGGCCAGGGATTGGAAAATGGTCAGCTCCCGGTCCGACAGCGAATCGACCATTTTCTGCTCGTCGACTTGCACGCTGCTCAGGTGCACCGAGCTGGTATCCAGACGGGGAAAGTAGGTGTATCCGCTCATCAACGCCTTGGCGGCGCTGCACAGTTCCTGCAGATCGTTGGTTTTTTCGACGTAGCCCAGGGCCCCGGCCCGGGTACAACGCTCGACATAGAGGCGTGGCTCGTTGGCGGTGAACACCACCACCCGCGTCGCAACCTTCTCCCGCTGCAGGCGGCTGAGGAAGTCCAGGCCACTGAGGCCTGGCATGTTCAGGTCCAGCACCAGCAGCGCAGGGTTGTGCTGGCGCAGCATCGGCAAGGCATCGGCCGCATTGGGTGCCTCCCAGATGTCGCGGAAAACGCTGCGGTTGCTGGCGTCCTTGAGGGCTCCAAGGACCATTTTGAGAGCGGCACGAATAACCGGATGATCATCGACGATCAACACTGAGCTCATGTTTATTCCTGATGATGGGCGCGTCGGGCACGTGGGCTGGCGCGACGGCTGCGCAATGACTATTGCATGGGATTTGCGTACAGGCTACCTGTCAGATCTGACAGTTCCGACGAGCGGTAGCCTGCTTCCGGCCGATTCAGGCGCGCATTCCGCCTTGCTGGCGCAGGCTTGCGCGGCGGGGCACCGCCGGGGGAGTGTCGACCCTGAGCATCAGGCTTTCGAGCGTATCCGTGTTCGGCAGCGCTGCACGGGTGATCTGCACCGGGTGTTGCGGCGCCGCCAGCAACGGGTTCAACCCGGCCTGGCCGGCATCGTAGATCAAGGCATGGCGAATCTGCAGGTTATCCAGGCAGAAGGCCAGTGGATCAAGGCCGGTGCCCGCAGTGAGGCCGGCGTTAAAGATCACCAGGTCGAACGGCTCGCAGCCGTACTCGACGACACTGAGCAGCTCGACGAGCGAGTGCACGGGGGCAATACGGTAGTAACCGAGCTGGTTCAGGCCCCGTTCGATTTTCATCCGATGAAAGTGCTGCTCATCGGCGATCAGGATACGCAAGGCTTTATTCGGCATAGTTGGCTGACTCTGCAATGACGATGGGGCTGGCGTACACCCTGCCCTTTTCAAGAGCCTGCAAGACTAAGGGCAACGCCACGGGGTTTCTGTAGGACTATTCCGAAAGAAACAGTTCCATAGACCATCAGTTTTTTTGTTGAGTCGCCGGCATCGCCTGCAGCCAGCGCAGCAGGTCAGCACCACTCATGGGCCGGGCGAACAGGTAGCCCTGGGCCTGGGTGCAACCGAGCGCCAACAGTTGCTGGCGCTGCTCATCGGTTTCCACACCCTCGATCACCACCGACATACCGAGGGCGTCGCCCAGCGCCAGGGTGCTGCTGATCACCGCGCGGCACCGTGGCTCGTCCTCACTGGTACGGATGAACTCGCCATCGAGCTTGATCTCGTTGAAGGGCAACTGGCACAAGCGCTGCATTGAGGAAAAACCGGCACCAAAGTCGTCGATCGACAAGCGGCACCCCATCATGCGCAGACGCACAAGGTTTTCCAGGCTGGTGGCCGGTGCTTCAAGCAGCCCGCTCTCGGTCAACTCCAGGGTCAGGCAATGGCCCGGCGTGCCGTGCAACGCCAGGATGCTCCTGATGGTGGGCACCAGTTGCGCATTCGCCAACTGCGTGGCGTGCAGGTTGAGCGCGATGTTCAACACATGGCCCACCTCATGCGCCTGGCGATGCAGGGTCAGGGCCTGGTCGATCTGGGTGAACAGCAGCGTGTCGAGCAACTCACAGCGCTCGAGCACCGGCATGAACGCCGCCGGTGAGAGGATGCCGCGAAACGGATGCAGCCAGCGCACCAGCACTTCGACGCCGCAGACCTGCCCCGTCAGCAGGTTGAGCTTGGGCTGGTAGAAGGACTGTAGCTGCCCCTCGCCCAAGGCCGTGCGCACTTCTTTTTCGCAGGCGAGTGGGGCAATCGGGGCAGGGATGATTTCGTCGCGAGGGTCGATCAGGTGCTTTTCCAGCAACTGGATCAACGCCTGCGCATGCAGCGGTTTGCCGATGTCGCCGAGCAATCTGAGCCCCGACAACTCGACAATCTGGCGCACCGCGCGGCGCAGGTCGGCCGACAGTGAACTGCTGATAATGACCGAGCCGACCCGACCCGACAGCCCGACCTGGCGCAGGAACTCCAGGCCGTCCATGCCTTCCATGCACAGGTCACACAGGGCAATGTCCACCGCGCCTACCTGATCCAGCACCGCCAGGGCCTGCAATCCGTCGCTGGCCTGGAACACTTCTTCGCAGCCCAACTGCAGGAGTGTCTTGACCGCGACCGCGCGCACGAAAGGATGATCTTCAAGCACCAGAACCCTGATCGGCAGTATCATTTTGGCGGCTCGCATCGTAAAAAGATGCCGAGATTATCCTCGCCCACTTCCCGAACTTATTTAGGAAAAGTCCTAAAACAAGTAGGAAATTTCCCAGAGTTGATCACAACTCTTTTCCCGTGCCAGGCGCTTCAGCAGGTCAGTGGCTCAAGGGTCGCAGCCAAGCGCTCCATGGCCTGCAGCAGGTCATCCACGGCCGCCGTCAGTTGCTCGTCATCGATGACCTCGCAGGCCGCTTCCAACCGTTCACAGCTGAGAATCAAGCCCTGCGCACGGATGATCCGTGCCCCGCCCTTGACCCGATGCGCCAGGTCGGCCAAGCCCGCCAGGTTGTGATGGCTGTACAGATTCAACAGCCGCGACATGTCCTGCTCATTGCTGCTGGCCAGGTCTCCCAGCAGGCTGCGGATCAGGTTCTGGTCGCCGCGCGTCAGCTCTTCGAGGTTGCCCAGGTCGATGGCATCCACCGGCTCACGCCGCTCTTCGGGGGTTGGCACCTGCACGGTGTCGGGGGCCACGCACGCCAGGCGCGCGCTCAAGTCACGCAGGCTGATGGGCTTGAACAGGCAGCCATCCATGCCCGCGTCACGGCAGCGGATCTTTTCCTCGGGTTGCGCATTGGCGGTAAACCCCAGGATCAGCCCGGGCGCGATGCCGCGCGCGCGCTCTTCGTCTCGAATCGCCCGGGTGAACTCATAGCCGTTCATGATCGGCATGTTGCAGTCAGTGATGACCACATCAAAGTGCTGGCTGCGCCAGGCGCGCAGGCCATGGGCGCCGTCCTGGGCTTCCTTGACCCGATGGCCGAGGTACGTCAACTGTTGCGACAACAGCAGACGATTGGCCGGGTAGTCGTCGATCACCAGGATATTCAGCACCTGCCCCTGGGCTGCCAGTTGCGGGTCGAGTGGCGGGTTGGCCGGCAGGGGCTCGAGGATCGGCAACTCCAGGCGCACCTCGATCTGCGTGCCCTGCCCCAGGACACTGGACAGTTCGAGGGTGCCGCCCATCATTTCGCACAGGGTGCGGCTGATCATCAGCCCCAGGCCAGAGCCGCTGCGCGCCGACTGCAGGTTGTTGCTGGCCTGGCTGAACGGGCTGAACAGACGTTGCTGATCCGCCTCACAGATGCCGCTGCCGGAATCCTCGACACTCACCAGCACGGCCAGGTGCTGCGCTTCCCGACCGGGTTGCGCGCACACCCGCAGGCGTACCTGGCCCTGGGCGGTGAACTTGATGGCATTGCTCAACAGATTGGACACCACTTGCTTGAAACGCAGCGGATCGATCATCACGTCCTGGTTGGCGGCGGCGTCGATATCCAACTTCAACTGCAGGTATTTCTGCCGCGCCAGGCCCTCGAAAATCCGTGCCGCCGACTCCACCAGGGCGCGCAGGTTGGCGCGCTCGGGCGCCAGCGACAGGTGCCCGGATTCGATTCGCGAAATATCCAGGATGTCGCCAATCAACTCCAGCAGGCCCCGCGCCGCGCCCGATGCGACTTCAATGGCAAAGCGGTCCATCACGCCCTGGTCGGCCTTTTTCATCGCCAGTTCGAGCATGCCGATCACCGCATTCATCGGCGTACGGATTTCGTGGCTCATGGTCGCCAGAAAGTGGGTCTTGGCCCGGTTGGCTTCATCGGCCGCGTCTTTGGCCTCGCGCAATTGCTCAAGCAATTGCTGGCGCTCGCTGATGTCGAACCAGCCAGCAATCATGCCTTTGACCTGCCCGTCACTGCCGCGATAAGGCAACATCCAGTGATAGATGGTACGCACATCGGTGGCCGAGAGGGTCAACTGACGGTCGAGAACCCGGGGCAAGCCCTCCTCCATCACGTGCAGGTATTCGTGGTGGATCGCCCTGGCCTCGCCGACCGTCTTCAGTTGGCTATCGATTACCGTGGCGCCGATCACTGCCTCACGTGTCGCGCCAAATACCTGCAGGTAGGCGTTGTTGCACGCCACCAGGCAGCCCTGGCGATCGCGCACGTAGATCGGGTGTGGCGTGCCGTCGATCAACACCCGCATGAACTCCAGTTGATCGCCGAGCGCGCGCTCGGCCTGCTCGCGCTTGCGGATCAGCATCCGCAGGTAGCCGATCCAGGCGAACGCCAGGATCAACAGCAGGCCGGCGATGACAAAGCCCTGGATGATCGTCTCGCGATTGCGCAGCCAGTAGCTGTCATCGACCACGGCCTCGCTGCGCCAGCGGTTGGTCAGCTCGTCCAGCTCTTCCGGCGGGATGCTGAGCATGGTCTTGTCGAGAATCCCGTTCAGTTCCTTCGCGTTACGCGCAGTGGCAAAGGCCATGTGTGCCGACGCGGTGCCGACCGTGCTGGTGACTTGCAGCTGACCGGAAAACTGCCGGGAAACCATGTAGCGCGCGACGATCAGCGAGCTCACCGCGGCGTCGGCATCGCCTCTGGCGAGCCATTCCAGGGCCTGCTGGGCGTTGTCGGCAATCAACACCTGCATGTCCGGGTAGCGGTCGCCGAGCATGTCCTGGACCGGACTGCCGCGCGTCAACACCAGACGCCGCCCGGCCATCTCGTCCAGCGTCTGCGGCGCCCCGGAATGGGTCCGGCTGACCATCACGTAAGGGGTGGTGAGGTAGGGCCGGGTGAAACTCAACACATCCTCGCGCTCACGGCTGGTGGTCAGGGACACCAGCACGTCGGTCTTGCCGGTCTTGATCCGCTCGATCAGTTGCGGCACCGAGAAACTTTGTTCGACGTCGAACTGCAAGCCGCTGCGCAAGCTGATCTTGGCCAGGATATCGGCCGCCACACCGCGAAACTCGCCATCGCGACCGAAGAACGAAATCGGCACGAAGCTGCCATCGATCGACACCCGCACCCGCGGATGACTGTCCAGCCAGCGTTGTTCGGCGGCGGTGAACTTCACCCGGTTTTTCCCGGAAAGGCTCGCACCACCGTAGTTCCAGCGGTGCAGGATGCTCAGTCGCTCGTCGCTGGGTATGACCGCCAGTGCGGCGTTGATAATGCGCAGCAGGCGCGGGTTGTCGCGGGCCAGGGCAAAGGCGAAATCACTGGATTCCATGCGCGAAAAATCCGCCAGCTGCACGTTGTTCAGGTAGTTCTTGCGAATCAGATAGTGGGCACCAATGGCATCGCCCAGATACACATCGGCCTGACCGAACGCCACTGCGCCGATTGCGCTCAGGGTCGAAGGGTACAGCTGCAACTGCGCCTTGGGATAAAACGCCTGCACCTGCTCGGGCGGCAGGTAGTAATAGACCATCGCGAGGCGCTTGCCCGCGAGGTCGGCGGTGACGGCCCGCGTATCATCGCTGCGGCTGACCAGGGTCGGCTGGTCGTCGGCATAGGGGCTGGACAGCACCAGTTGCGGGTCTGCGGCTTCGTAGCCGTTGGCCGTCCCGAGGAAATCGATCTGCCCCTGCTTGAGGGCGGTGATGACCTCCTGGCGCGAGTCGTAACGCCGCACCCTGACCTCCACCTGCAGCAACTCGGCCAGCAGTTGCGCATAGTCGGCGGTCAGGCCTTCGTAGTCGTTGCCATTGCTGGTGATGCCGAACGGCGGGTACTCCGGCGAGGAAGCGCCGAGCAGCAAGGTTCCCTTGTTGCGCAACCAGCGTTGATCACTGTCATCGAGCTGCAGGTGCTGTCCCTGAGCGCTGGAGCGCCCCAGTAACTGCAAGGGTTCGGCGAAGGCCTGGTATCCAGGCAGCGTCAGCAGCAACGCCAGCAGGGTGAAGGACAAGTACCTCATCAAATCAGCTTGTTGCGTTTGGCGAAGTCCGCCAGGTAGACCACCGACTTGACGTTGAGCTTCTCGATCAAACGGGTCTTGTAGGTGCTGATGGTCTTGTTGCTGAGCAGCATCGACTCGCCGATCTGCTTGTTGCTCAGGCCGTGGGACAGCTGTTGCAGAATCGATAACTCGCGATCGGTCAGGCTCTGGATCAGTTCCAGGTCGCTGGCCTGGACATCGCTGCGGCGTACCGAACTGCAGGCCAGATTGGGAAAAAACGTATAACCGGCCATCACCGCCGAGATCGCCTTGAGCAGTTCCGCGGTGTCTTCGGTCTTGGACACGTAGCCGGTGGCGCCGGCCTTCATGCAGCGCATGGCGTAGAACTGCGGCGGCTGCGAGGTCAGTATCAGGATCCGGATCGGCAGGCGCAGCGCGCTGATCCGGGCGATGACTTCCAGGCCATCGAGCTTGGGCATCGCAATGTCGAGAATTATCAGATCGGGCACTTGCTCGCGTGCGAGCTGCACGGCGTCGGCACCATTGCCGGCCTCGGCGATCACCGTGAATTGCTGCTGCTCCAAAAGCATTTTCACCGAAGCTCGAATGAACGGATGATCGTCCACAACCATCGCTTTATACATACAAACCTCTACAAGGCTGGCCAGATCAGACCAAAGGGGAAAACGTCGAGACCGCGAGCCCTCCATCGACCGCACCCACCAAAGCGGTTTCCCCTGAGTGCAGTGTAGGAAGTTTCGAGGACTTGTCAGCGCGTGCGTTGCTCACCGGTCGGCGCGTACGCAACGCGGCCCAGCCATTGTCGCAAACCCTGGCCGGTCATGGGTCGCACCAGGTAAAAGCCCTGGCCGGTCTGGCAGCCCATGGCGACCAGCGCATCGCGGATCGGCTGGCTGCTGACGCCCTCGATCACCAGCTCCATGTCCAGCGAACGGCTCAGCGCCAGGGTGCTGGCGATGATTGCCCGATTGCGCGGTTCGAGGGGCTGCTGAATGAAGTCGCCATCGAGCTTGATTTGCGTGAACGGTAGTCGACACAACTGTTTTAGCGAGGAGAAGCCGGCACCGAAGTCGTCGACCGCCAGGGTGCAACCCAGACGGCGCAACTGCCAGAGGCGGTGCTCATTGATGCGCGGCAGATCGAGTACACCGTTTTCGCTCAACTCGAAGGCCAGGGCTGAGCCGCACAAACCGTGACGCAGCAACGCCTGGCGCACCTGCCGCAGCAAGCTGGGGCCGGCCAGCTGCGAGGCGTGCAGATTGAACGCCAACTGCAGCGCCGGTGTTTTTGCCTGGAGACTGGCAAGCAGCGCCAGGCCCTGCTCGAACACCTGGCAGAACAACTCATCGATCAAGTCATAGGCCAGCACGGCCGCGAGAAAGTCCCTCGGGCGCAACAGCCCGCGCCGCGGATGCTGCCAGCGCACCAGCGCTTCTATCCCGGCCAGTTCGCCGCTGGCCATCTGCACTTTTGGCTGGAACCAGGCGCGAAACTGCCCCAACGCCAGGCCACGACGGATCTGCGCCTCACTGGGCAATACCGAGACCGGACGGGTGCTCAGCAACGACCTCCCGCGCCCCTGACGATAGCGCCACAACACCGTGCGCAGTGCGTGCAACTGCAAGGGCTGGTTCAACACCCCGAGCAACGGCAGCCCGGCCAGAGAGGTCATCTGCCCCACGGCCCGGCGCAACTCCGGCGACAGTTCACTGCACAGCACCAGCGCCCGGACACTGCCGGCTTGCCGGGCGCTGCACAAAAACTCCAGGCGCTCCAGCGCGCGCTCACCGAGGTCACAGAGGACGATATCGACAGGGGCGGCGCCTTGCAGCAGGGCCCACGCCTGCTGCGTTTCACAGGTGTGCAGCACCTGGGTCACCCCCAGGTAGTGCAACCTGTCGATGAGCGCATCAACTTGAAAACCCTGTTGGTGAACAATCAGGACGCGGGGAGAATCCATAAGCCTTGAGCACTGTAAACGTACGGGCAGCAATACTGGCAATGTCAGTTGCATGCACATGAAGGATTCATCCTGCGTGCACGTAGGAAATTTCCCAAGAATCCCTTACTCGGTGCTACTCGGGCTCCAGAACGCCTGCTGCACCAGCGGCGACAGGCCCAGGCGCGCCACCAGCGCGTCAAGTTCGTCGCCGTCCACCGAGGTGGTGGCCAGGGTCGCCTCGATCTCCACTTCGTCGCTGCCAAAGGCATGCACATCGACGTCGCTGGCCGGGTAGTTGCTGCGCTCCAGTTCGGCTTCGAGCAAGGCAAACACTGCCTTTTGCGCCGAGCGCCGGGCAATCACGTAGACAATGTTCGTCACTTCGGCGGAGATCACATCCATGGGCTGACGGTTGATGTTATTGACGATGGGCCGTAGCAGGGTGTTGGCCGCCAGCACGAACAAGGTGCCGAGCAGTGCCTCGAGGACCAGGTCGGCCCCGGCGCAAGCGCCGACCGCCGCCGATGCCCAGAGCGTGGCTGCGGTGTTCAGGCCGCGCACATTACCCTCTTCGCGCATGATCACCCCGGCGCCGAGAAAACCGATCCCGGAGACCACGTAGGCGACCACCCGGACCGCGCCCTCGGCACCGCCCAGGCGGTTGGCCATGTCGACGAAAATCGCCGCGCCGACCGCCACCAGCACATTGGTGCGCAAGCCCGCCGTGCGTTGTCGGTACTGGCGCTCGAAGCCGATAAGTCCGCCGAGGATGAACGCGGCGCTGAGGCTGACCAGGGTGTCGATCAGCGAATTGAGGTTGATGTTGTTGATTGCTTGCATGGCTGTATTCCTTGCCCAGGACAGTGGCAACGGGAAGAACCATCAGGCAGGTACGGCCAGGCGCTGCCCCGGCACCAGGGGCCAGGGCACGTGTCGATGAAAAGGGGCAAAAGGAATCGGCCACCTGGGGCCGGATCGGGATGCCGCTGTTCGCTGTTTTTCAGCGTGACAACGGCAGCAGGAATTGCGCGTTATCGTGCCGAGAAGGTGCCGGTCAGCAAAACCGGTCGACGACTGTCACTCGAACAAGTACCCACTGTGGGTCTCCGCAATTGATGAAAACGCGCGCAGCTTACGCCGCTGGTTTTACCGAGTAAACCTTGAGACAAACAGCCTTTGGCGATTCCCCGGATTGTTCAGCCCGGGTTCAGCCGCTGGCTGTCATGAACGGCGCCTCAGGACGCCTGGGTTTGCGGCTTGTGTGCGACGAAGCGCATCATCCACTCGGCAACCGTGGTGCCGTGATGGTCCTGGGCCAGGCTGGCCACGCCCTTCTGATAGATCTGCTCGCCGAGAAATTCCTGGCGGATATCGAGCAACGCCCGCGAATAGTCGTGAATGAATTCCGGATGCCCCTGGAAACACAGCACCTGGTCGTTGATGTGATAGGCGGCATAGGGGCAGAAATCGCTGGAGGCGATCACCGTGGCGTTTTCCGGGAGTTCGGTCACCTGGTCCTGGTGGCTGATCAGCAGCGTCAGCTCTTCACGCACCGGACTCATCCACGGCGCCTTGGCCGCCAGTTTGTAGTTATGGGTGCCGACACCCCACCCCTGGCTCGCGCGCTCGCTCTTGCCGCCCAGCAGCAGGGCCAGCAGTTGATGGCCAAAGCACACGCCCAGCAGCTTGTCGCCGCGCTCGTAGCGCGCCAGCAGGTACGTTCTCAGGGTTTCGATCCACGGGTCGGTGCCGAACGAATCGGCCTTGCTGCCGGTGACCAGATAGGCATCGAAGCTCAGGTCGTCGCTGGGGTATTCGCCCTGCACCACGTTGTACACGGTGAATTCGGCAGCGATCGGCTGCTGGGAAAACAGGCGCTGGAACATCTGCCCGTAACCCTGGTACTGATCGACCAGTTCTGGACGCAGGATGTCGGTCTCGAGGATGCAGATGCGTAGCGACATAAAAAATACCTGACACGATGATGGGAATAACGAACACCCCAGAGCCTGCCTTGAAACACCGTGACAAGGCAAGCCCCGCAATTCCCATCATGCGCTTAAAACAGCTCGCCCCGCGATGCTTTCGCCAACAGCAATGCCGGGGGCGCGAAGCGTTCGCCATATTGCTCGGCAAGGTACTGGGTACGCGCGACAAAGTCCGCCAGCCCGTACTGATTGATGAATTGCAACGCCCCGCCCGTCCATGGCGCGAAACCAATGCCGAAGATCGAGCCGATGTTGGCGTCTGCCGTCGACAGCAACACACCTTCCTCGACACAACGCACGGTTTCCAGCGCTTGCACGAACAGCAGGCGATCGCGCACATCCTTGGCCGGGATTTGCCCGTCGGCGCGCTCGAAACGCGCTTTCAACTCAGGCCACAGGTGTTTCTGCGCGCCAGGCGGATAGTCGTAGAAACCGCCGCCGGCGGCCTTGCCCGCGCGCTGGCAGTCGTTGAGCAACAGGTCGATCACGGTGAACGCCGGGTGACTGGGCAACGGCCGGTCTTCGGCCTGCAGGTCCCTGGCGGTTTGCTGGCGGATATGGCTCATCAGGCTCAGCGAGACTTCGTCGGAAATCGCTAGCGGGCCAATCGGCATGCCCGCCTTGCGCGCCTCGGTTTCAATCAGCGGCGCGGCGACGCCCTCGCCGAGCATCGCGATGCCTTCGTTGGTGAAGGTGCCGAATACACGGGAGGTGAAGAAGCCACGACTGTCATTGACCACAATCGGGGTCTTCTTGATCTGCAGGACAAAATCGAAAGCCCGGGCCAGGCTTTCGTCGCTGGTGTGCGCGCCCTTGATGATTTCCACCAAGGGCATCTTGTCCACCGGGCTGAAGAAATGCAGACCGATGAATTTGCCCGGATCCGGGACTGCCCGGGCCAGGCCGGTGATCGGCAGGGTCGAGGTGTTGGAGGCGATCAACGCCTGGTCACCGACCACTTGCTGCGCCGCCGCCGTGACCCTGGCCTTGAGCTCGCGGTCTTCGAACACGGCTTCGATGATCAGGTCGCATCCGGCCAGATCGGCGTCCTGGGCGGTGGGCGTGATGCGAGCCAGGATGCTGTCGCCCTGTTCGCTACCGAGCTGACCACGGGCGACTTTCTTCTCGAGCAACGCCGCCGAATGCGCCTTGCCCTTCTCGGCCGCCGCCAGACTGATGTCCTTGAGCACCACCTCGACACCGGCAACGGCGCTGACATAGGCGATCCCGGCGCCCATCATGCCCGCCCCCAGCACCCCGACCTTGCGCGTCACATAAGGGGCAAAACCCTGGGGCCGCGAACCGCCGGCGTTGATCTGATTCAACTGGAACCAGAAGGTGCCGATCATGTTCTTCGCCACCTGGCCGGCGGTCAGTTCGGTGAAGTAGCGGGTCTCGATCAACTGCGCGGTGTCGAAATCCACCTGCGCGCCTTCGACCGCCGCACAGAGGATTTTTTCCGGTGCCGGCATGCAGCCCTGGGTCTTGCTGCGCAGGATCGAAGGCGCGATGGCGAGCATTTGCGCGACCTTGGGGTGGGACGGTGTGCCGCCGGGAATCTGGTAGCCCTTCACATCCCAGGGTTGCTGGACCGTCGGATGCTCGAGAATCCAGGCCCGGGCCTTGGCCAGCAGGTCATCACGATCGCTCGCCAGCTGATCCACCAGCCCTGCTTGCAGGGCTTGCGCCGGGCGTACCCGCTTGCCTTCCAGCAGATACGGCAGGGCCTTTTCCAGCCCCAGCAGACGCACCATGCGCACCACCCCTCCGCCCCCGGGCAACAGGCCCAGGGTCACTTCCGGCAGGCCGAGTTGCAGCGAGGGATGATCGACGGCGATGCGATGATGGCACGCCAGGCAGATCTCCCAGCCGCCACCCAATGCCGCGCCGTTGATGGCTGCCACCACCGGCTTGCCCAGGGTCTCGAGGCTGCGCAATTGGCGTTTGAGCGCCAGCACTCGATCATAAAAGGCCTTGGCGTCCGGCTTGCCGACCTTGATCAGCTCATTGAGGTCGCCGCCGGCAAAAAACGTCTTTTTCGCCGAGGTAATGATCACCCCGGCAATCGACTCCTTGTCCGCCTGCAGGCGCGCCACGCACGCGGCCATGGCCTGGCCGTACACCGCGTTCATGGTATTGGCGCTCTGGCCCGGCATGTCGATGGTCAGTACCACGATGCGGTCCTGGCCTGCTTCGTAACGAATGGCATCATTCATGTGAGTGTTCCTCGCAGTCAGGGGGCTCAAAGGCGCTCGATGATGGTGGCGATACCCATGCCGCCGCCGACACAGAGCGTGGCCAGACCGTAGCGTTGCTGGCGCACTTCCAGCTCATCGAGCAAGGTGCCGAGAATTGCGCAGCCCGTGGCGCCCAGCGGATGGCCCAAGGCAATCGAGCCGCCGTTGACGTTGACCTTGGCCGGGTCGACGGCCATGTCCTTGATGAACTTGAGCACCACCGAGGCGAAGGCCTCGTTGACTTCGAACAGATCGATGTCTTCGACTCGCAACCCGGCCTTGGCCAGCGCCTTGCGCGTAGCCGGTGCTGGACCGGTGAGCATGATGGTCGGGTCGGTGCTGGTGACGGCCGTGGCGACGATTCGCGCCCGCGGCTGCAGGCCCAGCGCCTTGCCGCTGGCTTCGGAACCGATCAGCATCAGCGCCGCGCCGTCGACAATCCCCGAGCTGTTGCCCGGCGTATGCACGTGGTGAATCCGTTCGACGTGGCTGTAGACCCGCAGCGCGGTGGCGTCGAAGCCCATCTGCCCGATCATCTCGAAGCTCGGCTTGAGCTTGCCCAGGCCTTCGAGCGTCGAGTCGGCACGGATGAACTCGTCATGATCGAGCAGCACGATGCCGTTCTGGTCCTGCACCGGCACCAGGGATTTGCGGAACGAACCGTCCGCCCGGGCACGGGCCGCCTTGAGTTGGGAGTGCAGGGCGAAATGATCGACATCCTCGCGGCTGAAGCCTTCGAGCGTGGCGATCAGATCAGCGCCGACACCCTGGGGGGTGAAGTGCGTGTGCAGGTTGGTCTGCGGGTCCATCGCCCAGGCCCCGCCGTCGCTGCCCATGGGCACCCTCGACATCGACTCGACGCCACCGACGACCACCAGGTCTTCGAATCCGGAACGCACTTTCATCGCGCCGAGGTTGACCGCCTCAAGGCCCGAGGCACAGAACCGGTTGATCTGCACCCCGGCGACGCTGACATCCCAATCGGCCACCAACGCGGCGGTCTTGGCGATGTCGGCGCCCTGGTCTCCCACCGGGGTGACGCAACCCAGCACGATGTCATCGACCTGGCTGGTGTCGAGTTGGGTGCGCTGTTGCAGCGCACCCAACAGGCCGGCCAGCAGATTCACCGGCTTGACGCTGTACAAGGCGCCATCGGCCTTGCCGCGGCCACGGGGGGTGCGTACCGCATCGAAAATCAGGGCTTGGGTCATGTCATCCTCGGACTGCCGCGCAGGTGCAAGATCAATGAGTCTTCACCTTAAGCTGCGCCCCAACGGATTCAATGACCCAAGCGCTCAATGGCCTTGACCGCCACGCTCAGACGAACGGTAGTGAGCTATCGGGTTAACCGTTTCAGGACAGCGAACTGTCTAGCCAACGGTCGGCAAAGCAGGTGGCAATAGGCCTTATGCGTTTTTAGAAACTTCGAGTACCAAGCTGATACGAAAGGGATCTAAACCACAGCCCGCTGGGCCCCTAATGTGAAGTGTACGAGGTAGCCGTCGGGTTTTGCCGAGGCCCTCGAAGCCAGACCACACTAATAAAGCGCTTTGCCGTCATGGAGAAATGCAGGCAAGCATTCGACGCTCAGGACATAACAAAAAAGGCGGTCAGCCATGTTCAAACAACAAAAAGTGCGTCAAGCCGGGCTCATTCTATTCGCTACCACCCTGCTGCTGATTTTGCCGAACCTGACCAAGGTCATCGGCTGATCCAGCGCCGACACTGTGTTGCTTTACGCAAATTACGTTGCACTCGCTGTTCGGCTCTTCGTGCCTGTGCCACCCTTGACGGCATGACCACGAACGGACGGCGCTCACGTGAAAGCACTGCTTTTTCTCTCAGCCTTGTTGCTCGGCCTGCCCTTGCAGGCCGCGCAACTGGTATTGGACCTGGGCAACGGCAGCCGCACCTGGCAGACCCAGGCGTTGCTGCAACTGCCCCAGACCCGAACCATTACCGTCCCTGACGATGTCTCCTACAAGCGCGACATGCAGTACCGTGCCGTCCCCCTGGCGGTCCTGCTGACCGGCATCAAGACCTCCGACCATTTGCAGGCCGTGGCCCTCGACGGGTTTGCCGCCGAATTGCCGGCCGGGCCGCTGCTCAACAGCCAAGGTGCGCAGGCGTGGCTGGCGATTGAAGACCCGGCCCAGCCCTGGCCGGCCCTGGCGTCCGGCAAACCGAGTGCCGGGCCGTTTTATCTGGTGTGGACCCACCCTGAAGCCGGGCATATAAGTCCGGAGCAATGGCCGTTCCAGGTCGCCAGCATCAAGCGCCTGGCGCCGGTGGCCGAACGTTTCCCCGCGCTGCTGCCCGACCCTGCCCTGGCCGCCAACGATCCGATCAATCAAGGCTTCGCCCTGTTCCAGAAAAACTGCCTGGCCTGTCACCGCCTCAATGGCGCGGGCGACGCGCAGTTCGGCCCCGACCTGAACATTCCCTACAGCCCCACCGAATATTTCGGTGGCGAATTCCTCAAGCGTTACATCCGCGACCCGCAGAGCCTGCGCCAATGGCCACAGGCGAAGATGCCCGGCTTTTCCCCGGCGGTGTTGCCGGACGCCGAGCTGCAGATGCTCATCAGCTACCTGCAGCACATGGCCGGGCGCAAGGCCAGCCATTGATCCCTGGCTATTGCTGCTGTACCGCAATCACCGGCAATGGCATCGGCGTGACGAACACCTTGGCGTGCATCTGTTCGCTGCCGCCGCCCCGGCGCATGCCGCGAACCGGGCAGGCGTCGAGGTAATCCAGGCCGACCGCCAGTTTCAGGTGGCGCTCGGGGCGGGCCAGTTGGTTGGTGACATCGAAGCTGTACCAGGCATCGTCGAGCCAGGCCTCGGCCCAGGCATGGCTGGCCAGGTGCTCGGTGTTTTCGCTGTAGAGGTATCCCGAGACATAGCGCGCCGCAATGCCCAGGCTGCGGGCGCAAGCGATGAACGCATGGGCGTGGTCCTGGCAAACCCCGGCGCGCCCGGCAAATGCGTCGGCGGCACAGCTTTCCACCACGGTCGAACCGGGCGTGTAGGCAATGTGCTGATGCAGGCCATGCATCAGGTCGATCAGGGCACTGCGGTCTCGCCGTTGCCGGCATTGCTGTTCGGCGAAGGCACGCAAGGCCTCGTCCGCCTCGGTCAGTCGGGTGAAGCGCAGGAATGGCAGCGCCGACTGCGACTCGTGCTCGGCTTCGCGCAACTCATCAATGTCCACCAGCCCGCGCGCGCCGATGCGGATCGCCTCGTGCGGTTCGTCCAGGGTCAGCACATGCAGGATATTGCCGAACGGATCGAGCTGGGCGCGCACCGGTCGCGGCAGTTCGAGCTGCCAATCGAGCACCTGCTGGCGCTCGCTGTCGTGGGGTGTCAGCCGCACATACTGAATACTCGCTCGCACCTGATCATCGTAGTGGTAGGTGGTTTCGTGGCTAATGGAAAGTCTCATGCCGCCTCCAGGTAGGAACTGTGTATGGCGTTACCCAGCTGGCGAACCAGTGGGATGAACTCGTTCAGCCAGGCGTGCAGGCCTTCGTCGAGGATTTCGTTGATGCCGGTGTAACGCAGGCGGGCGTCCATTTCCGCTGCCAGGCGTTGCGCTGGGCGGCCGTTGGTACCGGGAAGCTGGGCGAGGATCTGATCGATTTCCTCGGTGCAGGCGCGCAGCGAGCGCGGCACGTCGGCCCGCAGCAACAACAGCTCGGCAACCTGGCGGGCGCCCGGCGCATCGCGGTAGATCTCGGTGTAGGCCTCGAATGACGACAAGGCCCGCAGCAAGGCACTCCACTGGTAATAAGCATGGGCGGTGCCATCACTGACGGCTTCCGCCTGGTCGCCGGCCATTTCGTAGCGCGCATCCAGCAGCCTGAGGGTGTTGTCAGCGCGCTCGACGAAGGTCCCCAGGCGAATGAAACGAAAGGCATCGTTGCGCATGATGGTGCCGTAGGAGGCACCGCGGAACAGGTGCGAGCGCTCCTTGATCCACTCGCAGAATCGGCTCATGCCGTAGCGTCCCAGGCCCTGTTCGGCAATCCCACGAATTTCCAGCCAGGTCGCGTTGATGTTTTCCCACATATCCGCGGTGATTCGCCCACGCACCGCATGGGCACTTGCCCGCGCCGCCCCCAGGCAGCTGTAGATGCTGGCCGGATTGGCCGCATCGAGGGCGAAGAAATGCAGCAGGCGTTCGGCATGCAGCGCCCCATGACGCTCCAGGTAGTCGTCCAGGGTGCCGGTGATCAGCAAGGGCATCGCCAGTTCATGCAAGCCGTCGCCGCGACCGTCCTGCGGCATCAGCGACAGCGAATAACTGATGTCGAGCATCCGTGCGAGGTTTTCCGCCCGCTCCAGGTAACGCGACATCCAATACAGGTCCGAAGCAGTTCTACTCAACATGGCAAGTTTCCTTCAATCCTCGACGACCCAGGTGTCCTTGGTTCCACCACCCTGGGAGGAGTTGACCACCAGCGAGCCTTCGCGCAATGCGACTCGAGTCAATCCACCCGGCACCACACGGGTTTCGCGTCCGGACAGGACAAACGGCCGCAAATCGATATGACGCGGGGCGATACCGTTCTCGACGAAGGTCGGACAGGTCGACAGCGATAACGTCGGTTGGGCGATATAGGCGTGCGGCTTGGCCTTGATCCGCGCCCGGAACAGCTCGATCTCGGCCGCCGTTGCCGCCGGACCGACCAGCATGCCGTAGCCGCCGGACCCCTGGGTTTCCTTGACCACCAGTTCCGGCAGGTGAGCGAGCACGTGGGACAGCTCCGAGGGGTTGCGACACTGCCAGGTCGGCACGTTTTGCAGGATGGGTTCCTCGTCCAGGTAGAAACGAATCATCTCGGTGACGTAGGGATAGACCGACTTGTCATCCGCCACCCCGGTGCCGATGGCGTTGGCCAGCACCACGTTGCCGCTGCGGTAGGACGACAGCAGCCCCGGCACACCGAGCATCGAATCCGGGTTGAAGGCCAGCGGATCGAGGAACGCATCGTCGAGCCGGCGGTAGATCACATCCACCGCCTTGGGCCCATCGGTGGTGCGCATGAAGACCTTGTCGTCACGCACGAACAGATCGGCGCCCTCCACCAGTTCCACACCCATTTCCCGCGCGAGAAAGGCGTGTTCGAAGAAGGCGCTATTGAAGCGTCCGGGGGTCAGCACCACGACACTCGGGTCATCGATGGGGCTGGAGCTTTTCAGGGTGTCGAGCAGCAGGTTCGGGTAGTGATCGATGGGCGCGATGCGTTGCGCGGCGAACAATTCGGGGAACAGGCGCATCATCATCTTGCGGTCTTCGAGCATGTAGCTGACACCGCTGGGGGTGCGCAGGTTGTCTTCGAGTACGTAATAGGTGCCGTCGCCGTCGCGCACCAGGTCGACGCCGGAGATGTGGGAGTAGATATCGCGGTGCAGGTCCAGGCCCTGCATGGCAAGTTGGTATTGCTCGTTGGCCAGCACCTGTTCCGGGGCAATAATGCCGGCCTTGATGATCCGCTGCTCGTGGTACAGATCAGCGAGGAACATATTCAGGGCCTTGACCCTTTGGATGCAGCCACGCTCGACGATGCGCCACTCGCTGGCGGGAATGCTGCGAGGGATAGTGTCGAAGGGAATCAGGCGCTCGGTGCCCTGTTCGTCGCCGTAGAGGGTGAAGGTGATACCGGCGCGATGAAACAGCAGATCGGCCTCGCGTCGGCGTTGTGCCAACAGCTCGTCAGGCGTTTCAGCCAACCAACGGGCGAATTCCCGGTAGTGCGGACGGACCTGGCCACCCGCGTCGTACATCTCGTCAAAATAGGTGCGGATCATGCCGTACTCCTTGTCACACGGACACCTTGCCTTCGCAAGGCCCGTGCCAGCGGCATTAGCCTTTCAATTTCAATGAGTTGCATGAAGCCGCCAAAGGCGCCGCACCATCCCTGTGCAGCGAACGCTGCAGCCTTGGCGCCCACGCTCCATGGCGAGGCAGGGCAAATGGCTATGAGGCGCATAGCCACAGTTCATTTCACGGCTCGCTGCTGCTTGCCAACAATTGTCCTACCGCGCACAAAGCCGCTGTCTGACAGCGCTGTGCCTAACACTCTTCCCTTTTGGCCACCTGCTCAGGTGGCTTTTTTTATCCTGCAGAAACCAGAACGGCCGACCCAAGGGTCAGCCGTCGCTGCGTGTTGTTGCTGTTCATGATGTTATGCGAGTTGCCCTCGTACCTCGTGCTTGACACCCCAGCCTTCGATAATCCCGCCCAAAGGCTCGACCACCGCTTCAAAGTCCTGTTCAAAATCACCGATGCCGCCGTAGGTGGCGAACATCACCTTGCTCAGCTCCAGATACCAGGCACCGTCATCGCGCACACTGATCTGCGCATTCAAGGATTCACCGCGAAAATGCCCTGCCGCCCTGCGTGCCCGCTCCTCGTCCGGGAAAATGGCGTAGAACTCGATGGGATGGAACCGTGAAAAATCAAAACCGCCTTCTTTCATGCGGCGCAGCACGCTGCTGCTGATGTCTTCTTGATAGGCTGTGCTCATGAAACGTCCTCCGCAATCCGATGGATAGACTTTCCGTACTCCCTGCACCCGCCTGGCGGGCGATACGGCAACCGAGTTGCCGCCGGGAAACAAGCATGTAGCTGACAAGACCAGACCTTAGCGATCCATTCGCTGATCTCGCTTGCAGAGTAGCCCCAAGTCAGAGCGGCTGCCAAGGTCTGGATCAAGAGGAATCAAGGAATTGGAGTAATCGCGAGGATTTGTATGCTGTTCTGGGATTTCAGGCTTTTGACCGTCGGTTCGGCGGTACGACCTTCCAGGTCATTGAGGTCCAGCTCGGCCGGAACCGGGAGCAGTTTGGCGCGAATCAGTTGTGCCGCCTTTTCCATGTCCGGTTTTTGCTCGCAGTCGAATTGCTCGACGCTTTGCTCACCGTGATCATCAACAAAGGTGATTTGCCACTTTTGCATCGCTGCCTCCTCGGCAAAGCCCGCCAATGGGCTTACCTGTATCTCGACCGCGAAGGACCGGAAATCGTTCCCGGCGTCAGCAGCGCCGGAACGGACGAAGCCGTTCCGGCACACATCGCTTATTTTTCGGCGCGGGCCTTGAGGGCCTTGAGGGTTTCGAAGGGGGCATCGACCACGAACTTGTTGGCAACCATGGCCGGTACGCTACCACCCGGCTCGGTGTGCACCTGGTAGGTGACTTCGACCTGATCGCCCTTGGGCACGAACTTCCAGAAGCCCTTGACCTGGGTCACACGGACAAAGCCTTTTTCTTCGGGGATGTACTTGGGTACGCCTTCGAGGTTGCGGGTCAGGCTGCCATCGGCGTTCTCGACGGTGGTCACGTGCAGCACCGAATCACGCGGGGTCACCGGCCAAGGCGTGTTGAACTGAGTGTAGGTCCAGCTCTGGTCGCCTTCGTGCTTGAGCTGCTTCTGCATTTTGCACTCATGAATCCAGGCACAGGCTCCCGCAACGTCTTCCTGAAGCGCGCGCAGCTTGGCGACGGTGGTCTTCATCAGGGTCACACCCTGGTAGGACTTGTAGTCGGAGCCGGGGATTTCACTCAAGGAAATCTTGATGCCGTCTTCGTTCTTGGCGACTTTCCAGTCTTCGGCCTGGACCACGGTCGAGGCCAACACGGCGGTCAAACCACACAACACAGCGATACGATGCAGCGAACCCATAGTCTTGTTCCTTATTGTTGAAGTTCCGTTCGTTGAACACACTACGCCGCGGTCATCTGCTCCCACCATCCGATCAACGTGATGGCTTCTTCCTGGCTGGCGCCACAAACTTCGATATCCGCCTGAAATGCGCCACAGACCGCTGGCCGCTCGGGCTGGCCGAAAATCCTGCACAGATTATCGACAGAAAGTTGCACACAACGTTCGCCCGCCGGCTTGCCATTGGGCATGCCCGGAATCGGGGTACTGATGGAAGGGGCGATACAGCAAGCGCCACAGCCTTCTCGGCACTGCATGACGACAACCTCGGGATGGCTAGTGTGTTGAATGACGGGGACTAGAGTACGCCCTTAAACAGCCGTTTGAAATTGGCTGCCCATGGCTTTTCGCGCATTTTTGCGTGACTGGTCAGTCTTGCGACAAAGCGTCTGGCCCGCAGGTCACACCTGCCGTCGGGTTTTACTGATTGAACTGGAATTCCAGGGCCGCGCCCTCGATTTCCCGGTGATCTTCGTTGCGCATCTGCAATTGCAACTCATTGGAGATCAGCCGGCCATTGAGCTGGAACTTGCCGTCTTCCTTGGGTTTTTCGCCGAACAATGGCGGCAGCAACGGTGTGCGCTTGACGAGCGGAACCGAACCCAGAGGCTGCAGCTGCTTGACCATCTCGGGGGGCAGGCTCAAGTCGACGTTGGTGGACGGCAAATTGGTGGTTCGCACCAGTTCGCTGGCCGACTTGGACTTCGAAGCAACGGGGGGGCGTTTTTTCTGTGGGGCGGCTTTTTTCGTGGTGTCAGGCTTTTTCACCGGTACGGCTTTTTTCCCCGCCTGTTCGCGGCTCGCGGCCACTGGCTTGTCTGCAGCGGTGGCGGCCATCACGGAGCCACCATTTGAGACACTCAACAGACAGGCCAACAGCATACCAATGGGGAAAATCGCTTTCATGAGCCCTACAGCACTAACGGCAGAGGGCCATATGCTCGCTTGTTGGACGAGCGCTGACAAGCAGGCAATGCTAGTCAATCTCAAAAACCACTGGCCGTTTCCTGGCACAGCTGGGTCGCCAGCATGCCCAAGGTCATCAACGTCCGCTCGGCCTCTCGATTCCACGGGATCCCGCAGTTCAGGCGAATACAGTGGTTGAACTGTTCGGTGTTACTGAAAATAAGCCCTGGCGCGATGCTGATCCCCTGCTGCAGGGCGCGCACGTGCAGTTCCTGGGTATTGACCCGCCCCGGCAAACTGACCCACAGGATAAAGCCGCCCGTGGGCCGGGTCATTTGCGTGCCTTCGGGGAAGTACTGCTGCACCGCCAGCTGGAACGCACTCAGGTTCTTGCGGTACTCCTGGCGGATGTAACGCAAGTGCCGGTCGTAACCACCGTTTTCCAGGTAGGCGGCGATCGCCATCTGCGTGACGCTGCATGCCGAATGTGTACTGAAGGTCTGCAGGCGCTGGATTTCCTGCTGGTACTTGCCGGCGATCATCCAGCCGATGCGCACACCGGGTGACAGGGTCTTGGAAAAGCTCGAGCAGTAGATCACCCGATCCAGGCGGTCATAGGCCTTGAGGGACTTGGTACGCCCCTGTTCGAACATCAATTCGCCGTAGATATCATCTTCGACCACCTGGATATCGAAGTCCGAGGCCAGGCGCAGCAGTTGTTTCTGCCGCTCCTCCGGCATGGTCCCGCCCAGCGGATTGCTCAGGCGTGTGGTCAGCACCAGCGCCTTGATCGACCACTGGTTGGCTGCCAGTTGCAGGGCTTCCAGGCTCATGCCGGTGGACGGGTCGCTGGGAATCTCGATGACTTTGAGGCCGAGCAGATCCGCCAGTTGCAGCAGGCCGTAATAGGTCGGAGATTCAGCGGCGATCAGGTCGCCCGGGCGGGTCAGCACCCGTAGCGACATCTGCAACGCATCGACGCAGCCGTGAGTAATCACCACTTCGGAAGGATCGACCACCACCCCGGCATCGCGCATGCGAATCGCCACCTGCCGACGCAGGGGCTCGAAGCCCGGGCTGAACATGTAGCTGAACGCCCGTGGGCTGTGAAAACGCGTGACCTTGGCCAACTGCTGGTGCAACGCCCGTACCGGCAAGTAGTCGACACTGGGTACTGCAGCGCCCAGCGGAAATACCCCCTCGCGACGGGACTCGACCAGCACTTGCTGGATGATGCTGCTGCGCGTCACCAGCCCCGGCCGCTCGACCCGGGCTATGTCCGGCGTCGGTGCGGTGAGTGCCGGGGTCTGGTGCACGTAGTAGCCCGACTGCGGACGCGCGCGAATCAAGCCCTGGTCTTCCAGGTTGGCGTAGGCCTGGAGCACCGTCGCGTGGCTGACGTTGAGTTGCGAACTCATCTTGCGCACCGAAGGCACACGTTCGCCGGGCTGATAGACGCCGCGCCGGATATCCTCAGCGAGCTGCTGAGCGATACGTTGATAGAGCAGTAGATTGGTCATGACGCGGCACTCGATTGCACGGGCGTTTTATTTTTGTAGGTACAGTTTCAGCACAGTTTCAAAGTGTACGGGAACAGTTACCACAATAATCGAGCGTACCGCCCAGTGTCAGCAAAAACTGTACTGTTTTGTGCGCCGATTGGCAGGCGAAAAAAAACCCGGCGTCTTCTGAAGAGCCGGGTTTTCCAGTAACGCTGCCCTTAGCGGGCAGCGCCGAGCTGGCCTTTTTCGTCGGAGAAGACGATTTCGACGCGACGGTTCTGCGCCCTGCCCCGCTCCGAAGCATTGGCTTCGACCGGGTACTCGTCCCCGTGGCCTTCGACGTGAATGCGTTTGTCGTCAATGCCCAGGTCCATCAGCATGTCCGCCACCGCCTGAGCGCGATCTCGGGACAGTTTGCGATTTTCCTGCTTGCCCCCCGTGCTGTCCGTGTAGCCTTCGATACGCACCACCCGCTTGGGGTTGAGCTGGAGGAACTGGACGATTTTCAGCACAGTGCGGTTGGCCGAGCTTTTCAGCTCCGCTTCACCGGTGTCGAACAGCACGTCGCCGAGGGTCATCACCAGGCCGCGATCGGTCTGGGTCGTGGCCAGGCTGATGATCTGCTCTTCCAGCCATTTACCCTGCTGTTGCACGCTCAGCAGTTTGGCCTCGCGCAAGGCCAGTTGCAGGCGCTGACGCTCCAGCTCCAACTTGGCCGCACGCTCCTCGTTGAGTGCCTTTTCGGTGTGCTGGCGGGCAATTTCGCTGTAGCGCTGACTCAGGTAGGCGTAGTGCTGCACGTCCGCACCGCTGCCCCAGTAACTCGATAGACGATCGGCGCGGGCCAGCGACTCGCCGGCGCGGATTACGTCCTTGGGCGCAATGCGCAGGACATTCGAATCTTCCTTGACCTTCTGGAAGTCGGTGTTGGCCTGTTGCAGGGAAGCATCACTGTGCTGCCCCGCGCAGCCGGAGAGACCGACCACCAGCAAACTGCCGAGCACACCCATTTTAGCGTTCATTGGGCGTCCCCCAGTTGCTTGCGCAGACGGGCAATGCGGGTATTGAGCACGTTCAATTGCTCTTCGCTCTTGAGGGTCAGGACCTTGGCTTCCGCCAGCCGCGCGTCGAGTTCGGCCTGTTCGGCCTGCATGCGGGCATCCTTGAACGACTGGTCGGCCATGTCGGCCTGGGCCTGGGTATATTTGCCTTCGGCCAGTTTCAGCTCGGGCACTTCATCGGCCGTGGCGCCAACGGCTGTGGCCTGCTCCAGGGTCTGGGCGGTCAGGCGCATTTGCTCATTCGGTGCCGGATCGGCGGCACAACCCGCCAGGGCCAGAACGGCCAGGACAGCGCAAAGAGGTCGAATAATCACTAAAAATCCCTACTGTTTTGAGGCGCTGACGGGCTGTTTCAAATGTGCTTTCCAGCGCTCCAGATTGCGCTGCAGCACGGCTTCCGTCAGACCGGAGGCGGGCAATTCTGTCATCTTTTTGGCCAACTGTCCGCGCAACCATGGATCGTTGCACGCCGAGTTGTGGGAGACGGCCAGGTACAGCCCGGGTTTATCCACCGCGGGCGAATACGCCTGGACGTCCTTGGCGATGCTCAAGGTCTGAGTCATGGCCATGCCCGCGTAACGACCAGCCAGGACAAACTCGACTTCTCCCAACACCAGCTTCTGGAAGGCCTGGGTCAGATTGGGTGTGCTGACCAGGGTCAGTTGGGATTGCACGAACGCCTCGAACTCCTGGGTCAGGCGTGCCTGTTGCGACAACGCGCCGACATGCCCGACCAGGTCCTGCGCGCTGGAGTAGTCCAGAGTCGAACCATTGCGGGTCCAGACCAGGTAATCGTTGCTGGTCAGCGCCGGGTGAATGTAGTCCAGCGATTCCAACTGCCGGGTAGTCAGCGAGGCGTCCGCGAGCATGTCCATGCGCCCGCTGCGCACTTCCTCCAGCGCTTCGGAACGCTTGCCGGCATAACGCAACTCGACCTTGAGTCCCAGCTCCTGCCCCACCTGCTGCAGCAGGTCGGCATTGGCGCCGATCAGGTGCGTGGGGTCCTGCGGGTCTTGCCACAGGTACGGCGGTGCATCCGGGCTGCCGGTGACCACCAGCCGCTCGCACTTGCCGGCGGCGCTCGCCACCCCAGGCAACAGCACCAGGCCCAGGCATAGCGACCAGCCACTCCAGCGACGCAACTCCATGGCGTATCTCTCCCCGGTAAATCGTCGAAATAAAAAAACCCGACCAATTGGCCGGGCTCTTTATAAGTGAAGCCGCTGGATTAGACCAGCTTCTCCAACTCAGGGATGGCTTCGAACAGGTCCGCCACCAGGCCGTAATCGGCCACCTGGAAGATCGGCGCTTCTTCGTCCTTGTTGATCGCAACGATCACCTTGGAGTCTTTCATGCCGGCCAGGTGCTGGATCGCGCCGGAGATACCGACGGCGATGTACAGCTGTGGAGCAACGATCTTGCCGGTCTGACCGACCTGCATGTCGTTGGGTACGAAACCTGCGTCCACTGCCGCGCGGGAAGCGCCGACAGCAGCGCCCAGCTTGTCGGCCAGGGCGTACAAGTGTTTGAAGTTGTCGCCGTTCTGCATGCCGCGGCCGCCGGAAACGACGATCTTGGCAGCGGTCAGTTCCGGACGATCGGACTTGGCCAGCTCTTCGCCCACGAAGCTGGAAGTACCAGCGTCGTGAGCAGCAGCCACCGATTCAACGGCAGCCGAACCACCTTCAGCGGCAACCGGGTCGAAACCGGTGGCACGCACGGTGATCACTTTCACTGCAGCGTTGGACTGTACGGTCGCGATGGCGTTACCGGCGTAGATCGGGCGCTGGAAGGTGTCAGCGCTGACGACGGCAATGATCTCGGAGATCTGGTCAACGTCCAGCTGCGCGGCAACGCGTGGCAGGATGTTTTTGCCGTTGGAAGTAGCGGCAGCCAGGATGTGGCTGTAGCCCTTGCCCAATTCAGCAACCAGCGGGGCAACGTTTTCTGGCAGTTGGTGAGCGTAGGCAGCGTTATCAGCGACCAGTACTTTGCTCACACCCGCGATTTTTGCAGCGGCCTCAGCCACGGCACCAACGCCCTGACCCGAAACCAGTACATGCACGTCACCACCGATTTTGGCGGCAGCGGCCACGGTGTTCAGCGTGGCCGGGGCCACTGCTTTGTTGTCGTGTTCAGCGATTACCAAGATAGTCATGATTAGATTACCTTCGCTTCGTTTTTCAGTTTCTCGACCAGTTCAGCCACCGACTTGACCTTGATACCCGCGCTGCGTGCAGCAGGCGCTTCGACTTTCAGGGTCTTGTTGGTGGAGGCGGTGGGAACGCCCAAAGCGTCAGGAGTCAGCGTTTCAAGCGGCTTCTTCTTGGCTTTCATGATGTTTGGCAGGGACGCATAACGCGGCTCGTTCAAACGCAGGTCGGTGGTGACGATCGCTGGCAGTTTCAGGGAAACGGTCTGCGCGCCGCCGTCGATTTCGCGAGTCACGGCAACGCTGTCGCCATTGACTTCGACTTTCGAGGCGAAAGTGCCCTGACCGTAGCCGCTCAGTGCAGCCAGCATCTGGCCAGTCTGGTTGTTGTCGCTGTCGATGGCTTGCTTGCCCAGGATCACCAGCTGTGGCTGTTCCTTGTCGACAACAGCTTTCAGCAGCTTGGCAACGGCCAGGGAAGTCAGGTCTTCGGCGGATTCGACGAGGATGGCGCGGTCGGCACCCAGAGCCAGCGCAGTGCGCAGTTGCTCTTGAGCGGTGGACGGGCCGATGGAGACGACGACGATTTCAGTCGCAACACCCTTCTCTTTCAGGCGTACGGCTTCTTCCACTGCGATTTCGCAGAAAGGGTTCATCGACATCTTGACGTTAGCGAGATCGACGCCGGAGTTGTCCGCTTTGACGCGAACCTTGACGTTATAGTCGACCACTCGTTTGACAGCTACAAGAACCTTCATGGATTCCTCGTTACTCTCCGGTGAAAAGAAAGTCGCCTAGGCGAACCTGGTGGTTGAGCTCAACGGCGCAAGGGCACCTCTAAAAACGCCGGCAGTGAATGGGTGACTCCGCTCACGGGCTCAATGACCGTTCGTCAGGGGTGACTGACGAGTCATTGCCTTGCATGGCGTGTAAACTGCGCAGCGAACTCTTTCTGCACGTCACCTTGTATTGCCTTCGCCCTGTCTTTAGAGGTGCTCTTGAAACCAACAGCCAGCCTACGGCGAGCGCAAAACCGCCCGTATCTTGACCGGAACACCCATTCCGGTCAATACGGCAAAACGGTCAGTTATCAGCCGCGCGTCTTTGATTTATCAGGCTTCCAGCAAATTCAAACAAACGTTTGTATTGGACGCTGAGAGTGGTGTAGATATAATGCGCCACCCAGAGAGAAGGGTGAGCCATCGATTGTCCACTGGCCGGCGTCACGGAGCAATCCGTCGATGCGACACCAAACCTCCAATTAGAAAAAAAACTGTTGAGCCTTGAGTAGGAGATAACCTGTGGAACGCGAATACATGGAATTCGACGTGGTCATCGTCGGTGCCGGCCCCGCTGGTCTTTCCGCCGCCTGCCGATTGAAGCAGAAGGCCACCGAAGCCGGTAAGGAAATTAGCGTCTGCGTGGTCGAAAAAGGCTCCGAAGTCGGCGCACATATTCTGTCCGGTGCGGTGTTCGAACCTCGTGCGCTGAACGAACTGTTCCCCGACTGGAAAGACCTCGGCGCCCCGCTGAACACACCTGTCACCCGCGACGACATTTTCGTGCTGAAAAATGCCGAAAGCGCGCAAAAAATCCCTGACTTCTTTGTGCCAAAGACCATGCACAACGAAGGCAACTACATCATTTCCCTGGGTAACCTGTGCCGCTGGCTGGCCCAGCAGGCCGAAAACCTGGGCGTGGAAATCTACCCAGGCTTCGCCGCCCAGGAAGCGCTGATCGACGAAAACGGTGTGGTGCGCGGGATCATCACCGGCGACCTCGGTGTCGACCGCGAAGGCCATCCAAAAGACGGCCTGTACACCCCGGGCATGGAGTTGCGTGGCAAATACACCCTGTTCGCCGAAGGCTGCCGTGGCCATATCGGCAAGCAACTGATCAAGCGCTACAACCTGGACAGCGACGCCGATGCCCAGCACTACGGCATCGGTCTCAAGGAAATCTGGGAAATCGACCCGGCCAAGCATCAGCCAGGCCTGGTGGTCCACACCGCCGGCTGGCCGCTGGACATCATGGGCACCGAGAACACTGGCGGCTCGTTCCTCTATCACCTGGAAAACAACCAGGTCGTCGTCGGCCTGATCGTTGATCTGTCCTACAGCAACACGTACCTGTCGCCGTTCGACGAGTTCCAGCGCCTCAAGCATCACCCGGTGCTAGCCCAGTACCTCGAAGGCGGCAAGCGCATCAGCTACGGCGCACGGGCCATCTGCAAAGGCGGCCTGAACTCGCTGCCGAAGATGGTGTTCAAGGGCGGCGCGCTGATCGGTTGCGACCTCGGCACCCTGAACTTCGCCAAGATCAAGGGCAGCCACACCGCCATGAAGTCCGGCATGCTCGCTGCCGACTCGGTGGCCGATGCACTGTTCGCCGGCTCCGAAGGCGCGGACGAACTGACCAGCTACGTCGATTCGTTCAAGGCCAGCTGGCTCTACGAAGAACTGTTCGCCAGCCGCAACTTCGGCCCGGCGATCCACAAGTTCGGCGCGATTGTTGGCGGTGGTTTCAACTGGCTCGACCAGAACATCTTCGGCGGCAAACTGCCGTTCACCCTGCACGACACCAAGCCGGACTATGCATGCTTGAAACTGGCGGCGGACTGCAAGAAGATCGACTACCCGAAACCGGACGGCAAGCTCAGCTTCGACAAGCTCAGCTCGGTGTTCATCTCCGGCACCAACCATGAAGAAGAACAGCCTTGCCACCTGAAGCTGGCTGACGCGAGCATCCCGATCAGCAAGAACCTGCCGCTGTACGATGAGCCCGCTCAGCGCTACTGCCCGGCTGGCGTGTACGAAGTGGTGACTCAGGAAGAAGGCGAGAAGCGCTTCCAGATCAACTCCCAGAACTGCGTGCACTGCAAGACCTGCGACATCAAGGACCCGGCACAGAACATCACCTGGGTCACCCCGGAAGGGGCTGGCGGCCCGACTTACCCGAACATGTAAGTCGCTCGCTGGATAAAAAAGGCTCCCCGATGGGAGCCTTTTTTGTGGCCACGTTGCAAAGCCCCTCAACGACCCTCAGCGAAATCGCGCAGCACACTGCCATCCATGCGATAGCGCACCCACTCTTCCTGGGGTTGGGCGCCGAGGGATTTGTAGAAATCGATGGCCGGGGTATTCCACTCCAGCACACTCCATTCGAAGCGCCCGCAGTCATTGGCGCAGGCGATTTTCGCCAGGTGGCGCAGCAGTAGCTTTCCGGCGCCACCGCCACGCTGTTCCGGGGTGATGTACAGGTCTTCGAGGTACAGGCAATTGCTACCCAGCCAGGTGGAATAGCTGAAGAAAAACACTGCGAAACCGATCGGCAAGCCGTCGCGCAGGCAGATCAGGCCGTGGGCGGTCGCGCCCTCGCTGAACAGGCTGCGTTCGATGTCGGCGACACTGGCGATAACTTCATGGCGGGCACGTTCGTAGTCCGCAAGCTCGGTGATGAACGCAAGAATTTGGGGTGCATCGCTCGGCGTCGCCGGGCGGATCTCGATCGACATGGACGTCCCTTGAGAACGAATGAAAACGCCATACTAAGTCGGCAATCACCGTTCGTCACACCCCGCGATAAAACTTTGTCATCTCGGCATTACTCCGCCTGCCACTAACCCTGAAACCACCAACCGCACAACATACGCCAGCGCCGGCCATGGTAGATAAGGGCTCGATCACAACAACAGGTCACGAGATTCAACCATGCCCACTTGCACCACCGCGAACAGCGCCCTGCCACCCCGACTGTTTGGCCTGTTCTGCCTGGCCAGCTACCTGCTTTCGCTGTCCTATGGCTCGACCTTTTTACTGTCACTGTTGATCAGCTCACGGGGCGGCAACGAACACGATGCCGGCAGCGTGATTTCGGCGGCGATGCTCAGCACCTTCGCCGCGGTCATCCTCTCGGGACACCTGTCGGACGCGCTGGGCGCCGCCCGTTCAGTTGCGGTCTTCGCCGGTTTGCTGGTGCTGGCCAGCCTGGGCTTTGCCCTGACGCCCGGGTTTGGCGAGGCCCTGCTGTTTTTCGGCCTGACCCTGGGCCTCGGCTGGGGCGTGTTCTACACCCTCGGACCGATCATCGTGGCGATGCTGGTGGAACCGGCATATCGAGCGCGGTATTTCGCCCTGCTATCGGGCAGCATGATGACCGGGATCGGTTCCGGGCCATTGCTCGGCCGCGCCGCCAGCGCCCTGGGCTTACCCTTGACCAGTGCGTTCTACCTGGCGGCCCTGGCCAGCCTGTTCGGCGGCCTGATCTTCTGGCGCCTCGGGCTGATCCTCAAGCAACGCCCCAATCAGTTGGGCAGCGCCGCCGTCTCGCGCATTTCCTGGGCCGCAATGGCGCGGGTAATGTCCTCCAAAGCGTTGTTCGCGATTATCATGGTTGGCCTGGGCGGCTGCGTATTCGGCGGTTTATCGAGTTTCCAGACCAGCTACGCAGCATCCCGCGCACTGGACTACTCGCTGTTCTTCGTCGGCTTCATGAGCGCCGCCATCACCAGCCGCCTGCTGCTGGCCGGCTGGGTGGTCAAGCGCGATCCGTACCTGGCCTCATGCCTGCTGTCGGGGTTGATGGTGGTGTCTATCCTGATGTTTGCCTATCGGGTCGACGACGCCCTCACCTATCTGACGGCCGCCGCCACACTGGGTGTCGGCTATGGCCTGACCTATTCGGTGATCAACGGCCTGGCCGCCAACGAGGCACCTCCCGGCAACACCCCCCAGGCCTTGCTGCTGTTCAGCCTGGGGTATTTTGTCGGGGTCTTTGGCTTTCCGTGGCTGGCGGGCAGGATCATCGTCGAGCAAGGGCTGTCGACGATGCTGCGGGTGGTGCTGGCGGTGGCCTTACTGAATTGGTCGATCACCGTTGGCCGCCTGCTGTGGCGCTGGCGGGTTGCCAGCAAGCCGGTACAGGCGGTCTAGGGATCAGGGCTCAAGGCCGATCCGGAAGAACTCGCCGCCGCTCCACACCCCCAGCCAGCGTTGACCGTCGAGCTCGCGGCTGACGGCGAGCTCGACCAGTTGGTAGAACACGTTGCGGTGGATCAGCGCTTCGAGGTTGGACCGCACATGCACGTAAGGCGCAGGCTCCTGGGTCTGCGGGTCGATGACCACGCGCAATGGATGCTCCGCACCGGCCTCGGTCAGTTCTTCGACATTGGTGGTAAAGCGCAGCACCTGAGCCTCGCCCTCACCTTCTACTTCCAGGGTCACCGCGACAAAAGGCGCGTCGTCGACCTTGATCCCGACCTTCTCCACCGGGGTCACCAGGAAATAGTCATCACCGTCGCGGCGGATAATGGTGGAGAACAGCTTGACCATCGGCTTGCGCCCGATCGGCGTGCCCAGGTAATACCAGGTGCCGTCGCGCGCGATGCGCATGTCGATGTCGCCACAGAAGTCGGGGTTCCACAAATGAACCGGCGGCAAGCCTTTGGACTTGGGGATTTGCCCCAGCAGATCATTAGCCTTGTGCGGATCACTCATCTCACTCTCCCAATCAACTACTGATCGCCGAGGCCGAGCAGACTGCGCGCATATTGCGCCAGCGGTGGCCCGATCAGATCTTCTGGCTTGTTGTCGTGGAACGTCAGTAAACCGCCACGACTCTTGATCCGTGCAGTATCAATCAAATACTGGGTGCTGGTCTCGATCAACATCAGCTGAATCACCCCGCTGTCGATTCCCAGGCGGTCCACAGCTTCCTGATCAAGCCACTCATCCGAGTTGCCGATGCGGTCGTCGGCGCTGGCAAAGCGGGTGTACAGCAGATAGTGCGCGCCAGCGGCCCGCGCCTCACCCATGGCAGCGTCCAGGCCCTCGGGAGCGCGGGCGCGGCGGACCATCGGGAAGTATTCGATGAAGCCGTTGAAGGCTTGTTCGGCAACCACGTTCTGCCGAGGGTCGGCGCTACCTGGCGGGGTGAACGGGCCCTGGGCAATATAGATGAAGGAGTCGGGTTGAATGCGCAGGTTGTTCACCCGACGGCTGTCGCTGTGATCGAGAAAACCGGCATCGCTCATCTGATAGCGAACCCCTTCCCCCATGTCACTGACAGTCATGCAGCCACCCAGCGCCAACGCGCTCAGCAGCAAAACCAGGCTACGCATCCTTCCCCTCCAGAAGCCGGTGACGGAAAACCGGCGAATGTCGACAGGATGCAGCTTCCGCGCCAGCTCAGCCGCCGATGATTTTCATCACCGTCGCACCACCGGAAAACGCCACGTCCTGCTTGTCGCCCAAGGCTTTGACCAGCAAGCGCTGGAGGGCTGGCAAGGCCTGGTGGCGGGGTTTGTCCAGCAGGTCGCCGACAAAGTGACGATTGCTCGACGACAGGCAACCGTGCAGCCAGCCCGTGGAAGACAGGCGCAGCCGCGAGCAGGTCCGGCAGAACGGCACGCTTTCGTTGGCAATCACGCCGAAATGGCCATGGCCGGGAATGGCATAACGCACCGCCGTCGCATCCAGCGGCGCATCGGCTTGCAGGTATTCGTAACGCTCGCCAATCAGCTCGAGCAACTGCTGCAGGCTGACGAACTGTTGCAGGAAGCCATTGGAATCGCTGGCCAGGTGGCCCATGCGCATCAGTTCGATGAACCGCAGCTCGTAATTGCGCTCCAGGCAGTAGTCGAGCAATGGCATCACCTGATCGAGGTTCTGCCCGCGCAACGGCACCATGTTGACCTTGATTTTCATGCCTGCAGCGCTGGCCTGCTGCATGCCATCCAGCACCGTTGGCAGGTCGCCACCCCGGGCGATACTGCGAAAGGCCGCGGCGTCCAGGGTGTCGAGGGAAACGTTGATGCGGCGAATGCCGGCGTCCACCAGCAGCGGCAGTTTCTTGGCCAGCAACTGGCCGTTGGTAGTCAGGCTGATATCCGCCAGGCCCATCTGCCCCACCGCGCGCATGAAGGTTTCCAGCTTGGGACTGACCAGCGGCTCGCCACCGGTGATACGCAAACGCTCGATACCCGCCGCTTCGATCAAGTAGGCGACTCCGCGCGCCATGGCTTCGGCCGACAGCTCATCCTGCGCCGCCACCAGGCGCTTGCCGTTGGGCACGCAATAGGTACAGGCATAGTTGCAGGCGGAGGTCAGGCTGACGCGCAAATTGCGAAAACGTCTGCCTTGTCGGTCAACGATCATGGATTACTCCGGCGGAGGTCGATTCGGAAAAGCTAAAACTTGACTCACAAATCAAGTTTTAGCAATACCTAAGCCTGAGTATATTCCTGGGGCACTGCGCCATACAGGGAAACATGGCGCAATAAAGCAGCTGAATGAATCAGCTGCCGGAGGTGTCGGTATCGCGCTTGCGCTTGTTGCCCATGCGCACGCCGATATCCATCAGGAACTGGAAGAAACCTTCCTGATCTTCCAGCACATTGCTCCAGAACGGCGAGTGATACAGGGCCACCGCGCCGTGGACCAGGGCCCAGGTTGCGCAGTAGTGGAAATACGGCGGCACGTCTTCAAGCTTGCCTTCGCTGATCCGGCCCTTGATCAGCAAGGTCAGGCGTTCGAAGTTGGAAGCACGGATCTTGTGCAGCTCCTCGACCATCTCCGGCACCTGGTTGCCCTTTACCACCTTCTCTTCCAGGCGATCGAACAAGCGGTAGCGCTGCGGATCACGCATGCGGAATTCGAAGTAGGCCCGCGACAGGGCTTCCTTGTCCTTGTCGACATCGGCCGAATGCAGCAGTTCGTTCAGGTCGCGCTCGTAGTCGAGCATCAGGCGCAGGTAGATCTCGGCCTTGGACTTGAAATGCTTGTAGATAGTGCCTTTGCCGATTCCCACGGCATCCGCGATCATCTCGACGGTGACACTGTCTTCACCTTGTTCGAGGAACAGCTTGAGCGCGGTGTCGAGAATTTCTTGCTCGCGGCGACGAAACTCACGGACCTTACGAGGTTCTTTGTGCATAAGAAAAGGTCTGAAGGGGTCAAAATTCGAAGCCGGGTATTATGCCTAACTTGCGGCAAATTGCACGGATCATCCGAGCATGAGTCACTTTCTTGTTGATTTTGTGTCAGCTTGCGTCAGGCGATGCTGACGGCGCGCACCGCGAAATCGGTCAGTCAGGGCCCGTCTTCACGTGTTCTGTCCGACAGTGAGAACTCAAGCGAAGCGCCGGTATTCCAAATTTGTTTAAGAAACCCGGGGGATCAAACTGGACTGCCGGCAATACTGATCAATACTTCAAATGTCGGCGCGTCATCTCCCCCAAGTGACGCGTGGATATAGGTGCCAACGGACCGAGTACCTTTGTTTTACTCCTAATGGTCTTAACCCGGATTCACCCCCCAGAACCCGGGTTTTTTTTGCCTGCAATTTGACCTCGCAGGTGATCAGGCCAACTTGACGTGTGCCAGCGGGAACAATCGCTTGAAGTTCTGCGTGGTCTGCTCGGCAAAGCGCTCGTAGGATTCGCCGCGCAACATCGCAAGAAACTCTGCCACTTCTCGCACGTATTGCGGCAGGTTCGGCTTGCCCCGGTAAGGGATCGGCGCCAGGTATGGTGAATCGGTCTCGACCAGCAGGCGGTCGGCCGGCACCTTGCTCGCCACATCACGCAGGGCATCGGCGTTGCGGAATGTGACGATGCCGGATAAGGAGATGTAGAAGCCCAGGTCCAGCGCGGCCTTGGCCATTTCCCAGTCTTCGGTAAAGCAGTGCAATACCCCGGCCTGGGACAAGGCGGCTTCGCGCAGCAGGCTCAGAGTGTCGGCGCGCGCGCCACGGGTATGCACGATCACCGGCTTGCCGGTCTGCTGGGCGGCTTGCAGGTGCAGGCGGAAGGACTCCTGCTGCAACTCGGCCGCTTCCGGCTCGTAGTGGTAGTCCAGGCCGGTTTCGCCAATGGCCACCACCCGTGGGTGATTCAATTCCTGCAACAGCCAGTCCAGTGCCGGCGCGGCGCCTGGCTGCACGTCCAGCGGGTGCACGCCCACAGAGCAGTCGACGTCGGCATAACGCTCGGCGAGGGCCTTGACCTCGGCGGCGTTGTCGACACTGACGCCGATGCACAGGAAGTGCCCGACGCCCCGCTGGCGTGCGGCTTCAAGGGCTGCATCGAGGGAGCCATCGTGGGCGGCCAGGTCGAGTCGGTCGAGGTGGCAATGGGAATCTACAAGCATAGTCAGGCGGCAACTCAATCGAATCAGTGGGACGGTCGGACCTTGTCCGGATACCGCATTTTAACGCTGGCCCGGCAATCCGGCCCATTGCACCAGCAAGGCTTCGAGCAACAGCACGCGATTCAGGTTGGCCTTACCCAGGACTTTCTGGCGCTGACCAAGGATCCAGTCCTGGATAGTCAGCACCTTGTCCTGCGCCGACTTCTGCGCCAGGTACTGGACCACCTTGCGCATGTCAGGCAGACCCAGGCCCGCCTCGTCTTCGGTCAATTGATAGCGCAGGATCAGGCTCGACCAATCGCAGAACCAGTCGAACAGCAACAGCAGCGGGATCGCATTCCAGCCTTCCGCCAGTTGGGTCGGCGATTGTTGCTGCTTGAGCAGTTTCTTCACCCCGTCGACCACCTGCGCGCGCTGCTCACGCACACCCTGGGCCTGCAGCGCGACCGCCGCCAGCGGCGAACCGGCCGCCAGGGTCAGCAATTCACCACGTTCTTCCTCGCTGCACTCGGGCAAGGCCGTCGCCAGCCATTGCAGGCTCGCGGCCTCACTGGGCAGTGGACAGGCCTGTTGCACGCAGCGACTCTTGATGGTCGGCAGCAGGCGACTGGACTGGTGACTGACCAGCAGCAGCACGGTGTCGCCCGAAGGTTCTTCAAGACTCTTGAGCAAGGCGTTGGCGGCGTTGATGTTCATCGCTTCCACGGGCTCGATCAACACCACCTTGCGCCCGCCCAACTGCGCGGTCTGCACCACGAAACCCACCAGCTCGCGAACCTGGTCGACCTTGATCGCCTTGTCCGCTTCTTCCGGCTCCAGGATGTAATTGTCCGGATGACTGCCAGCCTTGAGCAGCAGGCACGACTTGCATTGGCCGCAGGCCTCGAGGCCTTGCGGCTGCTGGCACAACAGCCGCGCCATCAGACGCTCGGCCAGCGCCCGCTTGCCGATGCCTTTCGGGCCATGAAGCAGGTAGGCGTGGGCGTGCTGTGTGCGACCGGCCAACTGCTGCCACAGGCCGTCCTGCCAGGGATAGGCTTCAGCCACGGTGACGCTCCAACAATTGTGGCAACAGGCCATCCAGCGCACGCTGGACGTCCGCCAGGGGTTGCCCGGCGTCGACCAGGCGGTAACGCCCCGGATCGGCTTTGGCACGCTCGAGGAACGCACTGCGTACGGCGTCGAAGAACGCACTGCCCTCCAGTTCGAAGCGATCCAGGCGACCACGGGCACTGGCGCGAGCCATGCCGATTTCCACCGGCAGATCGAAGATCAGGGTCAGGTCCGGACGCAGGTCGCCCTGGACGAAGGTTTCCAGCGCTGCGATACGCTCCAGCGACAAGCCGCGGCCACCGCCCTGATAGGCATAGGTTGAATCGGTGAACCGATCACAGAGCACCACTGCACCGCGTGCCAACGCCGGGCGAATGACTTCGGCCAGGTGCTGCGCCCGCGCGGCGAACACCAGCAGCAACTCGGCATCCGGGTTCATGACTTCATCGACCGGCGCCAGCAACACCTCGCGAATGCGCTCGGCCAACGGTGTACCGCCCGGTTCGCGAGTCAGCACCACCTCGATACCGGCGTTGCGCAAGCGCTCGGCCAGGTATTCGCGATTGGTGCTCTTGCCGGCGCCTTCCGGCCCTTCCAGGGTAATAAACAAGCCAGTCACAGGCAGTCCTTAGTCAGAGTCATTGCGGGCTTTGCGTTGGTGCGGGTTCAGGCTCGGGTTCCGGCGCGACCGCTGGCGGCATCACCGGTTCTGGTTCCGGGACCTCATCCGGTGCCGATTCACCCGGCGTGGTCACACCATTGACCGGCGCCGGGCTCGAGCGGTAGTCGGCGCGTCGCTTGAGCTGATACTCGCGCACCGCGCTGTTGTGGGCGTCCAGGTCATCGGAGAAGACGTGGCTGCCGTCACCGCGGGCGACGAAATACAGGCTGCTGCCCGACACCGGATTGAGTGCCGCGTGAATCGCCTCGCGGCCTACCATCGCAATCGGTGTCGGCGGCAGGCCGAAAATCACGTAAGTATTGTAGGGCGTAGGCTCTTTCAGCGAAGCACGGGTCAACTTGCCGTTGTAACGCTCGCCCATGCCGTAGATCACCGTCGGATCGGTCTGCAGCATCATGCCGATCTGCAGGCGTCGCACAAACACCCCGGCAATCTGCCCACGCTCTTGCGGCACACCGGTTTCCTTTTCCACCAGGGACGCCATGATCAACGCCTTGTAGGGATCGGCATAGGGCAAGTCCGGCGCACGCTTGGCCCATTCCTTGGCCAGTACGTCTTCGAGCCGATCGTAGGCCTTCTCTAGCACGTCGGCATCACTCATGCCGCGCACGAAACGGTAGGTATCCGGGAAGAACCGGCCTTCGGGAAACACCCCTGGATGGCCGAGCTTTTCCATCAGCTCGCTATCGCTCAGGCCGACCAGGGTTTGCTCCAGCTTGTCGTTTTTCGCCAGCGCTGCGCGAACCTGGCGGAAATTCCAGCCTTCGACCAGGGTCAGGCTGTACTGAACCACTTCGCCACGCTGCCAGAGACCGATCAAGCCTTGCGCGGTCATCCCCGGCAACATGCGGTACTCGCCGCTGTGCAAAGGTTGGGTCGCCAGGTTGAAGCGCCAGTAAAGGCGCAGCCAGAAGGCATCTTCAAGCACGCCGTCAGCTTCCAGGCGATTGAAGGTTCCGGAGGGGGTGGAACCCGTGGGGACATCGAGCAACTCTTCCTGAGTAATATTGAGCGGCTGCTCCAGCGCCGAATCGATTTTCCAGGCGGAAAAGCCCAGCAGCAGCCCCGCCAGAACCAGTCCGGTTTCCAGCAGCAGCAAGAGTTTACGTCTCACGAATCAAGCATCCAGTAGTGCGCGGGCAATGCCTTGCAGTTTACGGGTGAGCGGCCCAACCGGCCAGCTCAGTGCAGCATAGGCGCATACCGGCCAAACGCCGTACACGCTGTTGCAGACGAAGACCTCATCAGCCTGCTGCAACTGTTGAAGGCTGATATCGGTGATTTCACTAGGGATTTCAAGAGCGCTGGCCTGGGCCAATAATTCGCCACGCATCACACCGGCCACACCGCAACGACGCAAATCGGCGGTGATCAGCACGCCATCACGGACCAGGAACAGGTTGCTGAATACGCCTTCGATAACTCGCCCTTCGAGGTCGAGCATCAAGCCTTCGGCGCAATCGCCGCCCTGCCATTCGGCACGGGCCAGTACCTGTTCAAGGCGGTTCAGATGCTTGAGGCCTGCGAGCAGCGGCTGGGTTGCCAGACGTGTAGCGCAGGGAAACAGGCGCACACCTTGCTCCGCATGGACGGGTGGATAGGCGGCGGGAGGATTGCCTTGCAGGATGCGCCGGGGCGCCGCTGCGGGGTCGGCGGTGTACCCGCGCTGGCTGTCGCCACGGGTGAGGATCAGCTTGAGTACGCCATCGCCGAGAGCGGCAGCGTAGACCAGCAGCTCGCGACGAAGCAGATCGTGATCCGCCGCAATCGCCAGGCGTTTACAGCCTTCAGCCAGACGCTGCAGATGGCGTTCCAGCAGCAGCGGCTGGCCCGCCTTGACAGCGATGGTCTCGAACAGGCCATCGCCGTATGCCAGGCCGCGGTCCTTGAGCGACAGGCTGTCAGCCGGTTGACCGTCGACCCAGCTGTCCATCAGTCGGCGAACCGACGGAACACCAGCGAGCCGTTGGTGCCACCAAACCCGAACGAGTTGGACAGGACCACGTCGATATCCATGTTGCGCGCCGTGTGCGGCACGAAATCGAGATCGCAGCCTTCGTCCGGCTCATCGAGGTTGATAGTCGGAGGCGCCACCTGGCCATTGATCGCCAGCACGCTGAAGATCGCCTCGACAGCGCCCGCCGCACCCAACAGGTGACCGGTCATGGACTTGGTCGAGCTGACAGCCAGCTTGTAGGCGTGATCGCCGAACACGGTCTTGATCGCCTGGGCTTCGGCAAGGTCGCCGGCCGAGGTCGAGGTGCCGTGGGCGTTGATGTATTGCACCTGGTCACCGTTGATCCGCGCATCGCGCAGGGCATTGGTGATGCAGCGCGCAGCACCGGCACCGTCTGCCGGTGGCGAGGTCATGTGGTAGGCGTCGCCACTGGTGCCAAAGCCGATCAGCTCGGCGTAAATGGTCGCGCCGCGGGCCTTGGCGTGTTCCAGCTCTTCGAGCACCAGGGCACCGGCACCGTCGGAGAGGACAAAGCCATCACGGCCCTTGTCCCACGGACGACTGGCACGGGTCGGCTCGTCATTGCGGGTCGACAGTGCGCGTGCAGCACCAAAGCCGCCCATGCCCAGGCCGCAAGCGGCCATTTCGGCACCGCCGGCAATCATCACGTCGGCTTCGCCGTAGGCAATGTTGCGCGCCGCCATGCCGATACAGTGGGTACCGGTGGTGCAGGCGGTGGCGATGGCGTAGTTGGGTCCCTGTACCCCGAGGTGGATCGACAGGAAACCGGAAATCATGTTGATGATCGAACCCGGCACGAAAAACGGCGAAATCCGCCGCGGACCGGTGTCATGCAGGGTGCGGCTGGTCTCTTCGATATTGGTCAGACCACCAATACCCGAGCCCATGGCCACACCGATACGCTCACGGTTGGCATCGGTGACTTCCAGGCCGGCATTGCGCACCGCCTGAAACCCGGCCGCCAGGCCGTATTGAATGAACAGGTCGAGTTTGCGAGCTTCCTTGACCGACAGGTACTCCTCGACATTGAAGCCCTTTACCGAGCCGCCAAAACGAGTGGAATAGGCAGAAAGGTCAGTGTGTTCGATCAGACCAATGCCACTGCGGCCAGCCAGAATGCCCTGCCAGCTGCTCGGCACATCCGTGCCCAGTGGCGACAACATACCCATACCGGTGACTACGACGCGTCTACGCGACACAGCACTCTCCTTTTTTTCAAATGACGACTTTGCATCAGACCTAAAGAAAAAACCGCACGCCATGATGGCAGTGCGGTTTTTCCATGACAGCGAACAACGATTACAAACTATTACGCCTGGTGGCTGGTAACGTAATCGATTGCAGCTTGTACAGTAGTGATCTTTTCAGCTTCTTCGTCAGGGATTTCGGTCTCGAATTCCTCTTCCAGAGCCATCACCAGCTCAACGGTGTCAAGGGAGTCGGCACCCAGGTCTTCTACGAAGGAAGCAGTGTTGATCACTTCTTCTTCTTTAACGCCCAGTTGCTCAGCAACGATTTTCTTGACGCGCTCTTCGATGGTGCTCATACCTTGTTTTCACTCCTAATGGACAAATTCAGGCAGCTGGCCAGTGGGTAAGTGTATAGAAAGACTTTTCAGCTTTTCAACTGAAAGCTTCACTCCTCGAACCCTGCAGCCATCTGCCTATAAATAGATTGCAGCTTTATAACGGATTTTAGACAGCTCGTATGACATTTTTTTGAAGCAATCCGTCACATTTAAACTTACATGTACATCCCGCCGTTCACCGGGATTGTAGCCCCAGTCACGTAAGCCGCACCGTCGGATGCAAGAAAAGCGACCACGGACGCGATCTCTTGAGCTTGCCCCAGACGGCCCAGCGGAATTTGCGTCTGCAAGGCATCACGCTGTGCTTCAGGCAGCTCGCGGGTCATATCGGTGTCGATGAACCCAGGGGTCACCGAGTTTACCGTAATCGAACGCGAACCGACTTCACGCGCCAGCGCGCGGCTGAAACCTTCCAGGCCTGCCTTGGCAGCGGCATAGTTTACTTGGCCTGCGTTGCCCATGGCACCCACAACCGAACCAATACTGATAATTCGTCCCCAACGGGCCTTGGTCATGCCGCGCAAAACACCCTTGGACAGGCGATACAGACTGTTCAAGTTGGTGTCGACAACGTCGTACCACTCGTCGTCTTTCATGCGCATCATCAGGTTATCGCGGGTGATACCGGCGTTATTGACCAGGATCGCCGGCGCACCGAATTGCTCCTGGATGCTTGCCAGCACTGCGCTGACCGATTCGTCGCTGGTGACGTTCAGCTCAAGACCCGTACCCTGGATACCGTGCTCTTTCAGCGTGGCGGCAATGGCCTCGGCACCTTTGGCGGAGGTCGCAGTGCCAACAACGATGGCGCCCTGACGACCCAATTCCAGGGCAATGGCCTGGCCAATACCACGGCTGGCACCGGTTACCAGTGCAACTTTACCTTGCAGACTCATGCAAGCTTCTCCTAATTCAGGCCAGCGCTGCGCGAGCGGCAGCGAAGGCATCTGGGGTATTGAGGTTAGAGGTCGACACGCCTTCGGCGCAGCGTTTGTTCAATCCAGCCAGGACCTTGCCTGGGCCGCACTCGACCAGTTGGGTCGCGCCATTGGCCGCCAGGGTCTGCACCGACTCGACCCAGCGCACTGGCTTGTAGAGCTGCTCAAGCAGATCGCGCTTGAGGGTCTCCAGATCAGCCGGCACCGCCGCGCTGACGTTCTGCACCAGCGGAATCTGCGGCGCTTGCCAGTTGATCGCGGCGATCGACTCGGCAAAGCGCTCGGCCGCCGGACGCATCAGCTCGCAGTGCGACGGCACACTGACCGGTAGCGGCATCGCACGCTTGGCACCACGCGCCTTGCAACCTTCGATGGCACGCTCGACAGCCGCCTTGGCGCCGGCGATCACCACCTGGCCAGGCGAGTTGTAATTGACCGCACTGACCACTTCGCCCTGTGCCGCTTCGGCACAGGCCGCCACGACGTCGGCATCGTCGAGGCCGAGGATTGCCGCCATACCACCCTGCCCGGCCGGCACGGCTTCCTGCATCAGTTTGCCGCGCGTTTCGACCAGCTTTACCGCGTCGCCCAGGCTCAGGCTGCCAGCAGCGACCAGCGCGCTGTACTCGCCCAGGCTGTGACCGGCGACGTAGGCCGGACGCGCGCCGCCTTCAGCCAACCACAGGCGCCACAAGGCGATGGAGGCCGTGAGAATGGCAGGCTGGGTCTTGTCGGTCTGATTGAGTTGCTCTTCCGGCCCCTGCTGGGTCAGCGCCCACAGGTCGTAGCCCAGGGCATCGGAAGCTTCTTTGAAAGTATCGAGGACCACTGGATGTTGCGCGCCCAACTCGGCCAGCATGCCGAGGGACTGCGAACCCTGTCCTGGAAAGACGAATGCGAGGGAAGCAGACATGTAACAAGCCCCTAATGATCTTGTCGTCGGAGAATTGACGTCCCGCCATGGGGGACGCAAGAAACTGACAGTTGGATGGCCAATTGCACTGAGCGGTCACATTTAAGCATTGTCCGACGAAAATGCCTAAAGCAGCAAATCCTCCAGACGACCATGCAGGCGCTGCGGCAGGTTCTCCTGAATCTCGATCAGGGCGCGCTGGATAGCACTCTGAAAACCCTGCACACCGGCCGAGCCATGGCTCTTGACGACAATCCCCTGCAAGCCGAGAAAGCTCGCGCCGTTGTGCCTGGCCGGCGCCAGGTCGGCCTGCAGGCGCTTCATCAGCGGCAGGGCCAAGGCACCTACAAGTTTTGTCGCCAGGTTTTTCCTGAACAGCGCCTCGACGCGCCCGGCGATCATGGTCGCCAGGCCTTCGCTGGATTTGAGCAGGATGTTGCCGACAAAACCGTCACACACCACGACATCCGCCTCGCCACGGTACAGACCGTCCCCCTCGACAAAACCGATGTAGTTCAGCCCGCGGGCGTTTTGCAGCAGGGTCGCCGCAAGCTTGACCTGCTGATTGCCCTTGATGTCTTCGGTACCGATGTTCAACAACGCCACCCGAGGACGCACCACCCCCAGCGTCTGCGCCGCCACCGAACCCATGACCGCGAACTGGAACAGGTGCTCGGCACTGCAATCGACATTCGCCCCCAGGTCCAACAACTGGCAATAGCCGCGCTGGGTCGGGATTGCGGCAACCATGGCGGGCCGGTCGATTCCCGGCAGCGTCTTGAGCACATGACGCGACAAGGCCATCAGCGCCCCGGTATTGCCGGCACTGACACAGGCCTGGACCTTGCCATCACGCAGCAACTCGAGCGCGACGCGCATGGATGAGTCGGGCTTGCCGCGCAGGGCCTGGGAGGGTTTTTCGTCCATGCCGATGACGTCGAGCGCAGGCGCAATCGTCAGGCGCGCGCGATCCACAGCCGACTGGCTGGCAATCAAATCTTCTAGAATGGAGGGTTGACCGACGAGGGTCAGGTGCAGCGAGGGCGTAGCAAACAGGCAAGCGAGACTGGCCTGGACAATGCTGCGGGGACCGAAGTCCCCGCCCATTGCGTCAATCGCGATGACTTGAGCGGACAAGTGATTACTCGTCAGCGCCCTTGTCGATCACTTTACGGCCACGGTATACGCCTTCTGGCGATACGTGGTGACGCAGGTGAACTTCACCAGTGGTCTTTTCTACGGACAGGGTGCTTGCCTCGAGAGCATCGTGCGAACGACGCATGTCACGGGCGGAGCGGGATTTTTTGTTCTGCTGAACAGCCATAATTGATTAACTCCTAAACGTTTGGGTCACGCTTTAACTGCGCCAATACACTGAACGGGTTGGACCGCGTTACCTCGTCCTCGCTCGGTTCGGGCTCATCGAGACCCGCCGGCTGCTGGCATTCTTCCGGATGATGAGCAGGCACAATGGGCAAGGCGAGCAGAAGCTCCTCCTCGATCAGTGACTGCAGATCCAAAGGATCTTCGCCCAGTTCCAGCACGTCATAACCTTTCGGCAACGACTGGGTATTCGCACCCTCCTTTACCACAGCATAACTGCATTCGCTGTGAATCGGCAGGGTGACCAGCTCAAGACAACGCTGGCAAACCATTTTGACCTCGGTGTCGATAAAGCTGTGGATCACCACAGATTTACGTTCATCTCGCTCAAAAACGAATTTAGCCTGCACCGTACCGACGGTGTCGGAAAGCGGGTCGCAGAGTCTCTCCAAATCGGCCAGCAGCAGTTCACCTTGAAGGGTGGTGCCACGGTCAGCCAATTTGCGCGGGTCAACGTGAGGTGGAATCGGGTCATTCAACATAGGCGCAGCATTATAGGGATGCCCCCGCCCATGTCAAAGGAAATTCAGCCCTGTCCGTCACTTGGAAGCCCCGCTAGAATCGGCGACTGACTTTTGGAGAGCCTCATGCTGCCTTTATTACTCGCTTCCAGCTCGATTTATCGCCGAGAACTACTGGCTCGCCTGCAGCTACCTTTCATCTGCAGTTCCCCGGATATCGATGAAAGCCACCAGTCGGGCGAGTCCGCCATCGACCTGGTAAAACGCCTGGCCGAGACCAAGGCCAGGGCACTGGCAGACGACCATCCCGCCCACCTGATCATCGGCTCGGACCAGGTGGCCGTTCTCGACGGACGCATCATCGGCAAACCCCACACCTTCGACAAGGCCCGCGAGCAACTGCTGGCCGCCAGCGGCAACCGCGTAACCTTCCTTACCGGCCTGGCACTGCTGAACAGCCAGACCGGCGCCTGCCAGATCGACTGTATCCCCTTCACCGTGCACATGCGCCCTCTCGACCCGGCGCGCATCGAGCGTTACCTGAACGCCGAACAGCCCTACGACTGTGCAGGCAGCTTCAAGGCCGAGGGCCTGGGCGTGAGCCTGTTCCAGAGCACCGAAGGGCCGGACGCCACCAGCCTGGTCGGCCTGCCGCTGATCCGCCTGGTGGACATGCTGCTCGCCGAAGGCGTACAGATTCCCTGAGCGACAAAAAACCGGCCACAAGGGCCGGTTTTTTTGATGCGCATCGCAATCAGCGCAGTGCCGGACCCTGAAAGCCCATCCACATGGCCATCTGCTGCGCCACGCTGGCGCCCAGCTTTTTCGAGAAGCGATCGAACGGTGACTCCTGAATCGTGAAGTCGACCAACTCTTTCTCGCCGATCACATCCCGCGCCACCGAACTGGCGCTACCCAAGCCATCAATCAAGCCAAGCGGCAGCGCCTGCTCGCCCGACCAGACCAGCCCGGAAAACAACTCTGGATGCTCCTTGTCCTTCAAGCGATCACCACGCCCCTTCTTCACGCTGGCGATGAACTGCTGATGGGTGGTATCCAGCACACCTTGCCAGAACGCAGTCTCTTCCGGCTTTTGCGGCTGGAACGGATCAAGAAACGACTTGTGCTCGCCCGAGGTGTAGGTGCGACGCTCAACCCCCAGCTTCTCCATGGTACCAACGAAGCCGTAACCGGCTGCCGTCACGCCAATGGAGCCGACCAGGCTGGCCTTGTCGGCGTAGATCTGGTCCGCAGCACTGGCAATGTAATAGGCTCCCGAGGCTCCGAGATCGGATATCACCGCATAGACCTTGGTATCTGGATGCAGATCGCGCAGGCGACGGATTTCGTCGTAGACGTAGCCCGACTGCACCGGACTGCCACCCGGGCTATTGATGCGCAATACGATGCCCTTGACCTTGGTGTCCTCGAACGCCGCACGCAGGCTGCCGACGATGTTGTCGGCACTGGCCGGCTCCTTGTCGGCGATCACCCCAGTAATTTCAATCAGCGCCGTGTAACCCGGACCTCGGGTCGCGCTCTTTTCGATGTCCATCAGCGGCGTGAACAGAATCAACGCGATAAACAGATAAGTGAAGGTCAACAGCTTGAAGAAAATCCCCCAGCGCCGCGCGCGACGCTGCTCCTGCACGCCGGCAAGCAGCGTCTTCTCCAGCAGCTTCCAGCTTTTGCCTTCGCCGTCATCAGCACTCGCTTTGACAGGCGCTTTCCATTCGTCAGCCATGGCTTGCACTCCAACCCGAATTCATTAGACCTGCTGACCCAGCCAGGTACGCAATTGTGAAAAATGATCGATCGCCAGTCGCGGCTCGAAGGCGCGCAAGGCGTCGATTGACTGGGCACCGTAGCTGACCGCCACCGACGGCACCCCGGCGTTGCGGGCCATCTGCAGGTCGAACGAGGAATCCCCGACCATCAACGCTTGCTCGGGGCGCACCGCGCAATGGGCGAGAATCTGCTCCAGCATCAAGGGGTGCGGCTTGCTCGCCGTTTCGTCGGCAGCACGAGTGATATCGAAATAATCTTCCCAGCCGTGGGATTTGAGCACCCGATCCAGACCACGACGTGCCTTGCCGGTAGCGACCGCCAGGTGATAACCCTGGTCGCGGAACGCTGCCAGCGACTCGACCACACCGTCGAACAGCGGCGAGGGCTCAGCCTCGAGGGCAATGTAGTGATCGGCGTAGTGCTGACGGAAGGCCACCAGCTCAGCGTCGCTGATGTGTGGATACAACGTGCGAATCGCCTCCGGCAATCCCAAGCCGATAATGCCCTTCACCGCCAGATCGTCGCACAGGGCGAAACCGGAGCGCTGCGAGGCGACATGCATCGCCTCGACAATCCGCCCGATGGAATCGGCCAAGGTGCCATCCCAGTCGAAAATCAGCAGCTTGTAGTCATTCCGCACTCAGGCGCTCCACGGTCTTGGCCCACATTTCGTCCACTGGCGCCTGCAGCTTGAGTTCGCCGCCGTCGGGCAGCGGCACGGTCAGCATGTAGGCGTGCAGGAACAGGCGCTTGCCGCCCAGTTCGCGAATTTCCTTGCTGAAATCTTCATCGCCGTACTTGGTATCACCGGCAATGCTGTGGCCGGCATGCAGCGTGTGCACGCGAATCTGGTGGGTGCGACCGGTAACCGGCTTGGCTTCGACCATGGTGGCAAAGTCGCCGAAACGACGCAGCACCTTGAATACCGTGAGGGCCTCTTTGCCCTCTTCATTGACTTCAACCATGCGCTCGCCGGAACGCAGGTTGCTCTTGAGCAGCGGCGCGCGCACCTGTTTGACCGCGGTCTCCCAGCGCCCACGGACCAGCGCCATATAGCGCTTGTCGACGCCATCGCCGCGCAGGGCGGTGTGCAGATGGCGCAACATGCTGCGCTTCTTGGCAATCATCAACAGACCGGAGGTGTCCCGATCGAGGCGATGCACCAGCTCCAGCTCCTTGGCATCCGGACGCAATTGGCGGAAGGCCTCGATCACCCCGAAATTCAAGCCGCTGCCACCGTGAACAGCAATCCCGGCGGGCTTGTTGATCACGATCAGGGCCTTGTCTTCGAAGACAATCGAGGCTTCCAGGCGCTGCAACAAGCCCTGGGCCAGAGGCACCGGCTCGTCACGCTCAGGCACTCGCACCGGCGGCACACGCACGATATCGCCTGCCTGCAGCTTGTACTCGGGCTTGATCCGGCCCTTGTTCACACGCACTTCGCCTTTTCGCAAAATGCGGTAAATCAAGGTCTTGGGCACGCCTTTGAGCCGAGAGAGAAGGAAGTTGTCAATTCGTTGGCCGGCATATTCCGGCGAGACCTCGAGCAGTTGTACGCCAGGGGTCGGGGGGGCAGTAGTCGTCATGCCGCGAATGATAACAATTTTTTATGGAATTGAAGCACTTAATCATTGCTGCTATAGTCGCGAACGCCGCCAAAAGCGGCCTGGACAGAGGACCAACGGCAAGTTGCCGGCCCTGACCAACGCAATTCATCAGGACGCGAGGCCGTCCTACGGGGCTTTCGCACCAACTGGAAGGCTCAGGATTGTAACAAGCGCAGGTGACATGAGGCCTGAAGCGAGTGCAGCAAGCAGAGTACCACTCGTCTGTTGCACCGATATTTACGGCCAGTTCACAAAGTGCAGTCAGTCCTGTTCCAGACCTGGGGCAAGAGTTTCGGAAACAACGCCTGAAACAAGCTGGGAGCCAGCCAAACAGCTTTCACCCAGTCTTGTGTAGCCATGAGCGTGGACTCCCCATTGGAGAACACGGTAAATGCCAACCCGTTGCGGATTCAGCGCGCGGCAGCACCCGAATTATCAGGGATACGTGTAGGGTGGAGATGCACAACCGTCGGACCGTGTAGCACTAGGCTTATATTTAGACGCTTCATCTCGTCCACAGTCGCCGGTTGATTCCTCCTCCTGACTGAGTGCTTAAGTAGCCACAGCAAGCAGGACGCGTACGTCGCGATGCCGGCCCACATTGGCCGCACATTGCTGGACACGGGAATGGCCAACCACTCCCGACGCACCTGACACCGACCGTGAGAAGTCGTGTGTGCCGAACGCCGTTTCCGGCAGCCCGGAAACCGACGGTACTACATGAAAAGAATGCTGATTAACGCAACTCAACCCGAAGAGTTGCGTGTTGCACTGGTAGATGGCCAGCGCCTCTACGACCTGGACATCGAATCCGGTGCACGCGAGCAGAAGAAGGCCAACATCTATAAAGGCCGGATTACTCGCATCGAACCAAGCCTGGAGGCTGCCTTTGTCGATTTCGGCTCTGAGCGCCACGGCTTCCTGCCCCTCAAGGAAATCTCCCGCGAATACTTCAAGAAGACTCCTGAAGGCCGCGTCAACATCAAGGACGTCCTCAGCGAAGGCCAGGAGGTCATCGTCCAGGTCGAAAAAGAAGAACGTGGTAACAAGGGCGCGGCCCTGACCACCTTCATCAGCCTGGCCGGTCGTTACCTGGTACTGATGCCTAACAACCCGCGTGCCGGCGGTATCTCCCGTCGCATCGAAGGTGAAGAGCGCAACGAACTGCGTGAAGCCCTGAACGGCCTGGTTGCCCCGGCCGACATGGGTCTGATCGTGCGCACTGCCGGCCTGGGCCGCAGCAGCGAAGAAATGCAGTGGGACCTCGATTACCTGCTGCAACTGTGGACCGCCATCAAGGAAGCATCCCTGGATCGTTCCGCACCTTTCCTGATCTACCAGGAAAGCAACGTGATCATCCGCGCGATCCGCGACTACCTGCGCCAGGACATCGGCGAAGTATTGATCGACAGCGTTGAAGCCCAGGACGAAGCCCTGACCTTCATCCGCCAGGTGATGCCGCAGTACGCGAGCAAGATCAAGCTGTACGAAGACAGCGTTCCGCTGTTCAACCGTTTCCAGATCGAAAGCCAGATCGAGACCGCCTTCCAGCGCGTCGTTGAACTGCCTTCCGGCGGCTCCATCGTTATCGACCCGACCGAAGCCCTGGTGTCCATCGACATCAACTCGGCCCGCGCCACCAAAGGCAGCGATATCGAAGAAACCGCCCTGCAGACCAACCTTGAAGCCGCCGAAGAAATCGCCCGTCAGTTGCGCCTGCGCGACATTGGCGGCCTGATCGTCATCGACTTCATCGACATGACCCCTGCCAAGAACCAGCGCGCCGTGGAAGAAAAAGTCCGCGAATGCCTGGAAGCCGACCGCGCCCGCGTGCAAGTTGGCCGCATTTCGCGCTTCGGCCTGCTGGAAATGTCCCGTCAGCGCCTGCGTCCATCCCTGGGCGAAAGCAGCGGCATCGTCTGCCCACGCTGCAACGGCACCGGCATCATCCGTGACGTTGAATCGCTGTCCCTGGCGATCCTGCGCCTGATCGAAGAAGAAGCGCTGAAAGACCGTACTGCTGAAGTACGCGCCCAGGTACCGATCCCGGTTGCAGCCTTCCTGCTCAACGAAAAACGCAACTCGATCACCAAGATCGAACTGCGTACCCGTGCGCGCATCGTCATTCTGCCGAACGATCACCTCGAAACTCCGCATTTCGAAGTTCAGCGCCTGCGTGATGACAGCCCGGAAGCGGCCAACAACCAGTCCAGCTACGAAATCGCTGCGGCCGCCGCCGAAGTCGAAGAAGTCCAGCCAGCTGCCGCCACCCGCACCCTGGTTCGCCAGGAAGCCGCGGTGAAGACCGCTCCAGCCCGCGCCAACGCTCCGGTTCCGACCGAAGTGGTTGCAGCACCGGTTGCCGCCCCTGCCGTCGTGCCGGAGCCAAGCCTGTTCAAGGGCCTGGTGAAGTCGCTGGTCAGCCTGTTCGCCTCCAAGGAAGAGCCAGTGGCTCCGGTGGTGGTCGAGAAGCCTGTCGTCGAGCGCCCGGCGCGCAACGAAGAACGTCGCAACGGTCGCCAGCAAAGCCGCAACCGCAACGGTCGTCGCGATGAAGAGCGCAAGCCACGCGAAGAGCGTGCTCCGCGTGAAGAACGGGCTCCGCGCGAAGAGCGCCAACCCCGCGAACTGCGCGAAGAAACTCCAGCCGTAGCCCGTGAAGAGCGTGCTCCGCGCGCACCGCGCGAAGAGCGTGCACCACGCCCACCACGTGAAGATCGCAAGCCACGTGGCGAGCGTGAAGAGCGTCCGGTACGTGAACTGCGCGAGCCGCTGGACGCTGCACCAGCCGTTGCTGCTGCCGCTGCCACCAGCGCTGTCGCCGCTGCTGAAGAGCGTCCAGCTCGCCAGCCGCGTGAAGAGCGCGCGCCACGCCCACCGCGTGAAGAGCGTCAGCCACGTGCTGAACAGGCGGCTGCCGCTGTTGCCGAAGAAGAATTGCCAGGCAACGAAGAGCAGCTGTCGGAAGAAGGTCAAGACGGCGCCGAAGGCGATCGTCCACGCCGTCGCTCCCGTGGCCAGCGTCGTCGCAGCAACCGTCGCGAGCGTCAACGCGATGCCAACGGTAACGTGATCGAAGGCTCGGAAGAGTCCGAGGGTAACGAAGAGCCAACTGGCGCTGAACTGGCTGCCGGTCTTGCGGTAACTGCTGCCGTGGCCAGCAGCGTGATCAGCGCGCCAGCCGAAGCCGAGGCCCATCAGCAGGCTGAACGCGCAACCGCTGCCGTTGCTGAAGAAGCTGTGCAGGAAACTGCTCAGGTTGAAGCACCGGTCGTTGAAGCCACCACGCCAGTCGAAGCTCCTGTAGCGCCGGCGGTAGAGGTTGCTCCAGTGGTCGAGGCACAACCACAAGTCGCAGAAGTGACTGAAGCGCCGGTTGTCGCTGCAGAGCCCGCTGTTGAAGCGCCAGTTGTTGAATCGCCAGCCGTTGAAAAAGCGCCTGAAGTTCGCGAAGAGCAAACTGCGTTCAACTGGGTTGCCGAGCCGGTAGTTGCCGAGCCAGCGGTCACCGAGCCTGTCGCTGCCGAAATGGTTGAGCCCGTGGCTGAAGCGGTCGTCGAGCCGGTAGTGGTTGCTGCCGAGCCTGAGCCTGTTGCAGTCCAAGCGCCCGTCGTTGAGGAAGTGGCTGCCTCGGCTGTCGAAGCCGCACCTGCCATCGTCCTGACCGAGAATGGCCGCGCCCCGAACGACCCACGTGAAGTGCGTCGCCGCAAGCGCGAAGCCGAGCGCCTGCAGAAGGAAGCCGAACTGGCTGCCGCTGCTGCTCCGGCTGCCGTTGTCGAGGCCCTTGAAGCTGCACCCGCCCCAGCCATCGACGAAACCCTGCGCTCCGTCGAAGAAGTGGTAGAGCAACACCCTGAGGCCCTGGAAAAAGAGCACGAGCCTAAACCGCTCGCCTGATTCCATCAGCCATTAAAAAGCCCCGCCTGAGCAATCAGGCGGGGCTTTTTTTATCTCGCGACGCCGCTACACGCCAGGGAAAACCAACGCCTGCGGCACATCCACATCCCACAGCACCCCTGGATCCTCCACCGGCACCCGCACCACCCTGGCCGAGGCAAACAACGGCTTGGCGCCGCGATCTCCCGACAACTCCATCAGGGCCTTGGCGAACGAAGCGCCAAACCCCACCGGATGCCCGAATTCTCCAGCCTGCACCGGCACGCTGATGGTATCGACCATGACCTGCGCCGCCACGCGACTGATGCTGTCGGGCAGGACAAACGGCATATCCCCCAGCAGCACCAGCCAGCCATCCAGCACAGGGCACGCGGCAACCGCCGCCGCAATGCTGTCGCCCATCCCGGTCGATGCCAGCAACAGCACCTCACAGCCATAAGCTCGAGCCAGATGCGCCACCTCGGAGCGGTCTGCGGTCGTCACCAGCAAACGCCGCTCGAGACTTGGCGGCAGGTTGCGCAAGGACTGTTCGATCACCGGACGCACCACCCCGTCGCGCCCCTTGCACAAGGCCAGCAGCTTGTCCTGGTCCGCTCCGGCCACCTGCCGATAGCGACTGCCCTGCCCCGCCGCCAGAATGATCGCGCCGAGCCCTGTCTTGACGGCGCCCATCACACCTTGGCCTGCTGCCAGCCCTGCAACTGCCAACGCACCGGCAAACTGCGAATACGCTTGCCGGTCGCGGCAAAAATTGCATTGCACAGCGCTGGGGCAATCGGCGGTACGCCCGGCTCGCCAACGCCCCCCAAAGGCACAGTGCCTGGCGGCGTCACCAGGTGCACAGCCACCACCTTGGGCGCCAACGACATGCGCGCCACTTCGTACATATGGAAGTTGTCCTGCTGGACCTTGCCGTCCTTGAAGCTGATTTCCCCCAGCACCGCATTGCCCAGGCCCATCACACAGGCGCCTTCGAATTGCGAGCGGATGCGTTCGGGGTTGATTTGCGGGCCGCAGTCCACGGCGATGTCGGCCTTGTGCACGAGCACGGTGCCATCATCCTTGACCTCGACCTCGATCACCGCCGCCACATAGGTGACAAAGCTGTAATGCACCGCCAATCCCAATCCGCGACCCTTGGGCAACTCACGCCCCCAACCGGCGGCCTTGGCAGCGGTTTCCAGCACGCCACGCAGGCGCGCGGTATCGATCGGATAACGCTCTGGCGATTCGCCGTAGTTCCACTCCTCGCTCAAGGTGCGCGGATCGATCTGGCGATCAGGCCCCAATAGCTTGATCTGATACTTCAATGGGTCCTGGCCGGCCTTGTGCGCCAGTTCATCGACAAAGCTCTGGATCGCGAAGCCATGGGGAATGTTCGACACCGAGCGATACCAGCCAACCCGGGTATGTGCTGCGGCTTCGGGATTCTCCAGGCGCACGTTGGGAATCGCGTAGGCCATGTTGGTAAAACCCATGCCCAGCTCGAACGCCGCTTCGTGATTCATCCCCGGCGCGAACAACGCGGTGATACTGGGCGCGACGGTGCGGTGTAACCAGCCCGAAGGCATGCCGTCCTTGTTCAGGCTGGCCTTGAGGTATTCGACCGAGACCGTATGAAAGTAGGAGTTATGAATGTCGTCCTCTCGGGTCCACTGCACCCGCAGCGCCTTGCCGGGAAAGGCCTTGGCCAGGATCGCCGCCTCGAGGACGAAGTCCGGCTTGGACTTGCGGCCGAAACCGCCGCCCAGCAGAGTGACATTGACCGTGACCTTGTCGAAGGCGATCCCCAACCGTTCAGCGATGCGCTCACGGGTGACCTGAGGGGCCTGGCTCGGCGCCCAGGCTTCGCAATGACCGTCCTTGAAGCGGGCCACCGCAACCATCGGCTCCATGGGCGACTGCGCCAGGTGCGGCAGGTAGTAACTCGCCTCCAGACTGCTGTCCGCCGCATTCAGCGCCTCATCGATATTGCCGGTGCTGCGCACCACTTTGCCCGGCTTCAGTGAGGCCGCTTCCAGCTCCTTGCGGTAGGCAATCGAGTCGTAGCCAGCGTTGGGGCCATCATTCCAGACGATCTTCAGCGCCTCTCGGCCCTTGATTGCTGCCCAGGTATTGCTGGCAACTACGGCAATCCCGCCCAGTGGCTGGAACTCGGAAGGAATGGGCCGGCTTTCGATCTGCAGGACCTTGATCACCCCCGGGACTTTCATCGCCGCGCTGGCATCGAAGGATTTCACCGTGCCGCCGTACACCGCAGGGCGGGCCACGGTGGCAAAGAGCATGCCTTCAAAGTGCACGTCCGCGCCGTAGACCGCGCGTCCGTTGACGATGTCCTCGCCATCGATCGCCCGCACCGACTCCTTGCCGATGTAGCGAAACTCCCCGGGTTGCTTGAGTCGCAGGCTGTCGCGCGTCGGTACCGGCAAAGCCGCAGCCGCTTCGGCGAGCGCGCCATAGCCGAGTTCACGTCCGGAAGGTTGGTGAACCACCTTGTGCAATTGCGCGCGGCACTCGCCGACCGGCACTTGCCACTGATTGGCTGCCGCCTGTTCCAGCATGCTGCGCGCCGCGGCACCGCAACGCCGCATCGGCTCGTACCAATGACGCATGCTGCGTGAGCCGTCGGTGTCCTGGTTGCCGAAGCGCACCTCATCGCCCGGCGCCTGACGCACACTGACCTGCGCCCAATCGGCCTCCAGTTCGTCCGCCACCACCATGCTCAGGCTAGTACGCACGCCCTGGCCCATTTCCGAACGGTTGCACACCACGGTCACTCGGCCATCGCTGGCGATGCTCACATAGACCTTGGGATCATCGACCCAGCCGTTAGGCATGCCGTCGGCACCGAACTGCTTGCCTTCGGCGAGCGCATCCTGCCAGCCCCAACTGGCCGCCAGCACCAACGCGCCGGTTGCACCCAGCCCTTTGAGAAAACCCCGGCGACTGAGGTTGCTCAGGGCGAAATCGCTCGGTAACGGGCTCATGCCTTGGCCTCCTGCAGATGAGTTGCCACCTGGCGAATCGCGGTCTTGATGCGGTTATAGGTGCCGCAGCGGCAGATATTGCCGACCATCGCCGCTTCGATGTCCTCGTCGCTGGGATTGGGGTTGCTCCTGAGCAGGGCCGTGGCCGACATGATTTGCCCACCCTGGCAGAACCCGCACTGCGCAACGGCGGTATCGAGCCAGGCTTGCTGCACGCGCTGACCGAGCGGGTCGTTGTGCAGGTTATCGATGGTGCTGACGTTCTGCCCGCGCACCGAGCCCACCGGCGTGATGCAACTGCGTGCAGGCTCACCGTCGATATGAATGGTGCAGGCACCGCACAGGCCCAGGCCGCAGCCGAATTTGGTACCGCTGTAACCGGCGACGTCACGAATGGCCCAGAGCAGCGGCATGTCCTCGCTGACATCGAGTGGATGATCCTGACCATTGAGTTTCAAGGTAATCATGGGCACGCCCGCATAGAGATTGGGTTATGGGGTCGAGCAATCTGCCGGGATGTGGCAAGGGGTCGGCACACGCAGATCGACTCAGGCTATCGGGCTCTCTTGTGAAGAATGACCTTCACCGGGCCTTTGTTTGAACTACATCGTTAGGAGGCTACGTTAACCGAACGTTAACAAAAAAGCCCTGCCACCGAATCAGGTCTGCAGGGCTCTGGTTCCAGCGTTCAAGCCTAGCTCAATAACGGTTGGGTTCCATTTCCAGTTCGACATTGAAACGCTCGGCAATGTCTTTCTGGATTCGCTGCGCCAGGCTGAGCAACTCGAGCCCGCTGGCACTGCCATAGTTGACCAGCACCAGCGATTGCAGGCGATGCACACCGGCGTCGCCGTCACGAAAACCCTTCCAGCCCGCCTGCTCGATCAACCAGCCAGCCGCCAGCTTGACCTGGCCATCCGCCTGTGGATAACCGATCAGGCCCGGATGGGTCTGGCGGATCTGTGCGGCCAAGGCGGCCGACACCAGCGGATTCTTGAAGAAACTGCCGGCGTTACCCAGTACCGCTGGATCGGGGAGTTTTTCGCTGCGAATACTGCAGATCGCCTGGCTGACATCGCTGGCCGTAGGCTGATCTATGCCCTGCTCCGTCAGGCGCTGGCGCACCGGACCGTAGTCCAGGTGCAAGCGGGCAACGCGATCGAGGACAAAGCGCACCCGCAGGATCACCCAGCGCCCGGCCTGTTGCTTGAACAGGCTGTCGCGATAGGCGAAGTTGCAGTCTTCCAGGCTGAATTCCCGCAGCTCGCCGGTCTGGCGATCCAACGCGGTCAGGCCGGCGAACACGTCCTTGATCTCGACCCCATAGGCGCCGATGTTCTGCATCGGCGCCGCGCCCACAGTGCCCGGGATCAGGCTGAGGTTCTCCAGCCCCGACAGGCCCTGGGCCAGCGTCCATTGTACGAACGGATGCCAGGTTTCCCCCGCCTCGGCTTCGATCACCACCCGCTGGCCGTCATCACTCAACTGACGAATACCACGGGTTGCCATGCGCAGCACCAGCGCCTCGACGTCGGCGGTCAACAGCAGATTGCTGCCGCCACCGACCACCAGCAACGGCAATTCATGCTCGCGCGCATAGGCCAGCGCCTCGCGCACGTCGGCGTCACTCTCGGCCTGGGCAAACAGCTGTGCGCGAACGTCCACGCCAAAGCTGTTGAAGGGCTTGAGTGAAACCTGCGGTTGCACGAGCAATGTCATAAACGTCCCTTCAATTCGATCACCAGCGCGTCGCAGGCGTGCTCGATCAGGTCGAGCACCCGCTCGAAACCCTGATCGCCGTCGTAATAAGGATCCGGTACCTCGTCCACACTCGCCGCGTAACGGCGCAGGAACAGGTCCAGCTCGGCCTTGCCCTGGGCCGGCTGCAAGGCCTTGAGGTTGCGCAGGTTGCTCTGGTCCATCGCGAGGATCAGGTCGCTGCTGGAGAAGTCGGCGCGGCTGACTTGCTGGGCGCGTTGCGTCGACAGGTCATAGCCGCGGCGCAAGGCGGCGGCCTGACTGCGCTTGTCCGGTGGATTGCCGACATGCCAGTCGCCGGTACCGGCCGATGCCACCTCGATGCGCTCGGCCAGCCCCGCTGCGCGCAGCTTATGGCGCAGTACACCTTCGGCGGTCGGCGAACGGCAGATGTTGCCCAGACAGACAAACAGAACCCGCATCAGGCCTCCAGCAGGCGGCGAACGCGCTCGAGGTCTTCCGGCGTATCAACACCTGGCGGCGGGGCAATCAGCGCGTCAGCGACATGGATACGCACGCCGTGCCAGAGCGCCCGCAGTTGTTCCAGGCACTCAGTGTCTTCCAGCCAGCACGGGCCCCAGCTGACGAAGTCGTGCAGGAAGCCGGCGCGGTAGGCATAGATACCGATGTGACGGCGGTATGGCACGCCTTCGGGCAATTGCTCGCGGCTTTTGGCAAACGGGTCGCGCGCCCATGGCAGGGTGGCGCGGCTGAAGGTCAGCGCCAGCCCATTGAGGTCGCTGACAACCTTGACCACATTGGGGTTGAACAGGGTTTCAACATCGTCGATCGGCTCCGCCAGGGTGGCCATGCCGGCTTCGGCATGAGCTGCCAGATTGGCCGCCACCTGGTCGATCACGCTCGGCGGGATCAACGGCTCGTCGCCCTGCACGTTGACCACGATCGCGTCCGGCGCCAGCCCCAGTTGCGTGGCAACTTCGGCCAGGCGGTCGGTCCCGGAGTTGTGATCGACCCGGGTCATCACCACTTCGGCGCCAAATGCCTCGCAGGCGGCAACGATGCGTGCATCGTCAGTGGCGATCACCACGCGCTCGGCGCTGCTTTTACGCGCCTGTTCCCAGACGTGCTGAACCATCGGCTTGCCAGCGATCATCTGCAGGGGCTTGCCCGGCAGGCGAGTGGAAGCGAAACGCGAGGGGATGACGACGGTGAAGGGTGCGCTCATTTGTCCAGGCGCTCTTCGGCCGTCAGAGTGCGGGCTTCGGTTTCCAGCATGACCGGAATGCCATCGCGGATCGGAAATGCCAGGCCCGCGCCCTTGCTGATCAATTCGGTCTTGTCGGCGCTGAGCTTGAGCGGCCCCTTGCAAATCGGGCAGGCGAGGATATCGAGCAATTTGGTGTCCATGGAAACTCCCGGATAAAAGCGATTAAGGCAAGAGACGTGCGGGCAGCAGCCGCATCAGCTGCGTGTCGAACCAGGCCACGAATGCCGGTGACGGCAGCGCATCGACCGCCAGGTACCACCAGTCGCTGCTGGCAAAGGAACGGCATTTCACCGCGTCCTTCTCGGTCATCACCAGCGGCAGCGACGGCGAAAAATTCAAGACCGCCGCGCTGTATTCGGCGTGGTCGGCAAATGCGTGGGCAATGGGTTGCCAGTGTAGCGTTTCAAGGGTCTTGAAGAAACGTTGCGGATTGCCGATCCCGGCCACTGCGTGCAACGCCTGGCCTGGGGGAAAGTGCTCGAGGGAACGGCGTTCGCCGGACAGCAGGTTGACCAGCGCCGTAGGTTGCAGGCGAAAGGCGTAGCCATCGTCACGATCGCTTTCAGCGCCGTTGTACAGCACCGCGTCGACGCTTTGCAGGCGCTCGACTGGCTCGCGCAATGGACCTGCCGGCAGGCAGCGGCGGTTACCCAGGCCACGTGCGGCGTCGATCAGTACCAGCTCAAGGTCCCGCGCCAGGCGATAATGCTGCATACCGTCGTCGGAGAGGATCAAGTCCAGCGGCTCGGCGGCCAGCAGCGCCTGGACTGCGCGACTGCGGTCCGGGTCGATCATCAAGGGTACGCCGCTGCGCTGGACGATCAACAGCGGCTCATCCCCCGCCACCGCCGCACTCTGCGTGGCATCGACGCGCCAGGGCAACTGCGGGGGGTTGGCGCCGTAGCCACGACTGACCACGCCGACCCGCAGGCCGGCGCGCTGGCAGTGCTCGATCATCCACAGGATCAACGGCGTCTTGCCGGTGCCACCGACGGTGATGTTGCCCACCACCACCAGCGGCACGGGTGGCTGGTAGATATCACCTTCGCCGGCAAGGAACCGCGCGCGCTTGCCAGTCACCACGCGGCGGTACAACCACTCCAGCGGTAGCAACAATTTCAGCGCCGGATGACCGGCGTACCACGCGGCGAGCAATCGATCGGACATGGCCATCAGGGTACGGGCGCCGCCTCGACGGTGGTCATGCGCAAATGGGTAAAGCCCAGTTTGCCGGCCGCATCCATCGCAGTGATCACCGCCTGGTGCGGGGTCTTGCCATCAGCGCTGATGGACAGTGGCAGGTTGGTATCGCCGGCGGATTCCTTTTGCAGGGCCTCGATCACGCTGGCGAGGTCATTTTTCGGCAGCAACTGGTTGTTCACCGAAAACGTCCCGTCGGCACTGATGGCAATGTCCAGTTGCTTGGTCTGCTGGTCTTCGGCGGGTGAGCCGCTGACCGCTTGCGGCAACTCGACCCGCAGCTGGGTTTCCCGGGTGAAGGTGGTGGTCACGACGAAAAACAGCAGCAGGATAAACACCACGTCGATCAGCGACGCGAGGTTGATGTCGACATTTTCCCGTTGTTTGCGGCGAAACTTCACGCTTTGCCCTCGGCCAGATCGACATCGCGGTCGCCCTGCACCACTTCCACCAGCTTGATGGCCTCCTGTTCCATGCCCACCACCAGCTCATCGATACGACGCTGCAGGAAGCGATGGAAGAACACCGACGGGATCCCCACCATCAGGCCCGCAGCGGTGGTGATCAGCGCCTTGGAAATACCACCAGCAAGGACCGCGGCATTGGTAGTCATGCCCGAACCCATGAACGAGCTGAAAATATCGATCATGCCCAGCACCGTGCCGAGCAAGCCGAGCAACGGCGCCATGGCAGCGATGGTGCCCAGCGCGTTGATGTAACGCTCCAGCTCATGGATGACCCGGGCAGCCGCCTCTTCGATGCACTCCTTCATGATCTCGCGACCATGCTTGGAGTTGGCCAGGCCGGCGGCGAGAATTTCCCCCAGCGGCGAATTGGCGCGCAGTTCCTTGAGCTTTTCCTTGTTGAGCTGCTTGTCCTTGATCCAGACCCAGACCTGCCCGAGCAGATGCTCCGGGGTCACACGACTGGCGCGCAAGGTCCACAAGCGCTCGGCGACAATGCCCAGTGCAGCGATGGAACTCAGAATGATCGGCAACATCATCCAGCCGCCGGATTTGACCAATTCCCACACAGTGACATTCCCCTCGAAAAAGTCCGCCACTTTAACATATCGACTCACTCAAGAGGCCCGCCCTACCGACGACCGTGCCGGCTGGGTCGCGAGTCAGGGTGCATGGCTGACCGGCGGCGCGCTGCGCCAGAAGCGCGCAGCGTCGCGCATGGCCTGCGCCGGCTGGAAATCGCCAAGCAGCACGCGCACCGCCCCCTGCTCGGCGCTGTCCAGGATCGCCACGCCATGGCGCTGGTAACGGGCGATCACCTGGGGATGGGGGTGGCCGAAAGCATTGCCATGCCCCCGTGAGATCAGCACCGCCTTGGGTGCCAGCGCCCGCACAAAAGCCTCGGAAGAAGAACTGCGGCTGCCATGGTGCGGCGCCTGCAGCCACTCGGTGGGCACCGCCAGCGGACTCTTGAGCAAGACCCGCTCGGCGAGGGCATCGATATCGCCGGTCAACAACATGCGCTCGCCGTTGGCCTCGATCTGCAGCACGCAGGAGTTCTGGTTGCTGTTGCGGCCATCGGCCCACCGCCACAAGGTGAAACGCACGCCATCCCACTCCCAGCGCTTGCCGCTTTCGCAAGCCTGGGTCGGCAAACGCCTGGCGACCTCCCAGGGTTCGCCCCCGATGACCTGCGCCACCGGCAATCCCCTGGCAATCGAGCGCGCTCCGCCCGCGTGATCGAGATGGGCATGGCTGATCAGCATCAGGTCCACCTTGCGCACGCCGAACTTGCGCAAGACCGGCAGCACCACCTGCGCCCCCAGGTCGCTGTCCTTGAATCCCGGCCCGGTGTCGTACAGCAAGGTGTGATGCCGCGTACGGACCACAATCCCCAACCCTTGCCCCACATCCAGTTGCCAGATCTGCGCCCGACCCTCCGGCACCCTGGACGTCGGCGCAAACACCAGCAGCAACAGCATCGGCCAGCCCAGAACGCGCAGCGGCACGCCCTTGGGCATCAGCAGCAGGATGGCCCCCAGCACGGCGATCGCCCAGGCCCATAGAGGGATGGCCGGTGCAATCCAGGCCGGCATCTTTCCTGCCACCAGCGCCAGGCCGTTGAACAGCAGGTCCAGCAGACCGCCGGCCAGCCACAACAACCCCGCGCCGACATAGGGCAATGGCAGCAGCAAAGTACCGAGCAAGGCCGCAGGCAGAACCAGAAGGCTGATCCAAGGCACGGCCATCAAGTTGGCCAGCGGACCGGTCAGGCTGATGGGCAGGTTCAGGATCAACAACACCGGGCATAGACCGATTGCTATCAACCACTGCGCGCGGGTCCAGGTTTGCCACCATCGCCAGGCACCCAGCCGGCCGCCGAAAGTGAAAATCAGCACCGCCACCGCGGCAAACGACAGCCACAGTCCCGGACGCAAACTCGCCAGCGGATCAAGCACCAGCACCGCGTTCAGAGCCAGCAACCACGGCCACCAGGCGCCCAGATGGCGAAAGCGCAAGCGCCACAGCAGGACCAGGCCGATCATCACGCAGGCCCTGCGTACTGGCACCTGGAAACCCGCCAACAGGCCATAGCCCAGCGCCGCCGCAAAGGCCAGGCCACACGCCCAGGACAACCACGGCAAACGCTGTGGCCACAGGCCGTAACGGGCCATTCCAGCGATCAGCAAATACACCATGCCCGCCAGCAACCCGACGTGCTGCCCGGAAATCACCAGCAAATGCACGGTGCCGGTGTCCTGTAGCACCTGCCAGTCTTCACGACTCAGACCGGAACCATCGCCCAGCACCAGTGCTGCCAGCGCCCCTTCGCGCCCCTGCGCATCGACGGCCATCAGGCGCTGGCGGATCGCGTCGCGCCAGGCCCACTGCGCGGACGCGAGTCGCTGCCCATCCTTGACCGTGCCCGTGGCGCCAATCCGTTGCGCCAGCAGCCAGGCTTCATAATCGAAGGCATGGGGATTGAGCAGCCCGCCAGGCCGCTTCAACTTGACCGCCAGGCGCCAGCGCTCGCCGCTGTTGACGGGCGGGCCGCCGTACCAGGCCAGCCTGATCCGCTTGGGCAGCGCCCCGCGCCGCGACTCGGCGTCGCTCAGCTCAAAACGCACCACGCCTTGGGTATTCTGCGGCAACCCCACCACCCGCCCTTCGATCCAGCGGGTCTGCCCGTCCAATCCCGGCGCCAGTCGATCGTCGAGCGCCCAGTGCGCATTGGCGCAGGCCCAGCTCAGGCCCAGCAGAAAAAACCCAACTGGGTAGCTGCGAAACGGCAACAGCATCAAGGCCGCCACCGGTAGCGCCAGCAATAACCCGACCGGCGGCAATGCCGGTAAAAAAACCAGGGTCAACAGCCCCCCGGCCAGCGCCAACATCCCTGTGCGCATAGGCCCGTCCTTGAGAGATCACCCCTCTTGGATTAGCCCAGCGTGCGGTATTGGCGTTTAATAATTGTCACAAAGTCTGAATGGGCGCCTCGCAGAATACGGGCATACTTGCGCACTGAACTGACCGAGAAGCCTTATGCCCCGGCGCTTATTCAAACGCTACATGCCAGATCCGACCAGCATCAGGGAACACAAATCCTTACGCTTTCTCGGCAACCTGCTGCATGACCCCAACCTCTGGCATCTCAACCGGCACTCGGTGGCGCGCGCCATGGCCATGGGCCTGTTCGCCGCTTTCCTGCCGATCCCCATGCAGATGCTGGTGGCCGCTGCGCTCGCCGTCTGGGTACGTGGCAACATTCCGATTGCGGTGAGCCTGGTCTGGCTGACCAATCCGATTACCATGCCCGTGGTGTTCTTCTGCACCTATCAGACCGGCGCCTGGCTGATGAATGTCCCGGCACGCAGCCTGCCGGAAGAACTGACCTGGGAATGGATCAGCGGCGAACTGTCGACCCTCTGGCAACCCTTCCTGCTGGGCTCGGTAGTGGCGGGAGTGGTGCTGGGCGCCCTGGCCTATTGCATGACCATGACCTACTGGCGCTGGTGGGTCGCCCGCCAGTGGCGGCGGCGCAAGCAAAGCCGGCGCTAGAACGAGAAAACGGCACCCTGGGTGCCGTTTTCCGTGCAAGCCTGAGCTTAAGTGCGCATCCCGCGCCCACTGACCAGCAGCCGGGCACAGCCGAAATACAGCACCACAGTGGCCACCAGCATGAAGGTGATGGCGATGCTGATCTTGATGTCCGACACCCCCAGGATGCCGTAGCGGAACGCGTTGACCATGTGCAGCACCGGGTTGGCCAGCGACACGGTCTGCCAGAACGGTGGCAACAGGCTGATGGAGTAGAACACCCCGCCGAGGTAGGTCAACGGCGTCAGCACGAAAGTCGGGATAATCGAGATATCGTCGAAGTTACGTGCAAAGACAGCATTGATGAACCCCAACAGCGAGAAGATGGTGGCCGTCAGCACCACCACCAGGACGGTCACGCCCAGGTGATGAACCTGCAGATGGGTGAAGAACAACGACAGCAGGGTCACGATGATGCCGACCATCAACCCGCGCAGCACGCCACCCAGGGTGTAGCCGATCAGAATGGTGTGGGGCGATACCGGCGACACCATCAGTTCTTCGATGGAGCGCTGGAATTTGCTGCCGAAGAAGCTCGACACCACGTTGCCGTAGGAGTTGGTGATCACCGACATCATGATCAGCCCCGGCACGATGTATTCCATATAGGTGAAGCCACCCATGTCACCGATTTGCCGGCCAATCAGGTTCCCGAAGATCACGAAGTACAGGACCATGGTGATGGCGGGCGGCAGCAGGGTCTGCGGCCAGATCCGGGTAAACCGGCGGATCTCGCGATAAACGATGGTATTGAGGGCAACCAGGTTGGGTTTCAGCTCCGAACTCATACCGCCACCTTCGCCAGATTTTTCTCCACCAGGGACACGAACAACTCCTCGAGACGATTGGTTTTGTTGCGCAGGCTCAGCACCTCGATGTTCTGTGTGGCCAACTGGCTGAACAACGCAGTGATCCCCATTTCCTTGTCGACCTGGACTTCCAGAGTGTGCGGATCAAGCAGCCGGCTCGGGTAGCCGAGCAACTGCGGCGCGGTGCTCAGGTTGTGCTTGAGATCCAGCAGGAACGTCTCGACATGCAACTGGCCCAGCAGATTGCGCATGCTGGTGTTCTCGACGATGGTGCCGTGGTCGATGATGCCGATGTTGCGGCACAGCTGCTCAGCCTCCTCCAGGTAATGGGTGGTAAGGATGATGGTGATGCCTTTCTGGTTCAGCTCGGTAAGGAAGCTCCACATCGAGCGGCGCAGCTCGATATCAACGCCAGCCGTCGGTTCGTCGAGGATCAGCAGCCGCGGTTCATGCACCAGTGCCCGGGCGATCATCAGGCGGCGCTTCATGCCACCGGATAGCGAGCGCGATGGCACGTCACGCTTGTCCCACAGCCCAAGCTGGGTCAGATACTGCTCGGCGCGCTCCTTGGCCACCTTTGACGGGATACCGTAATAGCCAGCCTGGGTGACGACGATGTCGAAGGTCTTTTCAAACTGGTTGAAGTTGAATTCCTGGGGCACCACGCCAATGCTGCGCTTGAGCGCGGCCGGATTACGGTCCAGGTCGTTGCCGAAGATATTCACCGTGCCGCTGGTCTTGTTCACCAGGGTCGAGAGAATGCCGATGGTCGTGGATTTGCCGGCACCGTTGGGGCCGAGCAAGGCGAAAAAGTCACCTTCGGCGACATCCAGATCGATACCACTCAGGGCCTGGAAACCGTTGCCGTAGGTTTTGGTTAGCTGCCGGATGGACAGAGCAGAACTCATAGCGGATTTACGCACCAAGAAGGGAAATTGGAAAATTCGTCAGGGCCGACGGCGCGCAAGACAACCGCGGCACATTGACGCAATGGTGCTTGGCGACGCCGCACAAGTACAGTCATCAGTATTGATAGTGAGTATTAAGTCAACGCGGTCATCACGGCCTTCTGATAGGCCGGGCGCTGTTTCAGGCGTTCATACCAGGCTTGCAGATGGGGTTGGGGCGTACGCTCGATGGGCATTTCGAACCAGGCGTAAATGAAGCTGCCGAGCGGGATGTCACCCATGCCGATTTCGTCTCCGGACAGATAAGGCGTAACGGCAAGCGCTCGATCGGCCATTGCCAGCAAGCCCTCGCATTCCTTGATCGCCGCCTGGATGGCCGGCCAGTCCTGTTGTTCCTTCGGCGTGCGCAACACGCCCCAGAACACCGTGCGAAACGGCCCGGCAAAGCTTGAAGTGGTCCAGTCCATCCATTTTTCGCCATGAGCACGGGCCTGCACATTGTCTGGGTACCAGGCCGTTGCCGGGGCGTGGCGGGCGAGCAGATAACGCACGATGACGTTGGACTCCCACAGTACGAAGCCATCGTCTTCGATAACAGGCACCCGGCCATTGGGGTTCATGGCGCGGTACTCGGGGGTATCGACCACGCCAAACGCACCGCCGGCATCAATGGCTTCGTACGCCAGGCCGAGTTCCTCGGCGGCCCACAGTGCTTTCCTGACGTTCGACGAATTTTTCCGACCCCAGATCTTCAGCATGACCTTCCCTCAATGGATGAATGCCGAGGCAGTCTACGCCGTATCAGGCGCGAGACAAATCGCTCTGCATATCGCCCAGCAAGGCCGGCATCTGCTCGCTGAACAGATGGGGGTAGCACTTTTCCAGGTGCTGGAAAAAGAACACCTCGGGCACATCGACAAACTGCCCATGATCGACCAGGTACTCCATGGACTGCTGGCCTTGCCGGTTGAAGGCATGAAACACACTGTCGTTGAGCCCGTCAAAGTCCAGCGGCGGCACATCGAACAGCTCGCACAGCCGCGCATTGAACGCCGGGGTGGCCTTGACCCAGCGCCCCTGCAGATACAACTCGGTGTAACCGTGCATGGCGAACACATCGCTTTTGAGCAACTCGATCAGGCGCGGCGTCGACAGGTGATTGCGCACGTCTGCCAGGCCGATCCGTGCGGCAATCCCGCAGTGCCGGGCACAGCCGGCCAGCAACGTGGCCTTGGGCACGCAATAGCTTTCGCCGGTGGCCAAGGCATAACTGCCACGCAGGGTCTCGGGGTCACGACTGAAGGTATAGGGGTTGTAGCGGACCGCCTCGCGTACCGCGTAATAGAGATTGACCGCCTGCGCGACCGGGTCACGGCTGGCACCCCGATGTTTTTCGGCGAACTCCACCACCGCTGGGTGGTCACTATCGATGAAGCGGCCGGGATTCAGATACTCGTGCATGGGAACAATCTCCTGATTGAACCCCGAGTCTAGCGAGAGCTTCAGCACAGAGATAACGACGTTTCGGCCAAACATGAGAGCGCCCGGACTTCACTCGACACTCATGAAACAACCTTCACGCCGTGCGCCAACACATTCAAACACACTGTTGCGAACACCCCGTTCTGCAGATGACGTCTAAGCTCTGGGGGTTGTTTTGCCCCTGGTTTCACGGAGGATTGAATATGCTGCTGTTGTGGATACTGGTTCTGGTGCTGGGCATTGCCTACCTGGCGCACCGCCGCACCGCCCCGATGCCCGCCCTGGGCATTGTCGCCTTCTACCTGTTGGCGATGGGCATCGTGGGCCACGCGCCAGGCTGGTTGCTGCTGATCACCTGGATACTGCTGGCGGCCGTCGCGGCGCCCCTGCTGCTGCCGGACCTGCGCCGCAAGTTCTTCACCGCTCCGCTATTCAGTTGGTTCCAGAAAACCCTGCCACCGATGTCGCAAACCGAGCGCGACGCCATCGATGCTGGCACCGTCTGGTGGGACGGCGAACTGTTCAGCGGCCGCCCGGACTGGAACAAGCTCCTGGCCTACCCCAAGGCGCAACTGAGCGAAGAAGAACAGGCCTTTCTCGACGGCCCGACCGAAGCACTGTGCGCCATGGTCAGCGACTGGCATATCGGCCAGACCATGGATCTGCCGGCCGAAGCCTGGAGCCATATCAAAGACAATGGCTTTTTTGCCCTGATCATTCCCAAGGAGTACGGCGGTAAAGGCTTCTCTTCCTACGCGAACTCGCAAGTGGCGATGAAACTGGCAACCCGCAGTGGTGACCTCGCCTCCACCGTGATGGTGCCCAACTCCCTCGGCCCTGCCGAACTGTTGCTGCACTACGGCACCGACGCCCAACGCGACCACTACCTGCCACGCCTGGCGCGCGGCGACGATATCCCCTGCTTCGCCCTCACCGGCCCGTTGGCCGGCTCCGACGCCGGCGCCATGCCCGACAGCGGAATCATCTGCAAGGGCGAATGGCAGGGCCAGGAAACCCTCGGCCTGCGCCTGAACTGGGAAAAACGCTACATCACCCTCGGCCCGGTCGCGACCCTGCTCGGCCTGGCCTTCAAGGCCTACGACCCGGACCACCTGCTCGGCGACAAGGTCGACCTGGGCATCAGCCTGGCGCTGATCCCCACCGACACCCCCGGCGTGGAAATCGGCCGACGGCACCTGCCCCTCGGCGCTTCGTTCATGAACGGCCCGAACTCCGGCAAGGACGTATTCGTCCCCCTGGACTGCCTGATCGGCGGCCAGGAGATGCTCGGCAAGGGCTGGATGATGCTGATGAACTGCCTGTCGGTGGGCCGCTCCATTTCCCTGCCTGCCGTAGGCACCGGCGCCGCCAAGTTCACCAGCCTGGTGACTGGCCAGTACGCCCAGGTGCGCGAGCAATTCAATGTGCCGCTGTCCGCCTTCGAAGGTATCCAGGAAGCCATGGCACGCATTGGCGGCAACGCCTGGATGATGGATGCCGCCCGCATGCTCACCGCCAGCGCGCTGGACCTGGGGGAAAAACCCTCGGTGCTGTCGGCCGTGCTCAAGTATCACCTCACCGAACGCGGCCGCGAATGCATCAGCCACGCGATGGACGTGCATGGCGGCAAGGCCATCATCATGGGACCGAACAACTACCTGGGCCGCAGTTGGCAAGGCGCGCCGATCTTCATCACGGTCGAAGGCGCGAACATCCTGTCACGCAACCTGATGATCTTCGGCCAGGGCGCGATTCGCTGCCATCCGTTCGTTCTCAAGGAAATGGCCCTGGCCGGGCGCGAAGACAAGGACCAGGCGCTCAAGGAGTTCGACGCGCTGCTGCTCAAACACATTGGCTTTGCCGTCAGCAACGCTGCCAGCACCCTGGTCCTCAACCTGGGCTTCGGCCATCTCGAACACAGCCCCGGCGACAAGCTCAGCCAAGGCTACTTCCGCGCCCTCAATCGCCAGGCGGCCGCTTTCGCCCTGCTCGCCGACCTGAGCATGATGCTGCTGGGCGGTGAACTGAAACGTCGCGAGCGCCTGTCGGCTCGCCTTGGTGATGTGCTCAGCAACATGTACCTCGCCTCGGCAGCGCTGAAGCGTTATCACGACCTCGATTCGCCGGAATATCTGACGCCGCTGTTTACCTGGGCCATGGAGGAAAGCCTCGGCCAGGCCGAGCGCGCACTGGACGAATTGCTCGGCAACTTCCCCAACAGGGTGCTGGGCTGCCTGCTGCGCGTGATCGTGTTTCCGTTCGGACGCCGGCACAAGGGCCCCAGCGACAAGCTGGGCGCCGAAGTGGCGGCAGTGATTGGCCGGGCCAAGGGTGATCCTGCCTTGGAAGAGTTGCTGGCGGGCTGCTACCGCCCGCAATCGGCCGAGGATCCGGTGGGCGCCCTGCAACAGGCGTGCAACCTGCTCAACGAGGTGCAGCCCCTGCAGAAAAAGATCCATCTGGCGCTCAAGAGCGGCCAGTTCAAACCCGCTGCCGGCGAGCCGCTGATCGACGCGGCGCTGGAAGCCGGCGTACTGCAGGCGGGCGAGGCGCAACGCTTGCGTGAAGCCGAAGTGGCGCGGCGCAAGGTGATCGATGTCGATGACTTCCCCAAGGAACAGCTGGAGTTGGCGGAAGGCAAGATCCGCTAGCGTCAGGACACGTCGAGCGGTCCAGTGATGAAAAACGGGCGCCAGGGCTATATACTCCGGCGCCCGTTTTGCTTTGTTGTAGAGGACTGCCCTTATGCTCGATCAAACCCTCGTCCAGCTCGACCTCCTGCGCAGTATCCTGGTCGCTGTCGGTGAAGCCGAGCAGGTTCCGGAAGAAAGCCATGCGCTGTTCCTGGAGCGTTTCGATGAACTGCGTCAGGCACTGCCGGTCGATCCGATCGAAAGCCAGTACCTGGGTCAGGACCTGATGTGCCAGGTCATCCAGCGTTACCCGCAAATCGCCCATCTGGTGCCGCGCGACCTGCTGTGGTTCTTCGGCGGCGACTGCCTGCATTACATGCCCGATGACGAACTGGATATGTATCAGGCGCTGGAGGAACGCCGCTTCGAGGCCGAACAGAACGACGAACCGTTCGACTGGAACCAGGAAAAACAACTGATGACCCTGTCGAACCAGGACAGCAAGCACTGATCCTCGATCAGCACTGACAGAAGGCTCGCCTACCAGACAGGCGGGCCTTTTTTATTTGTCGCGCCGCCAGGCTCAGAACAGCCCTTCGCTCTCCGGCAACTCGTATTCGCCCGCGTTGCGCCCTGTAGCCGCGCCCTTGCCCGGATTGTCCAGGGTCGGCTCCTGCTCCAGGCACTCCACCAGATAATCGATCAGCACCCGCAACTTGGCGGGCAGATAGCGCGTGGGCGAATACAGCAGCCAGGCGCCACCGTGATAAGAAGCGAGGAAGGTCCAGTCCGGCAGCACCTGCACCATCAGCCCCTGTTCCAGGGCATGCCGGGCGGTGAAATACGGCAGGCTGCCGATCCCGATGTGCTGCAATACCGCCCCAAGGCGCACTCCGGTGTGATTGGCGGCATAGCGACCCCGTACACCGACCGTCACGCTGCGGGTGCCCTGCCTGAATTTCCAGCGGGCATCGCTGGGGGTTTCGCCCAGGTAGATGCAACTGTGATTGAGCAGGTCATGGGGATGACTCGGCGTGCCGTGCTCGGCCAGGTACTGCGGGCTCGCACAAAGGATGTGGTCAATGCTCAGCAACTGTCGGCCGACCAGTCCCGGCGGCGGCCGGTCCGTGATGCGAATTGCCAAGTCGACATGGTCGTCGATCAGGTCGACCTGACGATCCTCCAGCAGCAACTCGACATCGACCTTGGGATAGCGCCGCAAGAATTCCGGCATGTGCGGGTGGATCACAAATCGCCCCACGGCCTTGGGCACACTGAGGCGCACTCGCCCTTCCGGTTCCTGGGTGAACTGGCCGCTGATTTCCATCACCGAGCGCGCTGCGCTGACCATCTCCTGACAACGCTTGAATACTTCTTCGCCAGCGTCGCTGAGGCGCAATTTACGGGTGGTTCGTTGTAACAAGCGGGTGGCCAGGGCCTTTTCCAGGCGTGAAATGCTCCGGCTCACCGCCGAAGGCGAAGAGCCGAGCTGGCGGGCTGCCTCCGAAAAGCTGCCGGTTTCCACCACTTTGACAAAAATGGCCATTTCGCCCAGCAGTGGCAGTGGAAGATTTATGCTCACGGCGCAACAGTCCTTTGATGTTTGAGCGGATTATCACGCTTATAAGCCATCCATATAATTGAAAATCGAGAATTTTTTCAGAGTATGGAATATGACGCTTCGCCTGTTCTTCCACAGCGATGAGCTGCAAGCCAATGTGGAAGTGCTGGAGTGCACGCCCTGCGAGAACGAATTTGCAGTCGTGCTGCGCGCCACGCTGTTCCATCCGCAAGGGGGTGGTCAGCTCTGTGACACCGGCTGGATCGGTAAAAGCCAGGTGCTGCGGGTGGTCCAGGAGCCTGGACGGATCGTGCACTTCGTCGATCAGGCGCTCAGCCCGGGAATGGTCCGCATCGAAGTCGACGAACAACGCCGCCAACTCAATAGCCGACTGCACAGTGCCGGGCATCTGATCGGCCACTTCGCCGAAAGCCAGGGCTGGATTGCGGTCAAGGGACATCATTGGCCGGGTGAAAGCCGGGTAACCTTCAAGCCTGGTCAAACGCCCGCCGAGCTCGACAGCGCTGCAGTGCAGGACGCGCTGGACCGGTGGATCCGCGCTGACCTGCCACGCCTGACCTCACTGCGCGAAGGCGCGCGGGAAATCAGCTTCGGCGAACTGCCCGCCTATGGCTGCGGCGGCACTCACGTGCGGCGCCTGCAGGACCTCGGGGCGGTGGTCGTTGAGTCGGTCGCACAGAAAAAAGGCACGCTTTCGGTTCGTTACGCGGTGAACTGAAAGAGCAGGGTTTGAGCAGCCGTCATCGACACTCAAACCCCAGGTCAACTACTTCAAATTGCCACTGAGGAACTGCTGCAGGCGCTCACTTTTGGGATTGCCCAATACCTCCTCCGGCGCCCCCTCCTCCTCGACCCGCCCCTGATGCAGGAACAGCACCTGGTTGGAAACCTTGCGCGCAAAGCTCATTTCGTGGGTCACCATGATCATGGTCCGGCCTTCTTCCGCCAGCCCCTGGATCACCTTGAGCACTTCACCGACCAGTTCAGGGTCCAGCGCCGAAGTCGGCTCATCGAACAGCATCACTTCCGGTTCCATCGCCAACGCCCGGGCAATAGCCACGCGCTGCTGCTGGCCGCCGGAAAGGAACGCCGGGTACTGATCCGCCACGCGGGCCGGCAGGCCGACCTTCTCCAGATAACGGCGGGCACGGTCTTCGGCGTCTTTCTTGCTGACGCCCAGCACCCGGCGCGGGGCCATGGTGATGTTCTCCAGCACGGTCATGTGGCCCCACAGATTGAAGTGCTGGAAGACCATCGCCAGGCGCGTGCGCAGGCGCTGCAACTCGGCGTCGTCGGCAACCTGCATGCCATGGTGATTCTTGACCATGCGAATCGGCTTGCCGTCCAGGCTCATGGCGCCATCGTTGGGGGTTTCAAGAAAGTTGATGCAGCGCAGAAAGGTACTCTTGCCCGAGCCACTGGCGCCGATCAGGCTGATCACATCGCCGGTGTTGGCCTTGAGGGAAACGCCCTTGAGTACTTCGTGGCTGCCGTAACTCTTGTGCAGGTCTTCAATGGTCAGTTTGTACATGTGCGCAAACATCCAATCAGGGAAATGGATCGCCACGACGTCAATCGCGCCCGCAGCGAAAAAACCCACGGCCCGCCTGGCGGCCGCGGGGATGACCCACTGTCAGTGAGCCGGCCCGAGAAACGCCAACCAGCGGCGTTCGGCCACACGGAACAGACCGACCAGGGCAAAGGTGACCACCAGGTAAATCAACGCGGCTATGCCGAACGACTGGAACGTCAGGAACGTCGCCGAGTTGGCATCGCGCGCGACCTTGAGAATGTCCGGGATGGTCGCGGTGAAGGCCACGGTGGTCGAGTGCAGCATCAGGATCACTTCGTTGCTGTAGTACGGCAGCGAGCGGCGCAGGGCCGAAGGCATGATCACGTAGGCATACAGCTTCCAGCCGGTCAGACCATAGGCCTTGGCCGCTTCGACTTCGCCGTGGTTCATGCTGCGAATCGCCCCGGCAAAGATCTCCGTGGTGTAGGCGCAGGTGTTCAGGGCAAAGGCGAGGATGGTGCAGTTCATCGCGTCACGGAAGAACGCGTCGAGCACCGGCTGCTCGCGGATGGCGGCCAGGCTGTAGATCCCGGTGTAGCAGATCAGCAACTGGATATACAGCGGCGTGCCGCGGAACAGGTAGGTGTAGAACTGCACCGGCAGGCGCACGTAGAACTTCGATGAGACCCGGGCGATCGACAGCGGGATCGAGGCCAGGAAACCGATGCAGATCGAAGCGCTGAGCAACCACAGGGTCATGGCCAGGCCGGTGATGTGGTAGCCATCGCTATAGAAGAAGGGCTTCCAGTATTCCTGCATGAGTTCAATCATCGTACCGCCTCCCGGGAACCCGCCGCGTAATGTTGTTCAAGCCAGCGCAGGACAACGTTGGACGCACTGGTAATCACCAGGTAGATCAGCGCCGCCAGCACCAGGAAAAAGAACAATTGATAGGTGCTTTTGCCGGCATCCTGGGCCGCCTTGACCAGATCGGCGAGGCCAATGATCGACACCAGCGCGGTGGCCTTGAGAATCACCATCCAGTTGTTGCCGATACCCGGCAGGGCGAAGCGCATCATCTGCGGGAAGACCACAAACCGAAAACGCTGGGCGCGACTCAGGCCATAGGCGGTGGCCGCCTCCATCTGCCCGCGAGGAACAGCAAGGATCGCCCCGCGAAAGGTTTCAGTGAAATAGGCGCCGTAGATAAAGCCCAAGGTAATGATCCCGGCACCAAACGGATTGATTTCGATGTATTCCCAATCCATGGCCACCGTGAAGCTGGTCAGCCAGGTTTGCAGGCTGTAGAAAATCAGCAACATCAGCACCAGGTCGGGAACGCCGCGAATCAGTGTGGTGTAGAGCTGTGCGGGGATGCGCAACAGTTTCACACTCGAGAGTTTGGCGCTGGCGCCGATCAAGCCAAGCAGCACGCTCAGCAACAGTGAGAGGATCGATAACTTGACGGTCATCCAGGTGCCTTCCAGCAACAGCGGGCCGAAGCCCTTCAAGCTGAATGCGGAAAGCCCGAGTGTCTGCAGGAGAGTTTCGAACATGATTCTCAGGACCTATAGCGATTTAAGCGCCCCCCGCCGGGGAGGGCGCGAGGGCGTTATTTGCCGCTGTAGAGATTCAGATCGCCGAAGTGCTTCTTCTGGATCGAAGCGTAGGTGCCGTCATCGTGCAACGCCTGGATGCCTTTGTTGATCAGCGCCTTGAGTTCGGTATTGCCCTTGGCGATGCCGACTGCGGTTTTCGCCGGTAGCAGTTCGCTGTCCAGCGGTTTGCTGACCTCGAAATCGGCCCCTTGTGGCGATTTCAGGAAACCCAGTTCGGCTTGCAGCATGTCCTGGATCGAGGCGTCGAGACGGCCGGATACCAGGTCGGCATAGACCTGGTCCTGGTTGGCGTACGCCTGGGTTTCCACTCCAGCCTTGTCCAGCACCTGCTTGGCGTACGCCTCCTGGATGGTGCCCTGCTCGTAGCCAACTTTCTTGCCCTTGAGTGCCGCCGGATCAATGCCCAGGTTGGCGCCCTTTTTGTAGACCAGACCGGTTGGGCCGGAGAACAGTTCGCTGGAGAAATCGATGACTTTTTCGCGGGCCGGGGTGACGGTCATCGAGGAAATCACGCCGTCGAATTTATTGGCCTTGAGGCCCGGAATGGTTCCGTCGAAATCGCTTTCGACCCATTTGCACTTGACCTTCAGCTCGGCGCAGATCGCATTGCCCAGATCGATGTCGAACCCCACCAGGCTGCCGTCGGCGGCTTTCGATTCGAACGGCGCGTAGGACGGATCAACGCCAAAACGCAGCTCCTTGTACTCCTTGGCCATGGCGGCACCGGCGGCCATGCAGAGGGTCAGTGCAGAAAGGGTCAGCAATGTTCTTTTCATTATTATCAATTCCTAAAACCGCTACGGGCGCTTGTGGCGCGTGAGTACTGTGGCGTGCAAGGCTGCTGCAGAGTCATCCGGCGTAGAAACACCTACACACATAGATTTACTTGTACGTACAAGCATATGCAATCAACCAGCCAACTCGCGATACCGCTTGCAGGAATCAGGCGCAAGCCCACAGTTGCAGGGGTTTTAGAAGAAAAATGCAGCGCAGCGGGTTATCCGCATCCAGGTCAGCGACTGTTACCTTTATGGAAATTCGCCTCGTATTGGTGCGTGCGGTAACAATTTGCAAAGTTCACCGGTGCTGGGAAACAGCAAAAGCCCGCGCAGTGGGACTGGCAGGCAATGCAGGTAGGAGGGATAAAACACGCACAAACAAAAACGCCGCTCAATGAGCGGCGTTCTTGATGAATATGGAGCGGGAAACGAGACTCGAACTCGCGACCCCGACCTTGGCAAGGTCGTGCTCTACCAACTGAGCTATTCCCGCAAAATGGCGTCCCCTAGGGGACTCGAACCCCTGTTACCGCCGTGAAAGGGCGGTGTCCTAGGCCACTAGACGAAGGGGACACACTACCCGGACCACAGAGTGTGTGGTCTGGTACCGAACAAAAACGCCACTCCATGAGTGGCGCTCTCGTTAAATTTGGAGCGGGAAACGAGACTCGAACTCGCGACCCCGACCTTGGCAAGGTCGTGCTCTACCAACTGAGCTATTCCCGCAAATGGCGTCCCCTAGGGGACTCGAACCCCTGTTACCGCCGTGAAAGGGCGGTGTCCTAGGCCACTAGACGAAGGGGACACGCTACCCGGAACACATGGTGTGTGTTTCGGTGTCCAGACCCGCATCCGAAGACTTGGCTCTGGTTTCACTCAGCACCGCCCGAAAGCACTGCTGTTTAAAATTGGAGCGGGAAACGAGACTCGAACTCGCGACCCCGACCTTGGCAAGGTCGTGCTCTACCAACTGAGCTATTCCCGCATTGGCGTCCCCTAGGGGACTCGAACCCCTGTTACCGCCGTGAAAGGGCGGTGTCCTAGGCCACTAGACGAAGGGGACACAGCTACAACTTCACTCCTTACCGCGTTTCGCTATTCGCTTTCCGCTGTAAGTGGCGCGCATTCTATGGATGGATTGAGGGGTCGTCAACCCCCCGATATAAATTTATTTAAATCAATGACTTCCCTGCCCTTTCACGGACTATTCAGGGTTTTCGGCCGACCGGTGTTTGACGCCTATATTCTGGCACTCGCCAAGGCGCTATAGTCCTTGGCACGCCGGTAGTGGCAATGTGCACCTCGCTACCCGGCATCTATATAGAGAGCTGTAAGGCCCGCTTCAGATCGTCGTACTGGCCTATGCGCTCCCATACATAGCCTCTACACTCGCACGCAAACCCATCAAAGAGGTCTTCACGGTGACACCACTCATGATCACCCTGCTAGTAATAGTCGGGATCGCACTACTGATCGCTATTGGCTACATGAACAACGTGGTGGAAAACAACAAGCTGCAAAAGGCCCGCACCAAGGTCGAACTCAATGACCGCCTGCGCCGCTGCGGCGAAATCACCGAGACCTTTCCCGGCCAGCTGATGACGCCGGCACTCAAGTTGTTACTGGCGCGGCTCGAACTCAACGTCTGCCAGCGCCTGCTCCATCTGGAAAAATCCAGCAGCGTACTGAAAACCCGGATCGAAGAGTTGAACGCGTTGATCGCCCAGGGCGAGTCGATTCCGGTCAACAACCCACCAGCCCCCATCCTTACCGAAGCCAAGGCCAAGGACGTGCGCTTTCTCCTCGAGGCCCTGCATGGCCAGGTCACGCGAGCGGCCCACGACGGGTTCCTGCCGACCAATGAAGCGAAAGGCTGGATCCGTGAGATACGCCACATCCTGGTGTTGCTGCACATCGAGTTCTTCAGCAACCTCGGCCAGCACGCGCTGCAACAGGAGCAACCCGGCCAGGCCCGCCTGGCATTTGAGCGCGGCGTGCAGTACCTGCGCAAACAACCGGATCCGCAGGTGTATAGCGAGCAGTTGAAGTTTCTTGAAAAACTCCTCGCGCGTTCCAATTCCATGGTGCTGACCAACAGCGCGCCGGCGGAAGATGACGTCAACGAGTTGACCGAAGGCCTGAAGGACGTCGAAGTCGAGGCAGACTGGAAGAAGAAAGCGATCTACGACTGAAGCTGACACCAGGAAAAATCGCCGGCCGCAGCTGCCGGCGATGTTCCTCCCGCCTACAACCTGAAATGCCCCACCATCCCCTTGAGCTCAACCCCCAACCGCGCCAACTCGATGCTGGACGTGGCGTTGCCTTGCATGGCCAGCGATGATTGATCGGCGCTGGCGCGGATGCTGGTCACACTGCGGTTGATTTCTTCGGCCACCGAACTCTGCTGCTCGGCAGCTGCGGCAATTTGCTGGTTCATTTGCTGAATCAACGAAACCGCCGCCGCGATACTGCCCAAGGCGCTTTCGGTCTGTAGCGCATCGCTGACCGCCAGCTTGACCAGGTCGCCACTGCTGCGGATCTGCTGCACGGATGCCTGGGCCGCCGCGCGCAGGTTACTGACCAGCGCCTCGATTTCCTCGGTCGATTGCCGGGTGCGCCGGGCCAGGGCACGGACCTCATCGGCCACCACTGCAAAGCCCCTGCCCTGCTCACCCGCGCGGGCCGCTTCGATGGCGGCGTTGAGCGCCAACAGGTTGGTCTGCTCCGCGACACTCTTGATCACATCGAGCACGCTGCCGATATTCTGGATCTGCGCACTCAAGCCATCGATGCTCGAACTGGCCGAGGTCGCCGAGTCGGCCAGTTGTTCAATGCGCTGCATGCTCTGGCGCACCACCGATTGACCATTTTCAACTTTGTCGTCCGCGGTCTGGGCTGCCTGCGCGGCCTCCTCGGCGTTGCGTGCGACATCATGCACGGTGGCGGTCATCTGGTTCATCGCGGTGGCGACCTGCTCGGTCTCTTCCTTCTGGCTGCTGACCTCCAGATTGGTCTGTTCGGTCACGCTCGACAGCGACTGCGCGGAGCTGGCCAGCTGTTCGATCCCCGCCTGCAACCCGCTGACAATCTGACTCAAACCCGAGCCCATCGACTGCATGGCCTGCATCAACTGGCCAATCTCGTCCCGTCGAGTCACGGTCACCGTGGCACTCAAGTCCCCTGCGGCAATTTGTTCGGCGACCCGGATCACACTGCGCAGCGGTGTAACAATCAGCCGGGTGATCACCCAGGCAACAACCAGTCCGACCAGCAGCGCCAACAGCGACGACGCGATGATCAACCCGGTGTTTTTCTGCAGTTCCGCCTGCATGGCCTGATCCTGTGCCGCGTAGGCCTGGTCAACCTGGCGCACCACTTCGCCGGCGCGCTCACGCAACTGCTGGTAGACACGTTTTTCCTGGCCCAGCAGTCCGGTGTACTCGGCCAGCTTTTCACTGAAGCCGGCAATGTGCCCGGCCACTTCATTGAGCACAGTCTGATAGCCCGCATCCTTGACCGACCCCTTCAGCGCCTCGACCTGGCTCAGTGCCTGGTCGGCCTGCTCGATCTTGCCCTGATTGCTCTCGTCCGCATCGGCCTTGCGGCTCTGGTCAAGGCGCACGCGCGCTTCGTTCATGGCCTGCAACATCAGCTTGGACACCTGGCTGACCTGATTGGCCTGTTCGATGAACTCGGCCCCTTCCCGGCCGGCCGACTCCTTGAGGGTGTAAGCCCCGTCATCCGCCAGCCCGGCCTGCAAGACATCGAGATTGTTGGCGACACTGGACACCGACCAACTGGCCATTTCCAGCGCCAGGTCCTTGGCCGACGTCAGCTCGACAAATTGATCAAACGCCAGGCGATAGGCGCTCAACGACTGTTCGACCTCGGTCATCACCGAAGCATTGCCCGGGGATCGGGCCTTGAGGCTGGCGGCCAGGGTTTTCAGCTCGTCGATACCCTGATGCAAGGCTTCCACTGTTTTGCCGTCGCCGTGCAAGGCGAACTCCTGCTCGAGGAGACGCACGTTGAGCAGGCCACGGTTGAGCGACGACATCTGCTTGAGTCCATCGAAACGCTGGCTGACGGTGTGCAACGACCAGACACCAATGGCGGCCACCAGGGCGGTCAGCAGCAACACCAGGACAAAGCCCAGTGCCATTTTCTTTGCCATGCCGAGGTTGGCAAATTGTCCTTGCACGCCTGGAATCATTGCTCGCTATCTCCTGTCTGTGGCCAACGGCAACAGGGTCATTATCTGTTGCCGCAGATTCGCAACGGGCCACCCCGGAATACAAGCCTCAAACACGCCGATAATGGCAAAAAGCTACGCAACCGTCGCTTTCAGGACGCTTGAGGTCGATCTGGCAACGTGCAGGCCTGGAAAAACGCCAGCGCCCGCGCATCCCCCACGTACGCCACATTGATGCGCAACCAATCGCTGGCCTGGGCGCCGGCATTGAAGGCCGTGCTGCACGACAACGAAACGCCGTAGCGCAACGCGTTGGCGCAGACCAACAGGCGATCGCGTTTTTTGGGCCGGGCCCAGATGTACAAACCCGCGGTAGGTTTGCCGAAGACTTCCCACTCCCGATCTTCCAGCATTTGCAGCGCCGTCCGCATGTCACGCCGCAATCGCAGGCGCTGGCGTTGCACCAGCTTGCGATAGGCACCATTGGCCAACAGCTTGGACAGCACCGACTCGCTGAAATGCGAGCCCCCCAGGCTGGTAATCCGCTTGACGCCCGCCAGGCGTGCAACGATTTCTTCGCTGGCCAGCACAAACCCGACCCGCAACGAACTGCTCAGGGTCTTCGAGAAACTGCCGACATAGACCACAGTGGCCGACTGATCCAACGCTGCGAGCCGAACAGCGCTACGCCCCTGGAAATCAGCATACACATCGTCCTCGACCACCATGACCCCATGCTGCTGGGTCAATTGCAGTACCTGCTGCGCCACCTCTAGTGACAAGCTGCTGCCCGTCGGGTTGTGGCACAGACTGTTGATAAACAGGGCCTTGGGTTTATGCACCTGCAATAGCGCGTCGAGGGCATCGGTGTCCGGCCCGCGCGGTGTGCGGGCCACCTCCAGCATGTGCACGCCGTGCAAGCGCAGTTGCTCGAACAGGTTGGGATAGCCGGGACTCTCGACCACCACGCAATCCCCCGGTTTGAGCAGCGCCCGGATGATCAGGTCAAGGCCGTGAGTGGCGCCCGTCGTGGTCAGCACCCGAGATTCGTCGGCAACGATATTGAATGCCCGCAAACGCTTGAGGATTTGCTGGCGCAGAGCGGGCAAGCCATAGGCCGAGCAATAGCTGAACAGGCCTTGCATATCGGTGCGCGAAACCTGGCGGATGGCGTACCCCAAGTCATCGCTCTCTCGCCAGCCTTCCGGCAGGCCCCCTTGGCCCAGGGGCAAACTGTCCGATGGAGTGCAAGCAACGCCAGGAACGGGTACAGGTGCCGCAACGAAAAAGCTTGAGCCATAGCGCGAGGCGAGTACGCCCTGCGCGACCATTCGTTCATAAGCTTCAATGACACAGGATTGGCTGAGCAGGTTGTCGCGGGCCAGTTGCCGGATAGAGGGTAAACGCGTTCCAGGTTCGATGCCGCTGTGGCGAATCCAGCTCCCCAGTGCATCGACGATTTGCTGCACCACGGGGACCAGCGCCTGACGATCGATTCTCAACTCCATGAGAGTCCAACTCCAACTGTTTGAGGGTATTTCCGCAATCAGTTAAGCACAGCGCTCCTGTCGCGAATGTGCGACATAACCCTCAAACCTGCAGGCTCTAATCCTTTGAAACACATTCTCCCACGCATGAAAAAAGCCCACAGGCATGTGGGCTGGGTCTCACACAATTTGCGGCTGTTGCGCTGAGCGGCACTCAGCGCAACAGCCGCCATCTATCAAAACGCCGTCACGCCGCCGTCGACCGCCAAAGAGTGCCCGGTGGTAAACGCCGCACCGTCGCTGCACAAATACAGCACCGCACTGGCGATTTCCTCTACCTTACCGATCCTCCCCACCGGGTGCATCGCGGCAGCGAAATCGGCTTTTTTCGGGTCCGCTTCATACGCCCGGCGGAACATGTCGGTATCGATCACCGCCGGACAGACCGCGTTCACCCGAATGCTTTTCTTCGCGTACTCGATGGCCGCCGACTTGGTCAGGCCGATCACCGCGTGCTTGGACGCCGCATAAATACTCATCTTCGGCGCCGCGCCAAGTCCCGCCACCGATGCGGTGTTGACGATGGCACCACCGCCCTGGGCCAGCATCAGTGGCAATTGATACTTCATGCACAACCAGACGCCCTTGACGTTGACGCCCATGATCGCATCGAACTCATCGATGGTGCCTTCGGCCAGCTTGCCCTTTTCGATCTCGATCCCGGCATTGTTGAAGGCGTAGTCCACACGGCCGTAGGCATTGACCGCCCGCGCCAGCAGATTCTGCACGTCGCTTTCGTCGGTGACGTTGCAACGCACAAACACGGCGTCACCGCCTGCCGCGCGGATCAGTTCGACAGTGCCTTCGCCGCCCGCCACATCGAGATCCGCGACCACTACCTGCAACCCTTCGCCGGCAAACGCCTGGGCGGTCGCACGGCCAATACCGGCTGCGCCCCCCGTCACCAACGCTACCCGGCCAGAAAATTTCATGCTCATTGTTATGTCCTCGAAAGATCGCACTGATCGCGTATTCGCAGTCTAGCCAGCCAATCTCCTGGGGCGGCAGCACTATTGAAGGGCCGGTTGGCCACTCATGAATCGCAGTGATGAATAGCCCGGAACGACTATCACTGCACTGGATCGACGCGTATTCGCTGGCACGGCAAACCTTGCGGCATCGAGCCTGAAGGTCTATCAATCATTCTTCTTTGACCCTTGAGTGATCGCCATGACTGCCCAGACCAATCGTCAATTCCTGCTCGCCAAACGCCCGGTGGGTGCCGCGACCCGCGAGACGTTCACTTACCAGCAAGTCCCGGTGGGCGAACCGGCCGCTGGGCAGATCCTGGTGCAGAACCAGTACCTGTCGCTGGACCCTGCGATGCGCGGCTGGATGAATGAAGGCAAGTCCTACATTCCGCCCGTGGCCATCGGTGAGGTCATGCGCGCGCTGGGTGTCGGCCAGGTGATCGCCTCGAACAATCCGGGGTTTGCGGTGGGTGACTACGTCAATGGCGCCTTGGGCGTGCAGGATTATTTCCTCGGCGAACCGCGCGGTTTCTACAAGGTCGACCCGAAACTGGCGCCGCTGCCGCGGTATTTGTCCGCCTTGGGCATGACTGGCATGACCGCCTACTTCGCCCTGCTCGACGTCGGCGCGCCGAAAGCCGGTGACACCGTGGTGCTGTCCGGTGCGGCTGGCGCTGTCGGCAGCATTGCCGGGCAGATAGCCAAGCTCAAGGGCTGCCGAGTGGTAGGGATTGCCGGGGGCGCCGACAAGTGCCAGTTCCTGATCGACGAACTGGGTTTCGACGGTGCCATCGACTACAAGAGCGAGGACGTGGTGGCCGGTCTCAAGCGCGAATGCCCGAAAGGCGTGGACGTGTACTTCGACAACGTCGGCGGCGACATCCTCGATGCGGTGCTCAGCCGCCTGAACCTCAAGGCCCGGGTGGTGATTTGCGGCGCCATCAGTCAGTACAACAACAAGGAAGCGGTCAAGGGTCCGGCCAACTACCTGTCGCTATTGGTCAATCGCGCACGCATGGAGGGCTTTGTGGTGATGGATTATGCGGCGCAATACGCCAGCGCCGCCCAGGAAATGGCCGGCTGGATGGCCAAGGGGCAGCTCAAGAGCAAGGAGGACATCGTCGAAGGGCTGGAGGCGTTCCCGGAAACCCTGATGAAGCTGTTCAACGGCGAGAACTTCGGCAAGCTGGTGCTGAAGGTGTGACGCAAAGCATTGCGGGAGCCGCCAGGCGGCTCCCGCAACACCTCAGGCGAGTTCGGCGACGACGTCCGCCAATGCCTTGGCCGGATCGGCCGCCTGGCTGATCGGGCGACCGATCACCAGGTAATCGGAGCCGGCGTCCAGCGCCTGGCGCGGGGTCAGGATCCGGCGCTGGTCGTCCTGGGCACTGCCTGCCGGACGAATCCCCGGGGTCACCAGTTGCAGCGACGGGTGCGCCGCCTTCAGGGCCTGGGCTTCCAGCGCCGAGCACACCAGGCCATCCATCCCGGCTTTTTCCGCCAGGGCCGCCAGACGCAACACTTGCTCCTGTGGCTCGATGTCCAGGCCGATACCGGCCAGATCCTCACGCTCCATGCTGGTCAGCACGGTCACGCCGATCAGCAACGGCTTGGTACCGCTGCGCTGATCCAGCACTTCGCGGCAGGCCGCCATCATGCGCAGGCCACCGGAGCAGTGCACGTTGACCATCCATACGCCCATTTCCGCGGCAGCCTTGACGGCCATCGCGGTGGTGTTCGGGATATCGTGGAATTTCAGGTCGAGGAACACTTCAAAACCCTTGTCGCGCAGGGTGCCGACAATTTCCGAAGCGCAGCTGGTGAACAGCTCTTTACCGACCTTGACCCGGCACAGTTTCGGGTCCAACTGATCCGCCAGTTTCAGTGCGGCGTCACGGGTAGGGAAATCCAGGGCGACGATGATAGGAGTCTGGCAGGCGGACATGAGTGGGCTCTCAGGCAAGTCGAAATCGGCGCGCATTGTAGCGGAACACGAGCCCCTCCGGGACCCGATGATCGGTAAATCATCCATTACCCCTGAAAAACCGCAGGCCTAGCGCCGCTCTTCGACCCGCGCCTGGCTCTTGCTCCAGTCGTTCAGCAGGCTGTACGCCACTGCCAGCAAGGTCGGACCGATGAACAGACCGATGAAGCCAAAGGCAATCAAGCCGCCGAATACCCCGAGCAGCACGATCACCAGCGGCAGGTTGCCGCCACGGCTGATCAGGTAAGGCTTGAGCACGTTGTCCACGCCACTGATGATAAAGGTGCCCCAAATCCCCAGGAACACCGCGTACCCGTACTCGCCTTTCCACACCAACCAGGCGGTGGCCGGAATCCATACCAGCGGCGGGCCCATGGGGATCAGGCTGAGCAGGAAGGTCACGATGCCCAGCACCAGCGCCCCCGGTACGCCGGCGATCAGGAAACCGATCAGCGCCAGCAGCGCCTGCGCCGCCGCCGTACCAATCACCCCGTTGACCACGCGCTGCACGGTCCCGGCCACCAACTCGATGTAATAACCGGCACGATCGCCGATCAGCCGCTCCAGCAGGCGATGAACGAACATCGCCAGGCGTGGACCATCCCGATAGAAGAAGAACACGAAGACGATACTCAAGGTCAGCTCGAGGATCCCGCCACCGATCTGGGCACTGCGCGCCAGCAGCCAGTTGCCGACCTGTCCGAGATGCGGCTTGATCGCCACCATCAGCGCCGCCCCTTGCTGGTCGATGCTGTTCCAGATGCCCACCAACCGTCCGCCCACCAGCGGCACCCCAGCCAGCCAAACCGGCGCTTCAGGCAGGCCGTCGACCTGCACGTCCTTGATGAAGGCCGTGGCATCGCGCACGTGATCCGCCAGGTTCAAGCCCAACCACACCAGCGGCGCCGCCACCAGGAGCATCCAGCACAAGGTCAGCAAGGCAGCGGCCAGGGATTCGCGGCCCTTGAGCCAACCGGTCAGCAGGCGCATCAGCGGCCAACTGGCGAACGCCAGCACCGCGCCCCAGAACAGCGCCGACCAGAAGGGTGCCATCACCCAGAAGCTGGCACCGAACAACACCAGGAGGAGGATCTGCACCAACAGGCGATCGTTATTGAGCATGGACAATCTCGAACAGGTTGATCAAAAAGTGCGCGGGCGAACGACCAACGGTACGTCCGCCAACACAGAGCTTAACGCAAGAGTTCGAAATGCAGGCCAGGTGCCTGCACCTCGCCCAGCTCCAGACGCGCACTGCGTACCCCGGCGTCGATCAACGCCTGACGCCAGGCCTCGGCCTGAGTGCCGGAAACGCTGACGCGGGAGGTGGTGTCGAGGTTCAGTCCACGGGACAACAGTGTGACCCAAGGCGCCTGCGGATCGCCGGTCAGGCGTGCCAGGTCAAGCTTGCCGGTGTCCTTGAGCTGGCGCAGCAAGGTCGCGGACGTGGGCAACACCTCGCCCAACGGTGCGCTGGCGTCGAACTGCTCGACATGCAGGTAGGCCCGGCGATTGCCTCGGGTAATGCTGTACAGCGCCACCAGCGAGTTGTCCTGGGGTGCGGCCAGGCGCAGCAACAGGTAAGCCTGCTCGTTGTCGGCCCCGGAGAGCTTGGCATTGCCGAAGACCTCATTGGCCCACAGGCTGTTTTCCCCGCAATCACGCGCCTGGCACCAGAACAACGGTTCGGCGCCCTGCTTCTGCAAGGCTTCGCGAGCATGGGTGAAGGCCGATTGGGCCGTGTGCTCCGCTGGCAGTTCATAGGTCACCGCGGTCAACTGCCCACGCGGATTGAGCTGGCTCTCGGAGCGAATCCGGTTACTGATCTTGCGGATCGAACCCATGGGGTACAACCGCTCCAGTTGCGCGGCCTGACGATAATCGACGATTTGCGCGTCGTCCGGGCGGGGCAGCAATGGCAAGTCCTGGCTGCCCGGCACATCGGCAGCTGCTGCCAGCGAACTGAAACAACCGACCACCAGCAAACTGATAAAACGCATGGGCTTCAACCTTGAAGAGACTCTCATCGGATCAACATGGACTGGGCGCCCTTGATGACGCTGGCGTCGTCGATCCGCTGCGGGACCAGCAGGCCACGTTGCACCGCATCGCGCCCGGCCAGGGTCGCCATCCAGCGTTGCAGGGCCGGCAAGCCGTCGACCGAGACACCGGACCATTCGTGGCCGCGGACCCAGGGATAAGTGGCAATGTCGGCAATGCTATAGGTGTCGGCAAGGTATTCGGCGACCTGCAGGCGGCTGTCGAGCACTTCGTAGAGGCGGCGGGTTTCATGCTGGTAACGGTCGATGGCGCCCTGGAGCTTTTCCGGGAAGTAGCGGAAAAATACGTTCGCCTGGCCCTGCATCGGCCCTACTCCCCCCATCTGGAACATCAGCCACTGGATCACCAGCGAGCGTCCCTTCGGATCCTTGGGCAGCAGTTGACCGCTCAGTTCGGCGAGGTAGAGGAGAATCGCGCCGGACTCGAACACAGCGAAATCGCCGTTGGCACGATCGACAATCGCCGGGATCCGGCCATTGGGATTGATCTTGAGAAACTCGGGGGTCTTTTGTTCCTTCTTGTCGAAACTCAGGGCATGCACCGTGTAGGGCATGCCGAGTTCTTCGAGCACGATAGAGACCTTGTGGCCATTCGGGGTCGCAGCGGTGTAGAGATCTATCATGGTTGTCTCCCATTTCAACCCGACCAGCCTCGACAGTTGCCCGCGGCAAGTCAAGGAATGGCGAAGAACCGATTGAAACAGTCTGCAACAAGGGTCGCACCGTGCTCGTCGTTCAAGTGCAGATGATGGCCGCCCGGCAGCTGTTCGCGACTGAAGGGTAGACGCTCCAGCAATTCGGGATGCCTGGCGAGCATGCCGTCCTCGGCGACCACCAGGTGCGCCGGGCAGGTGCGACGCTGGGCAAAGGACATCGCCTGTTCGCTGGACAGGCGCAGGGGTGACGGCAGCGTCAGGCGGCTGTCGGTGCGCCAGGTGTAACCGCCCGGCACTGGCATCAGGCCACGCCGGGCGAGCAATTCGGCGGCTTCGCGACTGACCGCGACCAGGCCCTTCATGCGCACCTCCACGGCGCGCTCCAGGGTGTTGTACACCGGCTTCTGCTTGCCCTGCAGGTCGAGTTGGGCCTGCAACGCCATGCCCATGCGTTCGGCCGCGTTGTCGTGCTCGGCAGTGGGTGGAATGACCCCGTCGATCAACGCCAGATGGGTGATGCGCTCAGGCATGGCCCCGGCGATGACCAACGAGACAATCGCCCCCAGGGAGTGCCCCATCAGGGCAAAGCGTTTCCAGCCCAGCTGCTCGGCGACCTGCAGCACGTCGTAGGCGTAGTCCCACAACGCATACCCGGCACCCGGCGGGCGGTGCCCGGAATGACCGTGCCCGGCCATGTCCAGGGCGACGATGCGCAGCCCCTGAAGTTTTGGTGCCAGTCGCGCAAAACTGTTGGCGTTGTCCAGCCAGCCGTGCAGGGCGATCACCGGCAGACCGTCTTCAGGCCCGAACAAGTGGGCGGCCAACTCGATATGCGGCAGGTTCAGGCGGATTTCTTCGACGATCTGGCTCATGCGCAATCCTGTTGGCGACGACCGCCCCAGCGCTGGAACAGGCCCTTGAGCATCTGGGCCGTATCCAGGGGACGTTCGAGGGGAAACATGTGGCCGCCGGGCATGGTCAACGACTCACCCAGGGGCAGCCGGTCGACCGAACTGGCGTGATGGCGCATGACCACACGGCTGCTGTGTCCGCGAACCACCGCCAGCGGCACCTGCAATTGCCGGGTGCTGCCTGGACTGGTGTGCGGCACGCCGCGATAGATGCTGATTTCCGTGGCCGGGTCGAAGCGCAGGCGCAGCTTGTCGTCGACTTGCTGCAAGCCATGTTGCAGGTAGGCATCGAAGCACTCCGGGTCGAAGCTGCGAAACAGGGTTTTACCGGCGAAATACTGGCGTGCGCTGTGCAGGTCGGTGAACTCTTCACGCCGGCCCAGGGTGCGCCCGGCCGGGGTCAGGCGGTCGATGAAGCCAAAGCGTTTGGCCGCACGAATCACCCAGCGATCGGCTCGGGTCAGCACGGGCGAATCGAGCATCACCACGCCCCGATACAACTCGGGGCAACGCAAGGCTGCATGCAGGTGCAACACGCCACCAAAGGAGTGACCGACACCCCACACCGGCTCGGCTTGCTGCTGCAGGTGATGGATCAGCTCATCCACCAGGTTGTACCAGTTGTCGTCAGCCGGGAAGCGCGGATCGTGGGCGTGCTGCTCCAGATGCGTCACCTGAAACTCGGGTGCCAGCGCCGCAAACAACTTGCCGTAGGTCCCCGAAGGAAACCCATTGGCGTGGGCGAAAAAGATCTGTTGCGACATACCTGCGAATCCATCAGCGAGAACAGCCCTTGATTGTCCGCAAGACCGCGTCCTGCGGCAATGACCGTAACTGCCAGGAGTGATGACAGACCTGCCGTTGCCCGGACGCCACTGGGCGTGCAACCCGTTATTTCTGACAGTTGTCCGGCAACCGTCATCGGACGGATAAGAACGTCTTTACCACCCTTCATGGAAGAATCTGAAATGCTCCACACCCAAACTCCGTCCCTCCAAGTCATCGACCCGCGTGGGTTGAACGTGCGAGGCGTGGCATACCATCGGCGCGAGGAAGCAGCGGCTACCCAGGCCTATATCACTCAACAGGTGCATGACGCCGCCGGCCGGGCCGAGCTGAGCCGCGATCCCCGGCTGTTCTGCATCAATCAGCATGGCGAGCCTGCGGCCAACCAACAGACTGTATTCAGCCTCTCGGGGGCTGTGCTGTTGACACAGAACGTCGACACGGGCTGGCGCCTGGGATTGTTCGGGGCGCATGGGCAACCTGTTGCAGGGTGGGACCAGAAACTCAGCCAGAGCCACATCGAGTACGACCTCCTGGGTCGCCCGGTGGCCACACTCGAGCGCCCGAGGCAAGGACCGGAACGCTGCATCGCCCGGCTCACCTACGCCGGCAGCGACGCCGATGCCGGCAGCAACCTGCGCGGCCAGTTGATTCGCCACGACGACACCGCCGGCAATCTGGTCTTCACCGAGTTCAGCCTGCACGCCACACCACTGCAGCACTGCCGCACCTTCCTCGCCGACCCGCGCTGGCGGGTGGACTGGCCCGTCTCCGTGCCAGCACGCGACGCCCTGCTGGAGAGCGAGCCCGCCATCACTCGCCTTCAGTGCAATGCCGTCGGCGAGCCGATCAGCCAGATAGATGCGGTGGGTAACCGGCAGGCATTCGTCCATGACGGTGCCGGTCAACTGCGGGAAACCCGCGTGCGGCTGGCCGGTCGCGCCGCTGAAACCACCCTGGTCCGCGACATCCGCTACAACGCCTTCGGCCAGATCGAACAACAATGCGCCGGTAACGGCGTTGTTTCATGGGCGACGTTCAGCCCCAACGACGGCCGCCTGCAACACCTGAAAGCCGGCGTACCGGGTCAGCCGGCACTGCAGGACCTGAGGTATGAATATGACCCAGTGGGCAATGTCACGAGTATCGCCGACGGCGCCGAAGTGACTCGCTATCAACGCAACCAGCGCATCGATCCCGTCAGCCGCTACCGCTACGACAGCCTTTACCGACTGATCGAGGCGACCGGCCGGCAGGTGCGCAATGCCCCAGGCGGCCACCAGCCACCCGCTTTCCAGTCCCCTGCCGACCCCGGACAGCAGGAAAATTACCAGCGTTCCTACACCTACGATGAAGCCGGCAACCTGACGCTCATGCAGCATCAGGCAAGCAGCGGCAATCGGACCGAACGCACGGCTATCGCCCGCCTCAGCAATCGCAGCCTGCCCCAGAGGCACGATGGCGAGCTGCCTGACGAACAGCAAATTGCCCTTGCTTATGACCTGAACGGCAACCGTAGCGAGCTTCAACCGGGGCAGGCCCTGCAGTGGGATTTGCGTAACCAGTTACGACAGGTCGATCAGTTGAAGCGTGAAGACGGACCGGACGATTGCGAGTTTTACCTGTATGACAGCGGTGGCAGGCGTCAGCAAAAAATCCGTCAAGCCGATACCGGCACCTTGCTCCGCACGCACGAGACCCGTTACCTGCCGGCTGTGGAAATCCGCAAAGGGGCCGACCAGACGCTCCACGTCATGACGATCACGGCCGGACGCAGCACCGTGCAGATCCTCCATTGGCCCACTGAACCGCCAACGGGTATTGCCCAGGATCAGCATCGCTACAGTTTTACCGATCAATTGGGCTCCAGCACCCTGGAACTGGACGAAGCGGCTGCGTTGATCTCTTGGGAAGGCTACTACCCCTACGGCGCAACCTCCTGGTGGGCCGGACGCAACAGGCTGGAGGCCAGCTACAAGACGCTGCGCTACTGCGGCCAGGAACGGGATGCGACCGGTCTGTATTACTACGGATTGCGCTACTACATTCCCTGGTGCCAACGCTGGCTGAACGCGGATCCCGCTGGCACCGCGGATGGCTTGAATCTGTATGCGATGGTGCATGGCAATCCGATCGGGCACGTGGATCTCCAGGGCTTGATCACTGTGGGCCAGGGGTTGAGTGCCGCCGCTGCGACGATTGGTCGTGATGGTTTGAGCGCCCTGGCCGGCGGCGCTGTCAGGTTTCTGGCAGGGCAACTGCTGACCCAGTATTCAAGCAGTTCTACTGAAGACTCCGATGGCCAGGCGGTGACCCCTGGCACTAATCTGGCGTTGACGGTAGCAGGTGCCACAGTCGGAGTTCTCGCGGGAGGGTCCATGGGGATGGGGGCGGGAAGCAATATCGCGTCCCGGTACAGCGACCACCGTTCTGTAAAGCGCCTGGGGGCAGCCTTGGGTGCCGTGGTGGGTGCAGCGGCAGGTGCCGCAACCCCGCTCTATACCTACTGGAGCAATCCCGACCAACTCAATACCGTGGCCATCAGCTTGATCTCAGCCATGGCCGGCAACCTGACCAGGGAAACAGGACAACGCGTCAGCGCTGACCTGGGGCCCAACATCACGCTCCCGCCCGAGGGTGTCGCGACGGCGGCGCGCACTGCGGTTTATGCCGGCCAACTGTTCGCCGGCGGCCTGCTCAAGGCCGAGCTTTCGCCCCTGCTGGGTGTTGCTGTTGGTGCAGCCGTCGAAGGCCTGGATGGCGCGTCCGCCGTCGCGATCAATGCCTGGCGTGGCGGCGATTTTACCGAGGGCGGGCGCTCGTTGAGCATGCCGAAGAGCGACGAACTGCTGTATGGCTGGGCGACGCGCACCGCCGGTTCAAGCCTGACCGCCTCGCTGACCGCCCTGTCCACCCCGCTGACCGAGGCGATTGCCAACCCCATTCTGCGCCAGGCCGTCATTGATGGCATGGCCACTCCCACCGAAGCCAGGACGTTGGCGGGGCAGCAGGTGAAAGCGGGTTTCAGTGAACTGACCCCGCTGAACGATTGGAACCCTCGCCTTGATCAACACACACCGGCCACAATCAGTGATGTGATTGCTTCGTCATCTGAGGTGATCGAAATGACGGCAGCACGCCGACGTTCAGTCTAACGCTCGGCCGGCGCCTGACCCAGCGGCACCACCGCCATGGTCAGGCGCGACACGCAACTGGCCTTGCCCTCATCGCTGCTCAGGCGAATGTCCCAGACATGGGTGGTGCGTCCAATATGAATGGGCGTGGCCACCGCCGTGACTCGCCCGCTGCGCAGGCCACGCAGGTGATTGGCATTGATTTCCAGGCCGACGCAGTAGAACTTGCTGGCGTCGATACACAGGTAGCTGGCCATCGAACCGACCGACTCGGCCAGCACCACCGATGCACCGCCATGCAACAGACCATAGGGCTGATGGGTACGATGATCGATGACCATGCTGGCGGTCAGTGACTGCTCGTCAAAGGACTCGAAACGGATATCCAGCACTTCGCCGATGGTGTTTTTCTGAATCGCGTTGAGTTGCTCGATGTTCGGAGTGGTACGCCACAGACTCATCACTTCATCCCCAGTTGGTGTTATTGGAGGTCAATCCTGCCATAGCACGGCTTCGCTGCGGGCACTCCATTCTTCAAAGCGCGCCCCGTAGGTGGCCTCGATCACGTTGCGCTTGATCTTCAGGGTCGGGGTCAGAAAGCCGTTTTCCACCGCCCAGCTGTCCTTGACCACCACCAGGCGACGCAGCCGTTCGTGCTTGTCGAGGGCCCCGTTGACCTCTTCGAGCAAGCGTTCCAGGCTCGCCTGCAAGGCATGGCGCGCGGCGCTGGTGGCGTCCTGCAGGCCGACCGCGGACAGCACACAAAGCCCGAGCGGCGCACTCAGCCCATCGCCCACCACGCACACCTGTTCGATGCGGCTATGCACCGCCAGGCGGTTTTCGATCGGCGCCGGCGCGACATATTTGCCCTTGCTGGTCTTGAAGATTTCCTTGAGCCGTCCGGTCAGGCGCAAATAGCCTTCGGCGTCCTGTTCACCCTTGTCGCCGGTGCGCAAGAAGCCGTCCTCGGTCAGGGTCTCGGCGGTCTTCTGCGGCTCCTTGAAATAACCCTGCATGTTGGCGCCGCTGCGCACCTGGACCTCGCCCGCCTCGTCAATGCGTACCTCGACTTCCGGGCACGGCTTGCCGATCCAGCCCGAACGCTGTTGCCCTGCCAGGGAAATATGCGAGTAACCGCAGCTTTCGGTCATGCCGTAGACCTCCAGCACATCCAGCCCGAGGCGCTTGTACCAATTGAGCAGCGCCAGCGGCACCGGGGCGGCACCGGACAAGGCGACACGCAGTGCGTCCAGCCCCAGGCCGGCCAGCACCTTGTGCCCGACGCGCTTGCCGATGATCGGCAGGCCCAGCAGCAGATCCAGGCGCTTGGCCGGGATCTTGCCGTACACGCCCATCTGGAATTTGGTCCAGATACGCGGCACGCCGAACAGCGCGGTGGGACGCGCACGCTGCAGATCGGTCAGAAAGGTCTCCAGGCTTTCGGCGAAGAACACCGTCTGGCCGGTGTAGATCGACGCGAGTTCGACAAACATGCGCTCGGCCACATGGCACAGCGGCAGGTACGACAGCAGTCGATCCGACTCATTGAGGTTGAACAACTGCGTGCCACGGGTGGCGGCGAACCCGAGGTTGCCGAAATTGTGCATGACGCCCTTGGGCAGCCCGGTGGTACCCGAGGTATAGATGATGGTCGCCAGCGCATCGGCTGGCGGGGTCGGGCTGTCCTGGATCGGCGAGCTGCGCTGCAGGTCGGCCCAGGTGAAGTCGAACACCCCTTCCGGACACAGCGGAAGGCTGATGGTCGGCAGGTCGGCGCTGACGCCTTTGGACATGCCCGGCCAGTCGTCCAGCTTGCCAATGAACGCCAGCGCCGCTTCGGAATGATCGAGCACCTGGGCCACCGATTCGGCCGTCAGGTTGGGGTACAGGGGAACGGAGACGTGCCCGGCCATCCAGATCGCCAGATCGGCAATGATCCAGTGCGCGCAGTTTTTCGAGATCAGGGCAATGTGGCTGCCCTGGGGAAGCTCCCGCGCCCGCAGCCAATGCGCGGCGCAACGGGCCTGGTGGCCGACGTCGGCCCAGGTCAGGGTTTGCACCTGGCCACCGGCCGACGGTTGCACCAGAAAACGCTGGGCGGGATGCCGAGCCTCTCGCTCGTAGAACACTTGCAGCGGCAAACGAAAAGCGGCGGACATGGCAGGCGCTCCTTTTTGTTCGATGTGGCGGCAAGCGTAGACCAACCAAGCGATTGCTTGGTTGGCAATTGTAAACAAAAATATTAAACGCGGCCCGAGCCCATGTCGCCCGGTGCGTTGAGCGGCCCAAGGGCCGCGCCCATCAGTGCTTGGGGTGCTTGAGGCTGTTGAGCTTCATCAGCCCGGCCATTGGCCACTCGCCCTCCAACTCCGCCAGGGTTGCGGTGTGGACGGTTTCCGGCTGCTGCACATGACCATGCTGCAGGTAACCCAGAAGGTTGCTCACCAGCGGGTTGTGACTGACCAGCAGCACGTTGTCCGCGGTGGCCAACTGCTCCGCCACGGCTTGCGGCCGATTGTCCGGCGTCAGCCACTCCACGGTGCGCAGATCCGGTGTGAAACCGAGAACCTCACGCACGATCTGCGCCGTCTGCTGCGCACGCAGGTAAGGGCTGGCGTAAATCGCCGTCAAGGGTTTGCCCATCAACTTCGCAGCACTGTGCAGGACCTCTTTGCGACCCCGCTCCGTCAAAGCCCGCTCCGAATCAGGACGCGAGCCGTACGGCTCGGCTTCGCCGTGACGCAGGACCCAGACTTTCATAGCTTCGGCTCCTCATCACGCACCGGATGCGGGGCTGGCGGGACACTGTGGGGGGCCTCGCCTTCCGGGGTGCGCGGGGTCGGCCAGTCGGCAAACGGCCAGGGTTTCTGGTCACTGTGGAAGCTGCCGAAACGACCGATCTGCGCGAGGAACTGGCTGAGGCTGTCACCGAAATTCATCAGGCTGGCACTCGGCGCACCGTAGATCAGGCGGTAAATCAACTGCACCACCACCAGCGCGCCGAGCAGGAATTGCGCGACCTGCCAGACCAGCACGAACACCAGCATCCACAACACCCGCAGGGCAATGGATTCATACTTGGCGTCTACTTTGGGTTCGTTCATGTGTTGCTCCCGGGCTCGAGTGTTCAGTTGAAACCGCTGATGGAAATGAAATCGACATCGGTCTTCGGCTCGCCACGCATCAGCAGTTCAATCACCTGCTCCAGCGTGCGCCCTTCAAACAGGATCGCGTGCAGGCCGGCGACCAACGGCATGTAGACGCCCACGTCCTGGGCCTTGGCCTTGAGCACCTTGAGGGTGTTGACACCTTCGGCGACTTCACCCAGGCGCGTCACCGCCTCTTCCAGGCTCAAGCCCTGACCGAGGGCAAAGCCGACCTGATAGTTGCGACTCTTGGGCGAGGAGCAGGTGACGATCAGGTCGCCGACACCGGCCAGGCCGAGGAAGGTCATCGGGTTGGCACCCTGATTCACCGCGAACCGGGTCATCTCCGCCAGCGCCCGAGTGATCAACATGCTCTTGGTGTTTTCGCCCATGCCCAGCGCCACCGCCATGCCGGCAATGATTGCGTAGACGTTTTTCAGCGCCCCGCCCAGCTCGACGCCGAAGCGGTCGCCACTGGCATACACACGGAAGGTCCGACCGTGCAACGCCGCCTGCACCTGCTGGCACAGGGCCTCATCTTCACTGGCCACCACCGTCGCCGTCAGGGCGTGCTCCGCCACTTCACGGGCGAGGTTGGGCCCCGACAGCACGCCGATACGCGCCTGCGGCGCGATTTCTTCAAGGATCTGACTCATCAGCTTGAAAGTCTGCGCCTCGATACCCTTGGTCAGGCTCACCAGCATTTTGCCGCTCAGGCGCTCGGCATGGGGCGCCAGCACCGAACGCAGGGCACTGGAGGGCAAGGCGACGAAACACAGGTCGCAGGCGTCCAGGGTCGCCAGCAGATCGGTGACCGGCTCGACTGCCGGGTGCACCTTGATGCCCTTGAGGTAGCGCGGGTTTTCACGATTGACGCGGATAGCTTCGGCCTGCTCGGGGTCACGCATCCATTGCCGGACCGAATGACCATTCTGCGCCAGTAAATTTGCCACGGCGGTGCCAAAACTCCCGCCTCCCAGGACCGCAATCGGGCGCTGTTCAGTCATATCCAATCCATTCATCCATAGCAGTGGCGATGGCGGCATTATACGGGGCGGTCGACCATCGGCCAGCCCCAGCGATAATTACCGACACCTATAGGAAGCTAGACAACAAATCCAAGGAAAACGCTGATAACGCCAATGGAAAAGTCGACTGGCTCGGTTAACATGCGCACCTTCCAAACGGTATCAAGGCTGTTCCGTGTTTGCTGGTCCCTGCCCTTTCCGCTCGTCACTGGCCCTGGCGCTGATCTTCAGCGACACGTTGCTGGCCGATGACCTGTTCCTCGACAACGCGCAAGTGCCGCAAGTGCTGACCGCCACCCGGCTCAAACAGTCCGCCGCCGCCGTGCCCGGCAGCATGACGGTGATCGACAGCCCGTTGATCAAGGCCAGTGGCGCGCGGGATATCAGCGAGGTGCTGCGGCTGGTGCCGGGAATGATGATCGGCAACCTCAACGGCAACCAGGCCAGCGTCAACTACCACGGCACCAACGCCAACCCGGCGCGACGCATGCAGGTGCTGGTCGATGGGCGTTCGATCTACCGCGCCGGGCTGGCGACCGTGGAGTGGAGCGACATCACCGTGGCCATGGAGGATATCGAGCGCATCGAGGTTTTCCGCGGCCCCAACACCGTCAGCTACGGCGCCAACGCACTGATGGCCGTGGTCAATATCATCACCCGCACGCCGGCCAACAGCCATGGCTCGCGAGTGAAGGTCACCCGTGGCCAACGCGGCATCAATGACTGGTACGCCAGCCACGGAACCGGCTGGACCAGCGGCGACCTGCGCCTCTCGCTCTCCGGCCAGCAGGACGACGGCTTCGACAGCGACCAGTTGGGCGAGGACTATCGCGACAGTCGCCGCCTCAACCGCATCAGCCTCGCCGTCAGCCAGGCCCTCGACGAACGCCAAAGTATCGATTGGCAGCTCAACGCCAAGGACGGCAGCAACCAGCGGCCGTACACCTATCGGCCGGTGTTTTCCGGGATTACCGCTGCCGGGAATAACTCCGACGTCACTGCCAAAAGCTATTCCGGTGCGCTGCGCTGGAACCTCGACCTCGATCCTGACCACAGCCTCTACGTTCAGGGCATCGCCCAGCAATGGGATCGCCAGCAGACCTGGCGCGCCTGCGATGCCGAAGTCTCGTTCAGCCCGCAACTCACCGAGCTTTGGCAACTGAACCCGAACTACGCCGAACAAGTGGCGCGGCACATGAACAGCTTCACCAGCAGCGGTGCACCGAACGCGGCGCCGAGAGAAGTCGCGCTGGCCAATCAGGTCCTGGCGCAGTGGCGAGGCGGCGCCAACCAGACGGTCTGCGGCGACATCGACCAGAGCAGCCGCGAAACACGCTACGAGCTGGAGTTGCAGGACACCCTGGGGATTGCCGATGGCCTGCGCCTGGTCAGCGGCATGAACTATCGCTACGACCGGGCCGACTCCGAGACCTACTTCAATGGCACCCTCGACGACACCACCTGGCGCCTGTTCGGCCAGCTGGAATGGCGGGCCAGCGAGCACTGGTTGCTGCAGGGTGGCGCCATGTACGAAAGCAACCACTTGATCGGCGACTCGCTGACCCCACGCTTCGCGATCAACTACCTGATCAATCCGCGCCATGGCTTGCGCGCCGTCTATTCGGAAGCCGTCCGCTCGCCCGACATGTTCGAGGACAACGTCAACTGGAGTTATCAGGTTACCCGGCTGCGACCCGCCGCCTACGGCCAGTCCAGTGCCCGCTATTTCGTCAGGACCCGCGGCCCCGGGGATCTGGAGCAGGAGCACATGCGCTCGCGTGAAGTGGGTTACAACGGCTTTTTCCCGGACCAGGGGCTTAACCTAGACCTGAAGCTGTTTTACGACGAAATCACCGGCATGGTCAGTGAGCCGCTGCGCAACAACCAGTACATCGCCAGCAACGCCAACACCGCGCGCTTTCAAGGCAGCGAAGCCCAGCTCGACTGGCGCGTGACGGCCGTCGACCGGCTGCGCCTGACCTACGCCTATGTCGATGTGCAGGCCAGCAGTCCCCAGGATCAACAATTGACCGCGCGCAACAGCGGCTCAGCCGGCTGGCTGCGGGATTGGGGGCAAGGCTGGAGCAGCGCCCTCTTCTACTATGGCGCCGACGCGCTCAATGGCTACCGCTTCGACCGGATCGACACCCGCATCGCCCGACGCATGCCCCTGGGCAACGCCAGCCTGGAATTGGCCGGCATGCTGCAGCAGCGTCTCGACCCGCAACCCACCACCTATGCCGACAATCGCTACGACTCGCGTCACGTGGTGTATTTCAGCGCCGAGTTGACGTTCTGACATGACCCAGGCCCGCAACGTGACTCGTGCAGTGAGCAGACCCTGGTGGTGGTCCTGCACCCTGCTGCTGGCCGGCTTGTTCATGCTGCCGGTACGGGCAGCCGATGTGCTGCTGACCGGGGCCGAGAACAGCCCCGGCATGCAGGCGTTCACTCAGGCCCTGGCCGCCCAGCGACCGAAAGACAACATACGCTTCATTGCGCTGGAAGATTTGCCCGCGCCTTCGCGCATTCCCACCACCACGCGCCTGATCCTCCTCGACCTGGCCAGCCTGGACTGGCGCCTGCAGGACAACCAGGGGCCGCCCACCCTGGTGCTGCGGGTCAGCCGCGTGCAGGCCAATCAACGGGTCGGCGCGACCCGGCCGATGCACCTGTGCCTGCTGTGGAGCGATCCGCCGCTGAGCCGCCAGTTGCACCTGACCCGGATTCTCCTGCCACAAGCCCGCCGCGTAGGCGTGCTATACGGCAAGAACAGCGAGTTCCTGCTCAAGGAACTGCATGGCAGTGCCCACCACATGGGCCTGGAGATTGTCGCCGAACGCTGGGACGACACCCGCGATAGCCGGCCCCTCCAAGCGCTGTTGAAGAACAGCGATGTGCTGCTGGGCCTTGACGACGCAGACCTGTTCAACGCGAAAACCGCGAAAAACCTGCTGCTCAGCAGCTACAGCCAGCAACAGGCGCTGATCGGCCCCAACGCCGGCTTCGTCAAGGCCGGCAGCCTGGCCAGCAGCTACAGTGACCAGGACGACTGGCTGGCCATCCTCGATGACCTGCTGGACCGTCCCCCCGCCAGTTGGCCGCGCAGCCTGTACCCCAAGCGCTTCAAGGTGGCGAGCAATCCGCAGGTGGCGCGATCGCTGGGTATCGAGCAGATTGACCCGGTGGCGATGTCCATTCAGTTGGCCGAAGGAGAACCCGCTCCATGACCTTGCGCCGCCACTGGGGCATCAGTACCCGCACTCAAGTGATCAGTCTCGGCCCGGCCTTGCTGCTGACCCTACTGCTGATCAGCTTCTTTACCTTCGTGCGCATCCAGGACCTGCGCCAGGAACTCAACCACACAGGGCAACTGATCGCCAACCAACTGGCCCCCGCCACCGAGTACGGAGTGATTTCCGGCAACAATGAAGTCCTCGAAAGCCTGATGAGGGCGACCCTGGCCACGCCCCACGTACGTTTTTTGCAGGTACGCGACAGCGCCAACAACATCCTGGTGCATGTCGAACAGCCGTCGCTCTCCAGGGAAAAATCGCAACTGGTCGAGGTATTCCAGTCCCCGGTGCGCCTGCAACGCATCTCGCTGAACAATGATTTCCTGCAGGGTTCGGCGTCGAACAGCGGCGTCGCCGAGGATTATCTGGGGCGGGTGATTGTCGGCATGTCCAACGACGCCTTCAATCAGCGTCAGCAGGAAATCGTCCTCAAGGCCGGGATTCTCGCGCTGTTCGCCCTGCTCTTTACCTTCATTCTGGCGCGCCGCCTGGCGGCCAGTCTGTCCGAGCCGATCAGCGCCATGGGCAATGCCGTCAAGGCGATCCAGCAAGGGGACTACAGCACCCCGCTGCCGATCGTCGATGATGCCGAACTGGGCAGCCTGGCGCGCCACATCAATAACCTGGCCGATGGCCTGGAGCACGCCAGCCGCGATCAGCAGCAAGCCATGGCGCAACTGATCCAGACCCGCGAAGAGGCGGAGAAGGCCAACAGCGCCAAGTCCGACTTCCTGGCGATGATGAGCCATGAATTGCGCACGCCCATGAACGGCGTGCTGGGAATGCTGCAACTGCTCGAAACCACGCAGATGACCGAAGAGCAGGTGGAATATGCGGCGCTGGCATCGCAGTCCACCGAACACCTGCTCAAGGTGATCAACGATATTCTCGATTTCTCCCGCATCGAACGGGCGCCCTTCGAATTGGAGAACATTGCGTTCAACCTCGCCGACCTGATCAGCAGTTGCGCCAATGCCTTCACTCATAGTGCGGTGCAGCGCGGCCTCAAGTTGCAACTGCAACTACCCGACGGTCTGCAGGCGCTGCACGTGCAGGGCGACCCCACGCGGATCCGGCAAATTCTGGTCAACCTGATCGGCAACGCCTTGAAGTTCACCGAGCGCGGCCAGGTCACCATTGAGCCGCAGTGGCAAGCCCTCGACCACGAACTGCTGTGGTTCACCTGCACCATACGCGACAGCGGCATCGGCATCGCCGCCGACCACCTGGAGCCGATGTTCAATGCCTTCCAGCAAGCCGACAGCTCGATTTCCCGGCGCTACGGCGGCACCGGCCTGGGCCTGCCCATCGCCCGAGCCCTGGCCGAGCGCATGGGCGGCACGCTGCGCGCGCAGAGTGTGGAAGGCCAGGGCTCGGCCTTCACCCTGGAAATCCCCCTGGCCCTGTCCCGCCAGGCGTTGCCCGCGCCGCCCCCGGCCGCACGCCCGACTCGCGCCAACGGTGCAGGCCGCCAGGTATTGCTGGTGGAGGACAACCCGGTCAACCAGACCGTGATCGAAGCGATGCTGCGCAGCCTGGGCTTTACCGTGACCCTGGCCACCGACGGCGCGCAAGCGGTGCACAGCGCCGAAAGCCTGGAGTTCGAGGCGATCCTGATGGATTGCCGGTTGCCGATCATCGACGGCTACGAGGCCACCCGACAAATCCGCAAGCTGCCCGGCTGCGCCGAGGTGCCGATCATTGCCCTGACTGCCAATGCCTTGCAGGGCGACCGCGAGGCCTGTCTGTCGGCGGGCATGAACGATTACCTGGCCAAGCCTTTCAAACGTACTGATCTGCAGCAAATTCTCCAGCGATGGCTGCAGTAGAACGTGCTCTTGGCGCAACTGCGACTGGCGTGAAAGGCGAAAGTGCGGCAGTCTTAGACACCTCGACAGGCTCGATTTTGGGCTTGAATAATAATTTCAGTGCACAAGTGTACATTCATGTCCCTTGTCCTGTGACTTTCACTACAACGCAATAGTCTATGAGTAGGCTGCCGCTACAAGGCATGACTGCCTTGAGCGGACGGGAAGATTCGTCCCACCTGCCGCATGGGATTATTGAGGAGCTCGCATGACCAAACAAAACGCCTATACCCGGGAAGACCTGCTGCGCTGCAGTCGCGGTGAGCTGTTCGGCCCAGGTAACGCGCAACTGCCCGCCCCGAACATGTTGATGGTGGATCGCATCACCCACATCAGCGAAGAGGGTGGCAAGTACGGCAAAGGTGAATTGGTCGCCGAGCTGGATATCACCCCGGACCTGTGGTTCTTCGCCTGCCACTTCGAAGGCGACCCGGTGATGCCAGGCTGCCTGGGCCTCGATGCCATGTGGCAACTGGTCGGTTTCTTCCTCGGCTGGCAAGGCCTGCCAGGCCGCGGTCGTGCCCTGGGTTCGGGCGAAGTGAAGTTCTTCGGCCAGGTCCTGCCGACCGCCAAGAAAGTCACCTACAACATTCAGATCAAGCGTGTACTCAAGGGCAAGCTGAACCTGGCCATTGCCGATGGTTCGGTCAGCGTTGACGGCCGCGAGATCTACACCGCCGAAGGCCTTCGGGTCGGCGTATTCACCTCCACTGACAACTTCTAAGGGTTATTCGCATGCGCCGCGTCGTTATCACTGGTCTGGGCATCGTTTCGTGCCTGGGCAATGACAAAGAGACCGTCTCCGCTAACCTGCGTGCAAGCCGCCCGGGCATCCGGTTCAACCCGGAATATGCCGAAATGGGTCTGCGTAGCCAGGTTTCCGGCTCCATTGACCTCAACCTTGAAGAACTGATCGATCGCAAGATCTATCGCTTCGTCGGCCACGCGGCGGCTTACGCCTACTTGGCCATGAAAGACGCCATCACCGACTCCGGCCTGACCGAAGAGCAGGTGTCCAACCCGCGTACCGGCCTGATCGCCGGCTCCGGCGGCGCATCGACCCTGAATCAGATGGAAGCGCTGGACATCCTGCGCGAAAAAGGCGTCAAGCGCGTTGGCCCATACCGCGTCACGCGGACCATGAGCAGCACCGTTTCCGCTTGCCTGGCCACTCCATTCAAGATCAAGGGCCTGAACTACTCCATCGCATCTGCCTGCGCCACCAGTGCTCACTGCATCGGTACCGCCATGGAACAGATCCAGATGGGCAAGCAGGACATCGTGTTCGCTGGCGGCGGTGAAGAAGAGCACTGGAGCCAGTCGTTCCTGTTCGACGCCATGGGCGCACTGTCCAGCAAGCGCAACGACACCCCGGAAAAAGCCTCCCGCGCCTACGATGCCGACCGTGACGGTTTCGTCATCGCCGGTGGTGGCGGCATGGTCGTGGTCGAGGAGCTGGAACACGCTCTGGCCCGTGGCGCGAAGATCTACGCGGAAATCGTTGGCTACGGCGCGACTTCCGATGGCTACGACATGGTCGCCCCAAGTGGCGAAGGCGCGATCCGCTGCATGCAGCAGGCGCTGTCCACCGTCGACACCCCGATCGACTACCTGAACACCCACGGCACCTCGACCCCGGTCGGCGACGTCGCGGAAATGAAAGGTGTACGTGAAGTGTTCGGCGACAAGGCTCCAGCCATCAGCTCCACCAAGAGCCTGTCGGGTCACTCCCTGGGCGCCGCCGGCGTTCACGAGGCGATCTACTGCATGCTGATGATGGAAGGCAACTTCATCGCCGGTTCGGCCAACATCGACGAACTGGACCCTGAAGTGGCCGATCTGCCGGTGCTGACCAAGACCCGCGAGAACGCCACCATCAACACCGTGATGAGCAACAGCTTCGGCTTCGGTGGCACCAACGCCACCCTCGTGCTGAAGCGCTGGGAAGGCAAGTGATTCGTCACGGCTGAACCGCACATGAAAACGCCCCGACTGGTTCGGGGCGTTTTTTATTGTCGGCGTTTTTTGCCGCCCGGCATCACTGCACGGTAAAGCGCTGCTGTGTCAGCAGGCGATCGCCCTGGAACACCATGAAGCGCCACTCCCCCGGCACCACCTCGTGACTCTCGGTGAACTCGTAGGCCATCACATCCTGTGTCGCCCCCGGCAGCAGCTTCTGCAGCACTTCCAACTTGTCGTGACGCACGCCATCGGGAGTGCGAATGCCCGGCGTGAAGTACAGCAAGGTCAGCGGCTGACCCTCGGCGGTCTTGCCGGCCAACTGGTAACGAATGCCGAACTTGGTCCCCAGCTTGGCCGGTACGGTCTGCGTCGGCTGGATCGACTCGTTGCTGCGGCGTATCACCCGCTCCCCCGACTGCAACTCGGCCCTGGTGCCTTCGAATACACCAAACTCCACCGGCCCCTGGACACTGACCTCGGCACTGGCCAGGCCACTGACCAGCATCAATGTGGCCAATGCGCTTAAACGAATGAGGGACATATCGCACTCCTTGATTGAGATGTGCGCGAGGGTATGACGCCGGCGTGACAGGCTGATGACAGAACTGCGGTGATTGGGAGTTCGTGATTGATGCGGCCTACCCCACCCCCTGCAGGAGCGAGCCCGCTCGCGATAGCGGTGCAATGGATGTACCGCGCCCCCTCAGCAACCGGTTTACGAGCCTCGACGTGGCAACACCGCAAGAAAGTTATCCCGCGCCACCTTGTGCGCCACATCCTTCGGCAATGCATCGAGAAACGGCTCGAAGCTGCGCATCTGTGCCCCCTGCTTGTTAAAGCGTCCGACCACGTCGGAACCCAGCATGAAGCGCTCGGGAAAGCGCTCCACCAACGCCAGCCACTCTTTGCGCGGGCGCCCCGCCTCATCCAGCAGATAGGGATTCAAGACACTCCAGGACAGGTCGACAAACAGGTTCGGATACGCCTCCAGCAAACGCGTAAGGGTCGGCAGGAGGAAATCCATGCGCGTCTGATGCCGATGAATTTCCAGACTGGTGCCCGCGTGCGCCCAGATAAAACGCGTGTGAGGATGATTACGCAGCGGCTCTTCGATTTCCGCCAGGTACAACGGATTTTTCTCACGCTTGGAAGTGATGTTGGAATGCAGCAGCACCGGCAGGTCATTCTCTGCTGCCAGGTGATAGATCCGCGTCATCGCTTCATTGTTGGCCCGCGGCGTGTCCCCAGCGGTCAGCGCGGTCAGGTCGTCGTGACGGGTGAAGACTTCACCGATGCCTTGCCACAGCCCGGGATTGAGGTCGAGCATGCGCTGGATATGGGCTGCCGAATTCTTGTCATTGGGATTGAAGCCAGCCAGGAACGGGTGGAAATGTTCGCGCTGCTCGGGCGTCAGCTTGCTCACCGCATCAGCCACAATCACGTCGGTGGCGCTGTACCAATAGGCATCGGCGTCATCCCCCGCGTAGTAACGCGGGCGTTTGGGCTCGTCCTCGTGCCATTTTTTAGCTACTGGCACCCCGGAAATCATCACATGCTCGATGCGATTTTCCTGCATCGCCGTCAGCAACTTCGGCATGCCTGCGGTTTCCTGGAAAAAATCCACGTAGTGCAGGTGCGCATCGCTGTAGGTGTATTCGCGGGCATCGGCCGGACCGCTCATCAGCAGCAGCCAACCGGCAATCTTCCAGGCTTTCCAAAGCATTCCCCACGCTCCCACAGACCAGAGCAAGGTAGACCGCGACCCTCCGTCCCGGGTTCAGCTGTAAAGAAAGTGGAACGCCATGCCGGCCAGATGCTCTATAACTGCAAGGTCTCAGCCCGACCTATCCACTGCCCAAGAGGTATGCCATGACTGTCACCATCAATACCGAATCCAGCGAAGGTTTTCGCCACAGCGTGCAGATCGATGATCATCAACTCTTCGCCGATGTTCCAAAATCCGCTGGCGGCGAGGGCTCGGCCCCCGAGCCGCACGACTATTTCGACGCCGCACTCGGCGCCTGCAAGGCCTTGACCCTCAAGCTCTACGCACAAAAGAAAGGCATCCCGCTGACTGGGGTCACGGTCGAGGTCAAGCACGACAACAGTGAAGAGCAGAAAGGTAAATACGCCTTGCACGTCAAGTTGACCCTCAAGGGCGTACTGACCGATGCCCAGCGCGATGAATTGCACCGCGTCGCCGACCGCTGCCCGATTCACAAGCTGATGACCACCAGTGAAGTGAGCATCGAAACCCACCTGTCCGAAGGCGCGTTCAGTCAGTAACAGCAATAGCAGGCGCTAGCGGTTATGCTCGACAGCATCATCGCTATTGCCTGGAAAGCCTCATGAACACTCTGCTCGTCATTCGTCCGCGCCCTGAAGATGTCGAAGGCCAGCCGATCCTGCGCCCATTGCCGTCGGCCAAATGCCGCAACGTCGGCCCTTTCGTGTTTTTCGACCACATGCTTGAAACCGCCTATCCGGCAGGCAAAGGCATGAACATCCGCCAACATCCGCACATCGGCCTGTCGACCCTGACCTACCTGTTCGAAGGCCAACTGCAGCACAAGGACAGCCTCGGCTCCGATCAGATCGTCAAGGCTGGCGACGTCAGCTGGATGACCGCCGGCAGCGCGATTGCCCACGTCGAGCGCACGCCACAAGCACTGTGGGACAGCGAGTTCAAAATGCACGGCCTGCAGATCTGGCTGGCTTCGCCCAAGGCGTACGAACAAGGCCCGGGACACTACAGCCATCATCCGGCGAGCAGCCTGCCGGTCAGCGACAACCTGGGTGTGAAGATCCGCATGATTGCCGGTAGCGGCTTCTGCCTCGAATCACCGGTCCCGGTGCTCTCCCCCACCCTGTACGCCGAGCTGCAGTTGCAAACCGCAACAACCCTGCTGATTCCCAACGAGCATCAGGAGCGGGCGATCTACGTCCTCAGCGGCGACGCCCGTCTCGACGACACCGCCCTGGAACCTCATGCGCTGGTGGTCTTGCCGCCCGGCGTGGAAATGACCCTGAGCGCCGACAGCGACTGCCACGCCGTGCTGTTCGGCGGCGCCGCCCTCGACGGACCACGGCGGATCAACTGGAACTTTGTCGCCAGCGACCCGGCCGCCATCGACGAGGCCCGCCGCCGCTGGTCGAGCGGCGACTGGCCGACGGTACCGGGGGAAAGCGAACGGATTGAATTACCGCAACGTTAGACCAACACCTCATCCAGCAGATTATGCATCGCCAAAAACGCCCGCCCGGCGGTCCTGGCGTCGTACATCATCATGCCGGGTACGTTGGCATGGGGATCGGTGAAGGAATGCACCGCCCCGCCGTAGCTGAGCAACTGCCAGTCGACGCCCGCCGCATTCATCTCGGCCTCGAACGCCGGCAATTGTTCCTTGGGCACCAATGGATCGGAGGCGCCGTGCAGCACCAGCACCGAGCCCTTGATGTTATTCGCGTCCTTGACGTTCGGGGTGTCGAGGGTGCCATGGAACGACACCGCAGCTTTCACTGACGCACCGGTGCGGGCGAACTCCAGGGCGCAGCAACCGCCGAAGCAGAAGCCGAATGTCGCCAGCCTCGACGTATCGACCTTCGCCTCACCCTGGCTCTGCAACTGCTCGAATGCCGCCTGCATGCGCTTGCGCAGCAGCGGCCGGTCATTCTTCAACGGCATCATCGCCGCCCCAGCCTCATCATTGTTGCTCGGCCGCACCGATTGCCCATAGAGGTCGGCAATCAACACCACGTAGCCCTTGGCGGCGACCGACTTGGCGATCTCCTCGGCGCCGGCACTCACGCCCATCCAGTTCGGTGCCATCAACAACCCCGGACGCGGACCGGTGTGACCGGCATCGAACGCCACGCGGCTTTCGTAAGGCTGGCCATCAATCTGATAGACCACGGAACGCACAGTGATTTGACTCATGACTCACTCCCGTAAAGAAACGCCAGAATGAAAAAAAACCCGCCGAAGCGGGTTTTTTTCCTACACGGTTAAACCGACAGTTCAACCAACAGCTTGTTCAGCCGGCGCACATAGGCCGCCGGGTCTTTCAGGCTATCGCCGGCAGCCAGCGCTGCCTGGTCGAAGAGGATGTGCGACAGGTCGCCAAAACGCTCTTCATTCTGCTCGGCGTCGAGCTTCTCGATCAGCGGGTGAGCCGGGTTGAATTCGAAGATCGGCTTGGAGTCCGGCACCTTCTGCCCGCTCGCTTCAAGAATCTGACGCATCTGCAGGCCCAAGTCCTGCTCGCCGATGGCGAGAATCGCCGGCGAGTCGGTCAAACGATGGGAAACCCGTACTTCGGCAACCGAGTCGGCCAGTGCGGTTTTCAGGCGCTCAACCAGGCCCTCCTTGGATTTGGCGACTTCTTCTGCGGCCTTCTTGTCCTCTTCCGAGTCCAGGTTGCCCAGGTCCAGGTCGCCACGCGCCACGTCGACAAAGCTCTTGCCGTCGAAATCGCTGAGGTAGCTCATCAGCCACTCGTCGATTCGATCGGTCAGCAGCAGCACTTCGATGCCTTTCTTGCGGAAGACTTCCAGGTGCGGGCTGTTCTTGACCTGAGCGTAGGTTTCGCCGGTCAGGTAGTAGATCTTGTCCTGACCTTCCTTGGCACGCGCCAGGTACTCGGCCAGCGACACAACCTGCTCACCTTCTTCACCCTGAGTCGAAGCAAAGCGCAGCAGGCCGGCGATTTTTTCCTTGTTGGCGAAGTCTTCCGCCGGGCCTTCTTTCATGACCTGACCGAAGTTTTTCCAGAAGCCCTTGTATTGCTCAGGCTCGTTCTTCGCCAATTTCTCCAGCATGTCGAGGACACGCTTGGTCAGCGCCGACTTCATCGAGTCGATGATCGGGTCTTTCTGCAGGATTTCCCGGGATACGTTCAGCGACAGGTCGTTGGAGTCGACCACGCCCTTGATGAAGCGCAGGTACAGCGGCAGGAACGACTCCGCCTGATCCATCACGAACACGCGCTGCACGTACAGTTTCAGGCCTTTCGGCGCTTCACGCTGGTACAGGTCGAACGGTGCACGGGCCGGCACGTAGAGCAACGAGCTGTATTCCAGCTTGCCTTCAACCTTGTTGTGGCTCCAGCTCAGCGGATTCTCGAAATCGTGGGCGATGTGCTTGTAGAACTCCTGGTATTCCTCGTCCTTGACCTCGGTACGCGGACGGGTCCACAGCGCGCTGGCACGGTTGACGGTTTCCCACTCGACAGCCGGGGCTTCTTCGCCTTCGGCAACGGCAGCTTCCTTCGGTAATTCGATCGGCAGCGCGATGTGGTCGGAGTACTTCTTGATGATGTTGCGCAGACGCCAGCCATCGGCGAACTCGTCTTCAGTCGGCTTCAGGTGCAGGACGATGCGGGTACCACGGTCGGCTTTATCGACAGTGGCGACTTCAAATTCGCCTTCGCCCTTGGACGACCAGTGCACGCCTTCACTCGCGGCAAGGCCAGCACGACGGCTGAACACTTCAACCTTGTCGGCAACGATGAACGCCGAGTAGAAACCGACGCCGAACTGACCGATCAGGTGCGAGTCCTTCTTCTGGTCGCCCGACAGGTTTTTCATGAAATCGGCGGTGCCGGATTTGGCGATGGTCCCCAGGTGGGTGATCACATCGCTGCGGCTCATGCCGATGCCGTTGTCCTCGAGGGTGACGGTCTTGGCGTCCTTGTCGAAGCTCACACGGATCTTCAGTTCCGCGCCACCTTCCAGCAACTCAGGCTTGGACAGGGCTTCGAAACGCAATTTGTCGACCGCGTCAGAGGCGTTGGAGATCAGTTCGCGAAGGAAGATTTCCTTGTTGGAATACAGCGAATGGATCATCAGGTGCAGCAGTTGCTTAACCTCGGTCTGGAAGCCCAGGGTTTCCTTTTGAGTTTCCACGCTCATGGTCATCAAACTCCAATTGGATGGCAGTGGCCGCGTCCTGAAGGGTCAGCGGCGGGATGTCATCAAAGTTGGGGGCTGCCCGGAGGATTTCAAGGGCCGGTTGCTTCCTCGATCTTGAAATGTGCGCGGGCGGTCGCAATCGGCTCGGCTTCAGTGCTCTGCCACGCGGTTATCGCGACGTTGGCCACGCGCCGGCCCTGGCGACAAACCTGGCATTTGGCATAGGTATCGCGAAACTGTCCGGCGCGCAGGTAATCGAGGGAGAAGTCGATAATCTTCGGCACCCCAGGCGAGCCGGTGAATACCAGCAGGTGCAGGGCCGCCGCCAACTCCATGAAACCGGCAATCACCCCGCCATGGATCGCCGGCAGCAACGGGTTGCCGATGTTGTCCTTGTTGGCCGGTAGCTTGAACAGCAGTTCATCGCCCAGGCGCGAACACTCGACGCCAATCAGCTTGGCGTAGGGGATCAGATGCAACAGCGAGGCATAGTCGCCCTGAGCGTGGGCCTGCTGCAGTTGTTCCTTGAAGTTAGCGTTCATTTCGGCCCACCACTGATCACCCCACCAAAGCCCTTGGTGCCTTTGACACCCTTGCCCATGCGCATGAAGGTGCCGACGACATGGGCGATCGGCTGCTCGGGATCGTCCTGATAGGCGAAGCCGCGCGTGAAGATCACATCCGTAGTCACTCGATAGCACTGGGCGAAACCATGCACATCCTTGTGCGGCTCGGCCGGATGCATGTAGTCGATACGCAGGTCGAGGGTCGGACACACTTCGAACTCAGGCAACACACAGAGCGTCGCCATCCCGCAGGCAGTGTCCATCAACGAAGTGATCGCCCCACCGTGGATCACTCCGGTCTGCGGGTTGCCGACGATCTGCGGGCTGTAGGGCAAGGTAATCGTCAGACCTTGCTGGCTGGCGCTATGGACACGCAGGTCCAGTACCTGGCAATGGCGCAGCGCCGACAAGAAGCGCATCGCGCGCTCGAAAATGGGGTTCTCGGTCATGCGCTATAGGCTCTGGCAAGTGTGATTGCATAGCAGTTATGGGACTAAGGAAAAGTTCCCGTAGGAATAAACTTATATATCTGAACGAATCATTGAACTTAACCACGAGCGCAGCGTTCGAAAGGACAAGTAGATATTTTCCATAAGGAGAAACACCCCATGCGTAAGACTTTAGCTATTGCCTTGATGTTGACCGCTTCCCTCGGTCTCGCTGCCTGCGATAAAAAATCCGAGGACAAAGCTCAAGATGCCAACCAACATGCTGAGCAAGCACAGCAAAAAATGAATGAAGCTCAGGATAAGGTGAACGAGGCCGCGAAAGAAAACGCCGAAGCCGCCAAAGATCAGGCTGAATCGAACAAAGCTGCTGCAGAAGAAGCCGCTCCTAAAACCAACTGATCCGGTTTTAGCGCTTCAATATAAAGCCCGCCAAGTGCGGGCTTTATTGTGTTCGCAGGAAAAAGACGGCTAGAGCAGCACTGTCCGGAGTGTCGGGCTGAGCATCAACAGCAACGAACAGACCAGACCGATCACCCACACCAGACTGCGCTGCCAGGCCAGATCGGCCCAGTAACACAGCAAGTAAACAATCCGCGCAACAACAAACACAATGGCCAGTCCGTCGATCAGCCAGCCGGCTGTTTGCGTGGTATGCGCCATCAACACGCCCACTGCAAACACTATGAACGCCTCGAAACTGTTCTGGTGAGCCGCCAGTGCGCGCGCGCCAAAACCGGTGAGTTGTGCCTGTTGCTGACGTGGCAGGTGATTGTTGTAGCTACCCTGCTCTTTCATCGCCTTGCCCACCGGCATGCGCGCGATAAAAATGAGCAACGCGCTGATAAATACACACCAGAACGGGATACTCATCAACTCACCTCTTTACTGGCTTCGGGCAATGGCGCCTCTGTAGGGGTATAGACCATCACCTCCAGTACGTCGGAATGAAACTCGCGGCGATACAACACCAATACCACGCCAGCACTCAACAACATGAACAACCAGGGGCTGACGAACCAGGCCAGCATGGTCATGCCGAAGTAGTAAGAGCGCAGACCGAAGTTGAACTGGTTGGCCGCCATTGAAATCACCCGCGCAGCACGCTGGGCAAATGCCTTGCGCTCCTGCTCGGAAACATGCCGCTCACCGACCATCGGCGCCGAGCCCACCAGGATTGCCGCGAAGTTGTACTGGCGCATGCACCAGCTGAACGTGAAGAAGGCGTAGACGAACACCAATGCCAGGCACAGCAGTTTGATTTCCGACATGCCCTGGGACGCCTGTTGCACCATGGGGATGTCCGCCAGCAGCGACACCGCGCGCTCGGACGCACCCAGCACGGTAAGAATACCGGCGAGGATGATCAGCGTGCTGGACGCAAAGAAGGACGCGTTGCGCTCCAGGTTGCCGATCACGCTGGCGTCGGCGATGCGGTTGTCACGCAGCAGCATGCGGCGCATCCAGTCTTCTCGGTACAGGTGCAGAACACTGGCCAGGCAAGCGGTGTCGCGGCCTTTCCAGGTGGCGTAGCGGGTATAGCCACCCCAGCAGGTGACAAACCAGAGCGCGGCGATGATGTGCAGCAGATTGGCGTGGACGAACGACATGCAGTTCCTTGTAGGTGCGAGGTTCAAACGACGGAAAACAGTGCTTCGACGTTAGCCGACAAAAAAAGACACGACCAGCGGCCCATAAAAAATGCCCCGTATCAATTGATACGGGGCATTTGCTGTTACATCAGCGTCCGCTTGTGGCAGACGTCGAGGTTTACGCCAGGGCTTCGCTGCGCTTGCCCAACAGGCGATCGCAGGCTACGGCAATTACCAGGGTGAAGAAGCACGGTACCAGCCATGCCAGGCCTTGCTCGGCGAGTGGCAGGTGCGTCAGTTGCGTCGGCATCCAGTCGGCGAGGCCAGCGCCTTTGAGCGCATCGATCAGGCCGAACAGGAACGACACCAGCATCACCGGACCGACGATGCGGCCCTGCTCCAGCCAGAAATCCTTGCAGAAGCTCAGGGCGACCAGAACGATGCATGGCGGGTAGATGGCGGTCAGCACCGGGATCGAGAAGGCGATCAGGTTGGTCAGGCCAAGGTTGGACACCAGCAGCGAGAACGCCGCCAGGATAACCACCAGGGTCTTGTAGGACAGTGGCAGCACGCGACTGAAGTATTCGGCGCAGGCGCAGGTCAGGCCGACGGCTGTCACCAGGCACGCCAGGGAGATCAGCACCGCCAGAAAACCACTGCCCAGGGAGCCAAAGGTGTGCTGTACATAGGCGTGCAGGACCGCAGCGCCGTTGGTCGCGCCCATCGCCACTTCGTGACTGCCCGAACCGAGGCGGAACAGGCTGACATACACCAGCGCCAGGCCAACGCCGGCGATCAGTCCGGCAATGATGGCGTAGCGAGTGATCAGTGCCGGGGACTCGACGCCACGGGAACGGATGGCGTTGACGATCACGATGCCGAACACCAGTGCGCCCAGGGTATCCATGGTCAGGTAACCATTGATGAAGCCCTGGGAGAACGGCGCCGCAACATACTCGGGAGTTGCAACACCAATGTCGCCCGCTGGCAGCGCGAATGCAGCGATACCGAGTACCGCCAGGGCGATGATCTTCAGCGGCGCGAGGAAACGGCCTACGGTATCCAGCAAACGGCCTGGGTACAGGGAGATGAAGAACACCAGCAGGAAGTACACCGAACTGTAGAGAAACAGCGCCAGCGGGCTTTCACCGGTCAGCGGCGCCAGGCCCACTTCGAAAGACACGGTGGCGGTACGTGGGGTGGCGAACAGCGGCCCCACGGCCAGGTAGCAGGCTGCCGCCAGCACACCACCGGCGATCTTGCCGATCGGGCTGCTCAGGGCGTCCATGGCGCCGCCGACCTTGGCCAGTGCGACAACGGTGATCACCGGCAAACCGACCGCGGTGATCAGGAAACCCAGCGCCGCCATCCAGACATGAGGTCCGGACTGCAAACCGACGATAGGCGGGAAGATGATGTTGCCAGCCCCGACGAACAGGGCAAACGTCATAAAACCAAGCGCCAGGATGTCCTGGCCTTTCAACACTTTCATTACGGAAATACCACACTACTGAATCGGAATTTAGAGAGGGATTTCCCTGAAGGGTGAGGGAAATGCTGTCGGTCCGTATAAGACTGACCCGTTCTGCGCGCAGCAACCTTGTGGGACGCAAACGCAAGATGGCGGCTAGGGTACCGAATTTGTGGGTCAAACGCACTGTTTGGGGGCGGAGTATCCGATCTACGACACTTCTGTGTCGCATTTATGCATGTAAATGGTTGTCGCCCACATGTCCGTCATCGCGAGCAGCGGAACGCCGCCCGGGCTGCTCCCACAGTTGACCGCGTTTCCCTGTGGGAGCGAGCCTGCTCGCGAAGAGGCCAGCACATCCAACACGAATATCAGAAACGACAAAGGCCACCCGAAGGTGGCCTTTGTCAGCAGAGTTGCAAGCTAAGCGCGAGGCTTACTTGACAGCCCAACCAGTCAGCTCGGCCAGGGCCTTGCCGATGTCTGCCAGCGAACGCACGGTTTTCACGCCTGCGTCTTGCAGAGCAGCGAATTTCTCGTCTGCAGTGCCTTTGCCGCCAGAGATGATTGCGCCAGCATGGCCCATGCGCTTGCCCGGAGGAGCAGTCACACCAGCGATGTAGGAAACAACCGGCTTGGTCACGTGTGCCTTGATGTAGGCAGCCGCTTCTTCTTCAGCCGAACCGCCGATCTCGCCGATCATTACGATCGCTTCGGTCTTCGGGTCTTCCTGGAACAGCTTCAGGATGTCGATGAAGTTCGAACCCGGGATCGGGTCACCACCGATGCCGACGCAAGTCGACTGACCGAAACCGGCGTCAGTAGTCTGCTTCACAGCTTCGTAGGTCAGGGTGCCGGAACGGGAAACGATACCGACCTTGCCTGGCAAGTGAATGTGACCTGGCATGATGCCGATCTTGCATTCGCCTGGGGTGATCACGCCTGGGCAGTTAGGGCCGATCAGGGTAACACCCAGCTCGTCGCACTTAACTTTAGCGTCCAGCATGTCCAGGGTAGGAATGCCTTCGGTGATGCAGACGATCAGCTTGATGCCGCCGAAAGCCGCTTCCAGGATCGAGTCCTTGCAGAAAGGAGCTGGAACGTAGATCACGCTGGCGGTAGCGCCAGTGGCAGCTACTGCGTCTTTAACGGTGTTGAACACTGGCAGACCCAGGTGCTCGGTGCCGCCTTTGCCCGGCGTTACGCCACCGACCATCTTGGTGCCGTATTCGATCGCTTGCTGGGTGTGGAAGCTACCCTGCGAACCGGTGATACCCTGGCAGATAACCTTGGTGTCTTTATTGATCAGGACGCTCATTATTTGCCCTCCGCAGCTTTGACAACTTGTTGAGCAGCGTCGGTCAGGCTGGTTGCAGCGATGATGTTCAAACCGCTTTCTGCCAGTACTTTAGCGCCCAGTTCAGCGTTGTTGCCTTCAAGGCGAACAACAACCGGGATTTTCACGCCGACTTCTTTCACTGCACCGATGATGCCTTCGGCAATCATGTCGCAACGAACGATGCCGCCGAAGATGTTGACCAGTACTGCAGCGACGTTAGTGTCGGACAGGATGATCTTGAACGCTTCGGTAACGCGTTCTTTGGTAGCACCGCCGCCCACGTCGAGGAAGTTGGCTGGCTTGCCGCCGTGCAGGTTGACGATGTCCATGGTACCCATGGCCAGGCCAGCACCGTTGACCATGCAACCGATGTTGCCTTCCAGCGCTACGTAGTTCAGTTCGAACTTGGCAGCGTGCGCTTCGCGCGGATCGTCCTGCGACGGATCGTGGAAAGTTTTCAGCTTAGGCTGACGGTACATGGCGTTGGCGTCGATGTTGATCTTCGCGTCCAGGCAGTGCAGATCGCCGTCAGCCTTGATCACCAGCGGGTTCACTTCCAGCAGGGCCAGATCGTGATCCTGGAACAGTTTGGCCAGACCTACGAAGATCTTGGCGAACTGGGCAACTTGCTTGCCTTCCAGACCCAGTTGGAACGCCAGCTCGCGACCCTGGAATGGCTGAGCGCCAACCAGTGGATCGATAGTGGCCTTGAGAATTTTTTCTGGAGTGTCGTGAGCGATTTTCTCGATGTCCACGCCACCTTCGGTGGAAGCCATGAACACGATACGACGGCTCGAACGGTCAACGACAGCGCCCAGGTACAGCTCTTTAGCGATATCAGTGCACGATTCAACCAGGATCTTGGTGACTGGCTGACCATTGGCGTCAGTCTGGTAAGTCACCAGACGCTTGCCCAGCCACTGCTGTGCGAAGGCTTTGGCGTCTTCTTTGTTGCGAACCAGCTTGACGCCGCCCGCTTTACCGCGACCACCGGCGTGAACCTGGGCTTTGACAACCCACTCGCTGCCGCCGATTTTGTCGCAAGCTTCTGCTGCTGCTTCCGGGGTGTCTACCGCGTAACCGGTGGATACTGGCAGGCCGTACTCAGCGAACAGCTGCTTACCCTGATACTCGTGAAGATTCATGCTTATTACCGTCTTCGTTAGGTACTGCGCATTCGGTGCTGCACTTGTTCAAGTGCCGCACCACCTGTGACTGCTGCTTGCATGGCCTTTCCGGATACCCGGTACAACCATGCAAGGCTGCGTCCAGCGGATATTCCGCGGTGAGCTTTGCACGCAAGGCTCACGACGGGCCATTCCGCCGTGGTTTCTTATTGTCTTAACGCTTCTTGCGGTTGGCGATGTGGATGGCGCCGCCATTCACTGCCAAAGCTGCTTCGTGCAAGGCTTCAGACAGGGTCGGATGGGAGAAAACCATCATGCCCAGGTCTTCAGCGCTGGTGCCGAATTCCATACCGATCGCGCCCTGCTGAACCAGTTCTGCAGCGCTTGGGCCAATCACGTGGACACCCAGTACGCGGTCAGTCTTGGCATCGGCGATGACCTTGACGAAACCACCGGTGTCGTTGGCTGCCATGGCACGGCCAGAGGCTGCGAACGGGAAGGTGCCGACGTTAACTTCAACGCCTTCAGCTTTCAAGGCCTGCTCGGTTTTACCGACCCACGCGATTTCCGGGTGAGTATAAATAACCGAAGGGATCAGGTCATAGTTCATCTGGGCCTTGTGGCCCTTGATGCGCTCGACAACCATGATGCCCTCTTCCGAGGCCTTGTGCGCCAGCATCATGCCACGCACCACGTCGCCGATGGCGTAGACGCCCGGTACGGTGGTCGCGCAGTGATCGTCAACGTGCACGAAACCGCGCTCGTCGAGGGTCACGCCGCAGTCGGCGGCCAGCAGATCAGTGGTCACCGGACGGCGACCAACGGCTACGATCAGCTTGTCGAAGGTGATGGTCTGTTCGCCGTTGGCGTCGGTGTAGTTCACCAGCACTTCTTCGCCAGTGACTTTCGAACCGGTCACGCGAGCGCCCAGCTTGATGTCCAGACCCTGTTTGGTCAGGGTTTTCAGCGCTTCCTTGGAAACCGCGGTGTCCGCAGCCATCAGGAAAGTGTCCAGGGCTTCCAGGACAGTCACTTGTGCGCCCAGGCGCGACCATACCGAACCCAGTTCGAGACCGATCACGCCAGCGCCGATCACGCCCAGACGCTTGGGTACGGCCTGGAATTCCAGGGCGCCAGTGGAGTCGACGATCACATTCTGGTCGACCGGAGCCGGTGGAATGTCGATCGGACGCGAACCTGGTGCCAGGATCACGTTTTCAGCTTCGATGACTTCAACCGAACCGTCTGGCTTGGTGACTTCAACTTTCTTGCCAGCCAGCAGCTTGCCGTGGCCCTGGATCGAAGTCACGCCGTTGGCCTTGAACAGGGTCGCAACGCCGCCGGTCAGGTTCTTGACGATGCCAGCCTTGCGGCCAACCATCGCAGCGACGTCCATTTTGACTTCGCCGGTGGAGATACCGTGAACGTTGAAGCTTTCTTTGGCTTCCTTGTACTTCCAGGAGCTGTCCAGCAGCGCCTTGGACGGAATGCAGCCAACGTTCAGGCAAGTACCGCCCAGGGCTTGTTTGCCTTCGGCGTCGGTGTACTTCTCGATGCACGCGGTCGACAGACCCAGTTGGGCGGCCTTGATGGCGGCCACGTAGCCGCCAGGGCCAGCACCGATCACTACTACGTCAAATTTCTGTGACATGTAAAAGAATCCTCTTTAGCGAAAAGCTCCAAGCCGCAAGCTGCAAGCCGAGCTGCCTTGAATGGCAGCTCGCGACTTGCAGCTCACAGCTGCTTCAATCAGATATCCAGCAACAGACGAGCCGGATCTTCCAGCAGGTTCTTGATGGTCACCAGGAAGGTTACAGCTTCTTTGCCATCGATCAGACGGTGATCGTAGGACAGTGCCAGGTACATCATCGGACGGATCACGACCTGACCATTGATGGCCATAGGACGCTGGATGATGTTGTGCATGCCCAGAATTGCAGCCTGAGGCGGGTTGACGATCGGGGTCGACATCATCGAACCGAAAGTACCACCGTTGGTGATGGTGAACGTACCGCCGGTCATTTCGTCCATCGACAGTTTGCCGTCGCGGGCTTTCTTGCCGAAGGTAGCGATGCCGCCTTCGATTTCAGCCAGGCTCATGTGTTCGGCGTTACGCAGAACCGGAACCACCAGGCCACGGTCGCTGGAAACCGCAACACCAACGTCGGCATAGCCGTGGTAAACGATGTCGTTGCCGTCGATCGACGCGTTGACTGCCGGGAAGCGTTTCAGCGCTTCGGTAGCGGCCTTGACGAAGAACGACATGAAGCCCAGGCGTACGCCGTTGTGGGACTTCTCGAACAGGTCCTTGTACTTCGAACGCAGGGCCATGACTTCGGTCATGTCGACTTCGTTGAAAGTGGTCAGCATCGCCATGTTCGATTGTGCTTCTACCAGGCGCTTGGCCACGGTTGCACGAACGCGGGTCATCGGAACGCGCTTCTCGACGCGGTCGCCAGCAGCGAACACCGGAGCAGCAGCGGCAGGTGCAGCGGCCTTGGCCGGAGCAGCAGCTGGAGCAGCAGCCTTGGCGGCAACAGCAGCCACTACGTCTTCCTTGGTCACGCGACCGCCTTTGCCGGTGCCGGCAACGGAAGCGATGTTGATACCGTTTTCTTCAGCCAGCTTGCGTGCAGCTGGAGCCGCAACAGGATCGTCTTCGCCAGCAGCGGCCGGAGCAGCAGCTTGTGCAGCGGCAGCCGGAGCGGCAGCAGCAGGAGCGGCAGCAGCGCCGCCTTCAACGATCGAGCCCAGGACTTCGTCGGACAGGACGGTTTCGCCCTCGCCCTTGACGATAGCGCCCAGCACGCCGTCAGCGGTAGCCAGCACTTCCAGTACGACCTTGTCGGTTTCGATGTCGACGATCAGCTCGTCGCGCTTGACCACGTCGCCCGGTTGCTTGTGCCAGGTGGCAACGGTGCCATCGGCAACCGATTCCGGGAAAGTGGGGGCTTTGATCTCGATAGCCATTGTCTGTGGTTCCTTAAATTCGGTTTCAGGTGCGCGAAGGCGTTAAACAGTAAAGGCGTCTTGCAGCAGTTTTTCCTGCTGCTCAGCGTGCATCGATGCGTAACCACATGCCGGTGCAGCAGAAGCCTCACGGCCCGCGTACTCGAGTACGAGAGACTTGTTGAGGTTTGCGATGCTACGACGCAGGTGGTGTTGGCTGCAGTACCACGCGCCCTGGTTCATCGGCTCTTCCTGGCACCACACGGCATGCTTGACGTTGGTGTAAGGAGCCAGGACTTCTTTCAAGTCGTCCTCAGGGAATGGGTACAGCTGCTCGATACGCACGATGGCAATATCGTCACGGCCTTCGGCACGGCGTTTTTCCAGCAGGTCGTAGTAGACCTTGCCGCTACACAGCACGACGCGCTCGACCTTTTTCGGGTCCAGGGTGTCGATTTCCGGGATAACGGTCTGGAACGAACCTTCGGCCAGATCTTCCAGGGTCGAGATGGCCAGTTTGTGACGCAGCAACGACTTCGGAGTCAGAACGATCAATGGCTTGCGCAGCGGGCGAATCACCTGACGACGCAGCAAGTGGTAGATCTGCGCCGGAGTGGTCGGCACCGCTACCTGGATGTTGTGCTCGGCGCACAGTTGCAGGTAACGCTCCAGGCGTGCGGAGGAGTGCTCCGGACCCTGGCCTTCATAACCGTGCGGCAGCAGCATGGTCAGACCGCACAGACGGCCCCACTTGTGCTCGCCACTGGTGATGAACTGGTCGATAACCACCTGGGCACCGTTGGCGAAGTCGCCGAACTGGGCTTCCCAGATCACCAGCGCGTTCGGCGTGGTGGTCGAGTAACCGTATTCGAACGCCAGTACGGCTTCTTCCGACAGGTACGAGTCGTACATTTCGAAACGCGGCTGACCGTCGTACAGGTTCTTCAGCGGAACGTAGGTGCCGGCGTCTTTCTGGTTGTGCAGAACAGCGTGGCGGTGCGAGAACGTACCGCGGCCAATGTCCTGACCCGTCATGCGGATCGGGTGACCTTCGAACAGCAACGTCGCGTAGGCCATGGTCTCGGCGAAACCCCAGTTGATCGGCAGGCCACCGGCTTGCATCTTCTGACGGTCTTCGTAGATCTTGGCAACTTGACGCTGAACCACCAGGCCTTCCGGAACTTCCAGCAGCTTGGCCGACAGTTCCTGCAAGGTTTTCAGATCAAAGCGAGTGTCGTGACGCGCGGTCCAGGCGTGGCCCAGGTACGGACGCCAGTCGACGAACAACTCTTTGTTCGGTTCCTTGACCAGGCTTTTTACAACATGCAGACCGTTGTCCAGCGCATTGCGGTATTCGTCGACTTTCGCCTGAACACGCTCTGCGTCCAGCACGCCGCTCTGGGTCAGACGATCGGCATACAGCTCACGGGTGGTGCGCTGCTTGGTGATCTGCTGATACATCAGAGGCTGGGTGCCGCTTGGCTCGTCGGCCTCGTTGTGGCCACGACGACGGTAGCAGACCAGGTCGATTACCACGTCACGCTTGAACTGCATGCGGTAGTCGATCGCCAACTGGGTCACGAACAATACGGCTTCCGGATCATCACCATTCACATGGAGGATCGGCGCCTGGATCATTTTCGCAACGTCGGTGGCGTACTCGGTGGAACGCGAGTCCAGCGGGTTGCTGATGGTGAAGCCCACCTGGTTGTTGATCACGATGTGCACGGTACCGCCGGTCTTGAAACCGCGGGTCTGCGACATCTGGAAGGTTTCCATGACCACACCCTGGCCGGCGAATGCAGCGTCGCCGTGGATGGAGATTGGCAGAACCTTTTCACCGGTCGGGTCGTTACGGCGATCCTGACGAGCGCGAACCGAACCCTCGACCACCGGGGAAACGATTTCCAGGTGGGACGGGTTGAACGCCATGGCCAAGTGAACTTCACCGCCGGTGGTCATTACGTTGGACGAGAAGCCCTGGTGGTATTTGACGTCACCGGAACCCAGCTCGACCTTCTTCTTGCCTTCGAACTCGTCGAACAGCTCGCGCGGGTTCTTGCCGAAGGTGTTGACCAGCACGTTCAGACGGCCACGGTGGGCCATGCCGATGACGATTTCCTTGGTGCCGTAGGAACCGGAACGCTGGATCAGCTCGTCGAGCATCGGAATCAGGCTCTCGCCGCCTTCCAGGCCGAAACGCTTGGTGCCCGGGTATTTGGTACCCAGGTATTTTTCCAGACCTTCACCGGCAGTGACACGTTCGAGCAGATGGCCCTTGATGTCTGCGGAATAGGTCGGACGACCGCGCACGCTTTCCAGACGCTGCTGGAACCACTGGCGCTGCTCGGAATCGGTGATGTGCGTGAACTCAGCGCCGATGGTGCGGCAATATGTCTGCTGCAACGCTTCGTGAATTTCGCGTAGGCTCGCTTCCTCTTTGCCGATGAACAGGTCGCCGGCACGGAAGGTCGTATCAAGATCGGCATTGGTCAAGCCGTAATGATTGATCGACAGGTCTGCAGGTGCAGGACGCTGCCACAGCCCCAGCGGGTCAAGCTGGGCTGCCTGGTGGCCACGCATACGGTAGGCCTGGATCAATCGCAGCACTTCAACTTGCTTCTTCTCGTGCTCACTGCTCACGCTGCCGGCGGAAACCGGTTGGGCGCGGCGCTGGTTCTTTGCCAGCAGCACGAAATGGTCGCGAATTGTGGAGTGCGAAACATCGATGGCAGAGTCGCCGTCTGTCGGCAACTTCTGGAAGTAGGTGCGCCACTCTTCTGGCACAGCGTTAGGGTCGTGCAGGTAGAGCTCATAAAGCTCTTCCACATAGGCAGCGTTACTACCGGACAGGTAGGCGCTGTTCCACATGCGCTGCATCACGCTTTCTTGCATGCTTGGTCACCCTCGGTTAGGGGAACACCATCGGCGAAGACACCGAGCAAACTTGCAGAAGTCCGAGTGCAGCGACCAAAACAAGCCACTTAGGATCACGCTGATAGTCCGGGTACCAGCCCGGATGCCCCTGCTTGTCTCATTTCTTCAAAATAAGAACTGCAGCCTTGTAAGCTGCGGCTCTGGTTATAGCTACGACGCGGGTTGAAGCCCGCGCCTTAGCTCCTTCGGTACAGCGGTCCTACGGGTACAACAGCTGAATCACACGCCGCTTTGCAGAAGCATGTTACGAATGTGACCGATGGCCTTAGTCGGGTTCAGGCCTTTCGGACATACGTTGACGCAGTTCATGATCCCGCGGCAGCGGAATACGCTGAACGGGTCATCCAGTGAAGCCAGACGCTCGGACGTCTTGGTGTCGCGGCTGTCTGCCAGGAAGCGGTACGCTTGCAGCAGTGCAGCTGGACCCAGGAACTTGTCCGGGTTCCACCAGAAGGACGGGCAAGAGGTCGAGCAGCAAGCGCACAGGATGCACTCGTACAGACCGTCGAGCTTTTCACGCTCTTCAGGGGACTGCAGACGCTCGATGGCCGGAGCCGGCGTGTCGTTCTGCAGGAATGGCTTAACCTTCTCGTATTGCTTGTAGAAGATGCTCATATCGACGACCAGGTCACGGATAACCGGCAAACCTGGCAGCGGACGAACAACCAACTTGTTACCTTTTACGACAGCGGACAGCGGCGTGACGCACGCCAGGCCGTTTTTGCCGTTGATGTTCATGCCGTCGGAACCGCAAACACCTTCACGGCAAGAGCGACGATAGGAGAAACCCTCGTCCTGCTCTTTGATCAGGGCCAGCACGTCCAGCACCATCAGGTCTTTACCACCGGTATCGACCTGGAATTCCTGCATGAACGGCGCGGCGTCCTGATCAGGGTTGTAACGATAAACGCTGACTTTCAACATGGCGGCCACCCTTAATAAGTCCGAATCTTGGGTTCAAAAGTCGGAACAGTCTTCGGCGAGAAGTTCACAGCACGCTTGCTCACGCGCTTGTCACCCGGGAAGTAGAGGGTGTGGCACAGCCAGTTTTCGTCGTCACGGTCTTCAAAGTCTTCACGGGCGTGAGCACCGCGGGACTCTTTGCGCACTTCAGCTGCGATGGCGGTAGCTTCAGCCACTTCCAGCAGGTTTTGCAGTTCCAGCGCTTCGATACGTGCAGTGTTGAACGCCTGCGACTTATCGTTGATCTTCACGTTGGCAATGCGCTTGCGCAGCTCGGCCAGTTGGGCAATACCCTTCTGCATGTATTCGCCAGTACGGAATACACCGAAGTAGTTCTGCATGCAGCTTTGCAGCTCGCGACGCAGGGTTGCCACGTCTTCACCGTCGGTACGCGAGTTCAGCGCAGCCAGACGAGCGAGGGCGGCCTCGATGTTGGCTTCGGTCGCGTCGTCGTATTCGATACCGTCGGTCAGCGCCTTCTCCAGGTGCAGGCCGGCAGCACGACCGAACACCACCAGGTCGAGCAACGAGTTGCCGCCCAGACGGTTGGCACCGTGAACCGATACGCACGCCACTTCGCCTACGGCGAACAGGCCTGGAATGATGGTGTCCACGCCATCGGCGTCCTGGGTGATCGCCTGGCCGTGAATGTTGGTGGCAACGCCGCCCATCATATAGTGGCAAGTCGGAACAACCGGAACCGGAGCAACCACCGGGTCAACGTGTGCGAAAGTCTTCGACAGTTCGCAGATACCTGGCAGGCGGCTGTGCAGCACTTCCTCGCCCAGGTGGTCAAGCTTGAGCATCACGTGGTCGCCGTTAGGGCCACAACCGTTGCCGGCGATGATCTCTTTAACCATGGAACGGGCCACAACGTCACGACCAGCAAGGTCTTTGGCGTTCGGAGCGTAACGCTCCATGAAACGCTCGCCGTGCTTGTTGATCAGGTAACCACCTTCACCACGGCAACCTTCGGTAACCAGTACACCGGCGCCGGCGATGCCAGTCGGGTGGAACTGCCACATTTCGATGTCTTGTACCGGTACGCCAGCACGCAGGGCCATGCCGACGCCGTCACCGGTGTTGATCAGGGCGTTGGTGGTGGAGGCATAGATACGACCTGCACCGCCGGTGGCCAATACGGTGGCCTTGGCGCGGATGTAGGTGGTTTCGCCGGTTTCGATGCAGATGGCGATAACGCCGACGAAGTCGCCTGCGTCGTTCTTCACCAGATCGACAGCGTAGTACTCGTTCAGGAACGTGGTACCGGCTTTCAGGTTGCCCTGATAAAGGGTGTGCAACAGTGCGTGACCGGTACGGTCGGACGCGGCGCACGTACGTGCAGCCTGACCGCCTTTACCGTAATCCTTCGACTGGCCGCCGAATGGACGCTGGTAGATACGACCTTGCTCGGTACGGGAGAACGGCAGACCCATGTGGTCCAGTTCGAATACCGCAGCCGGGCCTTCCTGACACATGTATTCGATAGCGTCCTGGTCACCGATGTAGTCGGAACCCTTGACGGTATCGTACATGTGCCAGCGCCAGTCATCGTTCGGGTCGGCCGACGCGATGGCGCAGGTGATGCCGCCCTGTGCCGACACAGTGTGCGAACGAGTCGGGAAAACCTTGGTGATCACGGCAGTCTTGTGACCGCCTTGTGCCAGTTGCAGCGCTGCGCGCATGCCAGCACCGCCGCCGCCAATGATGATGGCGTCGAAAGAAATCGTTGGAATGTTAGCCATGAATCAGATACCCCAGAGAATCTGCACACCCCAGACGAAGTAAGCGAACATCGCAACGCCGCATACTGCCTGGAAGAGGAAACGTACCGCAGTCGCGGACTTGCCCAGCGCCATTGGCGTCAGGTAGTCGGTCGCGATGGTCCACATGCCGACCCAGGCGTGAGCGCCCAGGGCAACCAGGGCCAGCAGACTGAAAATACGCATTCCGTTGTGGCTGAACAGGCCGTGCCATTGCTCATAGCCGATGCCCGGATTCGCCGCGAGGTAGCCGATCAAAAAGATGAAATAAGCCGCGAGAACGACCGCAGACACACGTTGTGCCATCCAGTCATAGAGGCCCGAACGCGAAAGGTTCGTAACGCTGGTTACCATATCCAAACTCCTGCCAGAACGATCAGCACCACGGAAATGGCGATGATGATTTTCGAGCCCAGGCGGCCGCCTTCCAGCGTCTCACCGATGCCCATGTCCATGATCAAGTGGCGCACACCGGCAACCAGGTGATACAGCAGAGCGGACAGGAGGCCCCATGCTACGAACTTGGCCAGCGGGCTGGTCAAGCATGCCTTCACTTCGGCGAAACCTTCCTCGGAACCCAGGGATTTGCCCAATGCGTAAAGCATGAAGCCGAGGCCCAGGAAGAGAATGATGCCGGATACACGGTGAAGGAACGACGTAACGCCGGTGATGGGGAGTTTGATGGTCCTTAGGTCTAGGTTTACAGGTCGTTGGCTATTCACGGCTTTTTTTTCACACTGAAGAGCCCCTAACAATCAGGGCAAAGTTGTTGGGGAGTGCACTGGTCAGGTAACCACCACCCAGGGATGCGACCCCCATCAAATACAGGCCCAAAAGCCCCTGGCGGTCGGAGGCCGAGTATAGACAGTTAGGTTACTAATGACAACGCAAACACCTACCCCAAATAGCTGATTGCACAAGCGGGATAAAAGGCGTAAACGGCAGGCAATTTCGAGGAAAAAGTGTGGTTAAAGCCTTCTGGGGCAAGACTTTAGGCAAATTGACATTCGAATTTATCTCACTATAGTGGTGCGGGCCCTGCGTGGGGGGTCTGTCTGATGATTTCAAGCATAAATAGGAGGCCACATGGCTGACAAAAAAGCGCAGTTGATCATCGAGGGCGCAGCCCCCGTCGAGCTGCCCATTTTAACCGGCACCGTTGGTCCCGATGTTATCGACGTTCGAGGCCTGACTGCCACGGGCCGCTTCACCTTTGACCCGGGTTTCATGTCGACCGCCTCCTGCGAGTCGAAGATTACCTATATTGACGGCGATAACGGCATCCTGCTGCATCGCGGCTACCCGATCGAACAACTGGCCGAGAAATCGGACTACCTGGAAACCTGCTACCTGCTGCTGAACGGCGAACTGCCGACAGCCGAGCAGAAAGCCCAGTTCGTCGGCACCGTGAAGAACCACACCATGGTTCACGAGCAATTGAAGTCCTTCTTCAACGGCTTCCGTCGCGACGCCCACCCGATGGCCGTCATGTGCGGCGTAGTCGGCGCGCTCTCGGCCTTCTACCACGACTCCCTGGACATCAATAACCCGCACCATCGCGAAATCTCCGCGATCCGCCTGGTTGCCAAGATGCCAACCCTGGCAGCGATGGTTTACAAGTACTCCATGGGCCAACCCATGATGTACCCGCGCAACGACCTGTCGTACGCGGAAAACTTCCTGCACATGATGTTCAACACCCCGTGCGAGATCAAACCGATCAGCCCGGTACTCGCCAAGGCCATGGACCGGATCTTCATCCTCCATGCCGACCACGAGCAGAACGCATCGACCTCCACCGTGCGCCTGGCAGGTTCCTCGGGTGCCAACCCGTTCGCCTGTATCGCAGCCGGTATCGCCGCACTCTGGGGCCCGGCTCACGGCGGCGCCAACGAAGCGGTACTGACCATGCTCGACGAAATTGGCGATGTCTCGAACATCGACAAGTTCATCGCCAAGGCCAAGGACAAGAACGATCCGTTCAAACTGATGGGCTTCGGTCACCGCGTGTATAAAAACCGCGACCCGCGCGCCACCGTGATGAAGCAGACCTGCGACGAAGTACTGCGCGAACTGGGGATCAACAACGATCCGCAACTCGAACTGGCCATGCGCCTGGAAGAGATCGCCCTGACCGACCCGTACTTCATCGAACGCTCGCTGTACCCGAACGTCGACTTCTACTCGGGGATCATCCTCAAGGCGATCGGCATTCCAACCAGCATGTTCACCGTGATCTTCGCCCTGGCGCGGACCGTCGGCTGGATCTCCCACTGGAAAGAAATGCTCTCCAGCCCGTACAAGATCGGCCGCCCTCGCCAGCTGTACACCGGCTACGAGTCGCGCGACATCAGCAAACTGGAAGACCGCAAGTAAGACCCATCGCACGATAGTGTCTTGACTGCAGCGAAAACGGCCTCTGCTTCTTATATAAAGCAGGAGGCCGTTTTTGTTTGTGCTGTACGGTGCCGCCATCTTCTATTTTTCGGTGTACATCTCCATTCCTGCGTAACGCCCGCTCCACTGTAGGAGCTAGCCTGCTAGCGATGGCGCCTGAGGCTGTGCATATCTATTCCTGCAGAAACGCTCACTCTACTGTAGGAGCGAGCCTGTCGAATCGTCGCACCGTCGCGATGGTCGTTAACGATGACGCAACGCTCCTGGATGTACGCGGCGGCCTCAGGTTTTTCGCTGGCAAGCCAGCTCCTACAGGCCGAGCGTTAGCTCGCAGCAACCACCAAAACCAGCTCCAAACTCAAACCCAAAAAAAATGCCCCAGTCTCTCGACCAGGGCATTTCCAAACCGCTCAGCTTATATAAGAAGCATCAGTGCGAAACCGCCCCGCTCGCCCCCAGGCCAGTCTGCGAACGAACGAACTGCGGAACAAACAACTCCCGCTCCTTATCCGCAGCCGCCGACTTGTCGGTAATCGAGAAGAACCAGATCCCGATAAACGCGATGATCATCGAGAACAGCGCAGGGTACTCGTACGGGAAGATCGCCTTCTCGTGATGCAGGATCTGCACCCAGATGGTCGGACCCAGCACCATCAGGCCCACCGCACTGACCAGCCCCAGCCAGCCGCCGATCATCGCGCCACGGGTGGTCAGCTTTTTCCAGTACATGGAAAGCAGCAGCACCGGGAAGTTGCAGCTGGCTGCAATCGAGAACGCCAGGCCAACCATGAACGCAATGTTCTGGCTTTCGAACAGAATGCCCAAGCCAATCGCCAGCACTGCCAGGGCAATGGTGGTGATTTTCGAGACGCGAATCTCGTCCTTCTCGTTGGCCTTGCCCTTCTTGATCACACTGGCATACAGGTCATGGGACACCGCCGACGCACCGGCCAGGGTCAGGCCAGCCACCACCGCCAGAATGGTCGCGAACGCCACCGCCGAGATGAAGCCGAGGAAAATGCTGCCACCCACCGCGTTGGCCAGGTGCACCGCCGCCATGTTGTTGCCGCCCAGCAGCGCACCAGCCGCATCTTTGAACGCCGGATTGGTGCTCACCAGCAGGATTGCGCCGAAGCCGATGATGAAGGTCAGGATGTAGAAGTAGCCAATGAAGCCGGTTGCGTACAACACGCTCTTGCGCGCTTCTTTAGCATCGCTCACGGTGAAGAAGCGCATCAGGATGTGCGGCAGGCCAGCGGTACCGAACATCAGCGCCAGGCCCAGGGAGAACGCGGAAATCGGATCCTTCACCAGGCCGCCCGGGCTCATGATCGCCTCACCTTTCGGGTGAACCTTGATTGCCTCGGAGAACAGCATGTTGAAGTCGAAGTTGACGTGCTTCATCACCATCAGCGCCATGAACGAGGCACCGGAGAGCAGCAATACCGCCTTGATGATCTGCACCCAGGTGGTCGCCAGCATGCCGCCGAACAGCACGTACATGCACATCAGGATACCCACCAGAATCACCGCGACATGGTAGTCGAGGCCGAACAGCAGCTGGATCAGCTTGCCGGCACCCACCATCTGCGCGATCAGGTAGAAGGCCACCACCACCAGCGAACCGCAGGCCGACAGGGTACGAATCTGGGTTTGCCCAAGGCGGTAGGACGCCACGTCGGCAAAGGTGTATTTACCCAGGTTGCGCAGGCGCTCGGCGATCAGGAACAGAATGATCGGCCAGCCCACCAGGAAGCCGATCGAATAGATCAGGCCGTCGTAGCCGGAGGTGAACACCAGCGCGGAAATACCGAGGAAGGACGCGGCAGACATGTAGTCGCCGGCAATTGCCAGGCCATTCTGGAAGCCGGTGATCTTGCCGCCCGCTGCATAGTAGTCAGAGGCCGAATTGTTACGCTTGGACGCCCAGTAGGTAATGCACAAGGTCGCGCCAACAAAGGCCACGAACATCAGGATCGCTGCAATATTCAGCGGTTGTTTGTGAACTTCGCCGGTCAGCGCATCAGCGGCCCAAACGGCCGGTGCGAAGGCGGCAATGCCCAGGGCTGCAATCAGACGCGGGATCATTGCTTGGCCTCCTTCAGGATCGCATTGTTCAGATCGTCGAATTCGCCGTTGGCGCGACGTACATAAATACCGGTCAGGATGAAGGCCGAAACAATCAGCCCCACGCCAATCGGAATACCCCAGGTGATTGACGAATCAGGGCTGATCTTCGCCCCCAATACCTGCGGCCCATAGGCAATCAGAAGAATGAAACCGGAGTACAAGCCAAGCATGATCGCCGAGAGAATCCAGGCGAACTTTTCTCTTTTGCGAACCAGCTCCTTAAAGCGCGGGCTGTTCTGAATCGAGAGGTAAATGCTGTCGTTCATTGTTTTTATCCTCGCAGCACAGATTTTAGTTGGAACATATCCACTGTATGCGGCTGGAGGAGAGGTTCCAGACGACCTTAGTATTAGACGGACTTGTCGATTCCTCCAATTCACCCACGCGCAATAAAAGAACTTCATTCATCCACGTTGTGCCAGAAACAAAAAGGCCCCTTTGGCATGACTGCCAAAGGGGCCTGGAAGGTGCTGACTAGACGCTTAACTCAACTTACTTGGTCCACTCGGCAACGCGCTCGGGGTGCTTGGCCACCCAATCCTTGGCCGCAGCGTCAGGCTTGGCGCCATCCTGAATCGCCAACATCACTTCGCCGATTTCGTCTTTAGAAGCCCACTGGAAGTTCTTCAGGAATTTCGCCACTTCTGGCGCTTTTGTCGCCAGCTCTTTACTGCCGATGCTGTTAACGGTTTCTGCTGCACCGTAAACGCCTTTTGGATCTTCGAGGAAACGCAGTTTCCACTTGGCGAACATCCAGTGCGGCACCCAACCGGTCACGGCAATCGACTCTTTCTTGTCTTCGGCGCGAGTCAGTTCGGCAATCATTGCAGCACCGGAACTGGCTTGCAGCTTGTAATCGAGGCCGTAGTCCTTGATTGCCTGGTCAGTCTTGAGCATCACGCCTGAACCGGCGTCGATGCCGACAATCTTGTTCTTGAAGGTGGTATCCGTCTTGAGGTCGGCAATCGATACCGCCTTGACGTACTCCGGCACGATCAAACCGATCTTGGCATCCTTGAAGTTGGGACCGTAGTCGACCACCTTGTCCTTGTTCTTCGCCCAGTACTCGCCGTGAGTCACCGGCAACCAGGCCGACAACATCGCATCGAGCTTACCGGTGGCCACGCCCTGCCACATGATCCCGGTGGCCACGGCTTGCAGTTTCACGTCATAACCCAGCTTCTGCTTGATCACTTCAGCGGCCACATGGGTGGTGGCCACGCTGTCGGACCAACCGTCGACGTAGCCGATGCTCAGGGTTTTGTTTTCGGCGCTGGCCAAGGTGGAGCCCATCGCAAGTACCAGAGCGGCACTTGCGCCTAAGAGTCGTCGCATCTTCATCGTTACTTCCCCGAAAGTGCTGCGCCCGACGGGTGCCGAGCAGCGTCGTCAACCTATTGTTTTGGTGCACCGCGCCCCCATCACGCTTCACCGCAAACGCGTTCGAACATCAGCGGAGTACTGATGGAATGATCATCAACCTCGCGCCGACGACGACCTGCTCTGTCAGCGACCTCAAGGCAGCGATAAACGACATCAGAAAGCCATTAACGACAGCTTGGCAAAAAGCCCTCACCCGCCCCGCTCGAACTTTGCATGTAAAAACATTGCAGCCCACCAAGCTGCGGATAAATGCAGGTAAGATGCGCGGCTTTGCTCCCCGATGGCCTGACCATGCCCTCCAGCTCGCGCTTCCCTTTCGCCGCCTATGTCTTTGCCTGCCTGCTCGGCCTGTTCGCCCTGGGCGGCTACTGGTATGGCCTCGGTCAACCGGTTCTGCTGCCGGACGCCGCGACCCCGACGCACAAACTGCAATGCGCCTCCTACACCCCCTTCGACAAGGACCAGTCGCCGTTCGACCAGCCGTTCAACCTGCGCCCCGAGCGCATGGACGCCGACCTCGCCCTGCTCGCCACCCGTTTCGAGTGCATCCGCACCTACTCGGTGACCGGCCTCGAAGCGCTGCCGGGCCTGGCGCGCAAGCACGGACTGAAGTTGATGATCGGCGCCTGGGTCAACAGCAACCCGGTGGACACGGCCAAGGAGATCGACCTGCTGATCGCCGAAGCCAACGCCAACCCGGACGTGGTCTCGGCGGTCATCGTCGGTAACGAAGCGCTGCTGCGCAAGGAAGTCACCGGCCCGCAATTGGCCGCGCTGATCAAGCAGGTCAAGCGCAGCGTCAAGCAACCGGTGACCTATGCCGACGTCTGGGAGTTCTGGCTCAAGCACCCGGAAATCGCCCCGAATGTGGACTTCCTGACCATCCATCTACTGCCGTACTGGGAAGACGATCCCTCCAACATCGACGCGGCCCTGCAGCACGTCGCCGAAGTACGCCAGGTATTCGGCAACCGCTTCGCGCCCAAGGACGTGATGATCGGTGAAACCGGCTGGCCCAGCGAAGGCCGCCAGCGCGAAACCGCGGTGCCCAGCCGGGTCAATGAAGCGCGGTTCATTCGAGGTTTTGTTGCCCTCGCCGAACAGCAAGGCTGGCGCTACAACCTGATCGAGGCGTTCGACCAACCCTGGAAACGCGGCAGCGAAGGCGCGGTAGGCGGCTACTGGGGACTGTTCGACGCCGACCGCCAGGACAAAGGCATCCTCGCCGGCCCGGTCAGCAACCTGCCGCTCTGGCCACAATGGCTGGCAGTCGGTGGCCTGATTTTCCTCGGCACCCTGCTGCTTGGTGGTCGCGTAAGCAGCACCCGGGCGGCGCTGGTCCTACCCTTGCTCGGTGCCGTGGCGGCCTGTGCCATCGGCACCTGGGGTGAATTGGCTCGAGTCACCAGCCGTTCTACCTGGGAATGGACCTGGGCCGGCCTGCTGATCGTCCTCAACCTGGCAATCCTCGCCCACGCCGCGCTGAGCCTGAACGCTGGCAGCGGCTGGCGCCAACGCGCGTTCAACCTGCTTGAGCGGCGCGCCGGCTGGCTGCTGGCCGCGGCCGGTTTTGCCACCGCAGTGATGATGCTCGGCCTGGTGTTCGAACCGCGCTACCGCAGCTTCCCCAGCGCCGCCCTGCTGCTGCCGGCGCTGGTCTATCTGGTGCGCCCGGTGAGCGCACCACGCCGGGAAATCGCCCTGCTGACCTTGATCATAGGCGCAGGGATTGCGCCGCAACTGTATCAGGAGGGACTGTTGAACCAGCAGGCCTGGGGCTGGGCGCTGGTGAGTGGGTTGATGGTGGCGGCGTTGTGGCGCAGCTTGCGCGTACGCAACAACCCATAGCGCAAGCCGGTTACGCCCGAACCAACCGCAACCCGGCTATCACCACCGCAAACACCGCCAGGCTGGCGTTGTACAACGCCAGCGCCGGCAAACCACAGACCAGCGCCAGCGTCGCCAGCCACCAGCCAGCCCGACCCGGCAGCAGAAAGCCGAGCACTGCTGCCACCAGCGCCGCCCAGCCCATGACCTGGAAGTGGATCAACCAGCCCAGGTTCGCCCGCAGCTGACATTCCCAGCGGCTCGCCTCCTCCGCGCAGATGCCCACCCACTGCGCGTCCTCCATAAAGCCATAGCGCGCGCCATAACTGGCGGCCAGCCACAGTGGCAGGACGATGAGCAGCGCAATCACGGGCAAGCGGCGGGACATGGAACACTCCAATGGGTAGAAACGGCGCCCAGCTTAATCCCGTGGCCCACGGACGCAAGAACGATCAACAGATATCTGTTCATCAAATGCCAGCAAAGTGTATCGTCCAGCTACTATTACCTCGAACCCAGCCTCTTTGGTGCCGATGCGTGGCACTTTGGCGCTCTTCCTGTGGTCATAGCCTGCGAACTTTAATAGGCACCTTCCTCTAAGGGATTTAGTCATGCTCCGTTCCTTGCGCTTCGCTGCCATTTTCGGCGGCCTTATCCTGAGTGCGTCCGCGCTGGCGGCGGATATCGACGCCGCCAGCTATGGCTATCCGCTGACCAACCCGTTTGAAGCGACCATCGCTACGACGCCACCGGACCTGCGCCCCGAGCTGCCCTCGGATGACGACATCAACCAGAGCGATCACAGCCTGACCCTGCGCCCTGAACGGCAGTTCGAGCTGCCGGACAATTTCTGGGCGGTGAAGAAGCTGACCTACCGCATGGCCACCCAGGATCACGCTGCCCCGCTGATTTTCCTGATCGCCGGCACCGGCGCACGCTATGACAGCAGCCTTAACGAGTATCTCAAGCGCCTGTACTACAAGGCCGGTTATCACGTGGTCCAGCTGTCGTCGCCCACCAGCTTCGACTTCATCAGCTCGGCCTCGCGCTTCGCCACGCCTGGCGTGACCAAGGAAGATGCCGAGGACCTGTACCGGGTGATGCAAGCAGTACGGGCTCAGAACCCGAAACTGCCGGTGACCGATTTCTACCTCACCGGCTACAGCCTCGGCGCCCTGGATGCGGCCTTCGTTGCGCATCTGGACGAAACCCGACGCAGCTTCAACTTCAAGAAAGTCCTGCTACTCAACCCGCCGGTCAACCTCTACACCTCGGTGACCAACCTCGACAAGCTGGTGCAGACCGAGGTCAAGGGCATCAACAACACCACCACTTTCTATGAGCTGGTGCTGAACAAGTTGACCCGCTACTTCCAGCAAAAGGGCTACATCGACCTCAACGACGCCCTGCTCTACGACTTCCAGCAGTCCAAACAACACCTGACCAACGAACAGATGGCGATGCTGATCGGCACTTCGTTCCGCTTCTCCGCGGCCGATATCGCCTACACCTCGGACCTGGTCAACCGCCGCGGCCTGATTACGCCACCCAAGTACCCGATCACCGAAGGCACCAGCCTCACGCCGTTTCTCAAGCGTGCGCTGCAATGCGACTTCGACTGCTACCTGACCGAACAAGTGATTCCCATGTGGCGCGCCCGCACCGATGGCGGCAGCCTGCTGCAACTGATCGATCAGGTCAGCCTGTATGCACTGCAGGACTATCTGCAAAGCAGCTCGAAAATCGCCGTGATGCACAACGCTGACGACGTGATCCTCGGCCCGGGCGACCTGGGCTTCCTGCGCAAGACTTTTGGTGACCGCCTGACGGTCTACCCTCACGGCGGCCATTGCGGCAACCTCAACTACCGCGTCAACGCCGACGCCATGCTGGAGTTTTTCCGTGGCTAAACATCTATTGATTCTCGCGGCGATGCTCTGCGCAGGCGCTGCCAATGCCGACAACAGCAAGGCCAACAACCCGCCCGTGGTCGATCCGGACGGCTTCACCGAGCCACTGAAACAACTCACGTTCAACCCAGGGCTGGATCAGCGTGAGTTCGAACGCTCGACCCTGAGCGCCTTGAATGTCTACGACCCGCTGGAGTCGTGGAACCGTCGGGTCTACCACTTCAACTACCGCTTCGATCAGTGGGTGTTCCTGCCGGTGGTCGACGGCTACCGCTACGTCACCCCGAGTTTCCTGCGCACTGGCGTCAGCAACTTCTTCAATAACCTCGGTGACGTGCCGAACCTGGTGAACAGCCTGCTGCAGCTCAAGGGCCAACGCTCGCTGGAAACCACCGGCCGCCTGCTGCTCAACACCACCATCGGCATCGCCGGACTGTGGGACCCGGCGACGGCCATGGGCCTGCCGCGCCAGAGTGAAGATTTCGGCCAGACGCTGGGCTTCTATGGGGTGCCGGGCGGTGCCTACCTGGTCCTGCCGATTCTCGGCCCATCGAACCTGCGCGACACCTCGGGGCTGGTAGTGGACTACACCGCGGACAATGCGATCAACTTCCTCAACGTGCCTGAAGTCAGCAAGAACCACCCGGAAATCTGGATTTTGCGCGGCGTCGACAAGCGTTATCAGACCCACTTCCGCTACGGCCAGATGAACTCGCCGTTCGAGTACGAGAAGGTTCGCTACGTGTATACCGAGGCGCGCAAGCTGCAGATTGCCGAATAGTTTCGGCTACTGAAAAACCTCTGGGGATGGAACCTGTAGGAGCGAGCTTGCTCGCGAAGACGGAGTGTCAGTCGACTTAAATGCTGACTGACACGACGCTTCGCGAGCAGCGGAGCGCCGCCCGAGCTGTTCCTACGGAGGAGATTCCTGTCAGGCCTTCAGCGCCTTCCAGATTTTGCTAACCACCATCACCACCCCCAACACCACCGCCCCCGCTACAATCCCCGCCACACCATTGAGCAACAGCGGCACCACAAACCCCGCCCCGCCCGCCGCCGCGCCAACCCCTTCAATCCAGTGATGCAGCACCGGCACGCCATGGGTGAGGATCCCGCCGCCCACCAGGAACATCGCCGCAGTGCCAATCACCGACAGGCTTTTCATCATGTACGGCGCCGCCCGCAGGATCGCCCCGCCAATGCTCTTGGCGATTGACGAGGTTTTTTGCGTGAGCCACAAACCGAGGTCGTCGAGTTTGACGATGCCGGCCACCAGGCCGTAAACGCCGACGGTCATGACAATCGCAATCCCCGAGAGCACAATCACCTGCTGGGTCAGTGGTGCATCGGCCACGGTGCCAAGGGTGATGGCGATGATTTCCGCCGAGAGAATGAAGTCGGTACGCACCGCGCCCTTGATCTTGTCCTTTTCGAAAGCCACCAGGTCGACCGCTGGATCGGCGACGGCTTCGGTCAACTGCGCATGCTCGGCGTGGTCTTCGGCCGGATTGTGAAGGAACTTGTGCGCGAGCTTTTCGAAGCCTTCGAAACACAGGTAGGCGCCGCCGACCATCAGCAGCGGCGTCACCAGCCAGGGCACGAACGCACTGATGGCCAAGGCAGACGGCACCAGGATCAGCTTGTTCAGGAACGAGCCCTTGGCCACCGCCCAGACCACCGGAATTTCCCGCTCGGCGCGCACGCCGGAGACTTGCTGGGCATTGAGCGCCAGATCATCGCCAAGCACCCCGGCGGTCTTTTTCGCCGCCATCTTGGTCATCAGCGCGACGTCATCCAGCACCGCCGCGATGTCGTCGATCAGCACCAGCAAACTGCTTCCTGCCATGGCTTGAGAATTCCCGAGTAAGTAAATGTTTCGCAGCATAGCCTGCCATGGCGCCAATAGGCATTCTTGAGCGCTGCGCAAGCCCGGTGCTAACATGCCCAACCGCCAGTACCGGCAAGGAACACCTTGGTTTATGAGCACTATCCGCGAGCGCAACAAACAACTGATCCTGCGTGCCGCCAGCGAAGAATTTGCCGATAAGGGCTTCGCTGCGACCAAAACCAGTGACATCGCGGCCAAGGCTGGCTTGCCCAAGCCCAACGTCTACTACTACTTCCGCTCCAAGGAAAACCTCTACCGCGAGGTCCTCGAAAGCATCATCGAGCCGATCCTCCAGGCCTCGACGCCATTCAATGCCGACGGCGTGCCCCATGAAGTACTCAGCGGCTACATCCGCTCGAAGATCCGCATCTCCCGCGACCTGCCGTTTGCCTCCAAGGTATTTGCCAGCGAAATCATGCACGGTGCGCCACACCTGAGCGCCGACCTGGTGGAGCAACTCAACGGCCAGGCCAAGCACAACATCGATTGCATCCAGACCTGGATCGACCGCGGCCAGATCGCCCCGATCGACCCCAACCACCTGATGTTCAGCATTTGGGCCGCGACCCAGACCTACGCCGACTTCGACTGGCAAATCTCCGCCATCACCGGCAAGGCCAAGCTGGATGAAGAGGATTATGAAGCGGCGGCGCAGACGATTATTCGGCTGGTGCTCAAGGGTATTGAGTTGGATTGATGGGCAGTGTTGCTGCCAATCGCGAACAGCGTAACGCCGCCCGGGCCGCTTCCATGGGGATTTATGGTCACTGGGGATCCTGTGGGAGCTAGCCTGCTAGCGATGCAGACAACTCGATCTCAGCTCAAACCCAGATAGCATCCCATAGCGGATAGTCACCCAATTTCGCGACAAGCCCGGCCCGTAAAGGGTTGGCAACGACATAGCGCGCCACCTTCACCAGGTCCTCCTCCCGTCGCAACGCCCTATCATGAAAGCCTTTCTGCCAAAGAGTGATCTTGCGACCAGTGGCTTGATGGACCGCTTTGCTGCTCAGTGATTTGGCTTTCTGCATCAAGTCCGCCAGCGATCCCTGCTGCAACTCGATCAGCCAATGGAAATGATCCGGCATGACCACCCAGGCCAAGGAGTTTGCAATGCCTTGCTGTTGCGCATTTCGCAACTGAGTCACCACTAGACGGCCCAGAGTGAAGTCTTCAAACACCGGTGCGCGTCGAAACGTGTTAGTGGTGAGGAGATAAATTCGGTTGGATTCGTCGTAGCGACCGCGTCGAAGACGATGTGAAGCTGGAAAATTCGGCATTCCTTTGCCTCTCAAGAAATTGATCATGAGAAGGCTAGCCCGGCGCCTTCAGGTGAGATGTATAGAGGTTTAGCCGAATGTGTCTGGTCGACAGCAATCGCTAGCAGGCTAGCTCCCACAATGGATCTACAGTGCCCGTAAATCCCTGTAGGAGCAGCCCGGGCGGCGCTCCGCTGTTCGCGAAAGCGTCAGATCAAGCGACGCAAATCAAGCCGCCACCCCCGCATCCGCCTGCAACCCCAGCCCCAATCCCTCGATCGCAGTGATCGCGCACTGCTCGTCGACATCCGACAGATCACCGCTGATGCCCACCGCCCCCAGCACGTTACCCGCCTGATCGCGAATCAACACACCACCCGGTGCCGGCACGACGCTGCCCTGTCCCAGGCTGTTGAGCGCGGCGATGAAGGCCGGGCGTTGTTGGGCGTCCAGTGCCAGCAGGCGTGAGCCCTTGCCCAGCGCGATGGCGCCCCATGCCTTGCCGATGGCGATCTGCGGGCGCAGCAGGCTGGCGCCGTCTTCGCGTTGCAGGGTGATCAGGTGACCGCCGGCGTCCAGCACGGCAATGGTCAAGGGTGCTGCAGAGATTGCACGCCCTGCGACGATGGCCTGGTTGGCCAGGTTGACTGCGACTTTCAAGGTTAAAGCGCTCATGGTGCCGTCCTCATTTTGTTTTTCGGAAAGCCGTGGGGCTGCTGCCTTTTGCCGCAGCCCGATGCAACAAATAGAACACAATGAGTTATTTTTTTGTATACAATAATTTTCGAAATGCGCCCTGTGCGACGAAACGCCACAGTATTTATAGGCCTTCGCCGAATGAAACGGGTGCTTGAGAAAATGGATTGACCTGCGCCGTCCGCCGTGAATACACTCTGCGCAAAGCCACTTGTATACAATTACAAAACGTAAAGAGGCACAAAACCATGAGCAAAATGAGAGCAATCGAAGCCGCCGTTCTGGTGATGCGCCGTGAAGGGGTTGATACCGCTTTTGGCATCCCCGGTGCCGCCATCAACCCGCTGTACTCCGCCCTGCAAAAGGTCGGCGGCATCGATCACGTCCTCGCTCGCCACGTTGAAGGCGCCTCGCACATGGCCGAGGGCTACACCCGCACCAAGGCCGGCAACATCGGCGTGTGCATCGGTACTTCCGGGCCAGCCGGCACCGACATGGTCACCGGCCTCTACAGCGCCTCGGCCGACTCGATCCCAATCCTCTGCATCACCGGGCAAGCACCCCGCGCCCGTCTGCACAAGGAAGACTTCCAGGCCGTCGACATCACCAGCATCGTCAAGCCAGTGACCAAGTGGGCAACCACCGTTCTTGAACCGGGCCAAGTGCCGTACGCGTTCCAGAAAGCCTTCTTTGAAATGCGTTCCGGTCGTCCAGGCCCAGTGCTGATCGACCTGCCGTTCGACGTGCAGATGGCGGAAATCGAATTCGATATCGACGCCTACCAGCCACTGCCACTGGCCAAGCCGACCGCTAGCCGCGTGCAAGTGGAAAAAGCCCTGGCCCTGCTGGATCAGGCTGAGCGCCCATTGCTGGTAGCCGGTGGCGGCATCATCAACGCCGACGCCAGCGACCTGTTGGTGGAGTTCGCCGAGCTGACCGGTATTCCAGTCGTCCCGACCCTGATGGGCTGGGGCACTATCCCTGACGATCACCCATTGATGGTCGGCATGGTTGGCCTGCAGACGTCGCACCGCTACGGCAACGCGACCATGCTCAAATCCGACGTGGTATTGGGCATCGGTAACCGTTGGGCCAACCGTCACACCGGTTCGGTCGACGTCTACACCGAAGGCCGCAAGTTCATCCACGTCGACATCGAAGGCACGCAGATCGGCCGCGTATTCACCCCGGACCTGGGCATCGTGTCCGACGCCGCTGCCGCGCTGACCGTGTTCATCGAAGTCGCTCGCGAATGGCAAGCCGCCGGCAAACTGAAGAACCGCAGCGCCTGGCTGCAAGACTGCCAGCAGCGCAAGGCCAGCCTGCAACGCAAGACCCACTTCGACAACGTACCGGTGAAGCCGCAGCGCGTGTACGAAGAGATGAACCAGGTGTTCGGCAAAGACACCTGCTACGTCAGCACCATCGGTCTGTCGCAGATCGCCGGCGCGCAATTCCTGCACGTCTACAAGCCGCGTCACTGGATCAACTGCGGTCAGGCCGGCCCGCTGGGCTGGACCATCCCGGCGGCCCTGGGCGTGGTCAAGGCTGACCCGAACCGCAAGGTTGTGGCACTCTCCGGCGACTACGACTTCCAGTTCATGATCGAAGAACTGGCGGTAGGCGCGCAGTTCAAACTGCCGTACATCCACGTCGTGGTGAACAACTCGTACCTGGGTCTGATTCGTCAGGCGCAGCGCGGTTTCGACATGGACTACTGCGTGCAACTGTCCTTCGACAACCTCAACGCACCGGAGCTCAACGGCTACGGGGTTGACCACGTCGCGGTTGCCGAAGGCCTCGGTTGCAAGGCACTGCGCGTGTTCGAGCCGGCCGAGATCCAGCCTGCCCTGCGCAAGGCCCAGGAATTGATCGAGGAGTTCAAGGTTCCAGTGATCGTCGAGATCATCCTGGAGCGCGTGACCAACATTTCCATGGGCACCGAAATCAACGCGGTCAACGAATTCGAAGACCTGGCGCTGGTCGGCAACGACGCACCGACTGCGATTTCGATGCTCGATTAACAGCTCGCCCTCCCTGTAGGAGCCAGCTTGCTGGCGAAGGCGGCAGCACATTCAACATCGATGTGACTGAACCACCGCATTCGCCGGCAAGCCGGCTCCTACAAAGGGGACCTCACAAGATTCACGGGAGACCACCATGCCGCGTTTCGCAGCCAACCTGTCCATGCTGTTCACCGAACAGGATTTCCTCGCCCGCTTCGAAGCAGCCGCCAAAGCCGGCTTCAGCGGTGTCGAATACCTGTTCCCGTACGACTTCAGTTCCGCCGAAATCAAGGCCCAGCTCGATGCCCACGGCCTGACCCAGGTGCTGTTCAACCTGCCGGCCGGTGACTGGGCCAAGGGTGAACGCGGGATCGCCTGCCACCCGGATCGCGTGGAAGAGTTCCGCGCCGGTGTCGACCTGGCCATCGCCTATGCGCAAGTGCTTGGCAATACCCAGATCAACTGCCTGGCCGGTATCCGCCCACAAGGCGTGGACGATGCCACGGTAGAAAAAACCTTCGTCGCCAACCTCAAGTTCGCTGCCGAGAAGCTGCAGGCGGCGGGCCTGAAACTGGTGATGGAAGCGATCAACACCCGCGACATCCCGGGCTTCTACCTGAACAACACCGCCCAGGCCCTGTCGATCCGCGAACAAGTGGGCAGCGCCAACCTGTTCCTGCAGTACGACATCTATCACATGCAAATCATGGAAGGCGACCTGGCGCGCACCCTGCAGTCGCACCTGGGTGAGATCAACCACATTCAACTGGCTGACAACCCGGGTCGTAACGAGCCAGGCACCGGCGAGATCAACTACCGCTTCCTGTTCGAACACCTGGACCGCATCGGCTATCAGGGCTGGGTGGGTTGCGAATACAAGCCGCTGACCACCACCGAAGCCGGCCTGGGCTGGTTGAAAACCCATAACGCGATCTAAGAACACTGCCAAACCCTGTAGGAGCTGGCTTGCCAGCGAAGGCCTTATTACAGCCAACACCAATGCTGGATCAAATGGCCTCTTCGCCGGCAAGCCGGCTCCTACAAGTTCGGCCCCCATTCGTTTGCAGCAGCAAGACAAAAACAAGAGGATTTTCTCATGGCTAAAATCGGATTTATCGGCACCGGCATCATGGGCCACCCAATGGCGGCGAACCTGCAGAAAGCCGGTCACAGCCTGTTCCTGTCGGCGCACCACGACGCCGCCCCTGCCGACCTGGTTGCCGCTGGCGCCGTCGCCCTGGCGAACCCGAAAGAAGTCGCCCAGGAAGCCGAATTCATCATCGTCATGGTTCCGGATACTCCGCAGGTCGACGACGTGCTGTTCCGTGCCGACGGCGTTGCCGCTGGCGTTGGCAAAGGCAAAGTGGTGATCGACATGAGCTCGATCTCGCCGACTGCCACCAAGGCCTTCGCCGCCAAGATCGCCGAAAAAGGTGCCCAGTACCTCGACGCGCCAGTGTCCGGTGGTGAAGTCGGCGCCAAGGCCGCGACCCTGAGCATCATGGTCGGTGGTGACGCCGATGCCTTCGAACGCGCCCTGCCGCTGTTCCAGGCCATGGGCAAGAACATCACCCTGGTCGGTGGCAATGGCGACGGCCAGACCGCCAAAGTGGCGAACCAGATCATCGTGGCGCTGAACATCCAGGCCGTGGCCGAAGCCCTGCTGTTCGCCTCGAAAAACGGTGCTGATCCAGCCAAGGTGCGTGAAGCGCTGATGGGCGGTTTCGCCTCCTCGAAAATCCTCGAAGTGCACGGCGACCGCATGATCAAGGGCACCTTCGATCCAGGCTTCCGTATCAGCCTGCACCAGAAGGACCTGAACCTGGCCCTGCAAGGCGCCAAGGAACTGAACATCAACCTGCCGAACACCGCCAACGCCCAACAGGTGTTCAGCACTTGCGCGGCGATCGGTGGCAGCAACTGGGACCACTCGGCGCTGATCAAGGGCCTGGAACACATGGCGAATTTCTCGATTCGCAAGTAGGAGCAAGCTTGCTCGCGACAAAATCGCCTCGGTACATCTGAAACACCGAGGCGTCTGTATCGCTGGCAAGCCAGCTCCTACAAGGGCCTGCGCCGATCTGTAGGAGCTGGCTTGCCAGCGATCCATGTACCACCGTTCCCATGCCACCCCAATAACAAGAATTCCCGGGAGCCCGCCATGTCGGTCGATCCGCAACAATTTCTGCGCGACCTGTTCGCCACCGCCATCGACGCGGCCCATCCGCAACAGGTCCTCGAAGCCCATCTGCCCGCCGATCGCACCGGCCGTGTCATCGTCATTGGCGCCGGCAAGGCTGCGGCTGCCATGGCCCAGGTGGTCGAGCGCTGCTGGCAAGGCGACGTCTCTGGCCTGGTGGTAACCCGCTACGGCCACGGCGCCCCCTGCGAAAAAATCGAAGTGGTCGAAGCCGCCCACCCGGTGCCGGATGCTGCCGGCCAGGCCGTGGCCAAACGGGTCTTCGAACTGGTCAGCAACCTCAGCGAAGACGACCGGGTGATCTTCCTGCTTTCTGGTGGTGGCTCGGCCCTGCTGGCATTGCCTGCCGAAGGCATCACCCTGGCCGACAAGCAGTCGATCAACAAAGCCCTGCTCAAGTCCGGCGCCAGCATTGGCGAGATGAATTGCGTGCGCAAACATCTCTCGGCGATCAAGGGCGGACGCCTGGGCAAGGCCTGCTGGCCGGCCACTGTTTATACCTATGCGATTTCCGATGTGCCGGGCGACCTCGCCACGGTCATCGCCTCCGGCCCGACCGTCGCCGATCCGAGCACCAGCGCCGAAGCCCTGGCGATCCTCAAGCGCTACAACATCGAGGTGCCGGCGTCCGTTCGTAGCTGGCTGCAAAGCGCAGAATCGGAAACCGTCAAACCCGGTGATCCGGCCCTGGCCCGCAGCCATTTCCAACTGATCGCCCGCCCGCAGCAATCCCTCGAAGCCGCCGCGGTGAAATGCCGCCAGGCCGGCTTCAGCCCGCTGATCCTCGGCGATCTGGAAGGCGAATCCCGGGAAGTGGCGAAGGTCCACGCCGGCATCGCCCGCCAGGTGATTCTCCACGGTCAACCGCTGGCCGCGCCCTGCGTGATTCTCTCCGGTGGCGAAACCACCGTGACCGTGCGCGGCAATGGCCGTGGCGGCCGCAACGCCGAGTTCCTGCTGAGCCTGACCGACAGCCTCAAGGGCCTGCCGGGTGTCTACGCCCTGGCCGGTGACACCGACGGTATCGACGGCTCCGAAGACAACGCCGGCGCCATCATGACCCCGGACAGCTACGCCCGCGCCGCCGCCCTGGGCCTGAGCGCCAGCGACGAACTGGACAACAACAATGGCTACGGTTACTTCGAGGCGCTCGACGCGCTGATCGTCACCGAGCCGACCCGCACCAACGTCAACGACTTCCGCGCCATCCTGATCCTCGAGACTCCTAAACATGACGCCTGACAAAAAGGTCAAAATCCTCGCCACCCTAGGCCCAGCCACCGATGGCATCGAAGACATCCGTGAACTGGTGCTGGCCGGGGTCAACATCTTTCGCCTGAACTTCAGCCATGGCGATCACGCCGACCACGCCCAGCGCTACCAGTGGATCCGCGAAGTCGAGCGCCAGCTGAATTATCCGCTGGGCATCCTGATGGACCTGCAAGGCCCGAAACTGCGGGTCGGCAAATTTGCCGACGGCAAGGTGCAACTGGTGCGTGGCCAGGCCCTGCGCCTGGACCTCGACACCACCCCGGGCGATGAGCGCCGGGTCAACCTGCCGCACCCGGAAATCATTGCCGCGCTGGAGCCGGGCATGGACCTGTTGCTCGATGACGGCAAGCTGCGCCTGCGGGTGGTCAGAAAATACAGCGACGCCATCGACACCACCGTGCTCAATGGCGGCGAACTGTCGGACCGCAAAGGCGTCAACGTGCCACAAGCGGTGCTCGACCTCAGCCCGCTGACTGCAAAGGACCGCCGCGACCTGAGCTTCGGCCTGGAACTGGGGGTGGACTGGGTCGCCCTGTCGTTCGTGCAACGTCCGGAAGACATTATCGAAGCCCGCGCGCTGATCGGCGACAAAGCCTTCCTGATGGCCAAGATCGAGAAGCCGTCGGCCGTAGAAAAACTGCGGGAAATCGCCGAGCTCAGTGACGCGATCATGGTCGCTCGCGGTGACCTGGGTGTGGAAGTGCCGGCCGAAAGCGTGCCGCAGATCCAGAAAGACATCATCACCACCTGCCGCCAGCTCGGTAAGCCGGTGGTGGTCGCCACGCAGATGCTCGAGTCGATGCGCTTCTCGCCGGCACCGACCCGCGCCGAAGTGACTGACGTCGCCACCGCCGTCGCCGAAGGCACCGACGCGGTCATGCTGTCGGCGGAAACCGCGTCCGGTGAATACCCGCTGGAAGCCGTGCAGATGATGAGCAAGATCATCCGCCAGGTTGAGGGCGGCCCGGATTACCAGGCACAACTGGACGTCAGCCGGCCGAAAGCCGAAGCCACCACCTCGGACGCCATCAGCTGCGCGATCCGCCGCATCAGCAACATTCTGCCGGTGGCGGTGCTGGTCAACTACAGCGAATCCGGCACCTCGAGCTTGCGCGCAGCGCGGGAGCGTCCGGCGGTGCCGATCCTCAACCTGACCCCGAACCTGACCACCGCCCGCCGCCTGAGTGTGGCCTGGGGTGTGCACTCGGTGGTCAACGATCGCCTGCGCCAGGTCGACGAAGTCTGCTCCACGGCGCTGGAAATTGCCCAGGCACAAGGCATGGCGCAGCGCGGCGACACCCTGTTGATCACCGCCGGCGTGCCTTTTGGCCAGCCGGGGTCGACTAACTCCCTGCGTATCGAGACGTTGATCTAGAACGCATTTGCCGGCCTGGTTCGCTGGCAAGCCAGCTCCTACAAAACACGATCCCTGTAGGAGCTGGCTTGCCAGCGAAAAAGGCACCTCGGTCCCCCCTTACTTGCCCAACTGCCATGCCTGCCCATCATTTCAATACCCACTGCCCCGATTGGGCCGAAGCCCTGCTCAACGGCTTCAGCCAGATATTCCTGCAACGCAACCCGTTGTGCGGCCTGCTCTGCCTGCTGGCCATCCTGTTCACCGCGCCGAGCCTGCTCGGCGGCGCGCTGCTGGGCGGCGTCGCCGGCCTGCTGACCGCGCAACGGCGTGGCTACGCCAAGGCCGATCGCCAGGCTGGGCTGTACAGCTACAACGGTGTGTTGATCGGCCTGTTGCTGAGCCTGCACTTCAGTTGGTCGGCGCTGCTCGCGCCGCTGATCCTGGCCAGCGGCGGCCTCAGCGCGATGCTCACCGAGCAATGGCTCAAGCGCACCCGCGAACAGCGTTTCCTGCCGGCCTACACCGCGCCCTTCGTGCTGCTTGGCTGGCTGCTGCTGAGCTTCGCCGCGCCAAGCGAGACCGTGCCTGCGCCGATACTCGAACTGTCGACCCTGAACCTTGTGGCCGGCGTATTCAAAGGCCTGGGCCAGGCGGTGTTCCTCGACGCGCCGCTGGCCGGGATCCTGATCGCCGCCGGCCTGCTGCTGGCCGATCAGCGTGCCGCCGGCTGGGCCCTGCTTGGATCTGCCGTCGGCTTGCTTTGCGCGCTCTGGCTACACGACGCACCTGCCGCCCTGCTCGGCCAGCATGGCTACAATTCGGCCCTGGCGGCCCTTGCCCTCAGCCAGCAACGCCAGCGACCCTGGCTACCGCTGCTGGGTATCGGTCTGGCGATCCTGCTTACGCCGCTGTTCGCCGCGGCGGGCCTGGCGACCCTGACCGCGCCCTTCATCCTCGCCTGCTGGCTGCTGCGCATCGGTATCCGCCCACTGCGCCGCAATCGTGATGAGCGTGCTCCTTGCCAAACCCCGGAGAATCACCCTAGGCTGCGCTGATTTACGCTCAAGGCAGTGCAAATGGACAGCAAGGACACGTGGCGCAATCGCCTCTACGTGACGATTTTCCAGACCGATACCGTGGCCGGCCGGCGCTTTGACAGCATCCTGTTGCTGATCATCCTGGCCAGCCTGGTGGTGGTAATTCTCGACAGCATCGATGAGGTGCATCAGAACTACGTCACCCTGCTCACCTACATCGAGTGGGGTTTCACGGTGATCTTCCTCGGCGAATACATCCTGCGCCTGTACTGCTCGCCCAAGCCCCTGCGCTACGCCTTCAGTTTCTATGGCCTGGTGGACCTGCTGGCGATCGTCCCGGGAATCCTTGCCCTGTATTACGCCGATGCCCAGTACCTGCTGATCATCCGGGTGATCCGCATGCTGCGGATCTTCCGCGTGCTCAAGCTCGGCCCCTACCTCAAGCAGGCCCACTACCTGCTGGACGCCCTGCGCGGCAGCAAGCAGAAGATCCTGGTGTTCCTGCTCAGCGTCTGCACCCTGGTGACGGTGTTCGGCACCCTGATGTACGTGGTCGAAGGCCCGCAACATGGTTTCACCAGCATTCCCAAGGGCATCTACTGGGCCATCGTCACCCTGACCACCGTCGGCTATGGCGACATCGTGCCCAAGACCGTACTCGGGCAGATCATTTCGTCGATGGTGATGATCACCGGTTACTCGATCATCGCCGTGCCCACCGGGATTTTCACTGCCGAACTGGCCAACGCCATGCGCGGCGAAAAGCTCCAGCACGACTGCCCGGTGTGCAGCAAAAACAACCACGAGCATGGCGCCGCCTACTGCTCACGTTGCGGCAATCTGTTATTCAAGAAAATCGAATAAGCAAAGCACTTTTTAATCTTTAAAGAGCTATGCAGCCCCGGCTATAGTCGACGGCAAATTGCCTTCACTCTCTCGAACAAAAGGAATGTGCAGTGAAAAAAATCTTCGCCGCCTCACTTCTGGCCGCTGGCCTGACCCTCGCCAGCGTGGCGCAAGCCGCACCCACCCTGCTGAACGTGTCCTACGACGTGATGCGCGACTTCTACAAGGACTACAACGCCGCCTTCCAGAAACACTGGCAAGCCGAGCACAAGGAAAACATCACCCTGCAGATGTCCTTCGGTGGTTCCAGCAAGCAAGCGCGTTCGGTCATCGACGGCCTGCCGGCTGACGTGATTACCATGAACATGGCCACCGACATCAACGCCCTCGCCGACAACGGCAAGCTGGTGCCGGACAACTGGGTCACCCGCCTGCCGAACAACAGCGCGCCGTTCACTTCGGCCACCGTGTTCATCGTCCGCAAAGGCAACCCGAAAGCCCTGAAAGACTGGCCGGACCTGCTCAAGGACGGCGTACAGGTGATCGTGCCCAACCCGAAGACTTCCGGTAACGGCCGCTACACCTACCTGTCGGCATGGGGCTACGTGCTGAAAAACGGTGGCGACGAGAACAAGGCCAAGGACTTCGTCGGCAAGCTGTTCAAGCAGGCGCCGGTACTCGACACCGGTGGCCGTGCCGCCACCACCACCTTCATGACCAACCAGATCGGCGACGTGCTGGTGACCTTCGAGAACGAGGCGGAAATGATCGCCCGTGAATTCGGTCGCGACCAGTTCGAAGTGATCTACCCAAGCGTCTCCGCCGAAGCCGAGCCGCCGGTGACCGTGGTCGACAAAGTCGTCGACAAGAAAGGCACCCGCGCCGTTGCCGAGGAATACCTGAAGTACCTGTGGTCGTCAGAAGGCCAGGAAATCGCTGCCGCCAACTACCTGCGTCCACGCGATCCAGCGGTACTGGCGAAATACACCGACCGCTTCCCGAAAGTCGACTTCCTGTCGGTGGAAAAAACCTTCGGTGACTGGCGCACCGTGCAGAAAACCCACTTCAACGATGGCGGGGTTTTCGACCAGATCTACAGCGGTCAGTAAGCGCTGAAGCAGCAATGAAAAAGGCGACCTGTAAAGGTCGCCTTTTTTTATTCCCCGAACTGCCGGCCCAACCCCGAAGGCACGCCGTGGATATCGGTGTCTTCCCACGGCCCCCTGGGGCTGATGCTGCGGCTCCAGCCGTTGTCCCAGCGGTAGTAGGTGCGCTGGCGATAGAACACGTTGCTCTGGTCGTCGAGTACGTAGACCCCAAGCCTGGCATCCCAATGGCTGTTGCCACCCGGCGGCGGGGCGAAGCTGGCGGAGGTGCGGGGCTGCGGCTTGGCCGGGGCGTTGGGGATCACCGGTTTGCCTGGCGGGGTGGACGGGCCGGGCTTGATGGTGGGACGCGGTTCGGGAATCGGCGGTGCCGGCCCGGTGTCCGGGCTCGGCCGTTGGACCGCACATGCGCTTAACCCCAGGACCAGACTGAGCAGGGTGATACGGGCGATGGCGGTCATAGCGGTTTTCCTGGTTATTTATCCGGAGTGTCGATGGTCAATTGCTGCGGCGCGGTGGTGCTGCTGGCCAGTGGCTGGCTGCGCCCGACCCATTCGCCGGCAGTCGGTTGGCCAGCGCGGGATACCCGTGCAACCAGTTGGACTTCAGGGAAGTTCGACAGTTTCAATTGCGGCATCATTGCGTCCGCATCGCCCAACTCGACCGTCACCGGCAGATCGGCAACGGTCAGGCGCTTGGCCGCCAGCGGTGCCGGTGGGCCAGAAGTCGCACGGGCGAAGATGAACACGCTGTCACCCGGCTGGACCTTGGCCTTGACCTCGGCCGACAGGTCCACCGAGACCTTGAGCATTGCCGCAGCCTTGGTTACCGCTGCCGGTGCCTTGGCGACGGTGCCGCCGCTGGCCTGGAGTTTCTCGGTGGCGCGCTGGATCCCGCCTTCCAATGCACTGCGCGAATTGTCTTCAGGCGGCAATTGCGCCAGCAGGCGATTCCAGTAGTCGATGGCGTCCTGGTAGCGCTCGCTTTCAAAGGCGGCGATGCCCAGCAGGCCGAGGCTGGTGACTTCTTTCGGATCGGCCTTGAGGGCTTCGTCGGTCAGCGCCTGGACCTTGTCCGACCATTTTTTATTGTCGGCAAAGTACTGGGCCTGGGCCCATTGCCCCAGCAGCTCGGGCTCGCGACCGGCGACGGCCACGGTGCGCTCGAACAGTTTCGCCGCATCAGCCGGACGATCCTGGGCCATGTAGGTACGGCCGAGGAAGTACAGGCCCTCGGCGGAATCCGGTTGTGCGGCGACGGCACGTTCCAGGCGACGAGTCATTTCTTCCATCGACTGCGGTGCCTGGGCAAATTCGCGGGTCAGGCCGACCTTGTCGCTGGCACCAAAATGCATGTACAGCCCCAGGCCCAGCACCGGCACCAGCAGCGCCGCGAGCAACGGCAGCGGCTTGCCCAGGCGCGAGACCCGGGCGTTGTCGGCACCTTCGGTATCGGCCAGCAATTCGCGGGCAGCCTCGTCGCGGCCGGCGGCCATCTGCGTGGCATCGAGCACGCCTTCGGCCTGTTGCCCTTGCAACTCGGCGACACGCTCCTGGTAAAGCGCCACGTTCAGCGCGGTCCGATCCTCTTCACGCTGGGCACGACGGCCGCGCAACACCGGGATCAACAGAAAACTCAGGGCAACCAGTAGAAGCAGACCTGCAGCGAGCCAGAAATCAATCATTCTTGGTTTTTATCCAACAGTTGGTCGAGGCGCTCGCGCTCCTCGGCAGAAAGCGTGTCCGGGCCAGCAGCGCGCTCGGCGCGGCGACGGCGGACGATCAGGGCAATCACCACCAGGCCACCGAGCAACAGCCCGGCGGGGGCGAACCAGAGCACCGCGGTCTTGCCGGTCAGGGCCGGTTTGTAACGCACGAAATCACCGTAGCGATCGACCATGAAGTCGATGATCTGCTGATTGTCCTTGCCCTCGCCGAGCATGCGGAAAATCTCTTTGCGCAGGTCAGCGGCGATCGGTGCGTTGGAGTCGGCAATGTCCTGATTCTGGCACTTGGGGCAACGCAGCTCTTTGGTCAGCTCGCGAAAGCGCTCGCGATCGCCCTCTTTGGCGAACTCGTAGGTGTCGATGGCGGCGTGAGCCACGCCGGCGATACTCAGGCCGAGGATGGCCGCAGCAATCCAGCGCTTCATGGCTTGGCCTCATCCACCAGCGCCTGGTACTTGGACGCCAGTTGTTCACGCCAGACCACCGGGTCGATCACGCCGACGTACTTGTCGCGGATGATGCCCTTGGCGTCGATGAAGAAGGTCTCCGGCGCGCCGTAGACCCCGAGGTTGAGACCCAGGGTGCCTTCGTCGTCGCGGATGTCCAGCAGATAGGGATTGTGGAACTCGGCCAGCCATTTCAAGGCGTCGGCATTGACGTCCTTGTAGTTGACGCCGTAGATCACCACGCCCTGCTCGGCCAGCTTGTTCAGCACCGGGTGCTCGACCCGGCAGGAAATGCACCAGGTGCCCCAGACGTTGACCAGCGCCGGCTTGCCCAGCAGATCGGCGCGGGTCAGGGTCTTGTCGCCCTGCACGTTGGGCAGGCTGAACTCGGGGAACGGCTTGCCGATCATCGCCGAGGGCAATTCGGCCGGGTTGAGAAACAAGCCACGGTACAGAAACACCGCCACCAGCAGGAACAGCGCCAGCGGCAGAACCATCAACCAACGTCTCATGCAGTCGCTCCAGACATACCCAGTGCCTCACGCACACGGGCTTTCACCTTGACCCGATAACGCCGATCCAGCGCCGCCAGCAAACCGCCTGCGCCTGTCAGCAGGCCGCCGAGCCAGATCCAGCGCACGAACGGCTTGACGTGCACGCGCACCGCCCAGGCGCCTTCGCCCAGTGGTTCGCCGAGGGCCACGTAGATATCACGGGTGAGACCCGCGTCGATCCCGGCTTCGGTCATCACCGAGTTCTGCACGGTGTACAGGCGTTTTTCCGGGTGCAGCACGCTGACTTGCTTGCCGTCGCGGACCACGCGCACCGTGCCCTTGTCGGAGGTGAAGTTCGGCCCTTCGAAATGCTTGGCGCCTTCGAAAATGAAGTGGTAGCCGGCCAGTTCCATCGACTCGCCCGGCTCCAGGCGCAGGTCGCGCTCGGCGCTGTTCTGGCTCGACAGCACCACACCGAGGGCACACACGGCGATGCCCAGGTGGGCGATCTGCATGCCCCAGTAGCTGCGAGTCAGTGTTGGCAAGCCCTTGATCAGGCCCTTGTGGCGGGTCTTGTCGAAGATGTCGCGAATGCCGGCCAGCAACACCCAGGCGGCGAGCAGGAAAGTCGCCAATACGGCCCAGTTGAAGTCGCCGTAGGCGATCCCGCCGATGACGGCCAGGGCCACGCTACCGAGCAATACCGGGGTCAGCATGCCGACCAGCCATTTCACCGGGGTGTCTTTCCAGCGCACCACCACGCCGACCGCCATCACCACCATCAGCAAGGCCATCAACGGAATGAACAACGCGTTGAAATACGGCGGGCCAACCGACAGCTTGGCGCCAGTCAGGGCATCGAGCACCAGCGGGTACAGGGTGCCGAGCAGGATCATCGAGGCCGCCACCACCAGCACCAGGTTGTTACCCAGCAACAGGGTTTCCCGCGACCACAGGTTGAACCCGACCTGGCTCTTGACCACCGGTGCGCGCAGGGCGAACAGGGTCAGCGAACCACCGACCACGAACAGCAGGAAGATCAGGATGAACACGCCGCGCTCGGGGTCCGAGGCGAAGGCGTGAACCGACGTGAGCACGCCGGAACGAACCAGGAAGGTGCCCAGCAGGCTCAGCGAGAAGGCGGCGATCGCCAGCAGCACGGTCCAGCTTTTGAACACGCCGCGTTTTTCCGTCACCGCCAGCGAGTGAATCAAAGCCGTACCGACGAGCCATGGCATGAACGAGGCGTTTTCCACCGGGTCCCAGAACCACCAGCCGCCCCAGCCGAGTTCGTAGTAGGCCCACCAGGAGCCGAGGGTGATACCGATACCGAGGAACGCCCAGGCAACGATGGTCCATGGCCGCGACCAGCGCGCCCAGGCCGCATCCAGGCGACCGCCCATCAGCGCGGCAATGGCGAAGGCGAAGGCCACCGAGAAACCGACGTAGCCCATGTACAGCATCGGTGGGTGAACGATCAGGCCGATGTCTTGCAGCAACGGGTTGAGGTCGGCGCCATCGGTGGGCATCTGCGGCAGGATCCGCGTGAACGGGTTCGAGGTGACGATCAAAAACAGTAGGAAGCCAGTGCTGATCATGCCCATCACCGCCAGCACGCGGGCCAGCATGACCTGCGGCAACTGCCGGGAGAACACCGACACGGCGAAGGTCCAGCCACCGAGAATGAACGCCCAGAGCAGCAGCGAGCCTTCGTGGGCGCCCCACACCGCGCTGAACTTGTAGTACCAGGGCAAGGCGCTGTTGGAGTTGTTGGCGACATAGGCCACCGAGAAGTCGTCGACCATGAACGCATAGGTCAGGCAGCCGAAGGCAAACGCGAGGAAGGCGAACTGTCCCCAGGCAGCCGGCTGGGCCAGGCTCATCCACTGGCGGTCACCGCGCCAGGCGCCCAGCAGCGGTACGATCGCCTGGACCACGGCAAAGCACAGCGCGAGGATCATCGCCAGATGACCCAACTCGGGAATAAACAGACCGGCATTCATCGATCAACCCTCCTTCGCGGGTGTGGGAGCGGATTGACCGCTGTCCTTGAGGGCCTTGGTCACTTCCGGCGGCATGTACTTCTCGTCGTGCTTGGCCAGCACTTCGTCAGCCACCACCACGCCATCAGCGTTCAACTTGCCCAGCGCAACGATGCCCTGTCCTTCGCGGAACAGGTCCGGGAGGATGCCGCGATAGGTGATGGTCACCGACTTGTTGAAATCAGTGACCACGAATTTGACGTCCAGCGAGTCTGAGGAACGTTGCAAGGAACCCGCCTCGACCATGCCACCGGCACGAATGCGCGTGTCTTGCGGGGCTTCGCCATTGGCAATCTGGGTCGGTGTGTAGAACAGGTTGATGTTTTGCTGCAGGGCGCTCAAGGCCAGGCCGACGGCAGCGCCGACACCGACCAGGATGGCGAGGATGATGATCAGACGTTTTTTACGCAGCGGATTCACTTGCTGTTCTCCCGGCGCAGACGGCGCGCCTCTTGTTGCAGATAACGCTTGCGGGCCAGGATCGGCATGGCGACGTTAAGAACCAGTACCGCCAGGCAGATGCCATAGGCCGACCAGACATAGAGGCCATGGTGGCCCATGGCGAGGAAATCGCCGAATGAAGCAAAACTCATCGTACGGCCTCCAGGCTGCCTTGCACTTCGGCCTTGACCCAACTGGCCCGGGCTTCGCGCTTGAGCACTTCGAGGCGCATGCGCAGCAACAGCACGGCGCCGAAGAAACAGTAGAAGCCCAGCACCGTCAGCAGCAGCGGCAGCCACATCTCCACCGGCATCGCCGGCTTCTCGGTGAGGGTGAAGGTGGCGCCCTGGTGCAGGGTGTTCCACCACTCCACCGAATACTTGATGATCGGAATGTTGATCACCCCGACAATCGCCAGCACCGCGCAGGCCTTGGCCGCGCTGTCACGATTGCTGATGGCATTGCCCAGCGCAATGAGACCGAAGTACAGGAACAGCAGGATCAGCATCGACGTTAGTCGCGCATCCCAGACCCACCACGAGCCCCAGGTCGGCTTGCCCCAGATGGCGCCGGTAACCAGCGCCACGGCGGTCATCCAGGCACCGATCGGCGCGGCACTCTGCAGGGCGACGTCGGCCAGCTTCATCTTCCACACCAGGCCGACGATGCCGCAGACCGCCAGCATCACGTACACCGACTGCGCGAGCATCGCGGCGGGCACGTGGATGTAGATAATCCGGAAGCTGTTGCCCTGCTGGTAATCCGGCGGCGCGAACGCCAGGCCCCAGACCACGCCAATGCCGATCAGCAGCAGCGCCGCGATACTCAGCCAGGGCAGCATTTTGCCGCTGATGCCGTAGAACCACTTGGGTGAGCCGAGCTTGTGAAACCAGGTCCAGTTCATTGCTGTTTCCATCACGGTTGCTTTTCGTTGTCACGAAAAGTCAGGGTCTGCTTTCTTGGGAAAAGTGGTCAAATTTTGACCAGACCTCATTATTATTCGCCGACGCTGATCTTCAGGCCAGCAGCTATTGCAAAGGGTGTCAGGGTCACGGCCAGGGCCGTCAGGCTACCCAGCCACAACAGGTACCCGGTCGCCGGCATGCCCTGGAGGGCGGCCTGCAAGGCGCCACTGCCGAGGATCAGCACCGGGATATACAGCGGCAGGATCAACAGCGCCAGCAGCAAGCCACCACGCTTCAAACCCACCGTCAACGCCGCGCCGACCGCACCGAGCAAGCTCAGTACCGGTGTACCCAGCAGCAGCGACAAGAGCAAAACCGGCAGACAGGCGGTGGGCAAACCGAGCATCAATGCCAGCAACGGCGCCAGCAATACCAATGCCAGGCCGGAAAACGCCCAGTGTGCCAGTACCTTGGCCAAAACCAGAAGGGCCAGGGGGTGCGACGAAAGGACCCACTGTTCAAGGGATCCGTCCTCGAAATCACTGCGAAAGAGCCCGTCCAGCGAGAGCAAAACCGATAAAAGGGCGGCTACCCAGACCAGGCCCGGAGACAAGGTTTGCAACAATTGAGTCTCAGGTCCCACGGCCAATGGAAACAATGCGACAACAATTGCGAAAAATACCAGGGGGTTGGCCAGCTCGGCCGGTCGCCGACACAGCAAGCGCGCTTCACGGGCCACCAACAACGCAAACACACTCATGCGGCCCACCGTCCAAGATCCAGTTCACGGTATCCGGACGGCATCCGGGTCAGGCTGTGGTGCGTGGTCAGGACCACCATGCCGCCCTGCTCGCAATGATTGGCCAGGTGCGCTTCCAACTGAGCGACGCCTTGCTTGTCCAACGCGGTGAAGGGCTCATCGAGAATCCACAGCGCCGGGCTGTCCAGGTACAGCCGGGCCAACGCCACGCGCCGTTGCTGACCGGCGGACAGGGTGTGGCAGGGCACATCCTCGAAACCACGCAGGCCGACCGCCGCCAGCGCCGCCCAGATCGCGTCGCGGCTGGCCGGCTGGTGCAGGGCGCACAGCCAACTGAGATTTTCTTCCGGGGTGAGCAAGTCCTTGATCCCGGCAGCGTGGCCAATCCACAACAGGTTGTGGGCCAGTTCCGGGCGTTGGCTATTGAGAGGCTGGCCATTGAGCAGCACCTCGCCACTGGTGGGCTGCATCAGGCCGGCCAACAAGCGCAGCAGACTGGTCTTGCCGCTGCCATTGGGACCGCTGATCTGCAGCATGTCACCACGATCCAGGCGCAAAGCGAGGTTTTCGAAGAGCATCCGCCAATCTCGCTCACAGGCGAGCGCAACGGCTTCTAATAGAGGGATGGTCAAGGGATCGCGGGCCTTTACGGTTCAAGTCGGCAGTGGATCGGCCGTTAAAGTGATGCAGCATAGTGGCATTGACGGCCTGTTCCAGAGAGCTGGGTCAAGTTTCAAGCTGATTGTGTTGCGAAGTTTCGCCACGCGTCCTGGAGACGGGCGGCATTATACATGCGATGTCCTACTCTCCAGAGGGCAATTTCGACAGGGTGTGACCTGATGACCGGTGAGATCAACCTTCCCCCCCTGCCCGCTCCGGCCACGGCTTTGCCGCGCCCGCCGGCGGGTGGCGAAGTGCTCAAGCTGCAGACCCCGATCGATGGCCTGATTGCCCCGGGACAAAGCGCCAAGGCTGAAGTGCTGTCGCTGCGCCAGGAACAGCAGGTATTCCAGCTGCTGCTGAAGATAACCCTGGCCGGCGGGCGCCAGACCACGGTGTCCGCCACCAGTAGTCTGCCATTGGCGCTGGGGACCAGCCTGGCCATCACCCAGCCCTCGGCCGGCAACCTGGCAGTCACCCTGCAACAGGCCCTCGCCAGCAACACCGCCGCCCTCACCCGCCTCGACACATCACAACTGCCGGTTGGCACGCTGCTGCAGGGCAAGGTGTTGACCAACCAGGCGCTGCCGCAGGCACCCGGACAACCGCCGGTTTATCGCTCGATGGTCAGCCTGCTGAACACCGTCCTCAGCGGCAGCACCCTGACCCTCGACAGCGCCCAGCCACTGCGCATCGGTACGCTGCTCAGCGCCCTGGTGCAGGACGCGGACACCCTCAGCTTCGTGCCCATGAGCAGTCGTTCGGAACAATTGGCGATTGCCCAGCAGTTGCAGACCCAGCAAAGCCGCCAAGGCTCGCTGGAGGGTTTGCTCAAGACCCTGCAGAACCTTCCCGCCGACAGCCAGACCGCCTCGGTGCGGGCGGCTGTCGAGACCCTGCTCGCCGGCCTGCCCGAGGCGCGCCACCTGAGCAACCCCAAGGTCCTGGCCCTGGCCCTGGCCAACAGCGGCGTATTTCTTGAAAGCAAACTGCTGGCCGGGCTGACCGAGGCGCCGGCAAACGACACCAAAGGCAACCTGCTGCGCCTGATCGCCCAACTGGCCCCCGGCCTGCCGGCCAACACCAGCTTCAATGCCGCCATCGCCGCCAACACCATGGCCCAAGCGCTGCCGAGCTTCGTGCGCAACGCCCTCGGCATGCTCGGCCAGGTCAGCGCCAAACCGACGCCGGGCGGCTTCCCCCTGCCCTCGCGACTGCTGCAGAGCCTGGAGCAGGAAGGCGACCTCGAACACCTGCTGCGCCTCGCTGCCGCAGCGGTCTCGCGCCTGCAAAGCCATCAACTGGCAAGCCTCGAACAAAGCGGGATGACCGAGGACGGCCGCCTGCAAACCACCTGGCAGCTGGAAATCCCCATGCGCCATGCCCACGACATCGTGCCGTTGCAGATCAAGTTGCAGCGTGAGGATCCACCGTCCCGAGAGCAACAGGAGAAACCCGCCGAGCAAGCCGTCAAGCAGTCGCTGTGGCGCCTCGACCTGGCCTTCGATCTCGAGCCGCTGGGCCCGCTGCAAGTGCAGGCGCAACTGCTGCACGGCAGCCTGTCCGGCCAGCTCTGGGCCGAACGCCCGTACACCGCGAACCTGATCGAAAACAACCTCGACAGCCTGCGCGCCCAACTCCACGATTGCGGGCTGAATGTCAGCGGACTGGATTGCCACCTCGGCAAACCACCCCAAGGCCCGCAAACCCGCCTTGAACAACGCTGGGTCGACGACACCGCATGAACGAATCCAATACCCCACGCCAGGCCATCGCCCTCAAATACGACGGCCAACACGCCCCGACCCTCACCGGCAAAGGCGACGCCGAACTGGCCGAAGCCATCCTCAAACTCGCCCGTGAGCACGAGGTGCCGATCTACGAAAACGCCGAGCTTGTACGTTTGTTGGCGCGCATGGAACTGGGCGACAGCATCCCCGAAGAGCTGTATCGGACCATTGCGGAAATCATTGCGTTTGCCTGGAAGCTGAAGGGCAAGTTTCCGGTGGGGTATGAATTGCGGGACGACATTCTGGAGCGGGATGTGACGGGGCGTGGGGAGGATTATTGAGCTGTGGAGGACGCCTTAGCGAGCAGGTTCGGAGTCGTTCACAACTTCCGGCACAGGCCCTGTAGGAGCTGGCTTGCCAGCGAACCAGGCACCACGGTATGCCTGACATAACGCCTTCGCCGGCAAGCCGGCTCCTACAGGGTTCCGGGGTAGCTACAACATCCGGGGGCATCCGCAAATCTGTAGGAGCTGGCTTGCCGGCGAAGGCGGCGGGCCTGACACACCGAGGCGCCTGGTTCGCTGGCAAGCCGGCTCTTACAAGTTTTGCCCCGCCGCCGTCGGAGCAATCAACCTTTATGCATCTTGCTCATCAACTCCGCCTCAGCCTGGGTCAGGCCGCAGCTGTGGGTCAGTTCGTCGACGCTGGCGCCCATGCCCACCAGGCGGGCGGCCTGGGCGAAGGACAGGCTGGTGGGGTCGCGTTGTTCGAGGCGGTTCATCTTTTCCGGCAAGGGTTCGACCAATGCCTGCAACTCGAGCAGTTCTTCGCCCATGCGCACACTGCCGTCCTGGTAGTGGTCGACGCGGCGGGCCAGTTCCTTGATCCGCTGATCACGCAAGGCATCGCCCTGGGCCTGCGCCGCGCCCAGCTCGCGCTGTTTGCGGGTGTAGGCCAGGAACATCGCCAGGGTGCTGATCCAGAGCAGTGCCAGCACAATCACCGCGACTTCGAGGATCAATCAGATACTCTCCAGTTCCGACCATTCTTCTTCGCTCATCATCTTGTCCAGTTCGACAAGGATCAGCAGTTCGTTATTCTTGTTGCACACGCCCTGGATGAACTTGGCCGACTCATCATTACCGACGTTCGGCGCGGTCTCGATTTCCGACTGACGCAGGTAAACCACTTCGGCCACGCTGTCGACCATGATCCCGACCACTTGCTTGTCGGCTTCGATGATCACGATCCGGGTGTTGTCGCTGATCTCGGCGTTCATCAGGCCGAAGCGCTGACGGGTATCGATCACGGTGACCACGTTGCCGCGCAGGTTGATGATGCCCAGTACGTAGCTTGGCGCGCCCGGAACCGGGGCGATCTCGGTGTAGCGCAGGACTTCCTGGACACGCATCACGTTGATGCCGTAGGTCTCATTGTCCAGCTTGAAGGTTACCCATTGCAGGATCGGATCTTCGGAACCCTTTGCAGACGACGCCTTATCATTCATACCCTGATCCCCTCGAAAAAAACCGCCGCTGGCGGTGTGTGTTCTGCCTGGCCACCGCGTGTGCGGCCAGTGCTTTATTAGGTAAGCGAGTGCAGCGATTTGCGCGCACCCAGGTGTTTGGCCCCGCCGCTGGCGATCAACTCGGCCAGTTGCGCGACATCGAGCAAGGCGCACATGTGTTCGATCACCGTGCCGGCCAGCCACGGCCGTTGTCCGCGATGACTGCGCCATTTGATTTCGTTGGGGCACAGGCGCAACGAACGGCTGACCTGATGCACCGCCAGCCCCCATTCGTAGCCCTGGACCGAGATCACGTATTGCAGGCCCTGGCGGAAGTCGTCGCGGTAACGATCGGGCATCACCCAGCGCGCGGTGTCCAGCACCTTGAGGTTGCCGGCCTGGCTCGGCAGGATGCCGAGGAACCACTCGGGCTGGCCGAACAAGGGTGTCAGCTCATGCCCGGCCAGCGGATAGATCGACCCCAGGCACACCAGCGGCACCGCCAGGGTCAGCCCGGCGACATCGAACAGCAGGCATTCGAACGGCTCGGCAGCCCAGCTCGGACGGCCATCGTCGTCCTGCGGCGGTGGCGTGCTGCTCGGCGGGATGTGTACGTCGGCAATCGGCTCGACCAACGCCTGCAACGGTAGCGCCGGAATCGGCACGACCCGTTCTTCAGGCACTTCAACCGGCAGCTCGATCTCGGCAATCACCTCAACCGGTATCTGCGCATCCCGCGCCTGCTCCTCGAGCATCGCCGCCTGGAACTCATCCAGTGCCTCGGGCGCCTCGATGACCTCGACTTCCTCGCTCAACGGCTCTTCAGTCGCGTCCTGCAGCAAGGCATCCAGATAGGATTGCAGCGCCAATTGCGGGCGCGAAGTGGTTTTCAGCGGACGATTCATCTTCAGGCCACCTGCGGCGCAAGTTGCTGGGCCAGCAAATGCTTGAGCAATGAACGGTAGGCCAACACTCCACGACTCTTGCCGTCGAACTGCGAAGGCGTCAGACCGGCCCGGCTGGCATCACGCAGACGGGTATCGACCGGGATGAAGCCCTGCCAGATGTCGTCCGGGTACATGTCGCGCAGCACCCGCAAGGTGCCGATCGAGGCCTGGGTACGACGGTCGAACAAGGTCGGCACGATGCTGAACGGCAATGGCTGCTTGCGCGAGTGGTTGATCATCGCCAGGGTATTGACCATGCGCTCCAGGCCCTTGACCGCCAGGTGCTCGGTCTGCACCGGGATCACCAACTGCTGGCTGGCCGCCAAGGCATTGACCATCAGCACGCCGAGCAGCGGCGGGCTGTCGATCAGCGCGTAATCGAAATCCTGCCACAGTTGCGCCAGGCTCTTGGCGATCACCAGGCCCAGGCCACTCTTGCCCGGCGATTGACGCTCGAGCGTGGCCAGTGCGGTGCTCGACGGCAGCAGGGAAATACGTTCGTCACTGGTCGACAACAGCAACTGCCCCGGCAGGCCCTGGGGCACGTTGCCGCCATGCAGGAACAGGTCGTAGCAACTGTGTTCCAGGCTGTCCGGGTCGTAACCGAAGTAGCTGGTCATCGAGCCGTGGGGGTCGAGATCGACCACCACCACGCGCTTGCCCGCCTCGGCCAGCAAGCCGGCTAAAGCGATGGAGGAAGTGGTTTTACCAACACCACCCTTTTGATTGGCAACAGCCCAGACTCTCATGCGGATCGTTCCTCCCGGTCGTACGGGGCAACCGAGACATAGCTCATCGTGACAAGCCGGGTGACGGGGAATTGACGGCGCTCGCACTTCCCGGCGATTTGACAGGCGCTGGTGCAGTTTGTGTGCCAGCGCGCTTCAACGCCGCGTCCGGTTGTGCATTGGCGGTGCCGGTACCGGTCAGGCTACGGCGTACATCGAGATTGCGCGACACCACCAGCACCACCCGCCGATTGCGCGCGCGCCCTTCGGCCGTGGCGTTATTGGCCACCGGCTGGAACTCGCCATAACCCACCGACGCCAGGCGCTGCGGGTTGACGCCCTGCATCGCGAGCATGCGCACGATGCTCGCCGAACGCGCCGAGGACAGCTCCCAGTTGGTCGGGTACTGCGCGGTGCGGATCGGTTGATCGTCGGTGAAGCCTTCGACATGGATCGGGTTGTCGAAGGGTTTGAGAATCGCCCCGACCTTGTCGATGATGTTGAACGCGATGTCGCTGGGCATGGCGTCGCCGCTGCCAAACAACAGGCTGGAGTTGAGCTCGATCTCGACCCACAGCTCGTTGCCGCGAATGGTCATCTGGTTGGCGCTGATCAGATCGCCAAAGGCGGCGCTGATGTCATCGGCAATGCGCTTGAGCGGGTCATTGGCCGCCTGGGCGATGCCGGCGTCGATCTGCTCGGCATCCTTGACCAGCGGCTTGGCCGGGGTCACGGTCTGCGGCCGTTCGTCGCCGATGGGGATCGGCTTGAGGGCGCGGTCGGAGTCGGTGAACACCCCGATCAACGCTTCGGAAATGACCTTGTACTTGCCTTCGTTGATCGAGGAAATGGAGTACATCACCACGAAAAAAGCGAACAGCAAGGTGATGAAGTCGGCGTAGGACACCAGCCAGCGTTCATGATTGACGTGTTCTTCAACGTGGCGACGACGTGCCATGGTCCATGCTCCCCATCAATCCATGAAGCCCTGGAGCTTCAACTCGATGGACCGCGGGTTTTCCCCTTCGGCAATCGACAGAATCCCCTCGAGCAGCATTTCGCGGTAACGCGACTGGCGCAGGGCGATCGCCTTGAGCTTGCTGGCAATCGGCAGCAGCACCAGGTTGGCGCTGGCCACCCCGTAGATGGTGGCGACGAAGGCCACGGCAATGCCGCTGCCCAGTTGCGTCGGATCGGCCAGGTTGCCCATGACGTGGATCAGGCCCATGACGGCGCCGATGATGCCGATGGTCGGCGCGTAGCCGCCCATGCTTTCAAAGACCTTGGCGGCTTCGATGTCGCGGCTTTCCTGGGTGTAGAAATCCACTTCGAGGATGCTGCGGATGGCTTCCGGCTCGGCGCCGTCGACCAGCAACTGCAAACCCTTGCGCGAGTAGCTGTCGGGCTCGACATCGGCCACGCCTTCGAGCCCCAGCAAGCCTTCCTTGCGCGCCGTGAGGCTCCAGCTGACGACCCGGTCGATGCCGCCAGCCAGGTCGACCCGCGGCGGGAACAGGATCCACGTGAGAATCTGCATCGCTCGTTTGAAGGCGCTCATCGGCGACTGCAACAATGCCGCGCCGATGGTCCCGCCAAGCACGATCAAGGCCGCCGGACCATTGGCCAGGGCGCCAAGATGGCCGCCTTCGAGGTAGTTGCCGCCAATAATCGCGACAAACGCCATGATGATGCCGATCAGGCTGAGCACGTCCATCAGAGGCAGGCCTCGACCAGGTGCTTGCCGATCACGTCGAGGTCATACACCGCGTCCGCCAGGTTGGCTTTGACGATGGCCATCGGCATGCCGTAGATCACGCAGCTCGCTTCATCCTGGGCCCAGATTGCACTGCCGCTCTGCTTGAGCAGGCGCGCGCCTTCACGACCGTCGGCGCCCATGCCGGTGAGGACCACCGCCAGAACTTTGTCGCCGTAGGATTTGGCCGCCGAACCGAAGGTGATATCCACGCACGGCTTGTAGTTCAAACGCTCGTCACCCGGCAGGATTTTCACCGCGCCCCGGCCGTCGATCATCAGTTGCTTGCCACCCGGCGCCAGCAGCGCCAGGCCGGGCCGCAGGATATCGCCGTCCTCGGCTTCCTTGACGCTGATCCGGCACAGCTTGTCCAGACGTTCGGCGAACGCCTTGGTGAAGGCTGCCGGCATGTGCTGGACCAGCACGATCGGCGCCGGAAAGTTGGCTGGCAGTTGGGTCAGCACCCGCTGCAGGGCAACCGGGCCGCCGGTGGAGGTGCCAATGGCCACCAACTTGTAGGCCTTGCGCTTGGGGGCCGGCGACGCCGGGCTCGGCGCGGCTGCACGGCTAGGCACAGGTGCGACAACAGGCGTCGGCGTCGGACGTGGCGCGACCGGGCTGTGGGAAAAGCTGCTTGCGGGAGTCGGAACTGGAGCCGGCGCGGCAACAGGCGCACTCGGTGCCCGATAGGCACTGATCCGACGGTTACTGCGGGAAATGCTGTGGACCTTTTCGCACAGCAGTTGCTTGACCTTCTCCGGGTTGCGCGAGATGTCTTCGAAATTCTTCGGCAGGAAATCCACCGCCCCCGCGTCCAGCGCATCGAGGGTCACCCGCGCGCCTTCATGAGTCAGCGAGGAGAACATCAAGACCGGGGTCGGGCAGCGCTGCATGATGTGCCGCACTGCGGTGATGCCATCCATCATCGGCATCTCGTAGTCCATGGTGATCACGTCGGGCTTGAGGGCCAGCGCCTGATCGATCGCCTCTTTACCATTGGTCGCGGTACCGACCACCTGGATATTCGGGTCTGCCGAAAGGATTTCCGAGACGCGGCGGCGGAAAAAACCGGAATCATCCACCACCAGGACTTTGACTGCCATAAACACTCCATTAGACGCCGCGGGGCATGGGCTGCCCCGCGATGCCAGAATCAAATCCGCCGTGCGGCGTAACGCTTGAGCATGCTCGGAACATCGAGAATCAACGCGATGCGACCGTCACCGGTAATGGTGGCGCCCGACATGCCCGGCGTTCCCTGGAGCATTTTGCCCAACGGCTTGATGACCACTTCTTCCTGGCCCACCAACTGATCGACGACAAAGCCGATCCGCTGCGTGCCCACCGAAAGGATCACAACATGGCCTTCGCGCTGCTCTTCATGAGCGGCGGAGCTGACCAGCCAGCGCTTGAGGTAAAACAGCGGCAACGCCTTGTCGCGCACGATCACCACTTCCTGGCCGTCGACCACGTTGGTGCGCGACAGGTCGAGGTGGAAGATTTCGTTGACGTTGACCAGCGGGAAGGCGAACGCCTGGTTGCCGAGCATGACCATCAGGGTCGGCATGATCGCCAGGGTCAACGGCACCTTGATGACGATCTTCGAACCCTGGCCCTTGGCCGAGTAGATGTTGATCGAGCCGTTGAGCTGGGAGATCTTGGTCTTCACCACGTCCATGCCGACGCCTCGGCCGGAGACGTCGGAAATCTCGGTCTTGGTCGAGAACCCCGGGGCGAAAATCAGGTTGTAGCACTCGGTGTCGCTGAGGCGATCAGCCGCATCCTTGTCCATCACCCCGCGTTTCACCGCGATGGCGCGCAGGACGTTGGGGTCCATGCCTTTGCCGTCGTCGGAAATCGACAGCAGGATATGGTCGCCTTCCTGCTCGGCCGCCAGCACCACCTTGCCGCCCCGGGACTTGCCCGAAGCTTCACGTTCTTCCGGCGACTCGATGCCGTGGTCGACCGCGTTGCGCACCAAGTGCACCAGCGGGTCGGCCAGGGCTTCGACCAGGTTCTTGTCGAGGTCGGTGTCTTCGCCGACCAACTCCAGGTTGATCTCTTTCTTGAGCTGACGCGCGAGGTCGCGAACCAGTCGAGGGAAACGCCCGAAGACCTTCTTGATCGGCTGCATCCGGGTTTTCATCACCGCGGTCTGCAGGTCGGCGGTAACCACGTCGAGGTTCGACACCGCCTTGGACATGGCCTCGTCGCCGCTGTTGAGCCCCAGGCGCACCAGGCGGTTACGTACCAGCACCAGCTCGCCGACCATGTTCATGATTTCGTCGAGGCGCGCGGTGTCGACCCGCACGGTGGTCTCGGCCTCGCTCGCCGGTTTTTCCGCTGGCGCCGGCGCCGCAGCCCGGGCCGGTGCCGGCTTCGGCGCCGGCGCCTTGGCTTCGCTGACGGCCGCGACCGGCTTGGCCACAGGTGCCGCCACCGGAGCGCTGGCCACCGAGGACTCGGCAGTGCCGACCTCGGGCGAGAACTTGCCCTTGCCGTGCAATTCGTCGAGCAGGGATTCGAACTCGTGATCGGAAATCAGATCGCTACCGACGGCCGACGCTTGCGCTTGCACTGGCGCCGGCACCGAAGCAATCGCCGACTCCAGCGCGTCAACTGCAAACTGGCCCTTGCCGTGCAACTGGTCGAGCAGGGCTTCAAATTCGTCGTCGGTAATTTCGTTGCTTTCAACCGCCGCAGCCGCGGGTGCCGGTTCTGCAGGCTGCGCCGCCGAGACCAGGGAATCGACGGCGAACTGACCCTTGCCGTGCAGTTGATCGAGCAGCGACTCGAACTCGGCGTCGGTGATTTCATCGCTGCCGCTGGCCGCTTCCACGACCGGCGCAGGGGCTGCTTCGGCCTGCTCCTTGACCGCGTTCAGCGAGTCGAGCAGCAGTTCGAATTCATTGTCGGTGATGTCACCCGAATCGCTGGCCGGCACCGGCTCAGCCGCGACCGGCGCCACTTGATCCGCCGACTGCGGTTCCGCCAGGCGCGCCAGGGCGGCCAGCAGCTCAGGGGTGGCAGCGGTGATCGGCGCGCGCTCACGCACTTCGCCGAACATGCCGTTGACCGCATCCAGTGCTTCCAGGACCACGTCCATCAGCTCCGAGTCGACGCGTCGCTCACCCTTGCGCAGGATGTCGAACACGTTCTCGGCGATGTGGCAGCACTCCACCAGTTCGTTGAGCTGGAGGAAGCCGGCGCCTCCTTTTACAGTGTGGAAACCGCGAAAAATGGCATTGAGCAAATCCGCGTCATCCGGTCGGCTTTCCAGCTCGACCAGTTGCTCGGACAGTTGCTCGAGAATTTCGCCGGCCTCAACCAGAAAATCCTGAAGGATTTCTTCATCGGCGCCGAAGCTCATGAATGGGTGCTCCTAAAAAAGGTCTGAACCTAGAAACCCAGGCTCGAAAGCAAATCGTCGACATCGTCCTGACCGGACATCACGTCTTCACGTTTATCGGCATGAATCTGCGGACCTTCACCCTGCGCCGTATGTTTTTGCGGATTTTTTTCGGCAAGGATCGCTGCGCGGTCATGTTCGATGCCGGCGAAGCGGTCGACCTGGCTGGCCATCAGCACCAACTTGAGCAGATTGCTCTCCACTTCGGTGACCAGTTGGGTCACGCGCTTTATCACCTGACCGGTCAGGTCCTGGTAATCCTGGGCCAGCAGAATGTCGTTGAGGTTGCTTGAAACCATCTGGGTCTCGGTCGCGCTGCGGGTCAGGAAACCGTCGACCCGGCGAGCCAGCTCGCGGAACTCTTCGGCGCCGATTTCCCGGCGCATGAAACGTCCCCAGTCGGCGCTCAGGGCCTGGGCGTCGGTGCTCAGGCCATTGACCAGCGGCGTGGCGTTTTCCACCAGGTCCATGGTGCGGTTCGCTGCGGCTTCGGTCAGCTTGACCACATAGCCCAGGCGCTCGGTGGCGTCGGTGATCTGCGAGACCTCCTCGGCTTGCGGCATGTGCGGATCGATCTGGAAATTGACGATCGCGCTGTGCAGCTCACGGGTGAGCTTGCCGACTTCCTGGTACAGGCCGCGGTCACGGGTCTGGTTGAGCTCATGGATCAATTGCACCGCGTCGCCGAACTTGCCTTTCTCAAGGCTTTCGACCAGTTCGACCGCGTGTTTTTTCAGGGTCGACTCGAAATCGCCCTGTGATGTTTCCTGTAGTTCCATAGCTCCCCCGTGGCGCCAATCATCAACCGATGCGTTCGAAGATTTTCTCGATCTTCTCTTTCAACGCCTGCGCCGTGAACGGCTTGACCACATAGCCGTTTACCCCGGCCTGGGCGGCTTCGATGATCTGCTCGCGCTTGGCTTCGGCAGTCACCATCAGCACCGGCAAGTGCTTGAGTTTTTCGTCGGCGCGCACGTGGCGCAGCAGGTCGATGCCGGTCATGCCAGGCATGTTCCAGTCCGTGACCAGAAAGTCGATGCTGCCGCTGTTGAGCAGAGGAATGGCGGTATTGCCGTCGTCTGCCTCGACCGTGTTGGTGAAACCGAGGTCACGCAACAGGTTCTTGATGATCCGCCGCATCGTTGAGAAGTCATCAACGATGAGGATTTTCATGTTCTTGTCCAATTCGACCTCCAAGCAGTCTTAAACGCGCCCAGCACCTGGGCACGCCATTCAATCAATCAGGCAGAGCACTCGACCACGGTATGGAGCACAACGGATGAGCAGCGGACCGGCTTGTCGCCGCCCCACTGTCGTACGCAGTGTCCCCACACTGCTGTCAGCGCGCTCGCCACTCTCCCAAACGCCCCCGCAAACGGGCCGCGCACTGGCTGTGTAACTGGCTGACCCGCGACTCGCTGACCCCCAGTACCTCGCCGATTTCCTTGAGGTTCAGCTCTTCGTCGTAGTACAGCGCCAACACCAGTCGCTCACGCTCCGGCAAATTGGCAATCGCGTCCGCCAACGCTGCCTGGAAGCGCTCGTCTTCCAGGTCGCGCGACGGCTCTTGATGAGCACTCGCGCCATCCTCATGCAGCCCTTCATGCTCGCCGTCCTGCAACAGGTCGTCGAAGCTGAACAGGCGACTGCCCAAGGTGTCATTCAAAATCCCGTAGTAATCATCGAGACTCAATTGGAGTTCGGCCGCAACCTCGTGATCTTTAGCGTCACGTCCGGTTTTAGCTTCAATTGTGCGAATCGCATCACTGACCATACGGGTATTGCGGTGGACCGAGCGTGGCGCCCAGTCCCCTTTGCGGACTTCGTCGAGCATCGCGCCCCGAATACGAATCCCGGCATAGGTCTCGAAACTGGCGCCCTTGCTGGCGTCGTACTTGGTCGACACTTCCAGCAGGCCAATCATCCCCGCCTGGATCAGGTCCTCGACCTGAACGCTGGCCGGCAAACGCGCCAGCAGGTGGTAGGCAATACGTTTTACCAGTGGCGCGTAACGCTCGATCAGCTCGTACTGCGCGTCACGCGCCGACTGCTTGTACAGGTTGTAACCGCTCGCGGTCATAGCACCGGACCCGCGGTTTGTTGCACCAGACGCTCGACAAAAAACTCCAGATGCCCGCGCGGATTGGCAGGCAATGGCCAGGTATCGACTTTCTGCGCGATGGCCCGGAAAGCCAGGGCGCACTTGGAACGCGGGAACGCTTCGTACACCGCGCGCTGCTTCTGTACGGCCTTGCGCACGCTTTCGTCGTACGGCACCGCACCGACGTATTGTAGGGCGACATCCAGGAAGCGATCCGTGACCTTGGTCAACTTGGCGAACAGGTTGCGTCCCTCCTGCGGGCTCTGCGCCATGTTGGCCAGCACGCGGAAACGATTCATCCCGTAGTCACGGTTGAGCAGCTTGATCAGGGCGTAGGCATCGGTGATCGAGGTCGGTTCGTCGCAGACCACCAGCAGCACTTCCTGAGCCGCGCGGACGAAGCTGACCACCGATTCGCCGATGCCAGCAGCGGTGTCGATCACCAGCACGTCGAGGTTGTCACCGATGTCGCTGAAGGCCTGGATCAGGCCCGCGTGCTGCGCCGGGCTCAGGTGCACCATGCTCTGGGTGCCGGAAGCGGCCGGCACGATGCGAATCCCGCCAGGCCCCTGCAGCAACACGTCGCGCAGTTCGCAGCGGCCCTCGATCACGTCGGCCAGGGTGCGCTTGGGCGTCAGCCCCAGCAGGACGTCGACGTTCGCCAGACCCAGGTCGGCGTCCAGCAGCATGACGCGCCGCCCGAGCTCTGCCAGAGCCAGGGACAAGTTCACTGAAACGTTAGTCTTACCGACGCCACCCTTGCCGCCGGTCACCGCGATCACCTGTACGGGATGCATGCTGCCCATGTGCTTTCTATACCTTGTCTTGCTTAGACGCGGGCTACATGACTGGCTGCGCGTTCGCGGGCGAACAATGCATGGCAGGCCATCGATGTAGATACAAATCTAGTCATTAATACCTCAGCCAACCCGTTGGGCAGGACTGTGGTAGAGGTCAGCGAACATATCAGCCATGGCTTCTTCGCTGGGTTCTTCCTGCATTTGTACACTGACCGCACGGCTCACCAATTGGTGCCGGCGCGGCAAGTGCAGATCGTCCGGGATCCGCGGTCCATCGGTCAGATAGGCGACCGGCAATTCATGACTGATTGCCAGGCTCAACACTTCGCCCAGGTTGGCCGTCTCGTCCAGTTTAGTCAGGATGCAGCCAGCCAGCCCGCAGCGCTTGTAACTGTGATAGGCGGCGGTCAACACCTGCTTCTGGCTCGTGGTGGCCAGGACCAGATAATTCTTCGATTTGATCCCGCGCCCGGCAAGGCTTTCCAGCTGCATGCGCAGCGCCGGGTCGCTGGCCTGCAGGCCGGCGGTGTCGATCAGCACCACGCGCTTGCGCAGCACCGGCTCTAGGGCCTGGGCCAGCGATTGACCGGGATCCAGGTGGGTCACCGAGACGTTGAGAATCCGTCCCAGGGTCTTGAGTTGTTCCTGGGCGCCGATGCGGTAGCTGTCCATGCTCACCAGGGCAATGTTCTGCGAGCCGTACTTGAGCACGTAGCGCGCCGCCAGCTTGGCCAGGGTGGTGGTCTTGCCCATGCCGGCCGGGCCGACCATGGCAATCACCCCGCCCTCTTCCAGCGGCTCGACCTCAGGGGTCTGGATCATCCGCGCCAGGTGCGCCAGCAGCATGCGCCAGGCCTGGCGGGGGTCTTCAATACTGGTCGTCAGCTCCAGCAGGTCGCGCGACAGCGGGCCGGACAAGCCTATGCGCTGCAGGCGACGCCAGAGGTTGGCCTGCTGCGGATGGCGGCCTTGCAGCTGGTTCCAGGCCAGCGAACCGAGTTGCACTTCCAGCAGTTCGCGCAAGCCATTGAGCTCCGAGCGCATGGCGTCGTAGGCCCGTGGATCGATGCTCGCCGCCGGGGCGGGGGCTGGTGCCGGGCGTGGTGGCTCGGACAGCGTCGGCTCGATCAGCGGCTCGGCAGCAGTCAGCGGCAAGCCGGCGAACAGTTGGCGACTGGCATGCGGGCCGGCTTCGCCTTCGCCACGCAGGCTCAGTTCGGCCTGGGCGGTGACGATCCGCGACTGGGTCTTGCGCAGCTCATCTTCGAGCTCGACGTTCGGCACCCGCGGCGCCAGCGCCGAGAGTTTGTAATCGAGGGCAGCCATCAGCTCGACACCGCCGGCGATCCGGCGGTTACCGATGATCGCGGCATCGGCGCCCAGCTCATCACGAACCAGTTTCATGGCCTGACGCATATCGGCGGCGAAAAAACGCTTAACTTGCATAAACCACTACCTCAGCCGTTGGGCCCTACTGTCGCAACGATGGTCACCTGCTTGTTGTCGGGTATCTCCTGATACGCCAACACGTGCAACCCCGGGACTGCGAGACGCCCGAAGCGCGAGAGCATCGCGCGTACGGGACTGGCTACCAACAGAATCACCGGGTGACCTTGCATTTCCTGACGCTGCGCGGCGTCGATCAACGAACGCTGCAGCTTCTCGGCCATGCTCGGCTCCAGCAAGACGCTCTCATCGGCGCCTTGCCCTGCCTTCTGAATACTGTTGAGCAATATTTGTTCCAACCTTGGCTCCAAGGTGATCACAGGCAGCTCGGACTCAGTGCCTACAATGCTTTGCACGATAGCGCGAGACAGGCCAACGCGCACGGCGGCGACCAAAGCGGCGGTATCTTGACTCTTGGCGGCATTGTTCGCGATGGCCTCGGCAATGCTGCGGATGTCGCGCACCGGCACCTGCTCCGCCAGCAACGCCTGCAACACCTTGAGCAGTTGCGACAGCGAGAGCACACCCGGCACCAGCTCTTCCGCCAGCTTCGGCGAGCTTTTCGCCAGCAATTGCATGAGTTGCTGGACTTCTTCGTGGCCGATCAGTTCGCTGGAGTGCTTGTACAGAATCTGGTTCAAGTGCGTCGCTACCACGGTACTGGCATCGACCACGGTGTAGCCCAGCGACTGCGCCTGGGAACGCTGGCTGACCTCGATCCACACCGCCTCCAGGCCAAAGGCCGGATCCTTGGCGGTAATGCCATTGAGGGTACCGAACACCTGCCCGGGGTTGATCGCCAGCTCGCGGTCCGGGTAGATCTCCGCTTCGGCGAGGATCACCCCCATCAGGGTCAGGCGATAGGCACTGGGCGCCAGGTCGAGGTTGTCGCGGATGTGCACGGTGGGCATCAGGAAACCCAGATCCTGGGAGAGCTTCTTGCGCACCCCCTTGATCCGCGCCAGCAATTGCCCACCCTGGTTGCGATCCACCAGCGGGATCAGGCGGTAGCCGACTTCCAGGCCGATCATGTCGATCGGCGTGACGTCGTCCCAGCCCAGCTCCTTGGTCTCCATGGCCCGCGCCGGCGATGGCAGCAGCTCCTGCTGACGCTTGGCCTCTTCCAGGGCCTGGACCTTGACGCCGTTCTGCTTCTTCCAGAACAGGTAGGCACCGCCGGCAGCAATGGCGGCCATGCTGAGGAACGCAAAATGCGGCATGCCCGGGACGATACCCATGATCGCCATCAACGCCGCCGACACCGCCAGCGCCTTGGGCGAGGCAAACATCTGCCGGTTGATCTGCTTGCCCATGTCCTCGGAGCCCGAAGCACGGGTCACCATGATCGCCGCAGCAGTGGACAACAGCAGTGATGGCAATTGCGCCACCAAACCGTCACCGATGGTCAGCAGCGCATAGACCTTGCCGGCGTCGCCGAAGGTCATGCCGTGCTGGAAGATCCCCACCGCCATGCCGCCGATCAGGTTGATGAACAGAATCAGCAGGCCGGCGATGGCGTCACCGCGCACGAACTTGCTGGCACCGTCCATCGAACCGTAGAACTCGGCTTCCTGGGCGACTTCCGAACGCCGGGCCTTGGCCTGGTTCTGGTCGATCAGGCCGGCGTTGAGGTCGGCGTCGATCGCCATCTGTTTGCCGGGCATCGCATCGAGGGTGAACCGCGCGCTGACCTCGGAAATCCGCCCGGCGCCTTTGGTCACCACCACGAAGTTGATGATCATCAGGATCGCAAAGACCACGATACCGACCACGTAGTTACCGCCGATCACCACCTCACCGAAGGCCTGGATCACCTTGCCCGCCGCGGCATGACCGTCCTGACCGTGGAGCATCACCACTCGCGTTGACGCCACGTTCAGCGCCAGGCGCAGCAAGGTGGCCACCAGCAGAATCGTCGGGAACACCGCGAAATCCAGCGGCCGCAAGGCGTACACGCAGACCAGCAGCACGACGATCGACAGGGCGATGTTGAAGGTGAAAAACACGTCGAGCAGGAACGGCGGGATCGGCAACATCATCATTGCCAGCATGATCAACAGCAGCAACGGCACACCCAGATTGCCCCGGCTGAGGTCCGCCACGTTGCTGCGCGCGCTGTTGATGAGTTGAGAGCGATCCACCGGTATTCCCCGTTCCTTTGAAGCAAACTTTTGACGCCAGAAGCCGGCGCAGAGCGGCTACTGCAAAAAGCTGTCCAACTTTTGCCTAGTGGGAAATTCAGCCCCTGCAACAGACACCGCGAGCGCGCTGAATTGTGGGAGCGAGCCTGCTCGCGAAAGCGCCAGCACAGCCACCCCCCCCTGCCAACTGCTCCACCGCCATCGTCGGAACGCTGCCCGGAGCAGGCTCACGCCTACATGGTAAGAACAGAACACCGCCGAACCTGTAGGAGCGAGCCTGCTCGCGAAAGCGTCAGCACAGCCAAAATCCCCACCAACTGCCCCACCACCATCGTCGGAACGCCGGCCGGAGCAGGCTCGCTCCTACAACGTGGATTCTGTGCCACAGAGACCGGCGAAACTATCAGTTCTGCTAGTTCCCATCAGCGATCACCCGACCGATACTCAAGCATCCCCACAAGACTGCGGAGCAATCGCGATGCGATCCACCCGTACCCCGTTATGCAAGTACAACTACGACGCCCTGGATCGCCTGATTTACCAACATCAGCCGAACGCCGCCACTCACCAACGCTTCTACTGCAAAAGCCGCCTGGCGACCGAAATTCACGGCACGCTAGGGCATTCGATCATCCAGCATGACGACCTACTTCTGGCCGAGCAAAGACGTGAGGGGAGCTCCATCGACACCACTCTGCTGGCCACCGATCTACAGCGCTCGGTGCTGCATACCCTGAAGCAAGGTGCTGCGCCACACCCCATCGCCTATTCGCCCTACGGTCATCGCCCGGCGCTGGGTGGATTGCTAAGCCTGCTGGGATTCAATGGCGAACGACCGGATCCGCTGACCGGGCATTATTTGTTGGGGAATGGGTATCGGGCGTTTAATCCGGTGTTGATGAGATTCCACTGCCCAGACATTTTGAGTCCGTTTGGCGGTGGCGGATTGAATCCTTATTCATACTGCTTAGGAGATCCAATAGGCAAAACTGACCCTACCGGCCATATCCCACGATGGATCGCTCGAATCATAGGCCCAAGATCCAGAACTATTGGCCCCATCAAATATTTTGACCCTCCTTTGAAAACAAAGAGAGGATATACCAGCAAAGAAGGATCCGACGCACTCCGCAAGATCATCGAACTCAAAGACAGTGCACGCAAGCTGAATAATAACGCGCGCCTGAAGGTTCTGAGCGAAGATTCCAGGCTTGCATTTTCATTCGACGAACCCTACAAACCAAAAGAAACCCTACTACATTCGACATACAAAACGTTTCGAGAGACCGACACCAGAAGCCATACTGTATTTGATTTTTTAGATCGCACACAAGCACATAACGGCGGTTCAAATTTTCAAACCACTCGACTTCTAGCACAAGATGAAATAGCATCATTCCGACCATTATTTGAAGAAGTAAACTCTTTCTACCACACAGGCAATAATGTCTTAGGTCGCCTCTCTTTTATATATGGACATAATGAACAGCTATCGATCCCATACTCCAGAAGAATGAAATCAATTACCGACCCAACTGCACAAGCCCTCAAGAATGAAGCGCTTGGGATCCGAAAAGAGGTATTCAAACCGCCCAAGAACCGTTGATACCTCCATTACAACAAATCCCGCCGCAACTCCGGCGGAATCGGCACATCATCCTTGAACGGCTCCGGCCGCTTGCCCTTACCCGCCCGGAACTGACGGATCTGATAGACATACGCCAGCACCTGCGCCACCGCCAGATACAATCCACCCGGAATCTCCTGATCCAACTCGGTGGAATAGTAGATCGACGCGCCAGGGCCGGTGACTCAAGCAACAGCACATTGTTGCTGACCGCGATTTCGCGGATTTTCAGGGCGACGAAGTCGCTGCCCTTGGCGATCAGCATCGGCGCGTCGCCACATCCGTCGCATACCAGACGCTTGCGCGACAAACATCCACGCTACCTGCCGCGCCAACATCGTCGGAACGCCGCCCGGAGCAGGCTCCTACAAGGTGGATTCTGTACCTGGCCAAACTATCAGTTCTGCTAGTACCCTACAGCGATCACCCGACCGATACTCAAGCATCCTCAAAAGACTGCGGAGCGATCGCGATGCAACCCACCCACGCCACGCTATGCCGCTACAACTACGACGCCCTCGATCGCCTGATCAACCAGCATCAGCCGAACGCCCCTACCCACCAACGGTTCTACTGCAAAAGCCGTCTGGCGACCGAAATCCACGGCACGCTAGGGCACTCCATCATTCAGCACGACGATTTGCTTCTGGCCGAACAAAAACGTGACGGCAACTCGACCGACACCCTGCTGCTGGCAACTGATCTACAGCGCTCGGTGTTGAACACCATGAAGCAAGGTGTTGCGCCACAACCCATTGCCTATTCGCCTTACGGTCATCGCCCGACGCTGGGTGGATTGCTGAGCCTGCTGGGATTCAATGGCGAACGACCGGATCCGCTGACCGGACATTATTTGTTGGGGTATGGGTATCGGGCGTTTAATCCGGTTTTGATGAGATTCAACAGTCCGGACAGCTGGAGTCCTTTTGGAAAGGGTGGGATTAATTCATATATATATTGCTTGGGGGATCCAATAAACAGCTCAGACCAAAGTGGACGAGCTCCAATATCCATAATACGTCCAATAGCAAAGCTTAAAATATTAGGCAGACGAGTCGTAAAGAACACCACAAGAAAAACCGGCTTAGCTTACGGCTTGGGACAGCACCCGTTCGAAGACACACGCGAGGCATACAAAATAAAGCCTGGCGTAACCATCAATGAGGCATATGCCGCCATTGACAAGTTACAGTCACTTACCAAGCGCGCCGAAGTAAATATAGTTAATAAACTATACAACTCTCATCATAAAAACCGGGACTTCAAATTCATTACCGACGGGTAAAGTTCGGAGCCCGACGCAGCGTTTACGGCAGCTTACTCACAACGCTTCAAGGCCATGTTAAATCACATAGAAGATCTAAATACAAGCACACCAGACAACTTTAAAATCAACTGGAAACGCCTTGATTACACTGCCGCCGGATCAAATTTGCCAAACATCAATCGAATAGAAAAAATACACATGAAATGGATGGCGAGCCAATACCGGGACAAACTCCTGAGCGCTGAGCGCTCACACATGGATAAAATTCGCGAGATAGGAATAAAAATCAGAAAAGATCACTTCGAAAATTAACGTTCAATCATCCCGCCGCAACTCCGGCGGAATCGGCACATCATCATTAAACGGCTCCGGCCGCTTGCCCTTACCCGCCCGGAACTGACGGATCTGGTAGACATACGCCAGCACCTGCGCCACCGCCAGATACAACCCACCGGGAATCTCCTGATCCAACTCGGTGGAGTAGTAGATCGACCGCGCCAGCGCCGGTGACTCCAGCAACAGCACATTGTTGCTGACCGCAATCTCACGGATTTTCAGGGCGAGGAAGTCGCTGCCCTTGGCGATCAGCATCGGTGCGCCGCCTTTGTCCGGGTCGTACTTGAGGGCCACGGCGTAGTGAGTCGGGTTGGTGATGACCACGTCGGCGTCGGGGATGGCCGCCATCATCCGACGCTGGGACATCTCGCGCTGCAGCTGGCGGATACGCTGCTTGACCTCCGGACGCCCCTCCTGGTCCTTGTGCTCGTCGCGGATTTCCTGCTTGGTCATCATCAGCTTTTTGTGGCTCTGGTACAGCTGCACCGGCACGTCCACCGCCGCAATCAGGATCAACCCGCAGGCCATCCACAGGGTGCTCCAGCCCACCAGCTGGACGCTGTGGATAATCGCCTGTTCCAGCGGTTCATGGGCGATGCGCAGCAGGTCGTCGATGTCCGACTTGAGCACCGTCAGTGCGACGAACAGGATCAACAGGAACTTGGCCAACGCCTTGAGCAGCTCAATCACCGCGGTCGAGGAGAACATCCGCTTGATGCCGTTTGCCGGGTTCATCCGGCTGAATTTGGGCGCCAGGCTGCTGCCGGCGAACAGCCAGCCGCCGAGGGAAATCGGGCCGATCAGCGCCGCCAGCAGCAAGGTGATCAGCACCGGCTGCACGGCGATGATCGCGATCTTGCCGGAATGCAGCAGGTACTGGCCCATGGCGCCGGGGCTGAGTAGTACTTCGCGGGGCAGGGAAAAATTCAGGCGCATGACTTCGAGTAAATCCTGCGCCAGACCACCGCCATAGATCAGCAAGCCCCCTGCTCCAGCGAGCATCACCGCCAGGGTGTTGAGCTCCTTGGAGCGGGCAATCTCGCCCTTCTCGCGAGCGTCCTTTTTCTTTTTCTCGGTGGGTTCTTCGGTCTTGTCCTGACCGCTCTCGCTCTCGGCCATGACTCAGCGCGCCTGTGCCATATCACGCAGCAACTGCAAGGCCTCGGTGGCCAGCGGTTGGTACTGATTGAGAATGTCGCCGAGGCTGACCCAGAAAATCACCAGGCCCAGCACCAGGGTCAGCGGGAAGCCGATGGAGAAGATGTTCAACTGCGGCGCCGCGCGGGTCATGATGCCGAAGGCAATGTTGACCACCAGCAGCGCGGTGATCGCCGGCAACACCAGCAACATCGCCGCGCCGAGCACCCAGCCAAGCTTGTTGGCCACATCCCAGAAGTGATTGACCAGCATCGCGCTGCCCACCGGCAAGGTGGTGAAGCTCTCGGTCAGCACCTCGAACACCACCAGATGACCGTTCATGCCGAGGAACAGCAAGGTCACCAGCATGGTCAGGAACTGCCCGATCACCGCCGCCGAGACCCCGTTGGTCGGGTCGACCATCGAGGCGAAGCCCATGCCCATCTGGATCGAAATGATCTGCCCGGCGACCACGAAGGCCTGGAAAAACAGCTGCAGGGAAAAGCCCAGCAAACCGCCGATCAGCACCTGTTCGGCAATCAGCAGCAGGCCACTGAGGTCCAGTGCGTTGACGGTGGGCATCGGCGGCAAGTTCGGCGTGATCACCACGGTGATTGCCAGGGCGAAATACAGGCGGATACGCGTGGGCACCAGGCTCGTACCGAAGATCGGCATGGTCATCAGCACCGCGCCGACCCGGAACAGCGGCAGCATGAAGCTGGCGACCCAGGTACTGATCTGCGCGTCGGTCAGCGCCAGCAACGACATGGCTCAGCCGATCAACTGCGGAATACTGCCGTACAGGCGCAGGATGTATTCCATGAAGGTTTGCACCAGCCACGGGCCGGCGACAATCAGGGTCACCAGCATCACCAACAGGCGCGGCAGGAAACTCAGGGTCTGTTCGTTGATCTGGGTGGCAGCCTGGAACATCGCCACCAGCAACCCCACCAACAGGCTCGGCACCACCAGCACGGCGACCATGATAGTGGTCAGCCACAGCGCTTCACGAAACAGGTCGACGGCTACTTCAGGGGTCATATCGGGCCACTCGCGCTAAACACCGCCGAAACTCCCGGCCAGGGTGCCGATGATCAGCGCCCAGCCATCCACCAGCACAAACAGCATGATCTTGAACGGCAGCGAAATGATCAGCGGCGACAGCATCATCATGCCCATCGCCATCAGCACACTGGCGACCACCAGGTCGATGATCAGGAACGGGATGAAGATCATGAAACCGATCTGGAACGCGGTTTTCAGCTCCGAGGTGACGAACGCCGGGACCAGGATGGTCAACGGCGCCTGGTCCGGCGAGGCAATGTCGGTGCGCTTGGACAGGCGCATGAACAGCTCCAGATCGCTGCTGCGGGTCTGGGCCAGCATGAAGTCCTTGATCGGCACCTGGGCCTTGGCCACCGCATCCTGGGCGGTGAGTTTCTCCGCCAGATAGGGTTGCAGCGCATCCTGGTTCACCCGGTCGAACACCGGCGCCATGATGAACAGGGTCAGGAACAGCGCCATGCCGGTGAGGATCTGGTTCGACGGCGTCTGCTGCAGGCCCAGGGCCTGACGCAGAATGGAGAAGACGATGATGATCCGGGTGAAGCTGGTCATCAGCATGACGAACGCCGGGATGAAACTCAGCGCGGTCATGATCAGCAGGATCTGCAGGCTGACCGAATATTCCTGCGCGCCCTCGGCATTGGTACCGAGGGTGATGGCCGGGATCGACAGCGGATCGGCCGCCAGCGCCAGGGGCGCGGCGAGCATCAGCAGCAGGCTCAGGAGGAAACGCACAGGCATTACTTCTTATCCTTGTCCTTGCCCAAAAGCTCCATCAGGCGCTGGGCAAACTCCGGGGTGGCCTGCTCGGTGCTCGGCACCTGCACCGGCTCCTTGAGCACGTGCAGCGCCGTGATGGTGCCCGGGGTCAGTCCCAGCAGCACCTGCTCGTTGCCGACCTGCACCAGCACCAGCCGATCACGCGGGCCGAGGGCGCGCGAGCCGATCAGCTCGATGACCTGGCCCTTGCCCGCCGGCCCGGCCTGTTGCACCCGACGCAGCAACCAGGCGAGGAAAAAGATCAGCCCCAGCACCAGCAGCAAACCCAGCACCAGCTGGGTCAACTGACCGGCCACGCCGCTGCCGACCGCAGGCGCGGCCACCGCTGCCACAGGCTCGGCCGCCATCACCGCGGACGGCAGCGCCAGCACTACACCGAGGAGTTTTTTCACTTAGCGCAGCTTCTTGATGCGTTCGCTCGGGCTGATCACGTCCGTCAGGCGGATGCCGAACTTTTCGTTGACCACCACCACTTCGCCATGGGCGATCAGCGTGCCGTTGACCAGCACGTCGAGCGGCTCACCAGCCAGGCGATCGAGCTCGATCACCGAACCCTGATTGAGCTGCAGCAGGTTGCGGATGTTGATATCGGTGCTGCCGACTTCCATCGAGATCGACACCGGGATATCGAGGATCACGTCGAGGTTGGGACCGTCGAGGGTCACCGGGCCGTTGTTCTTCGGCGCGCTGCCGAATTCTTCCATCGGCAGGCGATTGGACGGCGAGCTGGCGGCGTCGGCAGCCAGCAACGCATCGATATCGTTCTGGCCGATATCGCCGGCTTCTTCCAGCGCGGCAGCCCACTCGTCAGCCAGGGCCTGGTCGTCCTGGGAATTCATATCGTTAACCATCATTTGTCCTCGGCGGGGCAACCATCATTTAAAGGCGAATACAGAACTACGCCGCTCAGCGGCGCTCGATCGGCTCGATCACTTGCAACGCGAGGTTGCCCTTGTGCGAGCCCATCTTGACCTTGAAGGCCGGCACGCCGTTGGCGCGCATGATCATGTCTTCCGGCAGGTCGACCGGGATCACGTCACCGGGCTGCATGTGCAGGATGTCGCGCAGGCGCAACTGGCGACGGGCGACCGTGGCACTGAGTGGCACATCGACGTCCATCACGTCCTGGCGCAAGGCGTTGACCCAGCGCTCGTCCTGGTCATCGAGATCGGACTGGAACCCGGCATCGAGCATTTCGCGCACCGGCTCGATCATCGAGTACGGCATGGTCACGTGCAGGTCGCCGCCACCGCCATCGAGTTCGATGTGGAAGGTCGACACCACCACCGCTTCGCTGGGGCCGACGATGTTGGCCATGGCCGGGTTCACTTCCGAGTTGATGTACTCGAAATTGACTTCCATGATCGCCTGCCAGGCTTCTTTCAAATCAATGAACGCCTGCTCCAGCACCATGCGCACCACGCGCAACTCGGTGGGGGTGAATTCCCGCCCTTCGATCTTGGCGTGACGGCCGTCGCCACCAAAGAAGTTGTCCACCAGCTTGAACACCAGCTTGGCGTCGAGGATGAACAGTGCGGTGCCGCGCAACGGCTTGATCTTCACCAGGTTGAGGCTGGTGGGCACGTACAGCGAGTGCACGTACTCACCGAATTTCATCACCTGCACCCCGCCGACGGCGACATCGGCCGAACGCCGGAGCATGTTGAACATGCTGATGCGGGTGTAGCGGGCAAACCGCTCGTTGATCATCTCCAGGGTCGGCATGCGCCCACGGACGATCCGGTCCTGACTGGTCAGGTCGTAGCTTTTGACGCTACCGGGTTCGGAAACGGTATCGGTCTGTACCAGACCATCGTCGACGCCATGCAACAGCGCGTCGATCTCATCCTGGGACAGCAGGTCCTGCACGGCCATGTCGAGTTCCTACTGCAGTACGAAATTGGTAAAGAGCAACTGCTCGACCACTACTTTGCCGACTTCCTTCTGCGCCACTTCCTGCACGCTGGCAGTGGCTTTCTGGCGCAGCATTTCCTGGCCGACCGGGGTCGCCAGGCTGTCGAAGGATTGTCCGGAGAACAGCATGACCAGGTTGTTGCGGATCACCGGCATGTGCACTTTCAAGGCGTCGAGGTCGGCCTGGTTACGCGCCTGCAGGGTAATGCTCACCTGCATGTAGCGCTGGCGGCCGTTCTGGTTGAAGTTGGCGATGAAGGCCGGGGTCATGGGCTCGTAGATGGCCGCGGGCTTGGCATTGCTCGCCGTCTCGGCGGCAGGCTCGGGTTTGCTCTGGGCACTGTGCATGAAATACCAGGTCGCGCCCACGGACAAGCCGATGGCCAACAGCACACCCGCCGCAATGATCAGGATCAGCTTGAGTTTGCCTTTCCCGGCGGGGTCTTTCACTGCTACGTCGCTCTTCGCCATGCCAATAATCCGTCACTAATCGGGTTTTCACAGTCGCACGGCAAGGCAAGAGCAAGTGTTATGCCAGAAGTGTTTTGACGGGAATCTGCGGGTAGACCTGTGTAGGAGCTGGCTTGCCAGCGATTGGCAGCTTGGCGGTGTGTCAGACCCTGCGCCTTCGCCGGCAAGCCGGCTCCTACAGGATTTGTGCTCGCCACATAATCGGCTGTCAGCTCATATCCCTGTAGGAGCTGGCTTGCCAGCGAAGAACTCAAGAGCGCCGCGTTTAATCAGGATTGGCGCGTTATCGTTGACGATGTTCGCTGGCAAGCCAGCTCCTACAGATCCCCGCGCCCAGTATACGATCAGGCGTAGTAATCCACCGCGCTGGAGCCAATCACCTGCGGCGTACTGGCGGTAATCTCAGCGATGCTCGCCGGCGCATCATCGCTCAACGGCTCCAGGCGCGTGCCGTTGGCCGAAGTCCGCGCGCCCTGCCCCTGGCCTTGCTGGGCCTGTTCCTGGGAGCCGCGGGACTGGTCGGAGACGTTGACGTCGACCTGGCCCATGCCCTGTTGCACGAACATCTCGCGCAAGCGATGCATCTGCCCGTCCAGCGCCTCGCGAACACCGACATGGGCGCTCATGAAGGTGACCTGGGTCTGCTGGTCGGGAATCATGTTGACGCGAATATCCAGGCGCCCCAACTCGGCCGGCTGCAGCTGGATATCGGCGGCCTTGAGGTTGGCGCTGGACAGGTACATGACCCGGTTCACCAGTTCTTCGCTCCAGCCGCTCTGGTGCATGGCCAGCGGCTGGTTGACCGGCAGCGCATTGGCAGTTTTCGGCGTGGCGGCCTGGGTCAGCGCGGCCAGGCGGTTGGCGAAATCGTCGACCCGGGTGTCGCTGCTGGCGGATTTCAGGTCCTTGAGCCCGTCATCGAGCAAACCACTGAAGGCCTTGTCGCCGCCCTGGTCGGTGCTGTCCTGATCAGCCTGCACGTCGAGCATACTGGCCATGCCGGCAGCGAAGGTCTGCGCCGACGTCAGCTCACCTTCGGCAGGCAGCGCAGCCGGCGGCGCGGCCTTCGGTTGTGCCTGGCTGGCGGCAGACAGGTGGCCGCTTTGCTCCATGGCCAGGCGCACGGCAGGCAGTGCGTCCAGCGGATCGGCCTCGGGGTCGAACGCCGGATCGCTGACGGTGGTCGTCGCCGCTACCAGCGCGGCCTGGATCGCCGGATCGGCCGCGACCGCAGGCTCGACAGGCGCAGCCGGCACCACGGGCGCAGGTGTCTGAGCAACGGCAGGCGCCGTGTCATCAACTGGGGTATCGCTGTCGGCAGCCTGGGTTTCGTCGGGCAAGGATTTGCCGCTATCGGCAACCGGTGTGGCAGTCGCGGCAGGTTTCTCGTCACCCACATCCTTCCTGGAGGAAGGATCTGGCGCCTTGTCCCGCTGCGGTTTTACCCCGGTGTCGCCGCCAGGCGCAGCCTTGCCCGGCGCCTGGTCGGCGAACATCCGGGCAAAACTGGCAGGCTTGTCCCCCTGTACTGCGGGCGTCGCCGGGATATTGGCAGGGCCAGACGGCGTCTTGGCCTGCGCGCCAGCCTGAAGCAGTAGATTGGGGGAAAGGGGCATCGCGGTCTCCGCTGCACGGGATGAATGGGTACAGGTGCGCGAGAAGACAGCAAGAGTCGAGCCAGATTGCGGGGGCGCCGACTAAAAGCAGCGATTGGGAGAATGACTGATCAATGAGCGCTCACGCTCGGCTTCGTAGAGGGGTCGAACAAAGGCGAACTCGCCGTCGATTTCTCCGACCAGCTTGGCCAGGCCCTGCGGCGCTTTCTCCTTGGCCAGTTGCTCGAGCTTGCCGCACAGCCTGGCCAGGCGTACCGCGCCCATGTTGCTGCTGCTGCCCTTGAAACTGTGGGCCGCACTGATGAGCTGCGAAAGATCGTCCGCTTCGCGGAGCATTTGCAGGCGCTCTTCGGAATCCGTGAGAAAAGTATCCAGCAGTTCCGAATAGTGCTCTTCCATGACTTCCTGCAACGCGCTGAGCACGTCCTGGTCCAGATGTTTTTCCATCACTTGTTCGCTCCTTGATCAAGAATCCGCGGGATTATGCCAGAGCCTCCCAGGAAAACTCCACGCGGGCCAGCCGTCCGTCGTCGGACCAACTGGCATTACGGCTCAATTGCCGGATCAGGCTGACACCACGACCCGACAAACGGCCAACATCCAACGGTCTTTCCATTACACGCTGTACATCAAAACCATTGCCACTGTCCTGCACTTCAATCACCAGGCTGCCGCCCGAGCCTTGCGGCACAAGGTGCAGATGCACGCGCAGAAAGCCTTCCTCCAACTGCTCCAGACGCGCATTGCGCAACTGATAGTAGCGGGCAAATCCCGAAGCGTCGCGCTTGATGCTGGAATCCAGGCCCAGCACCCCGTGCTCCAGCGCATTGGAGTACAACTCGGCGAGCACGCTGTACAGTGCCCCGCTCTGCGCCCGCAGGCCATGCACCTCCATCAGTAGCTGCAGCAGATAGGGCAGCGGATTGAAGCGCTTGAGCGTGGCGGCGCGAAACTCGAAACTCACCGACCAGTCCAGCGGGCTCGACTGGCCACTGTCGGAATACACCAGCGCCGGTAACGCCAGTTTATCCGGTGGCAGCAGGCTGACCTCGACCATGCTCACGTCATCCCGCGCCTGGCCGCCAAAATCCCGTAGCGCTGCCTCTATCTCCTCGAACAAAAGGTCCGGCTCACGGTTATTGGCGAACACCTGCTGCAAGCGCTCGACGCCAAACAGTTGCTCGTCGTTGTCGCAGGTATCGATCACCCCGTCGGACAACAGGAACACCCGATCCCCCGCCGCCATCGGCAACACTTCCGTGCGGTCGTCAAACGCCTGCGCGCTCAACACCCCCAGGGGCAAATGGCGGGATTTCAGGGCTCGGCGCTCGCCGCTGGCCAGGTCATGCAGATAACCGTCGGGCATGCCGCCATTCCACACCTCCACCGAGCGCCGTTGAAAACTCAGGGACAGCAGAGTGGCGCAGCAAAACATGTCCACCGGCAGGATGCGCTTGAGCTTGGCATTCATCTCACGAAGGATTTCCGCCAGCGCGAAACCCTTGGCGGTCATGCCGTAGAACACTTCGGCCAAAGGCATGGCGCCCACCGCCGCCGGCAAGCCATGGCCGGTAAAGTCACCGAGCAGCAGATGCATATCGCCCGCTGGGGTCAGGGCGGCGAGCAGCAAATCACCGTTGAACAGCGCATAGGGCGATTGGGTATAGCGAATGTTCGGCGCACTCAGGCAGCCGGAATGGGCGATCTTATCGAACACCGCCTTGGCCACCCGCTGCTCGTTGAGCAGATGGTGATGGTGCCGGGCAATCTCGTCGCGCTGCTCCAGCACAGTGGCCTGCAACCGGCGCAGGCGATCCATGGCCTTGATCTTGGCGGCCAGCATCACCGGGTTGTAAGGCTTTGCCAGAAAATCGTCGCCGCCCGCCTCGAGGCACAGCGCCAGGCCCTCGCTCTGACTCAGGGAAGTGAGAAAGATGATCGGCACCAGGGTTTCGCCGGCCAGTTGCTTGATCTGGCGCGCGGCTTCGAAGCCGTCCATGACCGGCATCAGCGCGTCCATCAACACCAGGTGTGGGCGTAGCTGCCGATACAGCTCGACCGCTTCGGCGCCATCGGCCGCCGCCAGCACCTCATGCCCCAGGCGCCGGACGATGCTCGCCAACAGCAGGCGATCGGCTGCGCCGTCTTCGGCGATCAGCACCGTCAAGGGGGCAAGCGCCAGCATCAGCGGGCTCAACTGATGTCGAACAGTTTGTCGAAATTGGAGATGGCGAGGATCTTTCGCACGTCGGGGCTGCTGTTGACCAGGCGCACGTCCGACTCGTCGCCGCCGGCATGGTCGCGCAACAGCAAAAGCATGCCCAGGGCCGAGCTGTCGAGGTAGGTGGCTTCCTTGAGGTCGACCACCACTGAGCTGTCAGGGCGGCTGTCGATGGTTTCGTAGGACGCGCGAAATTCCTGATGCTTGGCGAAGTCGAAACGCCCCTTGATGGCAATCGTCAGCTTGAGTCCGTCCGGTGAAATTTCGGTAATGACTGACATGCTAGAGCTTCCTTGTCTTAGGCAATCGTGTACAAGGTTTAGCACCTGTACAAGGCATCAGCAAGGCAGCCCATCGCCCCGCTGGCGCTGATCAGTAGGGATTTTCCCGAGGCAGGCGCTGCGACAGTTCGTCGAGCAGCTTTTGCTCGCGCTTGTCTTCCAGTTGCCGGGCTTCGTCGATGTAGCGTTGCACCAGCTTGCGCAGGCCCTCGCCCCGGGCATAGGCCTGTTGCCAGCCGTCACGGGCCTTGTCCAGATTGTTCTGGTGCCAGGCCAGGCTTTGCCGCTGCTGATCGATGGCCGTGCCCAGTTGCCCGAGAAAGCCCTGGTAGCCCAGCAGCCACTGGCCGGAAACCCCTTCCTTGCCGCGCTCGACCCAGCGCTCGAGGTATTCCAGGCGAAAGCCATCGAGGTCGGCCAGCTTGCTTTCGGCCAGCCGTACCTGGCCCTGAAAATAGCCCAGGCGCTGGGCCGCAGTCTTCTCGGCCTTTTCGGCCATGTCGACCACCGGGGCCAGGCGTGAAGCGCGACTCTGGGCCATGGCCGATTAGCCTCCGGGCGCCGGCGCGAAGATGGTCTCCAGGTGACCATGGCTTTCGCCGAGGCTGATATTGTCGTTCAGGCCCTGGCGCAGGTAGCTGACCATGGTCGGCTGCAGGGCAATTGCGGTATCGGTCTCGCGATCGCCACCGGCAACATAGGCACCGACGCTGATCAGGTCGCGGCTCTGCTGGAAGCGCGACCACAATTGCTTGAAGTACTGTGCCCGGCGCATGTGCTCGGGCGAGACCACCGACGGCATGACCCGGCTGATCGAGGCTTCGATGTCGATCGCCGGATAGTGCCCTTCTTCGGCCAGGCGCCGGGACAACACAATGTGCCCATCGAGCACGCCCCGCGCCGAGTCGGCAATCGGGTCCTGCTGGTCGTCGCCTTCGGAAAGCACGGTGTAGAACGCGGTGATCGAACCACCGCCGGCCTCGGCATTACCGGCGCGCTCCACCAATTTCGGCAGTTTGGCGAACACCGACGGCGGATAACCCTTGGTCGCCGGCGGCTCGCCAATGGCCAGGGCGATCTCCCGCTGGGCCTGGGCGAAACGGGTCAGCGAGTCCATCAGCAACAGGACGTTCTTGCCCTTGTCGCGAAAATATTCGGCGATGCGCGTGCAGTACATGGCGGCGCGCATACGCATCAGCGGCGCGTCGTCCGCGGGCGAGGCGACCACCACCGAACGCTTGAGGCCTTCTTCACCAAGGATGTGCTCGATGAATTCCTTGACCTCACGCCCCCGCTCACCAATCAGCCCGACCACGATGATGTCGGCTTCGGTAAAGCGGGTCATCATGCCCAGCAGCACACTCTTGCCCACGCCGGTACCGGCGAACAGGCCCAGGCGCTGGCCGCGACCGACTGTCAATAATCCGTTGATCGAGCGAATGCCGACGTCCAGCGGCTGGCTGATGGGGTCGCGGTTCAGCGGGTTGATGGTCGGGCCGTCCAGCGGCACCCAGTCCTCGGCCTTCATCCCGCCCTTGCCATCCAGCGCGCGACCGGCGCCGTCGAGCACCCGACCGAGCATGCTCATGCCCATCGGCAGGCGACCGTTATCGGCCAGCGGCACCACCCGGGCGCCGGGGGCGATGCCGGCGACGCTGCCCACCGGCATCAGGAACACCTTGTTGCCGGAGAAGCCCATGACCTCGGCCTCGACCTCGACCGGGTGGTAGCTGTCGTCGTTGATCACCCGACAGCGGCTGCCCATGGCGGCGCGCAGGCCCTCGGCTTCGAGGGTCAGGCCGACCATGCGCAACAGGCGCCCTTCGAGGATCGGCTGACCGGGCAGATCGATCGCCTCGGCGTAGCTGCCCAGGCGCTTGGCGAAGCTGGTGCGGTCAAGGCGCATCGGACGGGTCCGCGGCTTTCGTCAGATCCAGGTGCAGGTCTGCGGGCGCCGGGTGCAGGGATTGTTCGTGCAACTGATCGAGCAATTGCGCGCCGGCCTGGGCCAGGCGTGTCTCCACCGTGGCATCGATGCGACTGTGTTCGGTCTCGACGCGGCAACCACCGGGCAACAGCGCCTCGTCCTCGACGATGCGCCAGGTTTCTTCGTGGCGCTCGCGCAGTGCCTTGACCTGGGCGAAGTCCTGCGGATTGACGTACAGGCGCACGTTATCCACTCCCAGCGGCAGCAGCTTGAGGGCTTCGCGCATGACGTGTTCGATCTGCGACGAGTCCATGGCCAGCTCGCGCTGGATCACTTGCCGGGTGATGTGCCGGACCAGTGTCACCAGGCCTTTTTCGATTTGCGTGTCCTGCTCGGCGATCGGCTCGAAGAGGTTTTTCATCAGCGACTCAAGGCTGGCCAGCTTGGCATTCAACGCCACTTCCGCTTCCTGACGGACCTTGAGGGTGGTGCTGTGGAAACCTTCTTTTTCACCCGTCGCAAAGCCTTCGTTCCAGGCTTCCTGGCGAATGCTTTCGAGTTCTTCAAGGGTCAGTGGCTGGACTTCTTCCAGCGGCACTTCCTCGATTTCCGGCGGCTCGGGCTCGGGTTCGGGCTCCGGCTCGGGGACGAACGGGTCGAAGCTGGGCAGCGACCAGCGGTCGAAGCCCTCGACATCACGCGCCCGAATCAGGTCGCTGGGCGCCTCATCATTCTTGGCTGCCATAGGATCAGATCATTTCCTCGCCGCCCTTGCCGCCGAGCACGATTTCTCCGGCTTCGGCCATACGGCGGGCGATGGTGAGGATTTCCTTCTGCGCGGTTTCGACATCGCTGACGCGCACCGGGCCCTTGGCCTCGAGGTCGTCGCGCAGCAGTTCGGAAGCCCGCTTGGACATGTTCTTGAAAATCTTCTCCTTAACCCCTTCGTCCGAACCCTTGAGGGCCAGCACCAGCACGTCGGAGGAGACTTCGCGCAACAGCGCCTGGATGCCACGGTCGTCGACATCGGCGAGGTTGTTGAACACGAACATCAGGTCTTCGATCTGGCCGGACAGGTCTTCGTCGACTTCGCGGATCGAGTCCATCAACTGGCCTTCGATCGAGCTGTCGAGGAAGTTCATGATGTCGGCAGCGCGCTTGATCCCGCCCAGGGTGGTGCGCGAGGCGTTGGAATTGCCGGAGAACTGCTTCTCGAGAATCTGGTTGAGTTCCTTGAGCGCCGCCGGCTGCACGGTGTTCAGCGACGACACGCGCAGGATGATGTCCAGGCGCACCTTGTGGTCGAAATTGCCGAGCACTTCGCCGGCCTGGTCGGGGTCGAGATACGCGACGACGATGGCCTGGATCTGCGGGTGTTCGTAGCGGATCACGTCCGCCACTGCGCGCGGCTCCATCCACTTCAGGCTGTCCAGGCCGCTGGTGTTGCCACCCAGCAGGATCCGGTCGATCAGGCCGTTGGCCTTGTCTTCGCCCAGGGCCTGGGTGAGCATCTTGCGGATATAACCGTCGGAGCCGACACCGAGGCTGGTCTGGTCGCCGACGATGTCGACGAACTCGCTCATCACCTGCTCGACCTGCTCGCGATGGACGTTGCCCATCTGCGCCATGGCCACGCCAACCCGCTGCACCTCTTTCGGGCCCATGTGCCGCAGCACTTGCGCGGCATCGGTTTCACCCAGGGACAGCAGCAGGATCGCGGCTTTGTCGACCCGGCTGAGTTTGGCGATCGCGGCTCGGTTATCACTCATCTGCGTTAATCCACTCTTTCACGACCTGGGCCACACGACCCGGGTCTTCGGCCACCAGGCTCTTGATTGCATTCAACTGAGCGTCATAGCCTTCGCTCGGGCTTGGCAGCAGGATGCTTTGCGGACCGCCGAGGCTGACCCGGTCGTTGCCCAGCTCGCCATCCAGGCCACCCATGCCACCCAGCTCGGCGTCGCTGCCGATGCCGGCCAACTGACGACCCTTGCCGCCACCGGTGATGTTGTTCAAAACCGGACGCAGCACGCCGAACACCAGCACCAGGATAAACAGCACGCCAACCACCTGTTTCACCACGTCCCAGAACCACGGCTGAGAGTAGAACGGGATTTCGGCGATGACTTCCCCGCGCTCGGCGGAGAATGGGACGTTGATCACGCTGACGCTGTCGCCACGGCTGGCGTCGAAACCGACGGCGTCCTGCACCAGGCGCGTGAAGCGCGCCAATTCGTCGGCGCTCCACGGCGCGCGGCTGGTTTCGCCGTTGGCCGGGTTGACCTTGACCTGATCGTCCACCACCACCGCCACCGACAGTCGATTGAGACGGCCTTGCTGCTGCTTGGTGTGGCTGATGGAACGGTCGAGTTCGAAGTTCTTGGTCGACTGCTGACGCTTGTCCGCCGGGTACGGGGCGAGCATCGGCTGGCCGGTGGCCGGGTCCATGATCTGTTGGCCGTTGGCATCGAGCAGTGGCTGGCCCGGTTGCACCATGCCGCCGGCTGCGGCGGTGCCACCGGTGGTCTGCGGCGCCGAGGCCGGTGCTGGTGGCTGATTGCTCAGGGCACCGGGCACACCTTGCGGGCCATTGCTGGCGGTGCGTTGTTCGCTGGTCGATTGCTCGCTGCGCAGCGCCGGCTGATCCGGGTTGAACTGCTCGGAGGTCGACTCAACGGCACTGAAATCGATATCGGCGGAGACTTCCGCCTTATAGCGATCATTGCCCAGCACCGGTTGCAGGATGTTGTGCACACGCTGGGTGAGCATGCCTTCCATGCGCCGGCTGTAGTCGAACTGCTTGCCGGCCATGGTCAGTGCGGAGGTTTCCGCCTGGTCGGAGAGCAAGGTGCCCTTCTGGTCGACCACGGTGATCTGCGACTTGCTCAGCTCAGGAACACTGGTCGCCACCAGGTTGACGATCGCCACCACCTGGCTTGGCTCCAGCGAGCGCCCGGAATACAACTCCACCAGCACCGAGGCGCTGGGCTTGCGTTCGTCACGCACGAACACCGAGCTTTTCGGAATCGCCAGGTGCACACGGGCGGCCTTGACGTTGTTCAGGCTGGAGATGGTGCGCGCCAGTTCGCCTTCGAGGCCGCGACGGTAACGGGTCGCTTCCATGAATTGACTGGTGCCCAGGCCCTGGTCCTTGTCGAGAATTTCAAAACCGATATTGCCGTCGGTGGGCGTGACGCCGGCCGCGGCCAGTTTCAAACGTGCGCGCGGCAGGTCGTCGGCCTTGACCAGCAAGGCCCCGGAATTGGGCTCGACGGTGTAGGGAATGTCGGCAGTGGCCAGGGTGTCCATGACCTGCTTGGCGTCCATCCCCGCGAGGCTGCCGTACAGCGGCCGATAATCGGGTTGCTGCGACCACAGGACCACGGCAAAACCAATCGCCACGCTGGCGGCCAGGCCGACCAACAGGCCGACCTGGCGCAACATGGTCATCTCGGAGAGGTTTTCCAGGAACGACAAGCCGAACAGCGGTGGCTTGCCGTCCGCTGAAGTGGCCTTGGCCGGAACGTTATCGGCGACTGCTTCTGCCATGAGTCAATCTCGTCCTTAAACCGGCATCTGCATGATGTCTTGGTAAGCCTGGACCAACTTGTTGCGGACCTGGGTCAGTGCCTGGAACGACACGCCGGCCTTTTCCTTGGCGATCATCACGTCCGTCAGGTCGACGCCGCTCTTGCCGATCTCGAACGCCGTGGACAGCTGGGTCGATGCCTGTTGCGTGGCGTTGACCTTGTTCACCGCCTGACCCAGCATGTCGGCAAAGCTGCTCCCCGCCTCTTGCGGCGCGGCAACGGCTTTCGGTGCGGCCATGGCGTCCATTTGCATGGCGCGCATGTCCAGCATCAACCGATTAAATTCAATTCCTTGGCTCATGACTGCTCTCTCTGACGACCCGCAATTTTTTGACACTCACGCAGCGGATGGGGAGGTGTTAGCAACAAGGGTGCCAGCTCGATGGCGGGGTTGGAAAAACGCTGCGGGTTTGCCGTCAAAAGCCTGACCGGTTGCGCGTGGGGGACGATGATCTACTGTAGGAGCGAGCCTGCTCGCGAAAACCTGAGGGCGCCGTGTACATTCAGGATACCCGCGTCATCGTTGCCGTTTTTCGCGAGCAGGCTCGCTCCTACAGTAAGTCCGCCCCCCCCTCACAGAAGCCATGCTGTTCACGTCGCAAACAAATACCCCTCCACATCCATCCCCGCATCGCGCATCTGCGCCAGCTTGTAGCGCAGGGTGCGCGGGCTGATGCCCAGGCGTTCGGCGGCTTCCTTACGGCGCCCGCGCTCGGCGCGCAGGGTGTCGATGATCATCTGGAACTCCCGGCGGCGCAGGTCGTCGCCCAGCGCGCCAGCCGATTCGGCCTCGACCGCCACTGGCCGCGCCGCCATCGCAGCCGGTGCAATCACCGGCAACGGCGCACAGGCCACCGGTCCGGACAAGCAAAAGTCCTGCGGCTCGATCACCCCGCCCTGCTGCAGAATCAGCGCGCGCTGGATGGCGTTGTCCAGCTCGCGCACATTGCCCGGCCACGGATAGCCCAGCAGGCACGCCTGGGCCTGCTGCGACAGCCGGGCATGGGCGTGGTGCATTTTATTGACGTGCTTGGCCAGCAGCCGCTCGGCCAGCGGCAGAATATCGGCGGTGCGCTCGCGCAACGGGCGCCAGGCCAGCGGGAACACCGAGAGCCGATAGTAGAGATCTTCACGAAAGCGCCCCGCCGCCACTTCGCCAGCAAGGTCACGGTTGGTGGTCGCCACCACCCGAATATCCAGGGTGATCGGCTTGCGCGCCCCGACCCGCTCGACTTCCCGCTCCTGCAACACCCGCAGCAGCTTGGCCTGCAGGCCCAGGGGCATTTCCGAGATCTCATCGAGGAGGATGGTGCCGCCATCGGCCTGCTCGAACTTGCCGGCCTGGGCAGCGATGGCCCCGGTGAACGCACCCTTTTCATGACCGAAGAGCGTCGCCTCGAGCATGTTGTCCGGAATCGCCGCGCAGTTGATCGCAATGAACGGCTGGCTGGCACGCCGCGAATGCTGGTGTATGTAGCGCGCCAGCACCTCCTTGCCGGTGCCCGACTCGCCAGAAATCAGCACCGTCGAATCGCTGCGCGCCACCCGCGCCGCCAACTCCAGCAGCTGCGCACTGGCCGGCTCGAAGGCCACCGGACCCTCGCCGCTATCCAGGCCGCCCAGGGCATGCCGCGCCACCAGATCGAGCAAGGCCTTGGGCTCGAACGGCTTGACCAGGTAATCCGCCGCGCCCTGGCGCATCGCATCCACCGCCCGCTCGACCGCGCCGTGGGCGGTCATCAACAACACCGGCAACTGTGGATGCCGGACCCGCAGTGCACTGAGCAACTGATGGCCATCCATGCCCGGCATGTTGACGTCACTCACCACCAGATTGAAGGACTCCTGCGCCGCCTTTGCCAACGCTTCTTCCGCCGAACCGACGGCGCTGAAATCGTGACCGCCCAACAGCAGCGTGTCAGCCAATGCCTCACGCAACGCTCGGTCGTCCTCGACCAGCAGAACCTTGATTGCCATGCCCTACTCCATGCCTTGCGTGCTGCTGAACAGCGGCAACACCAACAACGCGCACGTACCGCGACCCGGCCGTGAGCGCAGTTGCAAGTACCCCTGATGCGCCCGCGCCACGGCCTTGACCACGGTCAGCCCGAGGCCGGTGCCATTGGTCCTGGTGGTGAAAAAGGGTTCGCCCAGACGCTCGAGCACCGCCGCGTCGATACCGCCGCCATTGTCACTGACACACAGGCGCAGGCTGTTGTCGCGGGCGTACAGGTGCACCTTCAAGCGCAGCGACGCGTCACCGGCCTGGATGGCGTTTTCCAGCAGATTGAGCAGCGCGCCTACCAAGGTGTCGCGATTGCACAGCAGCTCGCCGACGTGGGCATCGCACTGCCAGCGCAGCGGCACCTCCTGGACATGAGTCTGCGCCGCCGCCTGCAGCGACTGCATCAGCGCCTTCGGCGTCACGCGGTCGGTCAATGGCAACTCGCCGCGGGCGAACACCAGCATGTCGCGCACCTGATGTTCCAGCTCGTGCAGGCGCTCCTTGAGCCGCCCGGCAAACCGCTGCTGGGTCTCCAGCGGCAGCGCCTGCTCGGTCAGATGACTGGCATAAAGCAAGGCGGCAGACAGCGGCGTGCGGATCTGGTGCGCCAGCGAGGCAACCATTTTCCCCAGTGACGACAAACGCTCGTGACGCGCCAGTTGATCCTGCAGGTGACGGGTTTCGGTCAGGTCATTAAGCAGCACCAACTGCCCCGGCTCGGCATCCAGCGAGCGCGTGGCAATCGACAGGCGCCGACCGTCCTTCAAGGAAATTTCATGGCCATCGTCTTCACGGGGAGCAAAACAGCGGGCGATGACGTGGCGCCACAATTCGCCCTGCAACGGCAAGCCCAGCAGTTCGCACGCGGCCGGATTGGCTTCGCCGACAATGCCCTGGGCGTCGATGACGATCACGCCACCGGGCAACAGGTCGAGGAGGTTTTGCAGACGGTTGGCCAGGCGCTCTTTTTCCGCCAGCTCTTGCATGCGCTGGGCGCTGACCACCGCCAACTCGCCCTTGAGCTCGGTGACGCGGGCCTCCAGCAGGCTGTAGGAGTCGGTGAGCTGGCTCGACATCTGATTGAACAGCGCGAATGCCTGCTCGAGACCCTGACGACTGGCCTGCTCTACGCTGGACGCGTCGGGAACTGAAGAGATGGGGGCGGCATGGGGCATCGTGCTCTCTCGCTTGGCTGACCGTCAGTGAAACGGACCGTTGCGAGGCTTGTAGCAATACCCGTGCCGAAAAAAAACCGCTGATAAATCAGCGGTTTGTAAAACAGGCGTCAATCGTCCGCCTGTTCGTCTCCTTCGCGCCGGCTCATGCCGTACTTGCGCATCTTCTCCACCAGGGTGGTGCGACGAATACGCAGGCGCTCGGCAGCGCGGGCGACAATGCCATTGGCATCGTCCAGCGCCTGCTGGATCAGACCCTGCTCCAGGCCTCCGAGGTAGTCCTTGAGGTCCAGGCCTTCCGGCGGCAGCAAGGCGTTGGTGGTGAAGTCCGGGGTATGGCCGTTGATTGCCACCCGCTCTTCGAGATCGCTGCGCAGGCTGTCGACCATCTGCTCGTCTTCGTCGTCGACGTAGCGGAATTTCTTCGGCAACTCGACCACGCCAATCACCCCGTATGGATGCATGATCGCCATGCGCTCCACCAGGTTGGCCAGTTCGCGGACGTTGCCCGGCCAGCCGTGCCGGCACAGCGACATGATCGCGGCGGAGTTGAAGCGAATCGAACCGCGCTTCTCGTGTTCCATGCGCGAAATCAGCTCGTTCATCAGCAACGGGATGTCTTCGACACGCTCACGCAGCGGCGCCATTTCAATCGGGAACACGTTGAGGCGGTAATAGAGGTCTTCGCGGAAGCTGCCGACCTCGATCATGCTCTCGAGGTTCTTGTGGGTCGCGGCGATGATCCGCACGTCGACGCTCTGGGTCTTGTTGCTGCCCACGCGTTCGAAGGTGCGTTCCTGCAACACGCGCAGCAGCTTGACCTGCATCGGCAGCGGCATGTCGCCGATTTCGTCGAGGAACAGGGTGCCGCCGTTAGCCAGTTCGAAACGCCCGGCTCGGCTGGTGATCGCCCCGGTAAAGGCGCCCTTCTCGTGGCCGAACAATTCGCTTTCGAGCAACTCGGCCGGGATCGCGCCACAGTTGACCGGCACGAACGGCGCGTCGCGACGCTTGGAGTGATAGTGCAGGTTGCGCGCCACCACTTCCTTGCCCGTGCCGGACTCACCGAGGATCAGCACGCTGGCATCGGTATCGGCCACTTGCTGCATCATCTGGCGCACGTGCTGGATCGCCCGGCTGGTGCCGACCAGGCTGCGGAACAGGTTGGGTTCGCGATGGCGACCGCGCTCGCGGGCCTGGTCGTACATCTCGCGATAGACCTGGGCACGGTGCAGGGAGTCGAGCAGTTTGCTGTAGCTGGGCGGCATTTCCAGGGTCGACAGCACCCGGCGCCGCTGGTCTTCCGGCAGCTCGACGGAAGAATTATCGCCCATCAGCAAAATCGGAAGGAACTCATCCCAGCTCGCCAGTGTCTTTAACAGAGCCGACAACGAACCAGGTGCATTGACCGTCCCGATCAGGACGCAGATGACTTCACGACTAGACGACAAAGAGCCGACAGCCTGCTGCCAGTCATAACTTGCGCAGGGTAAATTTTCTTCACCGAGAAAATTTAAAATCACCGCCAGGTCGCGGCGGCGAACGCTATCGTCATCAATCAGCAGAATTTTGGTTTCACGCCACATGCAATAGCAACTTCCCTAGTCAACTCAATGCCCAATGAGAGGCAAGCGAGACGCCTGCGGGCACATTAAGCCTTATAGACGTCTGAATTCCGCAAACAGCCACTAGTTAAGTCAAAAAACCGCGCAGAGTCAAATTTATGGCGCAGATGCCCGGACAGGCTGATTAACCAAAGCGTCAACCGAACAGATGGTAAACCTTTGTGGCACCCTTCGCTTGCCTCATCTGGGCCATCTCGTCGACTACTGCCTGACGCTCATCCTTCGCCACATCGAGCAACTGCTTGTAGACCAGTAGCAGGCTCTCGAGATTTTCCCGCAGCGCCTGCTCATCGACCGGCGCCTCACTCAGCACTTCGTCGACACAACTGCGGCAGGCGACATCCAGTTCGCCAATCGCCGTCCAGTTGCGCTCGGCCAAGGCGTCGACCAGAGCCTCGCGGGTTTGTTCAATGCGTTGCAGGGCTTGGCTCATGCCTTCATCCTCAGGCCCGAAGGCCTATTGCGCGACGGCTTGCGTCGCGATCGCGTCCCAACCACTTTTCAGGGTGGCCAGCAGGCGGGCAACTTCGTCGATGATTTGCGGATCATTGCTGATGTTGGCCTTCAGCAGCTGGGCGCTCATGTAGTCATAGAGACTGGCCAGTTGCTGGATGCTCGCCGGATCCTCGGCCTTCTCTTCATCCAGGCCCTGGCGCAGGCCGGTGATGATGTCGATGGACTTGCTGATCATCAGGCATTTCTGCGCCACATCCCCGCGCTCCAATGCGCCCTTGGCCTGAGCCAGGCGATCAAGCCCACCCTCGTACAGCATCTGGATCAGCCGATGCGGCGTGGCCTCGGAGATCTGTGCATGGGAATTGACCTTCTGGTACGCACGAAGGGCTTTCATTGGGTTCATGTTGCTACCTCGGTACAGGCCACAGGCGAATGATTGGGTGCTTACCAGTTTTTCGACTGTCGCTACTAAAACTTTAGATGCGGGCACGGGCTTGACGGGGTGATTGAGCACCCCGCACTTATCAGTCCGACTTCGGATTGTTCAGCGAGTTGAGCGTGGTCATGATGCTGGAACTGCTGGCGTTGAGCTGGGCGATCATGGTGTCCATCGCGGTGTACTTGGCGCTCAAGGTTTTCTGCAAGGCATCCATGCGCCGATCCAGTTCGGCCTGCTGGGCAGTGAGATCAGTCAACTTGGTGTTGAGGTCGGTCACGCGACTCGCCAGGGATCCGGTGGTCCCCACGTAGGAGTCAGTCGCCTTGGTCATGCGCGCCACCAGACCAGTATCGCCGGTAAACATCTTGGCAATATCAGACGCGCCCTTGACCACAGCCTTGTCCCAGGTCTTGTCGTCCAGGCTCAGCAGACCGGTTTTCTGGTCGGTGGTGATACCCATCTGCGCCAGACTGCTCATGGCGCTGGAGCCCGAACTGTTGACCAGTTCGCTACGTAGGCTATTGACCAGCTGGCGCATCGACGCGTCGCCGGTCAGGGCGCCCGCAGTGGTGGTCGAAGCGTCGCCAGTAGCGGTGACCTTGGTCTGGGTGTTGATACTGGTCAGCAGAGCGTTGTAGGCGGTAACAAAAGACTGGACCGAAGTTTTCAGCGTGTCGGTGTTACTCGCCACATTGATGGTGATCGGCTTGTCCTTGTCGCTGGCGACCAAGTCCAGAGTCACGCCACTGATGGCAGCCGTCACCTTGTTGCTGGTGGACTCCATCGCGATACCGTCGATGGTGTACTTGGCATTCTGTGCCGCAGCCCCCTTGTCGTAACCCTGGACCAGATCCGAGTCACCGTTGAGGGTAATGTCGGTATCAACACCTGTGGTGTTGGAGCCAATCACCAGCCGCCCACCATTGGCATCGGTCAAGACGTTGGCACTGATGCCCTGAGCCGAAAGCTGGGTATTGATCGACTCACGGACTTCCTGCAGGGTGGCGCCACCGGGCACCAGCACGTCGTAACTCTTGTCGCCTTGATTGATCGTCAGGGTCTGGGCTTCGTCAGTGGAGTTTGCCTTACCCGAAGCCCCACCCTCGAACACCTTGCTGGTGACTTTCGAGGAGGTCGCCAGCTCGCTGACCACCACCACGTACTTGCCACTGGAGGAGCCGTCACCAAGGGTGACCTTGACGTTCTTGTCTTCGGACGAGGTCGCAGCGAGGCCGTTGAAGGCGGCCACGTTGTTCAACTTGGCGATTGCCGTCCGGTAGGTCTCCAGCGCACTTTTCACCGAGCCGACGGCCGACAGCTTGATCGTCGTGTCTTTCTGCTGATCGGTGATCTGGGTTTGCTTCGGCGCCTTTTCAGCCCCCACCAACGCCTTGACGATGGCCTGGGTGTCGTAGCCCGAACCGGGGCCGGAAATCGTTGAACTCGCCATGAGTAGTCTCCTTGTCCTGTGGCTGCCGCTTTATTGGCGCGTGCGCACGTTTGCGGCAGTCAGAATCATATTTCGTGCCAGCTCACACCTTGCTCTGAAACAGCAGGCTGCTGGCATCGCTCAGATTCTGCGCCAACTTCAGCGCGGTCTCCGATGGAATCTGTCGAATCACTTCACCGCTGTCGGTGGCGATCACTTTGACCACCACCTGGCCGGTGGTGTCGTCGATGGAAAAATCCAGGTTGCGTTGACTCGCCTGGACAAACTCGCGAATGTCGGTCACGGCCTTTTCCAGCGCCACACGCTGCGGCTCTTCGCTGGGCTGCCCATCCGCTTCTTTCGCAGGCTTGGCCTTCTGAGCCGGGACAGCGCCAGGCTGAGGGGTGCCAGCGTGATAAGACGGGTTCAGCTTGATGCTCATGTCCATGTCATCACCTCATAACCGAAAAAACGGAAGGGCACGTAGACGCGCCCTTCCGTTAGTTAACCGCGGCCGATATTACTGAAGCAGCTTCAGTACAGCGGATGGCAGTTGGTTGGCCTGGGACAGGATCGCAGTGGAAGCCTGTTGCAGGGTTTGTTGCTTGGTCAGTTCAGCGGCTTCGGAAGCGAAGTCAGCGTCTTCTACGCGGCCTTTGGCAGCCGAGGAGTTCTGCGAAATGCTCTGCAGGTTGGCCACGGTGCTGGCGAAACGGTTTTGCACCGCACCCAGCTGCGAACGCTGGCTGTCGATCTGCTGCAGGGCGCCGTCCAGTGCCTGAACTGCTTGCTGCGAAGTAGCAGCCGACAGGATGTTCAGGTCGGAAACGGTGGTGTCCATGGTCACTGCTTTCTTGGTACCGGCAGCGGAGACAGCAGTCAGACCCAGTGCAGCCAGGCCAGTACCGGCAGCGCCGTCCTTGACAGTGATGTCTTTGTCAGCGAACAGGTTCAGAGTACCGTCAGCGTTTTTGCTGGCGTTGACACCAGTGCTGGCGCTGTTGATCGAAGCAACGATTGCATCAGTGGTATCGCCCTTCTTGAACTTCACTTCAACGCCGTTAATGTCGACGGAAGTATCGGCAGTCAGCTTGGCCTGAGAAGTACCAGCCGACAGACCCAGTTGCGACAGCGAACCGCTCGAAGTGTTAGCCAGTTTGATGTCTTCGCCATCACCGGAGGTTACTTTTACACGACCATCAGTGAAGGTAGCTGTAGCGCCAGTACCTGCAGCTGCTGCAATGCTACCCAACACTGTTGAAAGAGTATCGGTATCAGCCCATGTAACAGCAGTGCCATTGACTGTGATTGCACCGGCCACATCCATTGTACTAGCTGTTGTAGGAGCAGCAGCTGCATAAGGACCTGCAGTCAAGTTAAGCGAGGCCAAACCGTCCGTAGCAGCACCACCTGCCAGGCCAAGCGTGATATCGCTTTTCGACGTCAGGGTCAAAAGGCCCGCAGCATCAGTGCTAGCAGTAACGCCGGTTTGAGCTGTTTGAGCGTTGATGTCTGCTGCTGCAGCGGTACCGGCTGCAGCACCTGCGGCAGCAGCCGTCAGATTGATTGTCACGCCGTTAATAGTGAGTGCATCGCCCGCAGTAATCGCACCTGCAGCTGCAGTACCCACCGCTGAAGCTTTGTCGCCCAACACCGAACCAGTCGCGGTCGCAGCCAACCCTGTCAGCGCAGTGCTGTTAACGCTTGCTTCGCTGTAAGAACCTTTCAGACCTGTGGCGCTGATGTCGGTCATACCGAACGAGATGGTTTCGTTGGCGTTGGCGCCGATCTGGAAGCCGATGTTGTTGAACGAGCCGTCCAGCAGATTACGACCACCGAAGGTGGTGGTGTTGGAAATACGGGTCAGCTCACCCACCTTGGCGGTGAATTCCTGCTGCAGGGAAACACGGTCAGCGTCGCTTTTATCACCGTTCGCAGACTGCAGGGCCAGCTCACGCAGACGTTGCAGCAGGTTGGTGGACTCTTGCATTGCGCCTTCAGCGGTCTGTGCGATCGACACGCCGTTGTTGGCGTTGGCGATGGCAACGTTCAGGCCTTTGACCTGGTTGCCCAGACGGTTGGCGATCTGCATGCCAGCGGCGTCGTCTTTGGCGCTGTTGATCTTCAGGCCGGAAGACAGGCGGCTCATCGAGGTGCTCAAAGCGTCGGAAGCCCGGTTCAGGTTTTTCTGAACGCCCAGGGAGGTGATGTTGGTGTTTACAGATAAAGCCATGACGAATTCCTCGTTGGTTGGGTGCTGCGGCTTCCGGCCCTGGCAACCGCCGGGTGTGGCCTAGAGAACCTTCGTAATAGTTATCGTCGTGAAAGCACTTTGCTTGAGCGGTTTTTTGCAATTTTTTGGTGGCAGGGTGCCAGCCCTTTGATTTCAAGGGTTTACAGGCAGAAAACTGACGTCAATAAAACGCAAAACGCCCGAGAGTTTTCACTCCCGGGCGTTTTGCCTTGAGGCCGGTGTTGCGGTGGTTCAAGGACGATGAAGAATCGCCGAACCCCAGGACAGGCCCACACCAAAGCCGCTGATCGCCACGCGCTTCCAGCTGGAATCGAACATGTGCTTTTCCAGCAACAGCGGAATGCTCGACGACACGGTGTTGCCGGTCTCGACCATGTCCTTGATGAATTTCTCCGGCTCCCCTTCGAAGCGACGGGCCACGGCGTCGACAATCGCCGCGCTGCCCTGGTGGATGCAGAAGGCGTCGATGTCTTCGGACTTGAGGTCCGAGTCATCCAGCAATTCATGCAAATGCGCCGGCACTTTGAGCAGGGCAAAGTTGAACACCTGACGGCCGTTCATGAAGAACACGCCATCGCTGACTTTCAGATGCGGTGCGCCGGAACCGTCGGTGCCGAACTTGGCCTTGCCCAGCTGCCAGGTGGCGTCTTCGCCCATCCAGGTGGCGGTGGCGGCGTCGCCGAAGAGCATGGTGGTGTTACGGTCTTCCGGGTCGACGATCTTCGAGTACGGATCGGCGGTGATCAGCAGGCCGTTCTTCAAGCCGGCGGCTTCCATGAAGCCCTTGATCGCATACAGGCCGTAGACGTAGCCGGAACAGCCCAAGGAGACGTCGAACGCGGCGACGCGAGTCGACAGGCCGAGCTTGTCCTGAACGATGGCGGAAGTGTGGGGCAAGCCCTCCTCGTCGCCGTTCTGCGTGACCACGATCAGTACATCGATGGCCTGGCGGTCGAGTTGCGGGTTGTTGGCGAACAAGGCGTTGGCCGCCTCGACGCACAGATCGGAAGTTTCCTGGCCAGCATCCATGCGCGGCAGAAACGCCGAGCCAATCTTGCCCAGAATGAATTCTTCATCCTTGGCGAATTTTGCGCCCTGCGCGTAGTTATCAAGCCCGTTCACTGGCACGAAACTGGCGATGCTTTTTATGCCAATCATTGTGGCTTCCCAAAACAGAATAACTGGAGATCACCGCTCGCACGATCGAGAGGCACTGATAACAAAGGGGTCCGACGCCGAAACAGACGCCAGACACGGGTGCCAAATCCATGAAAATCAACCCAGCAACTACCGGGCACCCGTCCCGCTCGTTTCACACGATACAGTGAAGATGCGCTTTATGACTCACAGGTCACTCTATTTTGTGTGCAATAGGCAAAACAGTTGCCCGACGGGAAACCTGCGGACGACCGAAAGCCGCCGAAAAACCTGTGTCAGCTGAAGGACTTGCAGACTGGAAAGGCAGATGGAGCAAAGATGACCGGTCGTCACTGCGCACAGTGCCAACCGGTATTGAGGCGGGATCAGAGCTTGTTGAACAGGGTCAACTGAGAAATCTTCACAAATGCCAGTTGCGAGGCTTCGAGCATGGCCTTCTGAAACGCCAGCTGGATCGAGGCGCTGGCCATGTCGGTGTTGCCAATGGCCGAGGTGGTCGAGTCGTTGGCCAGGCCCAGGCTGATGTTTTCGTTGGCCTGGATATCGATGGTCTTCAACCGGGCGCCGATCGAGCCCCGTGCGTTATCAATGCCGGCACTGGCGTTCTGTAGATTGCCAATGGCCGAGTTGATGGCATTCTTCTGCTTTTGCTGGGCAACCAGGTCGCCATCACTCGGCATGGCCAGGGCCTGGCGCAACTGACTGATAGTATCCAGCGCGCTCTGGGTCTGGTGGTTGTTGGCGCCGATGACGAACTGGTCACCGGACTTGACCGCACCATTGAAATCGAACTTGACCCCGGCAGCGGTCAACGAATCGCCGGTGGCATTCAGGCTGCCCTTGCTGATCGCCTTGCTGTTGGCGGTCAACGGCTGGGAATAGATTTCATAGTCGGTGTCGCTGGTGAACTTGATCACCGCACCGTTGCTCGGGAAGCTGTCGCCGTAGGCCTTGGCATCGACCACGCTGGAGCCGGTGATTTGCGCCGTCGAAGGGTTGCTCGGGGTGCGCGACGCGTTGAAGCTGTCCGGCTTGGCTTCGAGGGTGAAGACCTTGCCTGCCACGGCTGCATCCCGGTCCGCCGCAGGGACGTCATCGAGGTTCAGGCTGATATCGAACTTGACCCCGCGCAGGCTGACGCTGTGGGCGCCCTCCTTGCTGGCGTCGAAGGTGCCATTGCCCGGCACTTCCGAGGTCACGTCCTTGCCGGTGGCATCCTTGAGAATGTACTGAGTGCTGCTGGTGAATTCCAGGCTGTACGGTTGGCCGTCGGCAAAGCTTTTGTTGTACGTCTGATTGGAGGTGATCAGACCGTCCGAGACCGCGACCTTGCCGTCATTCACCGACGGCGGCTGCAGCGTGGCCTGGGTACGCCCGGTATTCAGCGCGCCTTCCATGATGCTCTTGGCCGTGTCACTGGAGGCCATGCTCAGGGTGTCGGAGATCTGCAGGTTGAGCTGCGTGTCATCGCCCTGATAGGTGTAGGTGCCGTCGTTGTTGCGCACATAAGGCGGCACATCGGTCTTGGACCCTGAGAACAAGTAATTACCGGACTCGTCCTTGCTGTTCAGCAGGCTGAACACCTGCTCTTCGATATTGCCCAGTTCGTCGGCGATGGATTTGCGATCGGCGTCGCTGATGACACCGCCACCGGACTGAATGGCCAATTCGCTGACTTTCTGCAGAGCGGTGTTGATGCTGTCGAGCACGCTTTCCTGGTTGGTCAGGGCCGACTTGATGCCATTCATGTTGCCGGCGTACTGCAGCAGGGTGTCTTTCTGCTGCTGCAACTGCAGCAGACGGGCCGCACCGACAGGATCATCCGCCGCTGTCTGGACACGTACGCCCGAGTCGATCTGATCCTGGGTCTTGACCACCGACGAGAAGTTGTTCTGGTACTTGGCGGTACTGGTCTCAAAGAACTGAGCCGTGGAGATACGCATCGTCGATGACTCCCTTAAAGACTGTTGATCAGTGTCGTGAATGTGTCTTGCGCGACCTTGATGATCTGCGACGACGCGGTGTAGTACTGCTGGAACTTGACCAGGTCGCTGGCCTCTTCATCGAGGTTGACCTGGGACACCGAGCTGCGACTGGTCTTGGCATACTCCAGCGCGGCGCTGTTGGCGGTGCCGTCGACGCTGGCCTGGCTGGCCTTGCCACCGACCGTGGACACCAGGTGGCCGTAGGCCCCGCCCATGCTCATGCCGGCACTGCCGCCGCTGACACCGACAGTGGCCTTGTTCTGCAGGGCCAGCAGTTCGTTGGCGTTGCGGTTGTCGGCCTTGCCGTCCCGGTTGAACTTGATGTCGAAGCTGTCGCCCTTGCCCGGCGAGCCGCTGATGGTGGTGTCGAAGCCAATGGTCTTGTTGCTGCCATCAGGGTTCTTCACCGGATTGCCCGCGGCATCCAGCACCGGCACGTTGATCGTGACCTTGTTGGCCTGGCCGGGAACGATGCTGCCCGTGCCGATTTCGTCGCCCGCCTCGTTAAGCACGCGGTAGGTCTGGGTACCGTCCTTGGCTGCGTCAAAAGCGATGCGCACTGGCATCGCGCCTTCGATCTGGCCCTGCAACTGGCTCAGGTCGGCACCGCCGTAGATGTCCAGCATCGACGACAGGCTCGGTGCGCTCAACACACCCGAACCACTGTTGGAACTGCCCTTGTCCGCCACCAGCGGCGCGGCGAACGCCAATTTGCTCGGGTCGCTCAATTGCACCGTCATGTCGCTGGCACCGGTGCGAGTCGGGCTGACCTTGAAGCTGTCGCCGGCACTCAGGCCACCGCCATTGAGCTTGAGGCTGAAGCCGTCAATCATGTCCGGCGGATTCTTGGTCACGTCGAACGGGCCCAAGGTGGTGCCGTCGGAACGCTTGACCGTGTAATTCTTGTCGCTGCTGAACGTCACCTGATAGTCATAGGTGGTCAGCTTGCTGCTGTCGCCGATGGTCACGTCAAGATTGCCGGAACCGGCGCTGTTGCCTGAAGTCGCCAGGCTGCGTTGGCTGATGGCCTGGGCACTGTTGATGTTGTTGAACAGCGAAGAACCGAACTCGCCATTGGCATCCAGGCCCTGCCCCAACTGCTTGTTGATCGCATCGGAGACCACCAGCGCGGTGCGCCCCAGGTCGTTGATGGCCGGCGCCAGCACGTCCTCGCGATAGCGCAGCAGACCGCCCATCTTGCCGCCGGTGATCACCGAGGTCACTTCGATGCTCGACTGCGGGTAGTCGATCTGCAGGCTGAATTGACTCTTGTCAGTCTTGCCCGGCACCGCCGTGAGGGTGCTAGCGGTGTTGCCCAGCACCAGCGACTGGCCGGTACCGAGGGAGATGTCGTAGACGCCGTCGTGTTCCTGGACCTTGACCCCGACCAGCTCATTCAGCGAGCGCACTGCTTCGTTACGGGCGTCCAGCAGGTTGTTCGGGGTGCTGCCGGATTTGCCGTACTGGGTGATCTGCTGGTTCAGCGAGGCAATGGTCGCGGTGTGCTGGTTGACCATTGAGGTCAAGGTGCTCAGCTGACTGTTGATGCCTTCGTTCTGTTGCGTGAGCTGGCTGGCGATCGAGTTGAAGCGATTGCTCAAGGTCTGCGCATTGGTCAGCAGCAGCTGCCGCGCCGAGGTATCGCCCGGGTTGCCGGCAGCGGTTTGCAGCGAGGCGAAGAAGCTGCCGAGCGCGGCCGAGACACCGGTGTTTTTGTCCGAGAGCAGCTTGTCGACGGAGCTGACCTGATCGAGATAGGCCTGGGCATCACCATTGAGCGAGGTGGTGGTCTGCAACTGCGCGTCGACGTAGGCGTTGTACACCCGGCGCACATCGGCCAGGGTGGTGCCGCTACCGATGAACACGCCGCCGACCTGCTGCGAGCCTGCAGTACCCTGGACGATTTGTTGACGCGAGTAACCCGCGGCGTTGGCGTTGGCAATGTTATTGCCGACGGTGGCCAACGCAGCCTGACTCGCATTCAGACCCGACATCCCGATATTGATCAAGCTCATGATTCAGACCTTATAAATGCATGGGAGAACCCGCCGCGGCGTAGTTCTCGTAACTCTTCATTTGTTTGGCAATCTGCGAAATCTTGCTGGCGTAGTTCGGGTCGGTGGCGTACCCGGCCTTTTGCAACTCGCGTACAAACTGTTCGGGGTTATCGGCCGACTTCAGCACTTCTTGATAGCGATTGTTGCTCTGCAACAAGGTCACCAGGTCATGGAAGCTGTCCTGGTAAGAGGCATAGGAACGGAACTCGGCCGTTTCCTTGACCATCTCGCCGTTGCGAAATTCGCTGGTGATCGCCCGCGCCTGCGCGCCCTTCCAGGTGCTGCCGGTCTTGATCCCGAACAGGTTGTGGCTGCTGTTGCCGTCGGCCTGGCGCATGACCGATTTGCCGTAGCCGGTTTCCAGCGCAGCCTGGGCCACCAGGTAGCGCGGGTCGACGCCGATGCGGTCGGCGGCCTGCTTGGCCATGGGCAGCATGGTGTCGATGAATTCGCTTGGCGAGCTGAAGGATTTTTTCGCCGGTGCCAGCGGCGGCTGGGCCATGGCTCGGCCATAGACCTGCAGGCGACCGCGCTCGGCGGAATAACTTTGTGCCGGCAGCCAGTCGCCTTTCACCAGCGCATTGCCTTCGCTGGTGGCGCGGGTTGGCAGCGTGGTGGTGGCGTTGCTTGCGGCAGCCCCCGAGGCCGACGGCACCAGCCCGGCCAACAGACGATCCGCCAGCTTCGGCGGCAAGGCCAGGCGGCGCTGGTTGATCAGCGCCATGTCGTTGCTGTGCCCGCCACCCTCGCCTGCCCCTTGCGGCGCGTGGACCGAACGCGAGGCCCACAACGGACGCTGGCCGTTGAGGCGCGACAGCGGCCCATCGGTGGCGGTGGTGCCGGCGGCAATTGGCGTCTGCACCGCCGCCTTGGCCGCTTCCTGCTTGGCCGCCGACAACTCGGCTGCCTCGCCCGGAGCCAGCGGTTTGTTTTTCGACATCTGCCGCATCAGCACATCGGCCAGGCCAATGCCGCCACCCTCGCGGGACATCGAGACCGCCAGTTGCTGGTCGTACATTTCCTGGTACTGCTTGGCCGCGGCGGTATTCAGCGGGTTGTCCTGGCCCAGGGCTTCGGTGGCCGAGCGCATCGACTTGAGCATCTCGTTGAGGAACAGCGATTCGAATTCCTGCGCCACCTTGCGCATGTTGCCGTCGCTGTTCTTGTCGCCGACCTTGAGCTGGTTAAGCCGGTTGAGGTCCGAGTAGGAACCCGAATCGCTGCTGCTGACCAGCCCGCTCTTGCGCATGTCCATGGCCGCTACCTCAAATCACGATCAGGTCGGCTTGCAGGGCGCCGGCCTGTTTCAAAGCTTCGAGGATCGCCATCAGGTCACCCGGTGCCGCGCCGACCTGGTTCACCGCACGCACGATCTCGTCCAGCGTGGTGCCCGGGCCGAACTTGAACATCGGCTTGGCTTCCTGCTGCGCGTTGACGTTGGAGCGCGGGACCACCGCCGTCTGGCCGTTGGAGAAAGCCCCCGGCTGGCTGACGATCGGGTCTTCGGTGATGGTCACGGTCAGGCTGCCGTGGGTCACTGCCGCCGGCGAGACCTTGACGTTCTGGCCGATGACGATCGTGCCAGTGCGCGAGTTGATGATGACCTTGGCCACCGCCTGGCCCGGATCGATTTCGAGGTTTTCTAGGATCGACAGGTAATCGACACGCTGGCTCGGATCCAGCGGCGCGGTGACCCGGATCGAGCCGCCATCGATCGCCTGGGCCACGCCAGGGCCAAGCATGTTGTTGATCTTGTCGACGATGCGCTTGGCGGTGGTGAAGTCGGAACGGTTGAGGTTCAGGGTCAGGCTGTTGCCCTGGTTGAAACCGCTCGGCACCGCACGCTCCACCGAGGCGCCGCCGGGAATACGTCCGGCCGAGGGCACGTTGACGGTGATCTTCGAACCGTCGCGACCTTCGGCGTCGAAACCGCCGACCACCAGGTTGCCCTGGGCGACCGCGTAGACGTTGCCGTCGATACCCTTGAGCGGGGTCAGCAACAGGGTGCCGCCACGCAGGCTCTTGGAGTTACCGATGGAGGACACGGTGATGTCGACCTGCTGACCCGGCTTGGCGAACGGCGGCAGGTCGGCACTGATCGATACGGCGGCGACGTTTTTCAACTGCACGTTGCCCGAACCCGGCGGCACCTTGATGCCGAACTGCGAGAGCATGTTGTTGAAGGTCTGCAGGGTGAACGGGGTCTGGGTGGTCTGGTCACCCGTGCCGTTGAGGCCGACCACCAGGCCGTAGCCGATCAATTGGTTGGAACGCACGCCTGAAATACTGGCGATGTCCTTCAGTCGCTCGGCCTGCGCGCCGAGGGAGGTGGACAGCAACAACACAGCCGCCATCAGGTGCTTGAAATTCAGCATGGGGATAGTCATCACCTAGAAAGGGAACAGCGGACTTAAGAAGAAACGATCGAACCAGCCCGGCTGGCTGGCATCGGCAAACGAGCCGGTCCCCGAGTAGGTGATGCGGGCATCGGCAACCCGGGTCGAGGACACGGTGTTGTCGGTGGAAATATCGTCGGCGCGCACCAGCCCGGCAATCCGTACCAGTTCGTCGCCGGTGTTGAGGGTCATCCACTTCTCGCCACGCACGGCAATGATGCCGTTGGGCAACACGTCGGCCACGGTCACGGTGATCGAACCGGTCAGGCTGTTGCCCTGCCCGGCCTTGGCGTCGCCCTTGGTCGCGCGGTCGCCGCTGTAGCCGGCTTCCAGGCTCAGGTCGCCACTGCCGAACGGGTTATTGGTATTGGGCACGCTGCCGAACAGCGAGGTCAGGCCGATGTCGGCCTTGCTGGTCTTGCCCACTTGCGAGTTGGCGTTTTTGCTGGCCTGGGTTTTTTCATTCAGGGTGATGGTGATGATGTCACCGACCCGGAATGCCTTGCGGTCGCTGTACAGGTTCTGTTCGAAACCGGCCTGGTAGATCGAGCCGTTGTTGGCGGCGGCCGGCAACGGCGTGCGTGGCAACACCGGGGCGTAGTAAGGGTCATTGGGTTTCGGCGTCGGCCCGACGCAGCCCGCCAACGCGGCGATCCCACTCAATGCGAGAACAGATACAAAGCGATTCATGACCCTAACCTCACGGTATTGCAGGCGACCCCGAGGCCGCCCCTTGGACTTGATTACAGATTCTGCGTGACGAACGAGAGCATCTGGTCGGCGGTGGAGATCACCTTGGAGTTCATCTCGTAGGCGCGCTGGGTGGTGATCATGTTGACCATCTCCTCGACCGTGCTCACGTTGGATGTTTCCAGGGTGCTCTGCAGGGTGGTGCCGAAACCGTTGAGGCCCGGGGTGCCGATCTGCGGCGCGCCGCTGGCGGCGGTTTCCAGGAACAGGTTGTTGCCGGTGGCCTGCAGGCCGGCCGGGTTGATGAAGTCGGCGGTCTGCAGGTTGCCGATCACCTGGGCGGCCGGGTTGCCGGCGATGGTGATCGACACGGTGCCGTCGCGGCCCACGGTGAAGGTCTGGGCTTCGGCAGGAATGACAATCGCCGGCTCCAGCGCATAACCGCTGGCGGTGACGATCTGGCCGTTGGAGTCCAGGTGGAAGGTGCCGTCACGGGTGTAGGACGTGGTGCCATCCGGCTGCAGAACCTGGAAGAAACCCCGGCCGTCGATGGCCATGTCCAGCGGCTGCTCGGTGGTCTGCAGGCTACCGGCGGTGAAGTTCTTCTGAGTGCCGACAATGCGCACACCGGTACCCAGTTGCAGGCCCGACGGCAGTTCGCTGTCCTGGGTCGACTGGGCGCCTGGCTGGCGTTTGATCTGATAGAGCAAGTCCTGGAATTCGGCGCGATCACGCTTGAAACCCGTGGTCGAGACGTTGGCCAGGTTGTTGGAAATGGTGGTCAGGTTGGTGTCCTGGGCGGACAGGCCTGTCTTGGCAACCCAAAGAGCCGGAAGCATTCGATTCTCCTCGTGCGCCTGTTTTACGGCGCGACGTTCTGATAATTAGCTGATCTGCAAGACCCGAGCCATGGCCTGGTCGTCTTCTTTGGCGGTATTCATCATCTTTACGTGCAGCTCGAACTGCTTGGCCAGGGCCAGCACCGAGGTCATTTCTTCCACCGCGTTGACGTTGCTCGACTCGAGGAAACCCGACACCAGTTGCACGTTGGCATCGGCCGGCGCCGGTTGGCCGTCCTTGGTGTGGATCGAACCGTCGAGGCCCTTGGTCATGTTCTTCAGGTCCGGGTTGACCAGCTTGATCCGGTCGACCTCGGCCATCACACGCGGGCCTTCGCCCATGGCGCGGATGCTGATGGTGCCGTCCTGGCCGACTTCGACCTTCTGCTCCGGCGGCACGGCGATCGGTCCGCCGTTGCCCATCACCGGCATGCCGTTGCCGGCGCGCAATACGCCGAGGGCATCGATGTTCAGGCTACCGGTGCGCACGTAGCTTTCCTTGCCGTCAGGGTTCTGCACGGCGATCCAGCCATTGCCACTGACCGCCACGTCGAGGTCACGCCCGGTTTCCACCAGCGAGCCAGGGCTGAAATCGGTGCCGGGACGTTCGGACATCGCGAAGGCCCGCGCCGGAAAGCTGTCGCCAAACACCGGCATCGAGCGCGCCTGCTCCAGGTCTTTCTGGAAGCCATTGGTGGAGATGTTCGCCAGGTTGTTGGCATGGGCCTTTTGCGCCGCCGCGTTCTGGCTGGCGCCGGTCATGGCCACATATAGGTACTTGTCCACAGTCGTTCCTCTGCATGCCGGACGATTGCCGCCCACTGCTGTACTGCACTGGCTTTAGCAATTTGCAGACCAACTTGCGCGCAGCCGCACCAAGTCCTGTAAACACAGGACTTATCGGTGATTGAAGGAAGAGGAAGCGGTAGGAAGAAGACGAAAAACCGGCGCGCCGCTGCCGCTTGGCGGCAAGCCGGCGCAGCGCGCGACTACCAGCCCTTGACCCCGCTCATGTCCGGCAGCTTGTGGGCGATGCCCTTGTGGCAATCGATGCAGGTGGCCTCGCCGCTGGCCAGCGAGGTGGAGTGCATACTCGAGGCCCGCTTGCTCTGGCGGGTGAAATCCATGAATTCGAAGTTGTGGCAGTTGCGGCACTCGCGCGAATCGTTGGCCTTGAGCCGCGCCCATTCGTGCTCCGCCAGTTCGCGGCGCATGCCGAGGAATTTGTCGCGAGTGCTGATGGTGCCGAAGAGCTTGCCCCAGACCTCCTTGGACGCCTGCATCTTGCGCGCGATCTTGTGGGTCCACTCGTGCGGCACATGGCAATCCGGGCAGGTGGCACGCACACCGGAGCGGTTGGTGTAGTGGATGGTGTCCTGCAATTCGACATAGACGTTGTCGCGCATCTCGTGACAGGAAATGCAGAACTTCTCGGTGTTGGTCGCCTCCAGCGCGGTGTTGAAACCGCCCCAGAAAATCACCCCGGCGATGAATCCGCCGAGGGTCAGGAAGCCCAGGCTGTAGTGCACACTGGGTCGACGCAAGACTTGCCAGTAATCCTTGAGCAGCGCCAGCAATGACTTCATGTCCGCTCCTCAGGGCTTCTGTTTGTCGGTGATTTCGTCTTGCAGCACCTGGTCGATGTTCTTGAAGCTGTTGTTGACCAGAGGCTTGACGTCTTTTTGCGGCACATGGCACTGCACGCAGAAGTAGCGCCGTGGTGACACCGCCGCCAGCGGCTGGCCGTCGCGATCCATGTAGTGGGTGATGCTGATCATCGGCGCCTGGGTCCGCGCGCTGTTGGCGCGGCTGTGACAGGTCAGGCACTTATTGCTGTTGGTATCGATGTGATAACCGCGGATGCTGTGGGGAATGGTCGGCGGTTGCTCGGGGTAATTGCGCTCGCGCTTGAGGTCCTTGTTCTCATCCTCGGCCAGCGGCGGCGCGGGCATGTCCTGGGTCAGGGTGCCAGCGCTGCGGCGGCCATCCGGCGCCGGTGCATCCAGCGGATACCCGGGCTCTGCGGCAAACGCCAGCGGCATCCAGATCAACAGCGCGGCGAGCAAGGACAGCAGGGGATTGTTCATCAAAGCGCTCCTCAGGCCGTCTTGATCAGTTCGATGCGCACCGCGCACTTCTTGTAATCCGTCTGCTTGGAGATCGGATCGGTGGCATCGAGCGTGACTTTGTTGATCAGCTTGTTGGCATCGAAGAACGGCACGAACACCAGCCCTTCCGGCGGCTTGTTGCGGCCTCGGGTTTCGATCCGTGCACGCATTTCGCCGCGCCGACTGATGATCTTCACCTCGCTGCCGCGCCGCGCATTCAGCGCCTTGGCGTCGGCCGGATGCATGTAGACCAGGGCATCGGGCACTGCCTTGTACAGCTCTTCGACGCGCTGGGTCATACTGCCGGTGTGCCAATGCTCGAGGACCCGACCGGTACTCAGCCAGAACGGGAAGTCCTTGTCCGGTGCTTCGGCGGGCGGCTCGTAAGGCAGGGCAAAGATGATCGCCTTCTTGTCCGGGTAGCCGTAGAACTGCACGCCACTGCCCTTCTCCACGTAAGGGTCGTAGCCCTCGCGAAAGCGCCAGCGGGTTTCCTTGCCGTCCACCACTGGCCAGCGCAGGCCGCGCTCGCTGTGATACAGGTCGAACGGCGCGAGGTCATGGCCGTGGCCGCGACCGAATTGCGCGTATTCCTCGAACAGGCCTTTTTGCAGGTAGAAGCCGAAGTCCTTGGCTTCGTGGTTCTGGAAGTCGGCGCTCAGTTGCTCGTTGGGGAACTGGTCGACGTTGCCATTCTTGAACAGCACCTCGAACAGGGTCTTGCCCTTGTATTGCGGGGCACTGGCGAGCAATTCGGCCGGCCACACTTCATCGGTGGTGAAGCGTTTGGAAAACTCCACCAGTTGCCACAGGTCGGATTTGGCATCCCCCGGCGCGGTCACCAACTGATGCCAGAACTGGGTGCGGCGCTCGGCGTTGCCGTAGGCACCCTCCTTCTCGACCCACATCGCCGTCGGCAGGATCAGGTCGGCGGCCTGTGCGGAAACCGTCGGATAGACGTCGGAAACGATCACGAAGTTTTGCGGATTACGCCAGCCGGGCAAGGTTTCCTGCATCAGGTTCGGACCGGCCTGCATGTTGTTGCTGGCCATGGTCCAGTACACGTTGAGCACGCCGTCCTTGAGCATGCGGCTCTGCTGCACCGCATGAAAGCCGACCTTTTCATTGAGGGTGCCAGCGGGCAGCTTCCAGATCTCTTCGGCCTTGGCCCGGTGCTTCGGATTGGTCACCACCATGTCTGCCGGCAGGCGATGGGAGAAGGTCCCCACTTCCCGCGCGGTACCACAGGCTGACGGTTGCCCGGTCAGGGAGAACGGACTGTTGCCCGGCTCGCTGATCTTGCCGGTCAGCAGATGGATGTTGTAGATCAGGTTGTTGGCCCAGACCCCGCGAGTGTGCTGGTTGAAGCCCATGGTCCAGAACGACACCACCTTGCGTTTCGGGTCGGCATACAGCTGCGCCAGGGCCTTGAGACGCTCGGCCGGGACCCCGGTTTCCTTGGCGGTGCGCTCCAGGGTGTAGGGTTTGACGAAGGCGGCGAATTGCTCGAAATCGATGTCCGTCCAGGTGTTGGCCTTGGCCGCGTTTTTCGCCTTCATCTCCAACGGATTATCGCCGCGCAGGCCGTAACCGATGTCGTCGGCGCCCTTGGCGAACTTGGTGTGCTTGCTGACGAACTCCTTGTTCACCGAACCGCTTTCGATGATGTAGTTGGCGATGTAATTGAGGATCAGCAAGTCGGTCTGCGGCTTGAACACCATGGGAATATCGGCCAGGTCAAAGCTGCGATGCTCGAAGGTGGACAGCACCGCGACCTTGACCCCGGGCTGGCTCAAGCGGCGGTCGGTGACCCGGCTCCAGAGGATCGGGTGCATCTCCGCCATGTTCGAACCCCACAACACGAAGGTGTCGGTGGCCTCGATATCGTCGTAACAACCCATGGGTTCGTCGATGCCAAAAGTGCGCATGAAGCCCATCACCGCCGAGGCCATGCAATGCCGGGCATTCGGGTCGATGTTGTTACAGCGCAGGCCGGCCTTCATCAGTTTGTTGGCGGCATAGCCCTCCCACACCGTCCACTGTCCGGAGCCGAACATCGCAATCGAATCGGCGCCTTTGTTCTTGATCGCTTCCTTGAACTTCAACTCCATGATGTCGAAGGCCTGGGTCCAGGACACCGGCTGGAACTCGCCCTGCTTGTCGTACTGGCCGTTGCGCATGCGCAGCAGCGGTTGAGTCAGGCGGTCGACGCCGTACATGATCTTCGACAGGAAGTAGCCCTTGACGCAGTTCAGCCCACGATTGACCTCGGCCTTGACGTCGCCGTGGGTCGCCACCACCCGGTTGTCCTTGGTCGCCACCATCACGCTGCATCCGGTGCCGCAGAACCGGCATGGCGCCTTGTTCCAGGTCAGGGAGATCATGTCCTGTTCGGTGATCAGGTTGCTGGCCGAGGTGAACACCGGCAGCCCGGCCGCAGCCGCGGCAATCCCGGCGGCCTGGGCCTTGACGAACTCACGGCGGGTCATGGGCATGAGTGTTCTCCGCTGACATCGAGAATTTCGTGGTAGACGAGGGAGGCGTTGAGCACACCGGGCAAGCGGTTGATTTGCTCGATACGTTGCAGCAACGGCGACTCACCGGGCATTTCCAGGACCACCACCAACTTGCCTTCGGGACTTTCCTGATGCAGTTCGACGCCCTGCAGCAAGCGCAGATTGGCCTTCACCCCGTCAAACAACTCGGGGCGGGCGAGCACGATCAAACTGGCGATATGAATGTTCTGTTCCATGACTCACCCTCCTTGCCGGTCAAGTAGCAATCAGTGAGGAGCCCCGGGAGGGCCGAAGAGCATTTGCAGGAACCAGACAAAGAAGCCGTAGCCGCCGACTATCGCCACCGACAACAGCGGAAAGAGGAAGATCACCAGGAATAGAAACAGCCGTGTTTCCTTGCGCGCGCGTTGCGCGCCGTCGTCGACCGCTGACATGGCCAGGCTCCTGCCATTGAGTGAAAGGAGCCTAGATCGCGGTGATGACAATTTCCATGTTGCAGGTCAGGGAAAGTTCAAGTAACAGCGGACTTTTCGCAAACAATTATCATTAGTAAAGTCAATCTAACCATCACCGCTCAAGTTTGCCGATTTCATATTCGCGCAGCTTATTGGCAATGGTGGTGTGGGAAACCCCCAGGCGCTTGCCCAGGGATCGACTGCTGGAATGTTCGGAATACAGGCGTTCCAGCACGGCCTTTTCGAACCGTCCGACAATCTCGTCGAGGCCGCCGTCGAGGGAAAAATCACCGAGCGGCTGACGCACGCCGTAGTCCGGCAGGCGGATATGTTCGGCCTTGACCGTGCCGCCGTCACACAGCGACACCGCCTGGAACAGCACGTTTTCCAGTTGTCGCACATTGCCCGGCCAATGGTAGTGGGCGAGCCGGTCCATGGCCGCCGGCGCCAGCTTCGGCAACGGGCAGCCGATCTGCCGGCTGGCCTGGTCGAGGAAGTGCTCGACCAGCGGCGTCAGGCCATCCAGGCATTCGCGCAGTGGCGGGATGTGCAGCGACAACACATTCAAGCGGTGGTACAGGTCCTGGCGGAACTCACCGCTGGCACACAGCTCGGACAAATCGACCTGGGTGGCGCAGATCACCCGCACATCCAGATAGACCTCTTCGTCACTGCCGACCCGGCGGAAGCAACCGTCCTGCAAGAACCGCAGCAATTTCACCTGCAGGCGCGGGCTCATTTCTCCCACGCCATCGAGAAACAACGTACCGCCTGCCGTCAACTCCAGCAGCCCGAGCTTGCCCTCGGCCCGCGCCCCTTCGAAGGCGCCGGGGCCATAACCGAACAACTCGGTCTCGGCCATCGACTCCGGGAGGCCGGCGCAATTCAGCGCCATCAACGGCGACTGACCGCGGGGGCTGGCCAGGTGGCAGGCGCGTGCGAGCAATTCCTTGCCGGTGCCGGTCTCGCCTTCGATCAGCAGCGGTGCATCCAGAGGTGCCATGCGCCGCGCTTCGCGGACCACGGCGGCCATCACTTTCGAACTCTGGAAAATACTGTCGAAGCCCCGCAGTTCCTGCTTGCGCACGTTATAGATGCGCTCGCCGACCCGGTCGGCGCGGTGCAGGGTCAGCACCGCGCCGGCCATGGCTTCGCTGTCGTCGTGTTCGGACTGCAGCGGCGCGATATCGGCGAGGAACACGTCGCCCTTGACCTTGACCCGCAAGCCGTTGATCCGCGACTTGTTGGCCCGCACCAGTTCCGGCAGGTCGAAGTCCTCGGCGTAGCGCGACAGCGGAATCCCCGGCACCTCGTCGACCCGCACCCCCAGCAGCTGCGCCGCCGCGCGGTTGGCGGCAACGATGGAACCGCCCATGTCGATCGACAGCACCGGGAACTCCAGCGCACCGAGCAAGGCATTCAGCTCCATGTGCCGACGCTCGCTGGGCATCAGGCCTACGCGCTTGACGCCGAAGACCCCGGCAATCGCTTCGAACTTGGGCCGCAAGGCCTGGAATTGCAGGTTGATCAGGTTCGGGCAATGCAGGTAGATCGCATTGCCATGCTCGCCCCCCACCTCGCCACGGGCGACGTTGATCCCGTACTCCACCAGCAGGTTGAGGATGTCGCGCAGGATGCCGATGCGATTCTGGCAATGGACTTTGATACGCATGAAAAGGCCCGAACTGAGGTGGAAAGCGGCGCGCGGCCGGCTTTTTTCTGCTGCCGCGCCAAGTTAGTCGTCAAGATTATGTGACAGCCCCAGGGCTTTTCACAGCTGAAAATCTCAGCATCTGCGCCACAGCCGCCGATTCGTAACGAAAACTTTACGAAAACCACGGACATTTCCTACGCACCGCCCCTGCGACCTGCTGCAAGCACGCCCACTTCGAGGTATTCCTAGGTCCATAGCAGGACATAACAAGAATGTATCCCTTTGCAGGAGAGCAGCATGAAGCAGACGCAATACGTGGCCCGCGAGCCCGATGCGCAAGGTTTTATCCACTACACCGCTGAAGAACACGCGGTGTGGAACACGCTGATCACTCGCCAGTTGAAAGTGCTTGAGGGCCGTGCGTGCCCGGAATACATGGAAGGCATCGAAAAACTCGGCCTGCCCCATGACCGCATTCCCCAGCTCGATGAAATCAACAAGGTCCTCGGTGAAACCACCGGCTGGCAAGTCGCCCGGGTTCCGGCGCTGATCCCGTTCCAGACTTTCTTCGAATTGCTGGCCAACAAGCAATTTCCCGTCGCGACCTTTATTCGTACCCGCGAAGAGCTGGATTACCTGCAAGAGCCGGACATTTTCCATGAGATTTTCGGCCACTGCCCGCTGCTGACCAACCCCTGGTTCGCCGAATTCACCCACACCTACGGCAAGCTCGGCCTCAAGGCGACTAAGGAAGAACGGGTGTACCTGGCGCGCCTGTACTGGATGACCATCGAGTTCGGCCTGGTGGAGACGCCAGAAGGCCAACGGATCTACGGCGGCGGCATTCTCTCCTCGCCCAAGGAAACCGTGTACAGCCTGTCCGCCGAGCCGGAGCACCAGGCTTTCGATCCGCTGGAAGCCATGCGCACGCCGTATCGCATCGACATCCTGCAACCGCTGTACTTTGTCCTGCCCGACCTCAAGCGCCTGTTCGACCTCGCCCACGAAGACATCATGGGCATGGTCCACAAAGGCATGCAGCTGGGCTTGCACGCACCGAAATTCCCGCCAAAACCCAAGGCGGCATAAGGTCGCCGCAGTCGCGGCGACCGGCAAAAAATAGTAACGTCTAACAAGAAATCGAATTCAGGAAACCACCATGACCGCTCTGAACCAAGCCCATTGCGAAGCCTGCCGTGCCGATGCCCCACAAGTCAGCGACGAAGAACTGCCGGTACTGATCAAGCAGATCCCTGACTGGAACATCGAAGTGCGCGACGGCGTGATGCAGCTGGAAAAAGTTTTCCTGTTCAAGAACTTCAAGTTCGCCCTGGCGTTCACCAATGCCATGGGTGAAATCTCCGAGGCCGAAGGTCACCACCCTGGTCTGCTGACCGAGTGGGGCAAAGTCACCGTGACCTGGTGGAGCCACTCGATCAAGGGCCTGCACCGCAACGACTTCATCATGGCCGCGCGCACCGACGAAGTGGCCAAGGACGCCGAGGGCCGCAAGTAATGCATTTCGACGCCATCGGCCGGGTGCCCGGCGACCCGATCCTCGGCCTGATGGAGGCCTATGCGCAAGACAGCAACCCGCGCAAATTCGACCTCGGCGTGGGCGTCTATAAAGACGCCCAGGGCCTGACGCCGATCCCGCAGTCGGTGAAACAGGCCGAACTGCGCCTGGTCGATCGCCAGACCACCAAGACCTACATCGGTGGTCACGGCGACGCCGCGTTTGGCAAGGTGATCAACGAGCTGGTGCTGGGCGCCGACTCGCCACTGATCGCCGCCCAACGTGCCGGTGCCACCCAGACCCCGGGCGGCACCGGGGCCTTGCGCCTGAGTGCCGACTTCATTGCCCAGTGCCTGCCGGGCCGTGGCATCTGGTTGAGCAACCCGACCTGGCCGATCCACGAAACCATCTACGCCACCGCCGGCCTCAAGGTCAGCCACTACCCCTACGTGGGCAGTGACAACCGCCTGGACGTCGAGGCCATGCTGGCGACCCTGAACCTGATTCCCAAGGGTGACGTGGTGCTGCTGCATGCGTGCTGCCATAACCCGACCGGTTTCGACCTGTCCCGGGATGACTGGCGCCGGGTGCTGGACGTGGTGCGCAGCCGCGAACTGCTGCCGCTGATCGACTTTGCCTACCAGGGCTTTGGCGATGGCCTGGAACAGGACGCCTGGGCGGTCCGGCTGTTCGCCGCCGAACTGCCCGAGCTGCTGATCACCAGTTCCTGCTCGAAGAACTTCGGCCTGTACCGCGACCGCACCGGGGCGCTGATTGTCTGCGCCAAGGACGCCGAGAAGCTGACCGATGTGCGCAGCCAACTGGCGCACATCGCCCGCAACCTGTGGTCGACACCACCGGATCACGGCGCTGCGGTAGTGGCCACCATCCTTGGCGACCCGGAGCTGAAACAGCAATGGGCCGACGAAGTGGAAGCCATGCGCCAGCGCATCGCGCAATTGCGTAGCGGTCTGGTGGAAGCGCTGGAGCCCCACGGTTTGCGTGAACGCTTTGCCCACATCGGCGTGCAACGCGGGATGTTCTCCTACACCGGCCTGAGTCCGGAGCAGGTGAAAAAGCTGCGCGAGCAACACAGCGTGTACATGGTCAGTTCCGGTCGCGCCAACGTCGCCGGGATCGACGCCACGCGCCTTGATCTGCTGGCCGAAGCGATCGCCGACGTCTGCAAGTGAAAAAGCCGGGCTCCCCGTGATCGGGGAGCCTGCGCCCCCTTCCCCGACTCGCCGATGCGGCCATCTGTCGCAGAAAATCGAGATAAAGGTCTGTTTGTCATCTTTGCTGCTGTATCCTGCCCAGGCTTTTGTAGCAGCGCGGTTCTACACAGCGATTTAAAAAACAGACTTTGCGAGGAGCAATCACCATGCACGAGATCCCGAATCTCCCCTTCCCAAGCCTGCACGAGACTGAGCAGACAACCCCGCAACAAGCCGGTGCCCAACAGCCCGAGCCGCAAGAAGCCACTGGTGGCCGCAAGGCCGACAGCGAAGAGTAAGCGCACTACCCAGACCGTGTGGAAAGCGCTCATTCATGCGCTTTCCACACAGCCTGAAACCCGAGTCCCCCGCCATGACCGACACCTTCGATGAACACCAGGCCAGCGTGCTGATCGACGCCGCCCAACGGATGATCGACATCTGGAGCCGCCTGAGCCCGGAAAAACAGGCCCTGCTCCTGGCCCGTTTCGGCACCCGGGAAAAAGCCCTCGCCGCTCTGGTTGCCACCCAGTTGGTCACACCGAAACAATCCTGACCCATGGTCACCACAGCGACGCGAATTTCTCCTGCTGATCCAGCCCAACCACCGGTATCATAAGCAGCCTATCTATCCTGCTGTCCCGTGGACCTCCCCATGCCAGATTCCCAGCGCCCCCTCTCGGTCACGCTGCAAGTCGTTTCCATCGTCCTGTTTACCTTTATCGGCTACCTGAATATCGGCATTCCGCTGGCCGTCCTACCCGGCTATGTGCACAGCGACCTGGGGTTCGGCGCGGTGATCGCCGGCCTGGTGATCAGCGTGCAGTACCTCGCCACCTTGCTCAGCCGCCCCTATGCCGGACGCATCATCGACAACAAGGGCAGCAAGCTGGCGGTGATCTATGGCCTTGCCGGTTGCGGCTTGAGCGGCGTGTTCATGCTGCTGTCGGCCTGGACCCAACACTTGCCGATGCTCAGTCTGAGCTGCCTGCTGATCGGTCGGCTGGTGCTCGGCAGCGCGGAAAGCCTGGTGGGTTCGGGGTCGATTGGCTGGGGCATCGGTCGGGTGGGCGCAGCGAACACCGCCAAGGTGATTTCCTGGAACGGCATCGCCAGCTATGGCGCGCTGGCGGTCGGCGCCCCGCTGGGCGTGCTGCTGGTGCATCAGTTCGGCCTGTGGAGCATGGGCGTCAGCATCATCCTGCTGGCGCTGCTTGGCCTGGGGCTGGCCTGGCCGAAAACCGCGGCGCCGATTGTCGTCGGCGAACGCCTGCCCTTCATGCATGTGCTCGGTCGAGTCCTGCCCCACGGCTGCGGGCTGGCGCTGGGCTCGATCGGCTTTGGCACCATCGCCACCTTCATCACCCTCTACTACGCGACCCGCCAATGGGACAACGCGGTACTGTGCCTGAGCCTGTTCGGCGCCAGCTTCATCGGCGCGCGCCTGCTGTTCGGGCATTTGATCAATCGGCTCGGCGGCTTTCGCGTGGCGATTGCCTGCTTGTCGGTGGAAACCCTGGGGTTGCTGCTGTTGTGGCTGGCACCCGATGCCCACTGGGCGTTGGCGGGTGCGGCACTGAGCGGCTTCGGTTTCTCGTTGGTGTTCCCGGCACTGGGGGTTGAGGCTGTGAACCTGGTGCCAGCCTCCAGCCGGGGTGCGGCGGTGGGTGCCTACTCGCTGTTCATCGACCTGTCGCTGGGGATCACCGGGCCCCTGGCCGGCGCGATAGCCGCCGGATTCGGCTTCGCCTCGATCTTCCTGTTCGCCGCGCTGGCCGCACTCGGCGGATTGATGCTGAGCATTTACCTCTACCGCCAGACCCAACGCCAGCGCCAGTCCCGCTAGAAGTCCACCTTGCCGCGACCGGCCTTGATGTCGCCCCGCTTGCTCTTGGTTTCCAGTCGGCGCTTCTTCGAGCCAAGGGTCGGTTTGGTCGGGCGGCGCTTCTTTTCCACCTTGGTCGCGGCGAGGATCAGCTCGGTCAAACGCTCGAGGGCGTCCGCGCGGTTCTGCTCCTGGGTGCGATATTGCTGGGCCTTGATAATGATCACGCCGTCGCTGGTGATCCGACTGTCGCGCAGGGCCAGCAAGCGTTCCTTGTAGAACTCGGGCAGCGATGAGGCCGGAATGTCGAAGCGCAGGTGCACGGCGCTGGAGACCTTGTTGACGTTCTGCCCACCGGCGCCTTGCGCACGAATGGCCGTCAATTCGATCTCGGCATCGGGCAGATGCACGTTGTTGGATATCACCAGCATTGCAGTCTCGCAGTCATGTCGAAAAGCACTCGTTATCCCGAGAGGGATTCAAGCGTTGGACTATTGTCTCAGGGTTTTATCCTGCAGCGCGTGGCAAAAACCGGATGTTTGCTACGCTAGTTAGGCAACGTCTTTGCAGCGGCGAAATACGCCGTTCAACGCCGGCTTGCGCTGACACTGATCCACTGACCCCATGGAGTTGCAATGCGCATTCCATTTATCTATGCGATGTCGGCTGTGCTTGTTCTCGGCGGTTTCCTTGGTGCAGCGCAGGCGGCGGATGCGCCAGCGGCTGTGCCTGCACCTGCCAGTACGGCCGCTGCTGCGCCTGCAACGGCGCCGGCCAAGGATCCAGTGTTCAATGAGGAACAGCTGGATCAAATGATCGCGCCCATCGCGCTGTACCCCGACCCGCTGCTGGCCCAGTTGCTGATGGCAGTGACCTACCCCGGGGAAGTCGCCGAGGCGGTCACCTGGTCCAAGGCCCACCCGGACGCCAAGGGCGACGATGCGGTCAAGCAAGTGGCGGAGCAGCCCTGGGACCCGAGCGTGCAGGCACTGGTGGCCTTTCCCCAGGTGCTGGTCACTCTGGGCCAGGATCCGGTCTGGGTGCAGCGCCTGGGTGATGCCTTCCTCGCCCAGCCGGATGACGTGATGAATGCAGTGCAACGCCTGCGCCATCAGGCCCAGGCCGCCGGCAATCTGCAGAGCAACCAGTACCAGAACGTGACCATCCAGAACGTGGCGGCACCGGCAGCGGCGCCCAAGGCGGCCGCGCCTGCTGCGACTTCAGCGCCAGCGCCTGCGGCAACGTCCAGCCCCTCGACCATCATCATCCAACCGGCCGACCCGCAGGTGGTGTACGTCCCCACCTACAACCCGACCACCACCTACGGCACCTGGGCCTACCCGGCGTCCCCGCCCGCCTACTATCCACCGCCACCAGCCTACTACCCTGGCCAGGCCCTGATGGCCGGGCTGGCATTCGGCACCGGGGTGGCGATCATCGGCTCGCTGTGGGGTGATTGCGACTGGGACGACCACGACGTCGACATCGATGTCGATCGCTACAACAACTTCAACCGCAACAATCAGATCAACCGCAACACCCAGTTCAACAACAACTCGCAAAAATGGCAGCACAACCCGGTACACCGCAATGGCGTGCCCTATCGCGATACCCGTAGCCGCGAGCAGTTCGGTCGGCAGTTGAACGGTGCCACTCAGCGCGAGGCCTATCGCGGTGACAACGCCCAGCGTGCCCAGGCCCGCGAAAAGGCGCGTACCTCCATGGACCGTGCTGGCATCGAACGCCCCGCCACCAGTAACCTGCAGGCTCGCGAACAAATGCGCGAGGCCCGCTCCTCGGGCTCGGTCAACAACCGCATGCAACAGGGCGCAGAACGGCCGAGAGCGGCCGACAGAAGCCAGAACACCGCGCGAAACACTCGGGACAACCCGCAACCGCGCAATCAGACGGCCCAGGCCAACCAGCAACCGCGCAAACAGACCGCCCAGGCCAACCAGCGGCGCGAGCAAGCTCGGCAAACCACCAGCCAGCGGCCGGCTGCCAGCCGCGGCAGCGCCAGCAATAACGTGTTCGCCGGCGCGCGTTCGCCTTCACAGACCAACCTGCAAGCCAATCGCGGCCGCGCCAGCCAGGTCTCCGCCCAGCGCCCGACTGCCGCGCGCTCGGCCGGCCATCAAGTCAGTCGGCCTTCACGGCCACCATCACGTTCCGGAGGGGGCCGCCGTTGAACAAGCATCCTCGAAGCAAGGCGCCCATCAGTCGGCTCCTGCAGGCCCTGACCATCACCGCTGGCCTGGCCTGGTCGTGCGTGGCAGCGGCGCAGCAGTCTTTTCCAACGCCCGAGAAAGCCGCCCAGGCGTTCGTCGACGCATTGGGCACTCATCAGGCTGATCAGCAGCGCCTGATCGAACTGCTGGGCGAAGACTGGCGCACCTACATCCCCCGTGCCGGCAATCAGCGCAAGGATGTCGAAGCGTTCTTGCAGCAATACCGCGAGCAGCATCACATCGAGAAAACCGGCGACAACAAGGCCATGCTGGCCGTCGGCCCGAACAACTGGACCCTGCCCATCCCCCTGGTCAAGGACGCCAAGGGCTGGCGCTTCGACCTCAAGGCCGGCGGCGCCGAAGTCCGCGCCCGGCGCATTGGTCGCAACGAACTGGACGCGGTGCAATCGGTGCTGGCCTACCACGACGCCCAGATGGACTACGCCTCAGTGGACCGCGACGGTGATGGTGCGCTGGAGTACGCGCAGAACATCTACAGCACCCCCGGCACCCACGACGGCCTCTATTGGGCCGAGGACAAAAGCGGCCAGATCAGCCCGCTCGGCCCCGAGTTCGGCAAGACCATCGCCGGCGAAGGCTGGCACGGCTACCGCTTCCGCATCCTCAATGCCCAGGGCCCCTCGGCACCGGGCGGCGCCTATAGCTACCTGATCGGCGACAAGATGAGCCGCGGGTTCGCCCTCATCGCCTGGCCGCTGAAATACGACGACACGGGCGTCATGAGTTTCATGATCAGTCACGAGGGCGAGGTATTCGAGAAAGACCTGGGGCCGGACAGCGAGAAACAGGCGCTGGCGATGAAGCGCTTTGATCCGGATGACAGTTGGAAGGTGGTGACGCCGGAGCAGCAATAGAAACGACAAACCCGGCATTAGCCGGGTTTGTCATGTTTACAGCAGCAACTTATTCGGCGACAGGCGCCGCATTCAGTACCTGGCCACTGCGCTTGTTCTTGATGCCGTAGCACACCCACATGAACACGATCCAAACCGGAATCGCGTACACCGAGACCTGGATGCCCGGGATCATCAGCATGATGCCGAGGATGAACACCACGAACGCCAGGCAGACGTAGTTGCCGTACGGGTACCACAGCGCCTTGAACAGCGGTGTCTGTTTGGTGCGGTTCATGTGCTGGCGGAACTTGAAGTGCGAGAAGCTGATCATCGCCCAGTTGATCACCAGCGTTGCCACGACCAGCGACATCAGCAGTTCCAGCGCGTGCTGCGGGATCAGGTAGTTCAGCAGCACCGCGACCAGGGTCACGGCTGCCGACGCCAGGATCGAACGCACCGGTACGCCGCGCTTGTCGATCTTCGCCAGGCCGCGAGGGGCATCGCCCTGCTCGGCCATGCCCAGCAGCATGCGGCTGTTGCAGTAGGTGCCGCTGTTGTACACCGACAACGCTGCGGTCAGGACCACGAAGTTGAGGATGTGCGCTGCGGTGTTGCTGCCCAGCATCGAGAACACCTGGACGAACGGGCTACCGCTGTAGGCATCGCCCGAGGCATTCAGGGTGGTCAGCAGGCTGTCCCATGGGGTCAGCGACAGCAGGATCACCAGGGCGCCGATGTAGAAAATCAGGATCCGGTAGATCACCTGGTTGATCGCTTTCGGGATCACGGTCTTCGGCTTGTCGGCTTCTGCGGCGGTGAAGCCGAGCATTTCCAGGCCGCCGAAGGAGAACATGATGATCGCCATGGCCATCACCAGACCGCTCACACCATTGGGGAAGAACCCGCCGTGCTCCCACAGGTTGCTGACTGCCGCTTGCGGGCCGCCGTTGCCGCTGACCAGCAGGTAGCTGCCCAGGCCGATCATGCCGACGATGGCCACCACCTTGATGATCGCAAACCAGAACTCGGCTTCGCCAAAGACTTTGACGTTGGCCAGATTGATTGCGTTGATCAACAGGAAGAAGGCGGCTGCCGAGACCCAGGTCGGGATTTCTGGCCACCAGTAGTGCACGTACTTGCCGACTGCGGTCAGCTCCGACATGCCCACCAGGATGTACAGGATCCAGCAGTTCCAACCCGACAGGAAGCCGGCGAAGCCGCCCCAGTACTTGTGGGCGAAGTGGCTGAACGAACCGGCCACGGGTTCTTCGACAATCATTTCGCCCAACTGGCGCATGATCATGAAGGCGATGAAGCCGCAGATGGCGTAGCCGAGGATCATCGACGGGCCGGCGGATTTCAGGACCCCGGCCGAGCCGAGGAACAGGCCGGTGCCGATCGCGCCACCGAGGGCGATCAATTGAATATGACGATTTTTCAGGCCGCGCTTCAGCTCGCCTGAATGCGAGTTTTGTCCACTCATAAAAACGGTCTCACGCAAGGTTTGATGATGTTCGTTACGACGTTGCTGTGCGGATCAGGCTCCAGCAGCGCCGATCAAACCCCAGCGCAGGCACCAGGAGTTCAGCGTATTTACAACAGTCATGCGTCACCTGTTTGTTTTTATCTGTGACGAAATCGAACCCGACACGCTCGTGACGCGACGGAGTGAACAAGGCGGGTAGCCTTGAGGTTTGCGCGATTACGCGGGGGGTCACAGTTAAAACGCGGCGCATTGTACACCTGTAACCCCCTGCCGCCAGACCTCGCTGGATCAGCGTGGCGTGGGCCGGGATTGCCTGTGTCCGTCTCGAGAGGCTCGGACGGCTGCAAAAATGAGGTCAGACCTTTGCTGGTCAGTGACGGGGGAGACGGAAAAATCGCCCCACGAAGAGAGATGAAGATGACTCACGGCGTACATAGCGCCTCCTTCTTGTTATCCACCTGCACGACAGGCATGGGGCGCATCTGACCTTGTCTGGGTGGGTGAAACAAGCGGGCTAGAGGGGTGGCGACTGATGTGGAGGGTGTCGCAGTGGAAGAGTTTTCTTACAGGCATGGAAAGCGATGTGATTCACCGGGTAAATCTGTGGATTTTGTCAGGATTTCTTTACAGTGCGTAAGCTGGGGTTTCCAGTGTGGCTGATGACGCCATCGCGAGCAGGCTCGCTCCTACAAGCTAATGCCACTCAACTGTAGGAGCGAGCCTGCTCGCGATGGCGGCCGTGAGACCTACACCTGCAAAAAAACCAGACAAAAAAAACGCCAACCCGAAGGTTGGCGTTTTCATTGAAGAGCTTCGCCGGCAAGCCGGCTCCTACCGCCGACCAAAGCCTGGACGCTGGCCGGAACCGGCCGGTGCGCCGCGGCGCTTGCCCGATGGCTTGTCGCCTTCGACCAGCTTGATCCCCGGACGCTTCGCAGCCGGCTTGGCTGGACGCTTGGTGTCGGCTGGACGATCGGCAACTGGCGTACCACGACCAGCAGGAGCGCCACGGCCTTCGCCACGTTCGGTGCGGCCATTGGCCGGACGCGGCGTACGTGGGCCGCGCTCGCCGTCCTGACGCGCAGCCGGCTTGCGGGCTGGACGCTCGCCTTCGATCTGCGGTTCACGGGCTGGACGCGGGCCGGCTGCAGGTGCTGCCGGGTTGGCCGGACGCAGCGTACGCACACGCTCGCCCTTGCCCACCGGACGCGAGGATTTACGCTGCATGCGCTCCAGCTTGTCCTTGCTCTTGGCGTTCATCTGCGGCATTGCCACCGGTGTCAGGCCGACTTCGGCGCTGAGCACGTCGACTTCGTACTGGCTCATTTCGCGCCAGCGACCCATCGGCAGGTCGGAGTTGAGGAACACCGGACCGAAACGCACACGCTTCAGGCGGCTGACCACCAGGCCCTGGGATTCCCACAGGCGACGTACTTCGCGGTTACGACCTTCCATGACCACGCAGTGGTACCAGTGGTTGAAACCTTCGCCGCCCGGCGCCTGCTTGATGTCGGTGAACTTGGCCGGGCCGTCTTCGAGGACCACGCCCGCCTTCAGGCGCTCGATCATCTCGTCGTCGACTTCGCCACGCACACGCACCGCGTATTCACGGTCCATCTCGTAGGAAGGGTGCATCAGGCGGTTGGCCAGTTCACCGTCGGTGGTGAACATCAGCAGGCCGGTGGTGTTGATGTCGAGGCGACCGATGTTGATCCAGCGACCTTCTTTCGGACGCGGCATCTTGTCGAATACGGTCGGACGGCCTTCCGGGTCGTCACGGGTGCAGATTTCGCCATCGGGCTTGTTGTACATGATCACGCGGCGGACCGATTCGGCCGCTTCTTCGCGCTTGATGACCTTGCCGTCGATGGTGATGGCGTCGTGCATGTCGACACGCAGACCGAGGGTCGCGTCCTTGCCGTTGACCTTGATTCGGCCGTGGCTGATCCACGCCTCTACGTCACGGCGCGAGCCAACGCCGATACGGGCGAGGACTTTCTGCAGTTTTTCGCCTGCTGGGCGAATTTCCTGGTCGTCTTGCTGGTCTTTGATACTCATCTGGGCACCTCCCGGTGTGATCTGTTCAGGCCTGGCCTGAAGAGTTGAAAGCTGGTTTTTGGCGAAGAGATCGCCAAAGGGTCGCGAATCATACGCGCATGGCGCGGCTTGCGCATCAGAGACTAGCGGATAAACGGTCGGCCAGCGCTTTTTCCGCCGACCGGTGGCGAATCAGTCGTCTTCGAACTGCCGGCGCTCGGCCTCGATCGCTTCAGCCAGGGCCAGGGCCTCGGCCTCTTCGTCGCTCAATTCGGGCTGCGGCGCTGGGGTTTCCAGGGCCGCCACCGCTGCGAGGAGTTTTTCGCGGGCCTCGGCGACACCGAGAACATCCTCTTGCGACGGTTCCTCGACTGGCTCGGGCTCGGGCTCGGCTTCGGCTTCGGCAAGCTCGGTGACCTCGCCCGCCTCCTGCACCCCGCCAGGCTCGCCGTCCCGCAACAGGTCGTCGAAGTCGGTCTTGATTCCCTCCTCCATCGAGTCCAGTTCCAGCAACAGGCTGTGAAAGCTGGTTTCGTCTTTCGGCTCTTCCGGCTCGGCGCTGGCATCCGCCAATTCCTGCAAACTCTGCGGCACCGGCGCGTCTTCGAACTCGAGCATGGGCTCAGGTTCCAGTTCACGCAGTTCAGCCAGGGACGGCAGGTCGTCGAGGTTTTTCAGGTTGAAGTGGTCGAGAAACGCCTTGGTGGTGGCAAACATCGCCGGTCGGCCGGGCACTTCGCGGTAACCGACGACCCGGATCCACTCGCGCTCCAGCAGGGTCTTGACGATGTTGCTGTTGACCGCGACGCCACGCACGTCCTCGATCTCGCCCCGGGTGATCGGTTGGCGATAGGCGATCAGCGCCATGGTCTCCAGCATCGCCCGGGAATAACGCTGCGGGCGCTCTTCCCAGAGGCGGCCGACCCAGGGTGCAAACTTCTCGCGGATTTGCAGGCGGTAGCCGGAAGCCACCTCCTTGAGTTCAAAGGCGCGGCCATCGCAGGATTTTTCGAGGAGCGTCAGGGCCTTCTTGAACACCGATGGTTCCGGGCGCTCGCCTTCTTCAAAGAGCTCGAACAGACGCTCCATCGATTGCGGCTTTCCCGAGGCCAACAGAAAGGCTTCAAGCAAGGGGGCCAGCTCGCGGGGTTCACTCAAATTCATGGATTCTGCTCGTTATTCGGCTCGCGCCCGCACGTGGATGGCGGCAAAGGGCTCATTCTGCACCAGCTCGACCAGGGATTCCTTGACCAGTTCGAGAATCGCCATAAAGGTCACGACCACTCCCAGGCGGCCTTCCTCGGCAGTGAACAGCTCGACAAAAGGCACGAAACCGCCGCCCTTGAGTCGCTCCAGCACATCGCTCATGCGCTCGCGGGTCGACAGCGCCTCGCGGCTGACCTGATGGCTTTCAAACATGTCGCCACGGCGCAGCACTTCGGCCATCGACAGCAGGAGCTCGCTCAAACGGACATCCGGCAGCAACTTGCGCGCTTGCGCCTGTGGCGCATCGAGTTTGGGCACGATCACATCGCGGCCCACCCGGCTCAGACCGTCGATGCCCTCGGCGGCGGCCTTGAAGCGTTCATATTCCTGCAGGCGGCGAATCAGCTCGGCGCGCGGGTCCTCTTCTTCTGCTTCGATCTCCGCCGAGCGCGGGAGCAACATCCGCGATTTGATCTCGGCCAGCATCGCCGCCATTACCAGGTACTCGGCGGCCAGCTCCAGGCGCACCGACTGCATCAACTCGACATAGCCCATGTACTGGCGGGTGATTTCCGCCACCGGGATGTCAAGAATGTTGATGTTCTGTTTGCGGATCAGATAGAGCAGCAAATCGAGCGGGCCTTCGAAGGCTTCAAGAAAGACTTCCAGGGCATCCGGCGGGATGTACAGATCCTGCGGCATTTCCAGCACGGCCTGGCCATAGACCATGGCAAACGGCAGTTCCTGCTGAGCGCCCGCCTGGCTGTCGACGGTTTCCACCACCGACATTCAGGCCTCGACCATGAATGGGGTCGGATCACCGCAGCCGACGCGAATCACCTCCGGATCGCCGTCCGCCAGATTGATCACGGTGGACGCCTTGATCCCGCCGAAACCACCGTCGATGATCAGGTCGACCTGATGCTCCAACAGTTGGCGCATTTCATAGGGGTCGCTCAACGGATCGGTGTCGCCGGGCATGATCAGGGTCACGCTCATCAGCGGCTCACCCAGTTGGGCCAGCAGCGCCAGGGCGATCGGATGGCTGGGCACCCGCAGGCCGATGGTGCGTTTCTTCGGGTGCAGCAACAGCCGCGGGACTTCGCGGGTGGCGTTGAGAATGAAGGTATAGGGCCCCGGCAGGTGCGCCTTGAGGATACGGAAGGTGCCGGTGTCGATCTTGGCAAATACCCCGAGCTGCGACAGATCGCTGCAGATCAAAGCAAAGTTGTGCTTTTCATCCAGCCCACGCAAGCGGCGCACCCGCTCGACGGCGGTCTTGTCGCCGATCTGGCAACCGATGGCGTAGGAGGAGTCCGTGGGATAGATCACCACCCCGCCCGAGCGGATGATTTCAACAGCCTGTTTAATCAGGCGCGCTTGCGGGTTTTCCGGATGAATCTGGAAAAATTGACTCACATTCTCTACCTGTTCAGACGGCGGCAATAATTGGGTCATGTTTGAATCGACACCAAAGCGGTGGCAGATCCTCCGGGACCGGGCGATATTCGCCAATCTCGGACCAGCCTCCCGGGCCATGGAAATCACTGCCGGCGCTCACCAGCAGACCGAACTCACGTGCCAGGATGGCCAGGCTGCCGACCTGCTCGGCCGGCTGATAGCCATTGACCACCTCCAGCGCCTGACCCCCAGCTTGAATATAGTCGGCAATCAGCTTTCGGCGCTTGCTGCGGGTGAAATCGTAGTGCCAGGGGTGCGCCAGGCTGACCCAGGCACCTGCTTCGCGCAGGGTCCCGACGGTTTCCTCGAGGGTCGGCCAGTGCTGCTTGACATCCCCCAGCTTGCCGGCGCCCAGCCACTTGCGAAAGGCTTCGGCGCGGTCCTTGACGAAGCCGGCGCGCACCAGATAGTCGGCAAAGTGCGGTCGGGCCGGGGCGTTGCCGCTGTCGCCGAGCTCCTGCTGGATCGCCCGCGCGCCTTCCAGCGCCCCGGGCATGCCCTTGAGTGCGAGCTTGCGGCCGATTTCCTCGGAGCGCAGCCAGCGGCCCTCGTGCAGTTTGGCGATGGCCTCGACCAGGGCCGGCGCGTTGACATCGAAGCCGTAGCCCAGCACGTGGATGGTCGCGCCGCCCCAGGTGCAGGACAATTCGACACCGTTGATCAGTTGCATGCCCAGGGCCTGCGCGGCAATTCGCGCCTCAGCCAGGCCTTCGACGGTGTCGTGGTCGGTCAGGGCCAGGACTCGCACGCCGTTCTCGAACGCCCGCGCCACCAGTACCGCAGGCGCCAGGGCGCCGTCGGAGGCCGTGCTGTGGCAGTGCAAATCAACATTCACAGGATGTGTAACCTCAAATCAGCTGGCGCTTTCGCGGCCCAATATGTTTGTTATTATGCCGCCACATCCTGCTTCTGGCTGCCATTGTGAAACAATTCATCGACTTCATCCCGCTGCTGCTGTTCTTCATTGTCTTCAAAATCGACCCTCGGGTCGTCGACGTTGCCGGTTATCCACTCACTGTAGGCGGTATCTACAGCGCCACCGCGATGCTGATAGTCAGCTCGCTCGTGGTCTACGGCACCCTGTTCATTTCCCAGCGCAAACTGGAAAAAAGCCAGTGGCTGACACTGATCGCCTGCCTGGTCTTCGGCAGCCTGACCCTGGCCTTCCACAGCGAAACCTTCCTCAAGTGGAAGGCCCCGGTGGTCAACTGGCTGTTCGCCCTGGCCTTCATTGGCAGTCACTTCATCGGCGGGCAACTGCTGATCAAGCGCATCATGGGCCACGCCCTGACCCTGCCCGATGCGGTCTGGACCCGCCTGAACATCGCCTGGATCGGCTTCTTCCTGTTCTGCGGCGCGGCCAACCTGTTCGTCGCGTTCACCTTCCAGAGCATCTGGGTCGACTTCAAGGTGTTCGGCAGCCTGGGCATGACCGTACTGTTCCTGGTGGCCCAGGGCATCTACCTGTCGCGCCACCTGCACGACGCTGACTCCACTACGCCAAAAACCGAGGACTGACATGCTTTACGCAATCATTGCCACAGACGTCGCCAACTCCCTGGATGCCCGCCTGGCTGCACGCCCTGCCCACCTCGAGCGCCTGCAGCAACTCAAGGCCGAAGGCCGCGTGGTGCTGGCCGGTCCACACCCGGCGGTCGACAGCAATGACCCGGGCGCCGCTGGTTTCACAGGCAGCCTGATCGTCGCCGAGTTCGCCTCCCTCGAAGCAGCCAAGAGCTGGGCCGACGCCGACCCGTACATCGCCGCCGGCGTCTACGCCAACGTGATCGTCAAGCCGTTCAAGCAAGTCCTTCCTTGATTGACCCGCGCGGTGAACCTTCGGTTCATCGCGCACTCCATTACTCATCCTTCTTACATAACGGCCGACAACCTGACCAACATTCGTTTGGAATCAGGAGTTGCGATGCGTCAGGGTCCGTTGTGTCTGCTGTTGCTCACATTGTCGATCGGAAGCCCCGCGCATGGCGATCAGGTGCCTGATCCCGCCGTCGAACGGCAGATTGTCGAACTGCAGCAGCGCTTGAAGGACAGCGAGCAACAACGCGAAACGTTGCTTCAACAACTGCAGACTGCCGATAGCACGCGCGAGAGCGCCGTACTGGGCCGCCTGCGCCAGGACAACCAACGACTCAAGCTGCAACTGCGCGAGGCCCAGGCCAGTACCACGCCGCGCTGGCTGACCGAGCAGCAACAATGGTTCGTCACCGGTGCGGGAGTCGCGCTATTGGCCCTGCTCTGCGGTATCTTTGCCAGTGGCGGACACCGTCGACGTCGACAATGGCTAAATTGAGTGAGTCATGAGCGAGCTGTTACTGATTGATGATGACCAGGAGCTCTGTGAGCTGCTGGGGAGCTGGTTGAGCCAGGAAGGCTTTGTGGTGCACGCTTGCCACGATGGCAGCAGCGCGCGGCGTGCGCTGGCCGATTCGGCGCCGGCGGCCGTGGTGCTCGACGTGATGCTGCCAGATGGCAGCGGCCTGGAACTGCTCAAGCAACTGCGCAACGACCATCCCGACTTGCCGGTGCTGATGCTGTCAGCCCGTGGCGAACCGCTGGACCGGATTCTCGGCCTGGAACTGGGCGCCGACGATTACCTGGCCAAACCTTGCGACCCCCGTGAGCTGACCGCACGCCTGCGCGCGGTGTTGCGCCGCAGTCACCCGGCCGCCGCCCCGAGCCAGATGGAACTGGGCGACCTGTGTTTCAGCCCGGTGCGGGGGGTGGTCAGTATCGACGAGCAAGAGTTCACCCTGACCGTCTCCGAAAGCCGCCTGCTCGAAGCCCTGCTCAAGCAACCCGGCGAACCGCTGGATAAGCAGGAACTGGCGCAGATCGCCCTCGGTCGCAAACTGACCCTGTACGACCGCAGTCTCGACATGCACGTCAGCAACCTGCGCAAGAAGATCGGCCCGCACCCCGACGGCCGTCCGCGGATCGTTGCCTTGCGCAGCCGTGGGTATTATTACAGCCTCTGATGTCAGCCTCGATGCTGAACGTCTTTACCCAAGCTTTACGCTTGGCTGACAGCAGCTGACCTTGATCCCGGTAATCTGAACTCATCCGGAACACACCGGGAACGAGACAAGGAGATACACCATGCGCAAGACTCTTATCGCTCTGATGTTCGCTGCTGCCCTGCCCACCGTCGCCATGGCCATGCCTGAAGGCCAGGGGCCGATGGGTCCGATGGATGGCCCGCGTCACGGCGGCCAGATGCACGAACACGGTAAGGGCCCTTACAGCCAACTGGACCTGAGCCGCGAACAGCGCGAGCAGATCCGCAAGATCATGGGCGAACAGATGCACGACCGTAAGCAACTGGTCGACAAGTACCTGGAAAAACTGCCGCCAGCCGAACAGAAGGCCATGCAAGACGAAATGGCTGCCAGTAAGCAGAAAGCCGAAGCCGACGTCCGCGCCCTGCTCAAGCCTGACCAGCAGAAGAAGTTCGACGAGATCCAGAAACAACGCGCCGAACGCAAGGCCGAATGGCAGCAGTTCCAGGCCTGGAAAGCCCAGCAACCGCAAAAAGCGCAATAATCTCCAGACGCTACTCCCCAGCCCAATGGCCAACACCATTGGGCTTTCCTTGTTTGAGGGTTTCCCGTGCGTTCATTGTTCTGGCGCATCCTCGCCAGTTTCTGGCTGGCCATCGCCCTGGTTGCAGGGCTGTCGATCCTGATGGGGCACATGCTCAACCAGGACGCCTGGATTCTCAGCCGCCACCCCGGCCTCAATACCCTGGCGCAACAGTGGACCGAGCGCTACGAGGAAAACGGCGAAGATGCGGCGCAAGCGCTGCTGGAAAAACGCAAGCGGCGCTATCACATCGACGTCCAGGTGCTCAATGAAAGCGGCGACCCGGTGGTGCGCGGCACCTTCCCCAAGCGTGCCGCAGCCTTTGAAGCCCGGCAGAACGACAGCAACGACCGGCACCTGCCATGGCGGCGCCTGACCGATGAATACACCAGCCCGAAAACCGGCGAAACCTACTTGCTGATCTACCGCATTCCCCACCCGGAACTCGATGCCTGGCACCGTGAAAGCCTGCTTTGGCCCTTGAGTGCGCTGGGCATCGCGCTGGTGGTCCTGACCTTGTTCAGCCTGCTGGTGACGCTGTCCATCACCCGCCCGCTGAGCCGTTTGCGCGGCGCCGTGCATGACCTCGGGCAAACCACCTACCAGCAGAACAGCCTGGCGCGCCTGGCCAACCGCCGCGACGAATTTGGCGTGCTGGCCAACGATTTCAACCGCATGGGCGCGCGCCTGCAAAGTCTGATCGGCAGCCAGCGGCAACTGCTGCGCGATGTCTCCCATGAACTGCGCTCGCCCCTGGCGCGCCTGCGTATTGCCCTGGCCCTGGCCGAACGGGCCAGCCCCGAAGAGCGGGAAAAACTCTGGCCACGCCTGACCCGCGAGTGCGACCGCCTGGAAGCGTTGATCAGCGAGATTCTGGTGTTGGCACGGGTGGACGCCGATAACGCCAGTGCCGAAGCAGTGGATATCAATGCACTGCTGAGCAGCGTGCAGAAGGACGCGGGGATGGCCGCACCGGAGCAGCAGATCGAACTCCAGGCCGAACAGAACCTGCACCTCAAGGGTTGGCCGACCATGCTCGAACGCGCCCTCGACAACCTGCTGCGCAACGCCCAACGCTTCAACCCGTCCGGCCAAGCCATCGAAGTCCTGGCCTTGCGCCAGGGCGAACGCATCGTCATCAGCGTGCGCGATCACGGCCCCGGCGTCGAGGCCGAACACCTGCCGCAATTAGGCGAGCCGTTCTTCCGTGCACCTGGCCAGAGCGCCGCCGGGCATGGCCTGGGTCTGGCCATCGCACGGCGTGCTGCGGAGCGTCATGGCGGCAGCCTGGTGCTGGGCAATCATCCAGAGGGCGGGTTTGTTGCCAGCCTGGAGTTGCCGTTGGAGCCGGGGGTTGTGGGGTAGCCGGGAGCGTTATCGCGACCAGGCGCTGACAAACTCCGCCAGATCCACCTTCTCGGCCACCCGCGGTTCTTTCTGCGGGGTGCCCAGGTAAAGGAACGCAATCACCTCCTCCCCCTCCGCCAGGCCCAGGCCCTGAGCCACCTGCGGCGAATACGCCAACTCACCGGTGCGCCACACCGCGCCGATGCCCTGGGCATAGGCCGCCAGCAAAATACCGTGGGCCGCGCAGCCCGCGGCCAGCAATTGCTCGGATTTCGGATACTTGACGTGATCCTGCAACTTCGCGATCACCACCACTACCAGCGGTGCGCGCAATGGGCCGTTGCGCGCCTTGTCGACCACCGCCTGCGGTGCCTCGGCATCCTGTGCCAATGCGGCCTGGGCGAGGATCTCTCCCAGTTGCTCGCGCGCCTGCCCTTCCACCGTCAAAAAGCGCCACGGCTGCAGATGGCCGTGATCCGGCGCACGCATGGCCGCGGCAAACAGCACCTCGCGCTGTTCAGCGGTGGGTGCCGGGTCCAGCAAACGGGGAACGGAAACTCGGTTGAGCAAAGCGTCGAGAGCCTGCATCGGCCACCTCCTGAAAAAATGTTTGGCTATTCTAGCGGTAACTGCCACTGGCATGCCGGTTTACATAGCCCGCCTCGCGGGTAGAATGGCGCCCTTCTCACATCAGCCCGAGCGGACTTCATGGCGTTGCCGACCCTGCGGATCATTGGTTTCATCATCGGCATCTTCCTGATCACCCTGTCCGTCAGCATGGTGGTGCCGATGGCGACGCTGGTGATCTACGAGCGCACCAGCGACCTGCCGTCATTCCTCTGGTCGAGCATGATCACCTTCCTCGCCGGCCTGGCCCTGGTCATTCCCGGGCGCCCGGAACACGTGCACCTGCGCCCGCGGGACATGTACCTACTTACAGTAACAAGCTGGGTGGTGGTGTGCATTTTCGCCGCACTGCCGTTCCTGCTGACCCAGCACATCAGCTACACCGACTCGTTTTTCGAAAGCATGTCCGGCATCACCGCCACCGGCTCCACCGTGCTCAGCGGGCTGGACACCATGTCGCCAGGCATCCTGATATGGCGCTCGCTGCTGCACTGGCTCGGCGGCATCGGCTTCATCGGCATGGCGGTGGCGATCCTGCCGTTGCTGCGCATCGGTGGCATGCGCCTGTTCCAGACCGAGTCCTCGGACCGCTCGGAAAAGGTCATGCCGCGCTCGCACATGGTGGCGCGGCTGATCGTCGCCGCGTATGTGGGGATCACCATCCTCGGCAGCCTGGCGTTCTGGTGGGCCGGGATGAGCCCGTTCGACGCGATCAACCACGCCATGTCGGCGATTTCCACCGGCGGCTTCTCCACCTCCGACCAGTCCCTGGCCAAATGGACCGAGCCGGCGGTGCATTGGGTCGCCGTGGTGGTGATGATTCTCGGCAGCCTGCCCTTCACCCTGTACGTGGCGACGCTGCGTGGCAATCGCCGGGCACTGATCAAGGATCAGCAGGTGCAGGGCTTGATCGGCATGCTGCTGGTCACCTGGCTGGTGCTCGGCACCTGGTACTGGTGGACCACCAAGCTGCACTGGCTGGAAGCGCTGCGGCATGTCGCGCTGAACGTGACCTCGGTGGTCACCACCACCGGCTTCGCGCTGGGGGACTACAGCCTGTGGGGCAATTTCTCGCTGATGCTGTTCTTCTACCTAGGTTTTGTTGGCGGCTGCTCCGGCTCGACCGCTGGCGGGATCAAGATTTTCCGTTTCCAGGTCGCCTACATCCTGCTCAAGGCCAACCTTAACCAGCTGATTCACCCACGGGCGGTCATCAAGCAGAAATACAACGGTCACCGCCTCGACGAGGAGATCGTGCGTTCGATCCTGACCTTTTCGTTCTTCTTTGCCATCACCATTTGCGTGATCGCCCTGCTGCTGTCGCTGTTGGGCGTCGACTGGATGACCGCGCTGACCGGCGCCGCCAGTACCGTTTCCGGCGTGGGTCCGGGGCTGGGCGAGACCATTGGCCCGGCCGGCAACTTCGCCAGCCTGCCGGATGCCGCCAAATGGATCCTGTCGGTGGGCATGCTGCTCGGGCGCCTGGAGATCATTACCGTGTTTGTGTTGTGTATTCCGGCGTTTTGGCGTCACTGACCGCCGCAGGTGCTTCCAGCAACCGCAAGCGGTATTCGCCGGGGGTGACGTCGAACCAGCGGCGGAACGCGCGGAAGAAGTTGCTCGGATCGGCAAACCCCAGCAGGTAGGCAATTTCCAGCAGGGTCATGCTCGGTTGCGCCAGGTACTGCTCGGCCAGTTCGCGGCGGGTGTCATCGAGCAGGGTCTGGAAACTGGTGCCCTCTTCCTGCAAGCGGCGCTGCAGGGTGCGCTGCGACAGGTGCAGGGTTTGCGCCACGGCGTCGCGTTTCGGTTCGCCCTGAGGCAACAACCGACACAATACCTGGCGCGCCTTGTGGGTCACCCGGCTTTCCGAGAAGCGCGCCAGGTACTCACCGGCAAAGCGGTCGTGCAGCAACGCCATGGCCTCGTTGGCCGTGGGCAGCGGCGCCTCCATGTCGGCCCGCTCGAAGATCAACGCGTCGTACGGTGCATTGAACTCCAGCGGCGCGTGGAAGGCTTGCTTGTAGGGTTCGAGGTCGAGGGGTTGCGCGCCCTGGACCAGCACCTTGCGCGGCTGCAAAGTGCGCCCGGTCAACCAGCCACACAGGCCCAGCGCACAGGCCAGCGAGGCCTCGGCGCTTTGTCGGGTGGGGGGCAGATGGTCGCCGTGCACGGTCAGGATCAGCGCATAACCTTCCGGCAACAGGCGAAAGCTCAGGTCGGCACTTTCGGCGATGATCCGCTGATAACGCACCAGGCGCTGGAAGCCTTCGGCCAGAGTCTGGCTGGACATCAGGGCGTAGCCGGCGACATGAAAAGAGGCCGGGCGTACCACCTTGCCCATGTTCAGACCAATCGCCGGATTGCCCGACACCTCCACCGCCAACTGCCAGAGCCGGGTCATGGAATCCTGCGGGAAGCGCGCATCCGGATCGTCCAGCGCCCCATAGTCCAGCCCCAACTGGTTGAACAGCACCCGGCAATCCAGGCCGTCCATTTCCAGTGCCTTGACAATCCCCATTGCCCAACTTGCAGAAGTCGTTCGTTCGCTCATGGCGTTTTCTTAGTTGATGACTCGCGATTGACGGCCAATTTCCCAAGGATACTAAAGTGGCGCCTATTGTCACTGGCCGTTGCCAATGATCACTCTAGACTCAAATAAGCTGCCCGTAGAACATCCGACCAGCAGAACAATAAAACCAGAGAGATTGCAGTTGTGGAAAACGTCCGACGTTTCAACAGTTTCGCCGAGTTTTATCCGTACTACCTGGCCGAGCACAGCAACAGTGTGTGCCGACGACTGCACTTTATCGGTACCACCCTGGTGATTTTCATCCTCGCCATGGCCATTGCCAAAGGCTCCATGCTGCTGTTACTGGCCTTGCCGATCGCCGGGTACGGCTTTGCCTGGGTCGGGCACTTCTTCTATGAGCGAAACCGCCCCGCCACCTTCCAGCACCCGCTCTACAGCCTGCTCGGCGACTTCGTCATGTACCGCGACATGATCCTTGGCAAGGTGCCGTTCTAACGCGCGGCCCGCCAGGCCATCAAGCCGTCCCGTGGGGCCACTGCGCTGTGGCATCCAGGCTTTAGACTCAGACCCATCCTGCTGAAAACACTGAAAGGATAGCCGATGAACGCGCACGCCCGTTTCACCCACATGAAGGACGGTACGCAAGAGGACTGGGACATCATCGCCGCTGACTTCAGTGCCTACGCCAGGCAGTTACCGGCGCGGATCGTCGCGCACCTGAAATTGCTCGAAGGGGATTTTGGCGGCTTCCCGGTGGATCGCCTGACCCACTCCCTGCAAACCGCCAGCCGCGCCTGGCGTGATGGTCGCGACGAGGAGTACGTGGTCTGTGCCTTGCTGCACGACATCGGCGACACCCTGGGCAGCTACAACCATCCGGACATCGCCGCGGCCATTCTCAAGCCCTTTGTCAGCGCGCAGAACCTGTGGATGGTGGAGAAACACGGGATTTTCCAGGGCTACTATTTCTTCCATCACCTGGGCATGGACCGGCACCTGCGCGAGCAATTCAGTGAACATCCGCAGTACCGCGAGACCATCGAGTTCTGCGCCAAATATGATGCGGCGGCGTTCGATCCTGACTACGACACCCTGCCCTTGAGTTTTTTCGAGCCGATGATGGAGCGGTTGTTCAGTCAGCCGAAGAATTCGATTTATACAGCGGCGATGGAGCAGTATGCACCGGCTTGAAGGCCTGTAGGAGCTGGCCCGTAGGAGCTGGCTTGCCAGCGAAAGCGTCCTTACTGTCTATGCAAAACTTGCGACCGCCTTCGCCGGCAAGCCGGCTCCTACAATAGACATTCAAACAGCCTCCGCCACTTTCATCTGCGCCGCCAACGCCTGCGCATCCGCCAACCGGTACAACTCGATCGTGCCGTCCCAGTGCTCGATCAATGCAGTACAGGATTCCACCCAATCCCCGCAATTGAGGTAATCCACCCCGCCGACCTTGCGGATTTCCGCGTGGTGGATGTGCCCGCAGACCACGCCGTGCAGCTCACGCTTGACGCATTCGTGGGCGATCGCTTCTTCGAAATCGCTGATGAAGCTGACGGCGGTCTTGACCTTGTGCTTGAGGTAGGCCGACAGCGACCAGTAGCCGTAGCCATAACGGGCGCGCCAATGATTGAGCCAGCGGTTGAGGGTCAGGGTGAATTCGTAGGCCGAGTCGCCGAGAAAGGCCAGCCAGCGGTGGTATCGGGTGATCACGTCGAACTGGTCACCGTGGATCACCAGCAGCTGCCGGCCGTCGGCGGTGACGTGCACGGCCTCGTCCACCAGTTGGATGTTGCCGAGGATCAGCTTCGAATAACGGCGCAGGAATTCGTCATGGTTGCCGGTGACGTAGATCACCTCGGTGCCGCGCTTGCTCATGGTCAGCAGCCGGCGGATCACGTTGGTGTGGGCCTGGGGCCAATACATGCCGCTGCGCAGTTTCCAGCCGTCGATAATGTCGCCCACCAGGTAGACCTTGTCGGCCTGATAGCCCTTGAGAAAGTGCGAGAGATGCTCGGCCTGGCAATCCCGGGTGCCCAGGTGCACGTCGGAAATCCATAAAGTGCGCACCCGTTGCTTGCGGCTGGGCCTGGTGAGTTCAGCACTGGTCATGGGCAATCCCCGGCAGATTTTCCGCCAGCTTGCGCCGCAGCGATTAATAGCCCATGACATAAATGCGGCAGTCCGATGACAGCCCTGCAGGCGGTGTAGACTGTCGGTCTGCCGAGGACCACACGATGCGCCCGATACTCACCCTGCGCCAATACAGCCACGACCTGATCGTCCACAGCCACGACCACGCCCAATTGGTGTTCGGCCTGTCGGGCGCGCTGGACTTCGAGGTCGACGGGCATGGCAGCCAGGTGCTGCAACAGAGCTTCGTGGTGGTGCCCGCCGGCGCCCATCACGCCTGCGGCAGTCCGCATGGCAGCCGTTGCCTGGTGCTCGACGTGCCAAGCGATCAGTGGGTGGGCCAGTCGCTGGGCGAACACGCCGAGGCCAGTCGACACCTGCTCGACACCCCCGGGCGGCTGCCGCTGGATGCCGGGCAGAGCCAGTTGGTCAGTTGGCTGGCCAGCAGCCCGGTGCAGGATCCGCTGATTGCCCAACAAGGCGCCGTGCTGTTGCTGGCCAGCCTCAACAATGTCGCGCCGCAGCACCTTGGCGGGCGCCGCCTGCCCTACGCTGCGCTGAATGCGCACATCGATCAATACGCCGCCTACCCGCTGCAAGTCGCCGACCTGGCGCAGGTCGCCGGTTTGTCCACGGCCCGCCTGCATGCACGCTTCGTCGCCGAGTGCGGGCAGACGCCGATGGACTACATCCGCAGCCGACGCCTGCACCTGGCGGTGAAGATGCTGCGCGAAACGCCGCTGCCCATCGGCGAAGTGGCCTGCCGCGTCGGCTATAGCTCGCAAAGTGCCTTCAGCGCCGCGGTGCAGCGCGAGTTCGGTGCCTCGCCGGGCAGCCTGCGCCGCGCGGCGAACCCACAATAGACCGGCGCTAAAAGACGCGAGTCTGGCGACAGACACTCAACCGCCGCCCCAGTAAAGTGAACGCCTGTCTGTTTTTTCATCTCAAGGATTGCAATGACTCCGCGTTCCGCCCTTGGCGCCCTGCATATCGGTGCACTGATGTTTGGCCTGACCGGGGTGTTCGGCAAACTCGCCGCCGCCTCCCCCGCCATCATCGTCTTCGGCCGCGCCGCCTTCGCCGTGCTCGCCCTGGCCTGCTTCGCGCGGCTTTCCCGCAGCAGCACCTGGCACCGCCTGGACGCCCGCGACCTGCGTCGCCTGCTGCTCGGCGGCCTGCTACTGGCCGGGCACTGGGTGAGCTTTTTCATCGCGGTGAAAGTCGCCGGCGTGGCCATTGCGACCCTGGGTTTTGCCAGTTTCCCGGCATTTACGGTGATCCTCGAGGGCCTGATTTTCCGCGAGCGGATTCGCCTCAACGAGATCGTCCTGGTGGTGCTGGTGAGCATTGGCCTGGTACTGGTAACGCCGGCCTTCGACCTCGCGAGCGAGGCCACCACCGGGCTGTTCTGGGCGGTGGGCTCCGGCCTGCTGTTCTCGTTGCTGTCGCTGACCAACCGGGCCAGTTCGGGGCGAATTCCCGCGGTGCAGGCCGCGCTGTGCCAGAACGTGGTGGTTGCCCTGTGCCTGTTGCCGGTGGCAGCACCGGGCCTGAGCGAAGTGCGTGCACTCGACTGGTTGTGGATCGCCCTGCTCGGCATCTTCTGCACCGGTCTGGCCCACAGCCTGTTCGTCGCCAGCCTGGCGGTGATCAAGGCGCGCACGGCGGCGGTGGTGTTCGCCCTGGAGCCGGTCTACGGGATCACGGTGGCCTGGCTGCTGTTTGGCGAAACCCCGACCCTGCGCATGCTGCTCGGGGGCGCGTTGATCATCGTCGCGATTGTCGTCGCCAGCAGCCTGGGCAACCGCGCGCCCGGCAACAAACCCACGGTCGCGGCCAGCGCCCACTGAGGGTTGGCCGGGCGTTACCGGGGGCGATCGTTGTGCCCCAGGTCGCGCTGCGGATCGATCTGGTCGCGCACCCGCTGCTTGAGCACCTTGGCTTCCGGAAAACCGCCGTCGGCCTTGCGTTCCCAGAGCTGCACGCCGTCGCAGTCAATGCGGAAGATGCCGCCGGTACCGGGCACCAATGACACTTTGCCCAGGTCGTCGCTGAAGGTGCTGAGCAGTTCCTGTGCCAGCCAGGCGGCACGCAACAGCCATTGGCACTGAGTGCAGTAGGTGATGACAATTTCCGGTTTGCTGACGGTCATGCGGGCGAGACTCCTGAGGGCGATGGCGTCGCTATAATAGCGGCCTTTGACGATCACCCGAGACTCCCGATGCGCCGCCTGCTGTCCTGCCTGTTGCTGTGTTTGTGCTCCCTGAGTGTGCTCGCCGCCGAAACGCCGCGACCGAAAGTCGGCCTGGTGCTCTCCGGTGGCGCCGCCCGCGGGCTGGCGCACATCGGTGTGCTCAAGGCGCTGGAGGAACAGGGGATCAAGATCGACGCCATTGCCGGCACCAGCATGGGTGCGGTGATCGGCGGGCTGTATGCCTCGGGGTACAAGGTCGACGAACTGGTAAAGCTCGCCCTGAAGATTGACTGGCAACAAGCCCTGTCGGATGCTCCGCCGCGCGCCGATGTGCCGTTCCGGCGCAAACAGGATGACCGCGATTTCCTGGTCAAACAGAAACTCAGCTTTCGCGACGACGGCAGCCTCGGCCTGCCGCTGGGGGTGATCCAGGGGCAAAACCTGTCGCTGCTGCTGGAAAGTCTACTGGCCCACGCCAGCGATACCCGGGATTTCGACAAGCTGCCGATCCCCTTCCGCGCCGTGGCCACCGACATCGCCAGCGGCGAAAAGGTGGTGTTTCGCAAGGGGCACCTGCCCCAGGTGATCCGCGCCAGCATGTCGATCCCGGCGGTGTTCGCCCCGGTCGAACTGGACGGCCGGCTGCTGGTGGACGGCGGCATGACCGACAACATCCCGCTGGATGTCGCGCGGGAAATGGGCGTGGACATCGCCATCGTGGTCGACATCGGCACGCCACTGCGTAGCCGCAAGCAGTTGACCACGGTGGTCGACGTACTGAACCAGTCGATCACCCTGATGACCCGGCGCAACTCCGAAGAACAACTGGCCGCCCTGCACCCCCACGATGTGCTGATCGAGCCGCCGCTGGCCAGTTTCGGCGTCACCGATTTCGGCAAGGCCGAGGAAATGATCGACGCCGGCTACCGCGCCACCCGCATCCTCGATGCCCGCCTGGCCAGCCTGCGCCCCGCCGAACCGGTGGACGCCGAACTCGACGCCGCCCGCGCCCCGGGACAGCGCACCCCGATCATCACCGCGATCAAGGTGGAAAACGATTCGAAGGTCGGTGACGACGTGATCCGCTACTACATCCGCCAGCACATCGGCGAACCGCTGGACATGGGCCGCCTGCAGACCGACATGGGCACCCTGTACGGCCTGGATTACTTCGAGCAGGTGCAATACCGCGTGGTGCACAAGGGCGATGAGCACACCCTGGTGATCCGCGCGCGAGGCAAACGCAGTGGCACCGACTACCTGCGCCTGGGCCTGAACCTCTCGGATGACATGGAAGGCGACAGCGCTTTCAACATCGGCGCCAGTTACCGCATGAACGGCATCAACCGCCTCGGCGCCGAATGGCTGACCCGCTTGCAGATCGGCGATCAGCAAGAGCTGTACACCGAGTTCTACCAGCCACTGGACGTCGGTTCGCGCTACTTCATCGCGCCCTACGCGGCGATCGAATCGCAGAATGTCGAGGCCATCCTCGACAACGACCCCGTGGCCGAGTACCGCCTGGAACGCTACGGTTTTGGTTTGAACGTCGGACGACAGATCGGCAACAGCGGCGAGATTCGCCTCGGGGTCGGCGAAGCCTGGGGCAAGGCCGATGTGCGCATCGGCGACCAGGACCTGCCCAGCGAGAGCTTCAATGAAGGCTTCTATCAGCTCAAGTATTGGTTCGATTCACTGGACAACGTCTACTTCCCCCATGCAGGCGAAGACATTGGCCTGGCGTTCCGCCAATTCGAACCGGAACTGGGTTCGGACCAGCGCTATCGACAGTGGGAATTCAAGCTGGACAAGGCGCTGAGCTTCGGCCCCGACACCTACGTCCTTGGCGGGCGATACGGACGCACCCTGGACCAGGCCAACGTGGTGACATCGAGCTTCCTGCTCGGCGGCGCGCGACAACTCTCGGGCTTTCGCGAGGATGCGATTTCCGGGCAGAACGCCAGCCTGCTACGCGCCGTGTACTACCGGCGCCTGACCCCGCGCTCCTACCTGCCGCTGGACTTCCCACTGTACGTGGGCGGCTCGCTGGAACGCGGCCGGGCGTGGAACAACGACAACGAGTTCGACAGCGGCTACATCAATGCCGCCAGTATCTTCCTCGGATTCGACACGCCGCTGGGGCCACTGAACTTCAGTTACGGCTTCAACGACGATGATCAGCAGGCGATTTACATGAACCTGGGCCAGACCTTCTAAGGCTGGCCGGCTTCACACAGAAGAGGGGCGAATCACTTTTCGAGGTTGGCGAGGATCCGACTGTGGACGCGCATGCACAGTTTGATCTCTTCTTCATCGACGCCTTCGAACAGCTCCTGGCGCAGCGCGTTGGCGATGGTTTCGATTTGCTCGATCAGCGGACGGGCCGTATCACACAGGAGGATTTTCTTCGCCCGGCGGTCTTCAGCGACGGCCAGGCGCTGGACCAGGCCCTGGGTTTCCAGGCTGTCGAGCAGTCGCGCCAGGGTTGGCCCCTCGACGCCGACGCTTTGCGCCAGTTCGCGCTGGGTAGGCGCGTCCTTGAAACGCGCCAGGTGCAGCAGCACCAGCCAGCGTGCCTGGGACAGGCCGAGGCCGGCGAGACGGCGATCCAGTTCGGCGCGCCAACCGCGAGACATTTGCGCCAACTGCATGCCAAAGCGGTGTTGTTCGGTTAACGGCATAAAACACTCATGATCAGACTGATATCGAAGTTGTACTAATTATTAGCCAGCTAAGCATGACCCTCGGTACGAAGCAAGGGCGGGACTGTACTGAATCGTTACATCTTGAGATGCATCAAGTTACATCTCGAATTCCGACTGCAAGGCCGCGCGCACGCAGTACAACACGCCCTCCGGCACCCGCCCGGCGAACAGCGGTGCAACTTCCGCCACAGCCGGCAATTCGCCCTCGCCGTCGAGGAACACATCCTGTACTTCGCCGAGCAGGTCTTCCGGCAGATCCAGCGCCTGCTCCAGCGACAACTGCTGCTTGCCGATGGCTTCGGCCAGCAGGGTGTAGACGTTTTTCTCCGAGCATTGCAGTTGCCCGGCAATCTGCAGCGGGGTCATGCCGGCGCGGGCCAGGGTAATCAGTTCGTGGCGCAGGTCGGCCACCACTTTCGGCGCCTCGGCCTGGCCGCCAAGGACTTCGAGGAACGCATCGCCATAGCGCTCCAGCTTGCGCGCGCCGACGCCACTGACCCGGGCCATTTCGGCCAGGGAGCCGGGCTGGCTGCGGAGCATTTCCAGCAAGGTCGAGTCCGGAAAAATAACGTAAGGCGGTACGCCGTGTTCTTCGGCGAGCTTGCGGCGCAGGGCGCGCAAGGCTTCCCATTGTTCGCGCTCTTCGCCACGCACCAGTTGGCTGGCCTGGCTGGAGCCGGTTTTCGCGGTGGTTTGCGGCTTCAGGTCGCGACGCAGCTCCAGGGTCACTTCGCCCTTGAGCAGCGGCCGGCAGCTGTCGCTCAGGCGCAGGCCGCCGTAGCCGTCCAGGTCGATATCGGCCAGGCCGCGGGCCACCAACTGGCGGAACAACGAGCGCCATTCGCCCTCGGCCCGGCCCTTGCCGACGCCGAACACCGCCAGGTGCTGATGGCCGGCGCCGCGGACCTTTTCGTTGTCCTTGCCCAGCAACACTTCCACCAGGTGGCCGACACCATAGCGCTGGCCGGTGCGGTAGATCGCCGACAAGGCCTGGCGCGCCGGCTCGGTGGCGTCCCAGGTCTGCACGCCGTCGACGCAGTTGTCGCAGTGCCCGCAGGGTTGCGGCATGTCTTCGTCGAAATAGGCGAGCAAGGTCTGCCGACGGCAGCGAGTTTCTTCGCACAACGACAGCATGGCGTCGAGCTTGTGCTGCTCCAGGCGCTTGTGGCGTTCATCGCCCTCGGAGTTCTGCAGCATCTGCTTGAGCATCACCACGTCCTGCAGGCCGTAGGCCATCCAGGCATCCGCCGGCAGGCCGTCACGACCGCCGCGACCGGTTTCCTGGTAATACGCCTCAAGCGATTTGGGCAGGTCGAGATGCGCAACAAAACGCACGTTGGGCTTGTCGATGCCCATGCCGAACGCCACGGTGGCGACCATGATCAGGCCTTCCTCGTTGAGGAAGCGCTTCTGGTTCTCGGCACGCACCTCGTTGGCCAAGCCGGCGTGATAGGGCAAGGCCGGGAAGCCCTGCTCGCTGAGGAACACCGCCACTTCGTCGACCTTCTTGCGCGACAGGCAATAGACGATGCCGGCGTCGCTGCGGCGCTCGGCGAGGAACGCGAGCAATTGCTTGCGCGGCTGCTCCTTGGGCACGATACGGTAGAAAATGTTCGGCCGGTCGAAGCTCGACAGAAAACGCTCGGCATTCTGCAGATGCAGGCGCTCGACGATTTCTTCACGGGTGCGCTTGTCGGCCGTGGCGGTCAGGGCGATGCGCGGAACATTGGGGAACAACTCGGCCAACTGCCCCAGTTGCAGGTATTCGCGGCGGAAATCGTGGCCCCATTGCGACACGCAGTGGGCTTCGTCGATGGCGAACAGGGCGATTTCCAGGCTCTGCAGGAACGCCAGCATGCGTGGCTGGACTAGCCGCTCGGGCGCCAGGTAGAGCATTTTCACTTCGCCGCGACGGATGCGCGCGGCAAGGTCGCGTTGTTGCTCGGGGCTCAGGGTCGAGTTCAGCGAGGCCGCCGCGACACCCAGTTCTTCGAGGGTCGCGACCTGGTCGTCCATCAACGCGATCAGCGGCGACACCACCACCGCCAGGCCATTGCGCAGCAGCGCCGGCACCTGGAAGCACAGGGACTTGCCGCCGCCGGTCGGCATCAGCACCAGGGCGTCGCCGCCGCTGGCCACGCGCTCAATGATGGCACCCTGGCGACCGCGAAAACTGTCATAGCCGAAGATGTCCTTGAGGACGCGCTGAGCCTGTTCGAGCATGAAAAACTCCAAATGGTGCTGAAAATCCCGGGGTGCAGGCTGGATCAAAACCGCGCGATGTTCACGGGCAGATCCGTTAGCGGATTTGTCCGAGGCCTGCGCACACCCTGCCGGGCATCACAAAACGCGCGAGTATACCCGAGCACTGCGCGGCAATGGACTTCACTGACGAATAGTCCCCTGGCTGCCCGCAACCGGCAGCGGATTACCGGCAAATCCGCCACGCGGCTGGCTTGGGCGCTCAAGAACGCCTAAACTTGGGCATCGTATATTCCCAAGGTAGCCCTCCCAATGTCCTTCGCTGAGCAACTAACCCGCCTGCAAGTCTTCCTCGACGCCGACGAGCTGCATGACGAGGCGCTGGACTACGTGGCCGCGCATGGCTACCTCACCGCCCTGTCGATCTGTGCCGAAACCGTACCGGACCGCGAGTGGATCGACGCCCTGTTCGCCGAAGAGCCGCACTACAGCAGCGACGCCCAGCGTGAAGAAATCGAAGCCACGCTGATCGGCCTCAAGGCCCACATCGCCCGCCAACTGGCTTCCGATGAAGAGTTCGAGCTGCCGTGCGACCTCGACCTCGGCGATGACCCGGACGACTCCGAACTGCGCGGCTGGTGCATCGGCTTCATGGAGGGCGTGTTCCTGCGTGAAGAAGCCTGGTTCGAAACCGCCGAAGACGAAGTCAGCGAGATGCTGCTGCCGATCATGGTCGGTTCCGGCCTGTTCGACGAGCAACCGGAGTTCTCCGACATCGCCTCCGACGCCAATCTGATGGACGACATGATCGTGCAGATCCCGGAAGCCCTGACCGCGCTGTACCTGCTGTGCAACGCCCCGGACGAAAAACCGGCGATTCTCAAGCCTCGTCACCACTGAGTTCCTGCCTGTGGCTGATCCCATAGGCAACCGCTCCCTGATGCTGCGCTACGTCCTCCTGGCCATTGGCTGGTTGAGCGTAGCGTTGGGAGTGATCGGCATCTTCCTGCCCGTCCTGCCCACCACCCCTTTCCTGCTGCTCGCCGCCGCCTGCTTTGCCCGCAGTTCGCCGCGTTTCTATCAATGGCTGGTGGAGCACCCGCGCCTCGGCCCGTGGATTCGCGACTACCTGGACGGCAACGGCATTCCCCTCAAGGGCAAGGTCTACGCCATTGGCCTGATGTGGCTGAGCATCCTGTTTTCCTGCTACCTGGTGCCCCTGCCCTGGGCCCGCGGCTTCATGCTGACCAGCGCGGTGCTGGTGACGGTGTACATCCTGCGCCAGAAAACCCTGGAAAAACCCTGAGCACCCTGCGCGACAATTCGCCCGGCCTTTTGCCCCACAGCGCCTAGACTCCACAGATCTGCATGTGAGCAGCCCGGCATGCCTCGTCGCCCGCGAAGTCCAGGATGGTCAACGCTCCGATTGCGGCTCGGCGGATGGCTGCTACTCGGTGTTTTTCTGCTATCAGGGTTGGGTGCGGTTCGGGCGAACTGGAATTTCGCTGACATCCTGGCCACGGCCGAACAACGCTATGGCCCCCTGGGCAGTGCCCAGGGACGGATTGAGGCGTGGAACCAGATGCTGCAAAGCCAGGCCCGACAACCCGAACGCGAGCAACTGACGGCGGTCAATCGTTTCTTCAACCAGCAATTGAGCTTTCGCGACGACAGCCGCGTCTGGCAGCAGATCGATTACTGGGCAACCCCGGTCGAAGCGCTGGTCAAGGGCGCCGCTGACTGCGAGGACTATGCCCTGGCCAAATACTTCAGCCTGCGCCAACTCGGCGTCGCTGCGCAAAAACTGCGCATCACCTACGTCAAGGCGCTGACCCAGAACCAGGCCCATATGGTCCTGACGTATTACCCCAGCCCCACGGCCGACCCGCTGGTCCTCGACAACCTGATCGGCGAGATCCGTCCCGCTTCGCAACGCAAGGACCTGCTGCCGGTGTACGCCTTCAATGCCGAAGGCCTGTACACGCCGGGGGCCAATGGCGGCCAGCGCAAGGGCGACGCCAAGCGCCTGTCACGCTGGCAGGATGTGCTGCGCAAGATGCAGGCCGAGGGTTTTGCCGTGGGCGATGGCTGAGACTGACGAGCACAGGAGCGTCACATGTCCCTACTCAAACAATTGTTCCTCGCCATCTGCCTGTTCCTGCTGGTGGCGTTCAGCGGCAGTTTTTTTGTCGGCCTGGAGAGTTCGCGCGAACAGATGCTCGGCCAGTTGCGCTCCCATGCCCAGGACGCCGCCACGGCACTGGGCCTGTCGTTGACCACGCAACTGGACGACCCGGCCATGACCGAACTGATGGTCAGCTCAATCTTCGACAGCGGCTACTTCTCCAGCATCCGGGTGATCGCTATCGAAGATGAGCGCCTGTTGGTGGAACGCAGCACCCACGCCACCGCTGAAGGCATTCCCGCCTGGTTCGTCAGACTGGTGGACCTGCGACCGCAAGGCGGTGATGCGCTGATCATGCGCGGCTGGGAACAGGCGGCGCGGGTCGAAGTGCAGAGCAATCCCCAGTTCGCCCTCGCCAAGCTCTGGGACAGCAGCGTCGGCAGCCTGCTCTGGCTGCTGTTGTGCGGCTTGCTCAGCGCGGTGTTCGGTGGCTGGTTGCTGCGCCGTCAACTGCGGCCACTCGACAGTCTGGTCAAGCAGGCCCACGCCATCAGCCAGCGCGAGTTTCGCAGCGTGAAGAAACTGCCCAGGACGCCGGAGCTGAAACGGGTGGTGCTGGCAATGAACCAGATGGTCGAGAAGCTCAAGGCACTGTTCGTCGAAGAAGCCGCGCGCAGCGAGACACTGCGTGCCGCGTCCTATCAGGATGAGCTGACCGGGTTGGCCAACCGGCGCCTGCTCGATGAACAACTGGCCGACCAGTTGCTGCCCGGCGAACAAAGCAGTGCCGGGCATGTGCTGATGTTCCGGGTCAACGACCTGGGCGGCCTCAACCAGCGCCAGGGTGGCCAGGCCACCGACGCCCTGATCAGCCAGATCGGCCAGTTGCTCAAGCGGCTCACCCAGCCACCCGAGCGTCATGCCTGGCTGGCCGCGCGCAACCGTGGCGGCGAGTTCAGCCTGCTGACCCCGGGCCTGGACAACCAGGAAGCGACCCGCCTGGCCGGGGAAATCAGCGCCACCCTGGAGAACTTGCGCCTGACCGGTGCCAGCGACTGCATGCCCGTCGCCCATCTCGGCGTGGTGCCTTACATTCCGGGGGAAACCGCTGCCACGGTGCTGATGCGCCTGGACCAGGCCCTGGCCCAGGCGCAACTGCAACCGGAGCGACCCTGGGTCTATCTCGAGCAATCACGGGCCGCGCCGACCCAGAACGCCCACGACTGGCGCGCCTGGATCGACGACGCCCTGACCCACGGCAAGCTGCAGCTGTACTTCCAGCCGGTGGTGGACTGCGCCGACACCAGCCAACTGCTGCACCACAAGGTCCTGGCGCGCCTGCTCGACCCGCAGGGCGAAACAATTGCCGCCGGGCACTTCCTGCCCTGGATCGAACGCCTGGGCTGGTCGGCTCGATTCGACCTGGCGATGCTCGAACACACCCTCGAATACCTCGCCGAACACCGCCAGCCGTTGGCCCTGAGCCTGTCCGGCAGCACCCTGCGCGACGCCACGCAACTGCGGATCATCCTCGACACGCTGAACGCGCTGCCAGACCTGGCACCGCTGCTGACCCTGGAAATCGACGAGCACCAGTTGCCGCCGCCCGAAGACCTGCGCCAGTTGAGCCTGAGCCTGCGCGACACCGGATATCGCATCGGCCTGCAGCACTTCGGCGGCAGCTTCAGCCAGATCGGCAACCTCACCCAGCTCGGCCTGGCCTACCTGAAAATCGACGGCAGCTACATTCGCAGCATCGACACGCAGAGCCACAAGAGACTGTTTATCGAAGCGATCTATCGCGCCACCCACAGCATCGACCTGCCGCTGATTGCGGAAATGGTCGAGACCGCGGGTGAGCTGGAGGCGCTCAAGGAGTTGGGGATTTTTGGCGCGATGGGACGCTTGATCGGTGCGCCGCAACCGGTGCCTGGCGAACAGTGAAGGTGTGGCGCGGGAGCTGCTTCCCGCGCCACGGACGACTGATCCTCAGACCGTGTCGACCTTCAACGAATGGTCATTGAGCATGCCGTTGATGATGGTCGCGGTGTCGTGGCCGCCGGCAATCACCCCTCCCGCCCCCGGCGTCACGCCGTAGTGATCGGCCAGGTTGACCCCCGCCAGGTCGATGGTCTGGGTCTGGGTCGACGGCGCGCCGACCGTGGCCTTGATATCGATGCTGGTGACCAGCGACGCACCGCTGCCACTGACGCTGAAATGCAGGTAGTCATCCAGCGAGGTTGACGAGGCATGCTCGCCCTGCAGCAGTTGCGACAGGTCGAGCTTGTCGGTACCGGGGGTGAAGTCGGTGACCACATCATGCCCGCTGTTGCCGGCCAGCCACTTGAAGGTGTCGGCACCGCCACCGCCGGTCAGGGTGTTGTTGCCCAGGCCGCCGATGATCAGGTTGTCGTGGTCGTTGCCGATCAACGTGTCGTTCCAGTTCGAGCCGGTCAGGTTCTCGATACTGACCAGGGTATCGACTCCCGCCCCCACGGTGTTCTGCGCCCCTGGCAGGGCGAGGTTGACGGTCACGCCGGCAGTCGCATGGGCATAGCTGGCGGTATCGATGCCATCGCCACCGTCCAGCAAATCGTTGCCCAGGCCGCTGAACAACAGGTCGTTGCCCGCGCCGCCGTGCAGTGCGTTGTTACCGTTGCCCGCCGTCAGCACGTCGTTGCCGTCACCGCCGTTGAGGACGTTGTCGCCATTGCCGGCCAACAGCACGTCGTCGCCGGCGGTGCCGGTCAGCGTCTGGCCTTGCTGGTAGCTGATGCTCACTGCCGCCGAGTCGCTGCCGCCGTGGTTGTCGCTGGCGCTGTAGCTGCCGACAAAGTCCGGCGAACTTTCGTGGGCGCCGGCGTAGTTGAGGGTCATGCTCAACTGATAACTTTCGGCGGCATTCGGTTGGCTGCCGTCGGGGTTGTGCAGGTTGCTGATGTGGATCCGGTAGCTGCCGTCTTCGTTGGCAACCAGGGTGCCGTCGTTGTCGATCCCGAGGAAGCCACCGCCATTGAGCGAGTACTCCATGCCGATATGACCGGCCGCCAGGTTGTGATCGAGGTTGAGGGTTTCGCCTTTTTTCAGGTTGACGGTAATCATGTCCTCGTCGTTGGCACTGCTGTTGCTGACCTGGCCGAGGAAACCGCTGATCACCAGCAAGGCGGTCATGGCTGCGGCATCGGCGGCAAAGGCGCCACGCACATCTGCCAGATTGCGGTTGGCGGAGATGTTCTGAGGCGCACTGAAATCAATCGCCCCGCTGCCGGTGAAGTCCGCGCCCTTGGCGATCCAGCCGGTGTTGAAGGTGCTCGGGCTGGCGGTCAGTGGGTCGCCGTTGGCATCGCTGTCGTTGGCCAACAGTGCCGCGGCCGGCACCGTGATATGGCTCGAGAGAATGTTGGTAATCACATGATCATCCACCGCCACCGGCGCCGTGTTGGGCACCACCTTGATGTTCAGGGTGCGGCTGGCCAGGTCTCCGTCGTAGTCGCTGGCGGTGAAGGCGATCTGCTCGGTCAACTCGACCGCTGTGGCTTTCAGCGAGGTGTAAGTGAATTCGCCGGTGTCGAGGTTGATCACCAGCACGCCGCCCTTGAGGGTGCTGATGGTCAGGCTGTTGTCGAGGGTGTTGAACACCCCGCGATTGAAGCCTTCGATGACCGACAGCGTGCCGTGATTGTTGTCGCCCCGAGGATCGAAGCTGTAGGTGGTGCCTTCGACGATGACGGTTTTGATAAAGCCACCATCGGCGCCGAAACCACCGCCGTCGCCCATCAGCAAGCCGGTGATCGGCACGCCGACCACGGTGCCGGTCAGCACCGAATTGAGCTGGTTGAGGTCGGTGACCAGATGGGCATCGGTGTCGACGTGGTTGCTGCCGTCGTAGGCCAGCGGATTGAGATGGGAGGCATCGACGCCACCGCCGAGGCCGATCGCGTAGTTCTTGATCCCGTTGGCATCGAGGAAGGCTTTCCACGCTGCCTCGTCTGCCGGGTCGATCTGCCCGCCCACGTTGGGTTTGCCGTCGGAGAAGAAGTAGCCGACGTTCTGCGCGCCGACCAGTTTGCCCTCGGTACCGAAGGCCAGCTTGGCCGCGGCCAGGGCATCGTCGTAGTTTGTGCCGCCGCCAGCGGTCAACGAGGCAATGATCGACTTGGCCGTGGCCACGTCGACCCAGAATGCGCTCTGCCCGCTGGCATCGCCGTTGAACGTGACCAACTGCACTTTGACGTCGCCCAGTGCATCGTATTTGTCGAGCAAGGCGCTGATCGCCTGCTGGGCCAATTCAAGGCGCGACAGCGAGCCGACACCCGAGCAGTCGGCCATGCTGCCGGACACATCGATCACCAGCAGCAGGTTGGTATCAATTTCACCCGCCGGAGCAAAACGTTCGGAATGCTGGGCTTGCGGCACGTCGTCGACGATGTTCACCACAATGCTGCTGGTGGTGCTGTTGCCCAAGGCGTCGGTGACCTTGTAGTTGAAGGTCTCGGTGATGAGGTTGGCGCCGTCATTGCCGCCGGGTACGGTTTTCGGCGCCGAGGTCAGGGTGTAAGTGTAAGTGCCGTCCGGGTTGAGCAGGATCTGCCCGTAAGTGCCGGTGGCGCTGCCGAGCAGGGTAAAGGTCAGCGGGCCACTGCCGCCACCGACCGAACCGGCCAGGTTGCCGTGGGCGGTTTCGCTGGTGGAGGTCGGATCGCTGCCGATCACCGTGCCCGCCGCCAGGTCCTGGCCGTCCTTGTTCAGGTCCAGGCCTTTCTCGAACACCGTCAAACAGGAGTCGACACAGGCGTGCAGGCCGCTGTCGGTGACATTAATGGTGATGGTGGTGGTGCTCTCGTCACCGTCGCCGTCGCGGATGGTGTAGGTGAACACGTCGGTCGCACCCGGTGGGCAAACGCCGTTGGCGGTGCTGTGATAGACCGCGTTGCCGGCAGCATCCAGGGTCAGGTAGCCGTAGGCACCCTGAATTTGATCGCCGAGGCCGCCGATCACCGAGGTCGCGGTGTTGCCACCGGCGCGCACGCCGACCACTGCGCCGCCCTCGGCCGCACCATCGGCGCCGTTGCTGTCATTGCCGAGCACCGCGATGTTCACCGTCGCGCCTTCGAATACCGTGGCGCAATCGGCGTTGGCGGTCGGCAGGTCGTCGATGATATTGACGTCCAGCGAGTCGCTGGCGGTGCTGCCGTTGCTGTCGGTCACCGTGACCGTGAAGTGTTCGCTGAGGCTGTTGGCGCCGTTGGCAGTGGGGTGATTTTCGTTGTCATTGAGGGTGTAGCTATAGCTGACCACGCCGGTCGCCGAGTCATAGCCGGTGATGGTCAGGGTGTTGCCGAGGAAGGTGGTGAGGGTTTGCGGGAAGCCGGCGGTGACGCCCGCTGTCACCACATTCAAGCCGCCTACGCTCAGGTTCTGCACGCCGTCGAGTGCGGTGACGGTGAAAGTGCCGCTCTGGGTCAGCGCCGGAGTGCCCGGGGTCGAACCGTCACTCAAGGCCCGCTCGTAAACGGTGAGTTCACCGCCGCAAACGTTCAGGCCATCGATCAGCACCGGGTCGTCGTTGTTGTGCACCGTCAGAGTCAGGGTGGCACTGCTGGTGTCGCCGTCCGAGTCGGTGATGGTGTAGGTGAAGACTTCGTGGGCATCGGCCTTGAGCGCGAGGAACGCCGGATTGCTGGTGTCGACCGTGTAGGTGTAAGTACCGTCCGCTGCCAGCACCAGATGGCCATAGGTGCCCGCCAGGTTGCCGGGGGTGACCGGGCCGCCGATCACGCGGTCGGCGCCCAATTGATCGTTGTCGAGCACATTGCCGACCAGGGTCAACTGGGTTTCCGAGGCCACGCCAGGGTTGCTGTCATCGGCTGCATCGGGCAGGTCATCGACCACATTGACGTTCAGCGAGGCACTACTGGTACTGCCGTCGACGTCGGTGGCGGTCACCGTGAAATGTTCGCTCAGGCTGTTGGCGCCGTTGGCATTCGGGTGGGCGTCGTTGCCGTTGAGGGTGTAGCTGTAGCTGACCACACCGGTTGCCGAGTCATAGCCGGTGATGGTCAGGGTGTTGCCTAACGCGGTGGTCAGGGTTTGCGGGAAGCCGGCAGTGATGCCGGCGGTCATCACGTTGAGGCTGCCGACGGTCAGGCTGTGCAAGCCGTCGAGGGCGGTGACGGTAAAGGTGCCGTTGACCGTCAGTGCGCCCGGAGCGGGATCGCTGCCGGTGCCGAGGTGTTTTTCGTAGACGGTCAGTTCACCGCCTTCAAGGGTCAGGCCATCGAGTTTTACCGGGTCGTCGTTGTTGTGAATGTTCAGCACCAGCTTGGCGCTGCTGCTGTCGCCGTCGGCATCGGTCAGGGTGTAGGTGAACGTTTCGCTGCCGTTGCCACCGCCCTTGAGCCCGATGAACGCCGGATCGTTGCTGTGCAGGGTGTAGGTGTAGGAGCCGTCGGCGGCCAGTACCAGGGTACCGTAGGTGCCGTTGAAAGTGCCGGGGGTGATCGGTCCGCTGGGCACCCGGTCGGCGCCTTGAGTGTCGTTGTCCAGCACGTTGCCGGTCAGCGTCAGGTGGGTTTCCGAGGCGACGCCATTGCTGTCGTCGTAGGCCTGGGGCACGTCGTCGGTGATGTTGATGTCCAGGGTGTTGCTGGCTGAATCGCCATTGGTGTCGCTGGCGATCACGCTGAAGTGTTCGCTCAGATTGTTCAGGCCATCGCCTGCAGCGTGGCTTTCATTGCCGACCAGGGTGTAGCTGTAGCTGACGATGCCGGTGGCCGGGTCGTAGCCGGTGATGGTCAGGGTGTTGCCCAGGCCGGTGGTGATCGACTGCGGGAAGCCGGTGGCGGTGCCACCACTGACGATGCTCATCCCGCCGATACTCAAAGTCAGCAGACCGTCCGGCGCCGACACCCTGAAGGTGCCGTTCTGGGTCAGGGCGCCGGGATTGCTGGCGGAGCCGTTGGCCAGGTTGGCTTCGTTGAGGGTCAACTCACCGCCCACCACCGATAGGCCAGTCAGGGTGACCGGATGGTTTTCCGGAACCAGCGGTGGACCAGGAGGGTTGGGTGTTTCGGGCGACAGTGGGTTGACCGAGGGTGTACCCGGTGTACCAGGAGTAGCGGCATTGTCAGCGCCATCGCCATCCGGCGTGCCGTCGCGCCAACCGAAGACGAACTCGGGAATGCCATTGAAACCGGCGGTAGGGAAACCGATCACCGGATCGACCCGCCCCGCCGTCTCCTGCAGCAACACGAATGAATGACCGCCACCGGCGTCGCCGGGTGCGCCGCTGCCATTGGGGCCGGCCGCGGTGGCTTCAGCGGCCTGGGTCGGATCGACGCCGGCGGCGATGGCTTTTTGCAATTGCTCGACATCGGTCAATTGCGCCTGGCTGGGTGCCGTGCCTGCGGAGCTGTCGACATGGGCCGGCTGGCTGGCCAGCAATGAATCATTCATGTGCAGGCTGCTGCCACGCCCCAGCGTCAGGTCCTGGCCGTTTTGCAGGTGCACGGCGACGGCACCGGCGGCGCCTGTCACCAACTGCTCACCGGCGTACAACCGGTCCCCCTCGGTCAGGACGCGGCGGGTGCCATTACCCGCCTGCGCGAACACCTGACCCACGACCTTGCTGACGATTCCGATGAGCCTTGCCATGTGAAGTCCTCCGCCGCCGACATCCATCGGCACCTGGGTTGCGCGCAGAAACTGGCAGGGCACTACCGGGTCGCCTCGCCGACCTTCGGCCTGGCAGCACTTGCACTTCAAGGTGCAAGCCCTTGCCTGACGACGATCGGGTCGCGCGTGCCCTACGCAGGCGAGGTCCTTATTGCGGGACAAACTTGAATGAAATCATTCACTCAGCGCAGTTCAGGTTGCCTGCGAGGGCGGCCGACGGTGAACGACAATATTTTGTCGTTCAAAAACCGCTCAGCCTCCTTCCCCTCCAACGTTTCTCCACCCTCTGTTGCAAAAGTGCTGGAACTTTTTCGGGCCTTGCAAAGCTCCCTAAAGCTCGTGAATACAAGGCTTGTGCCCTGAACAATGTGCTGGATCCAGCGAAGCGCATAAGTTTTTTTCGGCATAAGGCCTATGAGAAATTCTTCTTAGCTTCTGCCTCAGATGTTCTTAGCTCTGTTGTTACAAGGCTGAAACGGTTTTAGCCGAAAATAACGCCAAATTATTGGCGACAGACAGGCACCATTGGTGAACAGGGAGATGTCCTTCATGCGCGTCCTTACCCCCCTCTGCAGCGCGGTTTTACTGGCTGCGACCTGTGCCCAGCAGGCCCAGGCCATGTCCCTAACCGAGGCCATCCAGAGCACGCTGGACTACCACCCGGAGCTGCTGGCCAGTGAGAACAACCGTCTGTCGGCGGATGAGGACGTGAAGGTCGCCAAGGGTGGTTACTACCCCGCCGTGGATTTGTTCGGCGGCTATGGCCGTGGCTACAGCGACAACTCCAGCACCCGCGCCTTGGGTAACCACAACACCCAGACCCAGTGGTACACCCAGTCGGAACTGCGCATGCGGCAGATGCTCTTCGACGGCTTCAACACCGCCAACGAAGTCGGGCGCACCCAGGGGATCGTCAATTCGCGCGCGTACTTCACCCGCGGCACGGCCGAAAGCCTGGCCCTGCGCACCATTGAGGTGTACCTCGAAGTGCTCAAGCGCCGCGAGTTGGTGACCCTGGCCACCAACAACCTGCAGGCGCATTTGCGGGTCAACGACCAGATCGGCCTGCGCACCGAGCGCGGGATTGGCAGCAGTGCCGACCTCGACCAGTCCAAGGCGCGCCGCGCCCTGGCGGAAAACAACCTGGACACCGCCCAGGTCGACCTCGCCGATGCCGAGGCGAATTTCTTCAGTGCCGTGGGACGCATGCCCGACGAACTTGAGACCCTGCCGTCGATTCGCGGCGAAGTCCCACAGACCCTCGGCGATGCCCGGCAGTCGATGATGGAAAACAACCCCTACCTGAAATCCGCCCAGGCCGACGTAATGTCCGCCGAGAGTCAGTACGAAGTGGCCAAGTCGCCGTTCTACCCGCGCTTCGACGCCGAGGCCGCCGTCGGCGCCAACGACAACATCCAGGGCGACATCGGCCACGACAACCAATGGCGCGTGGGCATCGTGATGAACTACAACCTGTTCCGCGGCGGCAGCGACAAGGCGCGCCTGCAATCGGACGCGCACAAGATCAACCAGGCCATGGACATCCGCAACAACGCCCTGCGCACCCTCAACGAGAACATCACCCTGGCCTGGAACGCCATGGTCAACGCGAAGAAACAAACCCCGACCGCCCGCGAATACGCCGACACCACCATGCGTGTACGCGCCGCCTATCAGGATCAGTTCGGCCTTGGCCAACGCACCCTGCTCGACGTGCTGGACAGTGAAAACGAGCTGTACAACGCCAATCGCCGCTACACCGAAGTGCGCTACACCGAGGAATTCTCGATGTACCGGATCCTGGCGAACATGGGCGAATTGCTCAACAAATCGAAAGTCGTGGTGCCGGCCGAAGCCATTGCCCAGAGCGAAGTGAAAAGCCAGGCGCGTCTGCCGGACATGCGCTAGCCCACGGGGGAACTGCAGTTGACCAGCATGGAACCCGGCAACACTGGCGCCGATCCGCGCCTGAGCTTCGACGACCCGCTGCTCGATGGCCTGCTGATCCTGTGCAAGCTGCACGACTGCGCCGTCAGCCGGGCCAGCCTGAGTGCCGGTCTGCCGCTGGACAAGCAACGCCTGAGCCTCGACCTGCTGCCGCGCGCCGCCGCCCGGGCCAACCTGCAGGCGCGGATACTGCGCCGCGAGCTGGAGTCGATCTCGGCGCTCAACCTGCCGCTGTTGTTGCTGCTGCACAACGGTCGCTGCGCGGTGCTGCGGCGCTGGGGCGACGACGGCCGGGCGCTGATCCTGCCCAGCGAAGCCGAGGGCGGCGAGCAATGGGTCAGCCGTGAAGAACTGGCCGCCGAGTACAGCGGCCAGGCGCTGTTCGCCCGGCCCCGGCATGAACTCGAAGAACTGCGCGCGCCGCTGGTGCCGAGGGTCAAGGCGTGGTTTCGCGACACCCTCAAGCTGTCGCGCTGGCTGTACAGCGATGCGATCCTCGCCAGTCTGCTGATCAACCTGCTGGGCCTGATGGTGCCGCTGTTCGTCATGCAGACCTACGACCGGGTGGTGCCGAACCAGGCCACTTCGACCCTGTGGGTGCTGGCCATCGGGCTGTTGATCGGCACCGCCTTCGAGCTGGTGCTGCGGGTGGTGCGCGCGCACTTGCTGGACAGCGCCGGACGCAAGACCGACGTGATTCTCTCCGCGACCCTGTTCGAGCGCATCACCGGCATGTCGATGAAGGCCCGGCCCGCGACTGTCGGCGGCTTTGCCCAGAGCATCCATGACTTCCAGGGCCTGCGCGAATTCCTTACCGCCGTGACCCTGACCAGCCTGATCGACCTGCCCTTCGCCGCGCTGATGCTGCTGGTGATCGGCCTGCTCGGTGGCTGGCTGGTGGTGATCCCGCTGCTGGCATTTCCCATCACCATTGTCTTCGCCCTGCTGATCCAGACACGCCTGCGCGACACCGTGCAGAAAAGCCTGGCCCTCGGCGCGGAACGCCAGGCGCTGTTGATCGAAACCCTCGGCGGCCTGGAAACCCTCAAGGCCTGCAGCGCCGAGAGCGAACGCCAGCACCGCTGGGAAAGCACCCACGGCGCGCTGACCCGCCTCGACAGCCATGCGCGCAACCTCTCGGCGCTGGCCACTAACGGCACCCTGTTCGTCCAGCAGTTCAGCGGCATGGCGACCATCGTCGCCGGGGTCTATAGCATCATCGCCGGCAACCTCAGTGTCGGCGCGCTGGTGGCGACCTACATGCTCGGCAGCCGCGTGCTCGCGCCGCTGGGGCAGATCGCCGGATTGATCACCCGCTACCAGCAAGCGCAACTGACGATGAAAAGCACCGACGCGCTGATGTCCCTGCCCCAGGAGCGCGAAACCGGGCAGCGGCCACTGGAGCGCACGCAGCTGCAGGGTGCGCTGGATGTCAGCGGCGTGACCTTCCACTACCAGGGTCAGAACGCCCCGGCCCTGGCCAACGTCAGTTTCAACCTAAAGCCCGGCGAGCGGATCGGCATCATCGGCCGCAGCGGCTCGGGCAAAAGCACCCTGGCCCGATTGGTGATGGGCTTCTACGCGCCCGACGAAGGCCAATTGCTGCTCGACGGCCTCGACCTGCGGCAACTGGATGTCGCTGACCTGCGCCAGCAGATCGGCTACGTCGCCCATGACCTGCCGCTGCTGGCCGGCAGCCTGCGCGACAACCTGACCCTCGGCGCGCGCTATGTCAGCGACGCGCGCATGCTCGAAGTCGCCGAACTGACCGGGGTCACCGAACTGGCGCGCCAGCACCCCCAGGGCTTCGACCGCCCGGTGGGCGAACGTGGCCAGTTGCTGTCCGGCGGTCAGCGCCAGGCGGTGCTACTGGCGCGGGCTTTGCTGCTCGACCCGCCGATCCTGGTGCTCGACGAACCCACCAGCGCCATGGACAACAGCAGCGAAGACGCCCTGCGCCAGAAACTGCAGGGCTGGGTCCAGGGCAAGACCCTGTTGCTGGTGACCCACCGCACCTCGATGCTCAGCCTGGTCGACCGGCTGCTGGTGCTGGACAACGGGCGAATCGTCGCCGACGGCCCGAAAGAGGTGGTCATCGATGCACTGCGCAAGGGCCGGGTCGGCTCTGCGGCCGATTAGGAGTCGCTTATGTCCGGTTCAACAGGTGAGCGCGGCTACTTTGGCAGCTTCGGCAAAAGCGCGGAAAGCGAGTTCATGCCGGAAACCGCCAACGCTTCGCTGCAGGATTCGCCACGCTGGTCGCGCATCACCGTGTGGCTGGCCGCCGCGCTGATCGTCACGGCGGTGGTCTGGGCCAGGTTCGCGGTGCTGCAGGAAGTCACCATGGGCGAAGGCAAGGCGATTCCGTCGAGCAAGGTCCAGGTGATCCAGAACCTTGAAGGCGGGATCGTCACCGAGATCTTCGTTCGTGAAGGGCAGATGGTGAACAAGGGCGACACCTTGCTGCGTTTGGATGACACACGCTTTCTGTCGAACAAGGGCGAGAGCGAGGCTGATCGCTACGCGCTCACCGCGCAGGTCGAGCGCCTGTCCGCCGAGGCCGAGGGGCGGCCGTTCAAGCTCTCTGACGAGGTCATCGCCAAGGCCCCGCAAGTGGCCGAAGACGAACGCGCGCTGTTTGACCAGCGGCAGCGCCGATTGGCCAGCGAACAACGCACGCTTAGCGAACAACTTCGGCAAAAGACCCAGGAACTGGCGGAATTTCGCTCGAAACAGGGGCAGTACAGTTCCAGCCTGGCGCTGCTCAACCAGGAGATGAACATGTCGGCGCCATTGGTGGGCACCGGCGCGGTGTCGCCGGTGGAAATCCTGCGGCTCAAACGCAGCGCCGTGGAAGTCCGTGGCTCGTTGAATGCGACTACCCTGGCGATCCCACGGGCTGAATCGGCGATCGACGAGATCAAGAGCAAGCTCGACGAATCGGTGCAGAGCTTTCGCTCGGACGCCGCCAAGGAGCTCAACGAGAAACGCACCGAACTGTCGAAAATCACCGCCACCAGCATCGCCATCGACGACCGGGTGACCCGCACCACCGTGGTCTCGCCGGTGCGCGGAATCATCAAGGTGCTCAAGGTCAACACCATTGGCGGCGTGGTCCAGCCCGGCAGCGACATGCTGGAGATCGTGCCACTGGAGGACAACCTGCTGATCGAAGCCAAGGTCCGCCCGCAAGACGTGGCGTTCCTGCACCCCGGGCAGAAAGCCATGGTCAAGTTCAGCGCCTACGACTACACCATTTACGGCGGCCTCAGCGCCAAACTGGAGCTGATCGGCGCCGACACCATCACCGACGACAAGGGCAACAGCTTCTACTTGATCCAGGTGCGTACCGACAAAAACCACCTGGGCGGCGACGTCAAACCGCTGCTGATCATTCCAGGCATGGTCGCGACTGTAGACATCATCACCGGCGAGAAAAGCGTGCTTGATTACCTGCTCAAACCGGTGCTCAAGGCGCGGACCGAGGCGATGCGTGAGCGCTGATCGCAGGTGCAAACACAATACTCTGTAGGAGCTGGCTTGCCAGCGATGCAGGCGCAGAGGTCCATCAGATAGACCGCCATCGCTGGCAAGCCAGCTCCTACAAAGGTTTGTAGCGTCTGGTAGAACGCGCCCTACAAATGATTCTTCCGATAAGTCTCCTGCCCCATCGCCGCTATCTGCCCCTCGATCAACGCCTCGAACGGTTGCAGCAAGGCATCGAAAGACTGCGGGGCTTCCAGCACCTGCAACGCCTGGGCAATCGCCTCCACCGTCGACAACGCCCCCGGCCCCGGTGCCTTGCGCAGGCGATAGCGCGAGACTCCGCCATTGGCCAGGGTCACTCTCGGCAAGCCGGCGAGCAGCGGGTTGAGGTGCAGCAGTTTGCGCGCCTTGCGCCAGGTGCCGTCGGGCACTACCAGCAACAGCGGCTGCTCGCCGGGTGTGTAGGCTTGCAGCGGCTGGGCGTCGTCCGCCGGAAACAGCAGGCGCGCGGTATAGCCCGGCGGGTTCAGCAATTCGGACAAATCCTCGAACACCTCCCCCACCAGCAACTGACTGTTGCTCAGCCCCAGCGCCGCCAGACGCGCAGTATTCAGGGCGTGGTTGACCTCGCTGGGATGTTGCAACAACAGCACCCGGGTGCGGCTGTCGAGGCTGGGTATCAGCGGGCACAGGCAGTGGGTTTGCGGGCGCAGGCAGCGCGGACATTGGATTCTCGACATGGTGTTCAAGCCTGGTTCAGTTGCGCTTTGAGCAAGTCGCGGAAGGTCTGGATCAGCGGTTCGCGGCTGCGGCCCCGGCGCACGATCATCGAGAACGGCGCCTGGTAGCCAAAGGTCGCCGGCAGCAACACTCGCAAATCGCCCTTGTCGGCCCAGGCCTGGGCGTAGTGCTCGGGCAGATAGCCGATGTAGGCGCCGGACAGCACCAGGATCAGCTGCGCCTCCATACTGTCGACGGTCGCCGCGCTGTGCTTGAAGCCGTGGCGGGCCAGTTCGGCCTGACTCCAGTAGCCACGGCCGACCATGCGCTGCTGGGTGATCAATTGCTCGGGAATCCGCCGCTCAGTGAACAGCGGGTGGCGGTTGCTGCAATACAGCCAGTGCTGCTCGCGGTACAGCGGCATGTAGACCAGTCCGCTCATGCGGTTGGAGAACGCGCCGATGGCCAGGTCCAGGCGGTTGTCCTGCACCCCGAGTTGCAACTCGTAGGGGCTCATCACCGACAAATGCAAATGCACAGCGGGGTGTTCCAGGGTGTAGGCGCCAATGGCTTCGGCGAACGGCAGGGCCTTGTCGCTGACGGTTGAGTCGATCACCCCGAGGTTGAGCGTACCGCGCAGTTCGCCCTTGAGCGCAGCGGCGTACTGTTCGAAACCTTCGAGTTCGCCCAATAGACGCAAGGTCTCCTGATGGAACAACTCGCCCTTGCTGGTCAGGCTGAACCCCCCACGCCCGCGATGACACAGCACCAGGCCCAGGGCGGTTTCCAGCTGGCTCATGTAGGTGCTGATGGCCGAGGTCGAGAGGTTGAGCTCGTGCTGGGCATTGGCGAACCCCTGGTGGCGCACCACGCTGACGAAGATGCGCAACAGTTTCAGGTCGGGTAAGGGGTTGGCCATTGGGGTGCTCGTTGGGTGTCAGGTGAATCTTCGCGGGTATTGCGGACGCTTTCGCTGGCAAGCCAGCGAAGGGGCCCCACAACACACCACATCAACAAAGCCAGAATTCTATCCCCCTCCCCCGCCATTAGTTTAGAAATTTCTGAACTAAGTATTTGCCCGTAGCGATTCTTCCCTGCCACTACATTTCGCAGAATCCGCCCAACAGGTGCCCGTGCATTCCCGATGCGCTGCGCAACCCCATAAATAAAACAAAGACGATGAGGCCCTACCCGTGGACAAAATTCTTCACCAACCACTGGGCGGCAACGAAATGCCGCGCTTCGGCGGCATCGCCACCATGATGCGACTCCCTCACCTGCCTACCGCTGCCGGCCTCGACGCTGCCTTCGTCGGCGTACCGCTGGACATCGGCACCTCGCTGCGCGCCGGCACCCGTTTCGGGCCCCGTGAAATCCGCGCCGAGTCGGTCATGATCCGCCCGTACAACATGGCCACCGGAGCCGCGCCGTTCGACTCGCTGTCGGTTGCCGACATCGGCGACGTGGCGATCAACACCTTCAACCTGCTGGACGCCGTGCGCATCATCGAAGAGTCCTACGACGAGATTCTCGAACACGACGTGATCCCGCTGACCCTCGGCGGCGACCACACCATCACCCTGCCGATCCTGCGTGCCATTCATAAGAAACACGGCAAGGTCGGCCTGGTCCACATCGACGCCCACGCCGATGTCAACGACCACATGTTCGGCGAGAAAATCGCCCACGGCACCACCTTCCGCCGCGCTGTCGAAGAAGGCCTGCTGGACTGCGACCGCGTGGTGCAGATCGGCCTGCGCGCCCAGGGCTACACCGCCGAAGACTTCAACTGGAGCCGCAAGCAGGGCTTCCGCGTGGTCCAGGCCGAAGAGTGCTGGCATAAATCCCTGGCGCCGCTGATGGCCGAAGTCCGCGAGAAAGTCGGTAACGGCCCGGTGTACCTGAGCTTCGACATCGATGGCATCGACCCGGCCTGGGCGCCTGGCACCGGCACCCCGGAGATCGGCGGCCTGACCACCATCCAGGCGATTGAAATTGTCCGTGGCTGCCAGGGCCTCGACCTGGTCGGTTGCGACCTGGTGGAAGTCTCGCCGCCGTACGACACCACCGGCAACACCTCGCTGCTGGGCGCCAACCTGCTGTACGAAATGCTCTGCGTACTGCCGGGCGTGGCCCATCGCTGAGGGCAGGACCATGAACCCACAGGATCAGGTCCTGCAAGCCGCCGCCGACTTGGTGGCGGCCTTTGCCCGCAACGATCGCGAAGCCTATTTCGGCGCGTTCAGTGCCGATGCCAGCTTCGTCTTCTACACCCTCGACAAGCCCTTGCTGACCCGCGACGCCTATCAGGTGTTGTGGGACAACTGGCGCATCGAGGAAGGCTTCGAGGTGCTGTCGTGCGCCTCGAGCAACGCGTTCGTCAGCCTGCAGGGTGACGTCGCGGTGTTTGTGCATGACGTGGCGACACGGCTGCGCATGCAAGGGGAGCAACACTTTAGCCAGGAACGCGAAACCATTGTGTTTCGCAAACAACAAGAAGGCCACTGGCTGGCCTGCCACGAACATTTATCCGCGATGCCGGAAGGGCTGCCCTCCCCTTAGCCAAGACAGGTGACGCTCACGGACGATGAGCGCGCCTTTATGATCGGAGCAGATCATGAATAACAACAACAAAGAACATAGCCTTAGCATTGAAACCAACGGGGTCGAACAGATCCCCGACCACGAACGCAGCGCCCGGCCCAGCGACCTGTTTCGCCTGATCTTCGGCGGCGCCAACACCTTTGCCACCGCCGTGCTCGGCAGTTTCCCGGTGCTGTTCGGCCTGTCCTTCCAGGCCGGCGTCTGGGCGATTGTCCTCGGCGTGCTGCTGGGAGCGCTGATTCTGGCGCCGATGGGCCTGTTCGGCCCGATCAACGGCACCAACAACGCCGTGTCTTCCGGTGCACACTTCGGCGTGCACGGACGCATCGTCGGCTCGTTCCTGTCGCTGCTGACCGCCATCGCGTTTTTCTCGCTGTCGGTCTGGAGTTCGGGAGATGCGCTGATCGGTGGCGCCAAACGCCTGATCGACCTGCCGGAAACCGACCTGACCCTGGGCCTGGCCTACGGTCTGTTCGCGATCCTGGTACTGACCGTGTGCATCTACGGCTTCCGCTTCATGCTGTGGGTCAACCGCATTGCCGTGTGGGCCGCGAGCCTGTTGTTCCTGCTGGGGATATTCGCCTTCGCCCCGGCCTTCGACAGCCAGTACGCCGGCAGTGTCGGCCTCGGCCAGGCCGGGTTCTGGGCAGCCTTTATCGGTGCCGCGCTGGTGGCCATGAGCAACCCGATTTCCTTCGGTGCGTTCCTCGGCGACTGGTCGCGCTACATCCCGCGTGAGACGCCGAAGGGCCGGATCATGCTGGCGGTGATCCTGGCGCAAATGGCGACGTTGATCCCGTTCCTGTTCGGCCTCGCCACCGCCACTATCGTGGCGATCAAGGCGCCGGACTACATCGCGGCGAACAACTATGTCGGCGGTCTGTTGGCGGTGTCACCGAGCTGGTTCTTCCTGCCGGTGTGCCTGATTGCGGTGATCGGCGGCATGTCCACCGGGACCACTTCGCTGTATGGCACCGGTCTCGACATGTCCAGCGTGTTTCCGCGAGTACTGTCGCGGGTCAAGGCGACGCTGCTGATTGGCGTGATGTCGATTGCGTTCATCTTCATCGGGCGCTTTGCGGCGAACCTGGTGCAGAGCGTATCGACCTTCGCGGTGCTGATCATCACCTGCACCACCCCGTGGATGGTGATCATGATCATCGGCCTGCTCAAGCGCCGCGGCTTCTACTGCCCGGATGACCTGCAAGTGTTCACCCGCGGCGAACAAGGCGGTCGCTACTGGTTCAGCCACGGCTGGAACTGGCGCGGTCTCGGGGCCTGGATTCCCAGCGCGCTGGTCGGCCTGTGCTTCGTCAACCTGCCGGGGCAATTCGTCGGCGTGCTCGGCGAGTTGGCGGGCGGCATCGACATCAGCCTGCCAGTGACCCTGGGTCTGGCCTCGCTGGTGTACCTGGCGTTGCTCAGCCTGTTCCCGGAGTCGGCCAGTGTCTACGGGCCCAGGGATTCACGCAGCAAGAGCACGGCAACATCGGTCATGCGCCAGCTGGCATGACCCCGATACCCCTGTAGGAGCTGGCTTGCCAGCGAAGACGGACTGTCAGTCACATTGATATTGAATGTGCCGCCGCCTTCGCGGGCAAGCCCGCTCCTACAAAAAACGCCCCACAGAAACGCTTTGGTTTCACCATAAAAAAGACAATCGGAGACACGCCATCATGGCTTTAGATTTATTCGTCGTACTCATCTACGCCGCCGCGATGCTGCTACTCGGCTACTACGGCATGCGCAAAGCCAAGACCAACGAAGACTTCCTGGTGGCCGGCCGCAACCTCGGACCAAGCCTGTACATGGGCACCATGGCCGCCACCGTCCTCGGCGGCGCGTCCACCGTCGGCACCGTGCGCCTGGGCTATGTGCATGGCATCTCCGGTTTCTGGCTGTGCGCGGCGCTGGGTTGCGGGATCGTCGCGTTGAACCTGTTCCTCGCCAAGCCGCTGCTGAAACTGAAGATCTACACCGTTACCCAGGTCCTGGAAAAGCGCTACAACCCGATGGCCCGCTCGGCGAGTGCGGTCATCATGCTGGCGTACGCGCTGATGATCGGCGTGACCTCGATCCTGGCAATCGGCACCGTGCTGCAAGTGCTGTTCGGCCTGCCGTTCTGGGTCTCGGTACTGCTCGGTGGTGGCGTGGTGGTGGTTTACTCAGCCATCGGCGGCATGTGGTCGCTGACCCTGACCGACATCGTCCAGTTCGTGATCAAGACCGTTGGCCTGATGTTTATCCTGTTGCCAATCTGCCTGTACCGCGTCGGTGGCTGGGATGAGCTGGTGGCGAAACTGCCGGCGTCGAACTTCAGCTTCACCACGATCGGCTGGGACACGATCATCACCTACTTCATGATCTACTTCTTCGGCATCCTGATCGGCCAGGACATCTGGCAGCGCGTATTCACCGTGCGCACACCCAAGGTCGCCCAGTACGCCGGCACCCTGGCCGGTTTCTACTGCATCCTTTACGGCCTGGCCTGCGCCCTGATCGGCATGGCCGCCCACGTGCTGATCCCGGACCTGGACAACGTCAACAACGCCTTCGCCGCCATCGTCAAACTGTCGCTGCCTGACGGTATCCGTGGCCTGGTGATCGCCGCTGCCCTGGCCGCCATGATGTCCACCGCCAGTGCCGGTCTGTTGGCGGCTGCCACCACCCTGACCGAAGATCTGCTGCCGAAGCTGCGCGGCGGCAAGCAGTCGAGCCTGAAAATCAACCGCCTGTTCACCGCATTGACCGGCATCGCCGTGCTGGGCATCGCCCTGGTGGTGAACGACGTGATCAGCGCCCTGACCCTGGCCTACAACCTGTTGGTGGGCGGCATGCTCATCCCGCTGATCGGCGCGATCTTCTGGAAACGCGCGACCACCGCCGGCGCCATCGCCAGCATGGGCCTGGGCTTTGTCACCGCGTTGGTGTTCATGTTCAAGGATGGGTTGGATGCGAATACGCCGATCTACTACAGCCTGGCCGTGGGCCTGGTGAGCTTCGTCGTGGTGAGTCTGGCGTCGCGTCGCCCAGCCATTGCAGCCAGCGCAATCTGATTTAACGTCAGACGTCGTAATGCTTTCTTCGGCGGGTGCAGCGTCGGTTGCTGCACCCGTTTTTTTTCGCCTGCGGGAAAGTGCTTAGCGGCGACGCTGCTGGCGTCGACGTTGTTCATCATCCGTGCGAATAGGCACCGGCTGCAGCGGTGGTTCGATCAGACCAAGCGCGACACCGAGGTCAAGGAGCCAGTTTTGCAATTTCTCTTTCATGGTGCCCCCCTTCAGGGTAATGCCGAGCGACCAGGCTCATAAGAAGACGCTTCATACAGATAGTAGTCCTATCTCCTACGCAATGCTCGCCTCAGCACGCAAAGATCTGTTACCGAATTGATCTGAATCAAGGCCGTCGGTCCGGCCGATGAGCTCAGCTTCTTGCTGCAATTGAATCCACGCCGTCAGGTTGGCGCCCACCATGCCCTTGCGCCACATCAGCCAGGTGGTGGTACTGGCGAACGGCTCGGCCAGCGGATGCACTGTTACGCTTTCACGTCCCGGCAAGCTCGCCAGCATCGACTCGGACATCAGCGCCACCCCGGAACCGGCTATGACGCAGGCCAGCATGCCTTGATAAGACTCGATTTCCATCGCCCGGCCCATGGCCGCGTGGGAATGCGCGAACCAGGCTTCCAGGCGCATGCGATAGGAACAACCCTGGCGAAACGTGAACACCGCCCTCCCCTGCACATCCAGCGCACTGCGCACCGGCGGGTGATCGGCCTCGCTGATCAGCACCAGCTTCTCGTCGCATAACGGCACACCGTCGAGCCCCGCCAACTGCAGCGGCCCGTCCACCAGCGCGGCGTCGAGGCGCCCGCTGAGCAAGCCTTCAAGCAATTCGCCACTGGGGGCCGACTGCACCTGCAGGTTCACCGCCGGGTAGCTGCGGTGATAACGCGCCAGCAACGGTGGCAATTGAATGGCCGCAGTGCTGTACATGGTGCCAAGGACAAAATTGCCCGCCGGCTGGCCACCCTGCACCGCGGCCTCGGCTTCGTCATGCAGGGCAAATAACCTGGCGCTGTAGTCCAGCAACACTTTTCCCGCAGGAGAAAGCTGCAAGCGTTGTCGCTCGCGCAAGAACAACTCGACCCCCAGCTGCTCTTCCAGTTGCTTGAGCCGGGTCGACAGATTGGAAGGCACCCGATGCAGGCGTTCAGCGGCGCGAGTGATCGAACCTTCTTCGGCGACCGCACGAAAAATCCGCAGTTGACTGAGCTCCACGGCGATTCTCCAAAACTGAACAAGTTACTCACTATTATTCAATTTTACAGAAAGTCAATCAGGCCTAGCCTGACGGTCATTGCTCCTTGCCGGAAGTCTGACCATGTCGCCCTTCGTTCGCTTATCCGCCTGTTTTATTGCCCTGATGATGGCCATGGGCATTGGTCGCTTCGCCCTCACCCCGCAATTGCCGCATTTACTCAGCGAAGGCCAGATCGACCTGACGGCCGCCGGGCTGATTGCCGCCGCCAATTACCTGGGGTATTTCATCGGCGCCCTGGACGCAATGTTCGCCCGCCGCCCCGCCCAGGTGCAGCGCCGCCTGCTCGGCGGGCTGTGGCTGTGCGTGTTGCTGACCCTGGCTTCGTTCTGGGCCAACGGATTCTGGAGCCATCTGTTGCTGCGTTTTGGCACCGGCGTGGCCAGTGCCTGGGTGCTGGTGATGATCACCGCATTGAGTCAGCCACTGGCCCTGGCCGCCGGCCGTCCACGCTGGGGTGCACTGGTATTTGCCGGACCTGGACTGGGGATTTTTCTTACAGGCCTTTTGGCACTCAGCGCCAACCTGCTTCAGCAAAGCTCGGCTGTCCTGTGGCTGATCTACGCGGCGGTCGGCCTGTTGATGCTCCTGCTGATCCTGCCTTTCCTGCCGCAACCCGCACCGAGTGCGAGCATTGCTCTGCCGGCGAATGAATCCAGCAGCGCTGGCATCTCCCGTCTGGGCTGGACCTACGCTTTGTACGGATTGGGCTACATCATCCCGGCGACTTTTCTCTCGCAGATGGCCAGTGCGCGGTTTCAGGGACAGTGGCAGGCCGACCTGTTCTGGCCGTGCTTTGGTCTGGCGGCGGCGTTTGGCGTGTTGCTGGTGAGTCTGCGGCGGCCCGCACCGGGCTCGACTCGCCGGTGGTTGATCGCCACCTTGTGGCTGCAGGCCGCCGGAGTATTTGCCTGCCTGCTGGGCAGCGGTTTCGGTCTGGCGCTGGGTGTCCTGCTCTGCGGCACGCCGTTTCTGGCCTGCATGCAACTGGTGATGCAGCGCTCGCAAGAGTTGGCGCCCGCGGCGACCCAACGCAACGCCGGCCTGTTGACCGCCTGCTTTGCCCTGGGTCAGCTCAGCGGACCATTGCTGGCGGCAGTCAGCAGCCATTTCAGCGGTGGTTTGCAACCGGCGCTGCTGGTGGCGGGCAGCGGCCTGGTGCTGGCCGGAGGGTTACTGCTGGGTTCGTTCAGTGCTGCCCCAGCAGCGTGCGCAAACGCCGTCGAACCCACTGTTCAGCGCTGACGAAGGTGATGCCAAGCAACACCAACACGGCGCCGATGATGAAATTCAGGGTCAGTTCTTCGCCCAGCAGCAAAACGCCGAAGGTCACGCCGAACAACGGCGTCATGAACGAAAACACCGCGAGGTTCGCCGCCAGGTAGCGGCGCAGCAACCAGAACCACACCAGGTAGCTGATGAAGGAGACCACCAGGCCCTGGAACAGCACGCTGCCGACTGCCACCGGGGTCAGGCTGACATGGGTCACCTGGCCGCTGAGGATCGCGATCAGCAGCAGGCCGACGAAACCGACGATCAGTTGGTAGAACAAGGTCAGGGTCACCGGTGCTTCCGACAGCCGCGATGCACGCACCACCACCGTGGTAGCGCCCCACGCCGCGCCGGCCAGCACGCCGAGGGCATCGCCGAGCAGCATGCGCCGGTCCAGGTTGTCCCACGACACGCCGCCGGCAAATGCCACGCCTATGCCGATGAAGGCCAGCAGGATGCCCAGCCACTGCACCGCCCGCAGGCGCTCGCTGGGCAACAGCCAGTGCACCCCCAGCGCGGTGAAAATCGGCGCGGTGTAGAGGAACACCGACATGTGCGCGGCGGTGGTCAGCTTCAAGCCTTCGGCGATAAACAGGAATTCCAGGCCGAACAGCGCGCCCGCCAGCAAGCCGCCGCGCCAGGTCGTGCCAACCTGGGTCCAGCCACCCTTCCAGCAGATCAGCAGCCCGACCAGCAACGCAGAGATGCCGGAGCGTCCGGCGGCCTGCATCACCGGCGCGATGTCCGCCGCCGCCCACTTGATCATCACCTGCTGGATGCCCCAGACCAGGCACAGACCCACCATGATTTGCAGGGCAAAGCCATCGACGCTACGCCGGGTGGCGATCATCAGGAAACCTCGCAGACAGTGAACGACAGGACATTCAATCAGCACAAAAACCAACGCCCCGGCACTCGGCCGGGGCGAAAAGCACTCAACTCAGTTCGATGCGATCGGCATGAATGACAATCTGGCCGTTCTTGTACAACGCGCCGATGGCCTTCTTGAAGTTGCCCTTGCTGACCCCGAACAGGCTGCTGATCAGCGCCGGGTCGCTCTTGTCGCTGACCGGCAGGGTGCCGTTGTTGTCGCGCAACTTGGCGAGGATCTTCGAGTTCAGGCTGGTGGCGGCTTCCTCGCCGACCGGTTGCAGACTCAGGCTGATCTTGCCGTCGGCGCGCACTTCCTTGATGAAGCCCTTCTCTTGTTTGCCGGCGCGCATGAACTTGAAGATTTCGTTCTTGTGGATCAGGCCCCAGTGCTTGTTGTTGATGATCGCCTTGAAACCCATGTCGGTCGCTTCGGCCACCAGCAAATCGACTTCCTGGCCTGGCTTGTAGCTGTGCGGGGTTTTGTCCAGGTAGCGATCCAGACGCGTGGTCGCGGTGATCCGGCGCGTGTGCTTATCGAGATAGACGTGCACCACGCAGTATTCGCCGGCGGTCATCTGGCGCTTTTCTTCTGAGAACGGCAGCAGCAGGTCCTTTGGCAGGCCCCAGTCGAGAAATATACCGATGCTGTTGACTTCAACAACTTTCAGGCTGGCAAACTCACCTACTTGAACTTTTGGTTTTTCAGTCGTTGCGATGAGTTTGTCTGAACTGTCCAGATAAACAAATACGTTCAGCCAATCTTCATCTTCGCTGGGAATATCTTTCGGGATATAGCGATTGGGCAAAAGAACTTCGCCATCCGCACCACCGTCCAGATATAAACCGAAGTTAGTGTGTTTAACCACTTGCAAACTGTTGTAGCGCCCGACTAAAGCCATTTCCAAATACCCTCATTGCGTGGGCGGCATTCTACCCGTTTTTGCTGCCGCCGTTGGCTGACTGCGGATTTTCCGCTGCAAGGCTCGGATTTTGCGGGTTGCACCATGACCGGCACCCCGCTCGTCAGGCCGTTTGCAGTACCAGTGGCCCCCTCACTACGGCCGTCACCACCTTGGTCGATGCCGAGGTTCTTAATTAAAACAGTAGCTTAGGTCGAATTCCAAAAGATGGGGAAAAATATCCAGGCCGTGGTTAAAAATAATCAGAGGGATATTTACCAAGCAATTGTCAAGTATTTCCTGTACGATGGCTGGCCATATTAATTTTCTATAGGTTAATGGCCGCCATGCGTGTAAAAGCATCCACCAGCAAAGCAAAGCCAGCTCCAGCCGTTGAAACCAGCGAATCGATCAACGACCAGATTGCTGCGTTCCTCAAGTCCGGCGGCGAGATCCAGCAAATTGCCAAAGGCGTCAGCGGCCAGACGTTCGCCCCGTCCAAGCAGATTACCCTGGGCAAAAAGTAATCCCCCCCCGCAATACCCTGGTCCCCAAGCGCTTTGAGCCTCAAAGCGCCAGGACTGGACACCTCCCGCGAACCCCGCGCCTGAACTTCCCCGCATGCTCAAACTGACAATTGCGCTGATCAGCCTGCTGGCCTGCACTGCCGCCCATGGACAGATTTTCCAGCGCGAACTGGGCGACTACGACCTCAAGCTGGGCACCAGCCCCAGTCGCAGCATGGCCCAGGGCCTGGTCAAACCTTCGAGCAGCGGCTCCTTTCACGGCGGCCTCGACCTCAGCCATGACAGCGGCTGGTACGCCGGCCAGTGGGCACCGAGCATGGGCCTGTCACCCGACAGCACCCTGGAAGTCGATTCCTACCTGGGCTTCAAGCGCCCGTTCGACCAGAGCCTGGGCTACGAAGTGGGCATGATCCACTACAGCTACCCGCAGCTGGACACCCTCGACAGCCAGGAATTCTTTGCCGGCCTGACCTTGCTCGGCAGTCGCTTCGGCGCTGCCTTCAGCCTCGATCCGGACCGCCAGAACAGCACCCTGTTCGCCAACCTCAGCGGCAACGAGCCATTTGGTGTCGGCCTCAGCGTCAAATACACCACCTACCGCCTGTACACCCCGGCGCCAATCACCAACGGCGGCTACGTCTCCAGTTTCAATGATTGGTCGGTCAAGCTGTCACGGCCGTGGATGGGCATCGACCTGAACCTGATCTACAGTGACTCCAACCTCAGCGGCAACGGCTGCAGCGCCTATTCCGGGCATAACAGCCAGTGCGACGGCTCACTGACCTTCCGCGCCGAGCGCTCGTTCTACTGACAGGCTGAACTGCCGGGCACCTTCCGCGTTCAGATGGCAAACACCGCCTACGCAAGGACTCGCCCATGCCGCGCTGGTTGTATCACCTGAGCCTGCCCCTGATCCTCAGCCTCGCGCTGACGGCCTGCAACCGTGTGGATCTGGCCTACCGCAACCTCGATGTGATCATTCCGTGGACGCTCAACGACTACCTGGACATGAACAGCGAGCAAAAGGACTGGCTCGACCAGCGCCTGCAGCAACACCTCAGCTGGCATTGCAGCACCCAGTTGCCCGGCTACCTCGATTGGCTCGACCGCCTGCAACAGATGGTCGCCAACAATCAGGTCAACGATGCGACCTTGCAGGCCAGGACCGCTGAAGCGCGGCAGGCGATTGCGGTCAGTGCACGGCAGATCACCCCGTCGGCCGTGCAGCTGCTGCAAGGCATGAGCGATCAACAGGTCAGCGAGATGAATCAGGCCTTCGCCAAGGACTTGCGCGAACGCCAGGACAAATACCTGAAACCGCCGCTGGCACAGCAGATCAAACAGCGCGCTGAACGCATGGACAAACGTCTGCGCGATTGGCTGGGGCCGCTGAATCAGGCGCAACAGCAACGCGTGGTGGCCTGGTCCACAGCGCTCGGCGAGCAGAACCAGCAGTGGATCGCCAACCGCGCGCATTGGCAGTCACAATTCAGCGCCGCCATGGCCCAACGTCAAGCTCCCGACTTCGGCAAGCGTATCGAAACCCTGCTGGTGGACCGCGAAAGCCTGTGGACCCCGGCCTATCGTCAGGCGTTCAGTGACACCGAGGCCCAGGCCCGCAGCCTGATCGTCGATCTGATGGCCGACAGCAGCGCCGACCAGCGTCAGCGCGTACTGCAGAAAATCGACAAGCTGCGCAGCAACTTCGAAAGTCTCAAGTGCCTGAAAACTGCCCGAGCGTCGTAGGACTCAGGCGATCTGCGCCTTGGCCGCGACCTCTTCGAAGGTAGTCGGGTCCAGGCCATCGGCCTGCTCATCCAATACCTGGCGCGGATGATCGTTGCCCGGGATGCTGCTGTCGATCATCGACAGCAGGCGCGAACCGAGCGCCGTCAGGATAAAGTTCTCGCCATTGCCGCCCTGATCCTCCGGACGCGGCTCGATGTAGCCACGGTCCAGAAGCAGTTTTTCATACTCGGTGGCGGTGACTTTCAGTTCATCCAGATTACCGGTTGGCTCGCCCTGCGCCGCCTTGGCCGCCGCGTGCTGCTCGGCATAGGGCCGCGGGGTAAAGCTGTGGTCTGCACCGTTCTGCACTTCGTGCAGCAGCCGTTCGATCAAATCCCAATTGTAAGTAGTCATCCTGATCAACCTCCAAAGCCTGCAAATGAGAGGGTCTACCCAACGTGTGACCCAAGGCTTCGTGCTGCCGTTCAGCCGGGATGAGGTCATGCACTGACCAGCGGTATGTCGAAGATCAGACGTGCCGCACGACTAGTCTCTGTCAGAGCACACTCCACGCACGCAGGAGAACAGCACATGCACATCGACAATCATCCGGTGGTGTCGCGCGAAGAATGGCTCGTCGCCCGCCGCCAACACCTGGCTCACGAAAAAGCCTTCACCCGCGAGCGCGACAAGCTCAGCGCCGAGCGCCGCGCCCTGCCCTGGGTGAAAATCGACAAGGACTACCATTTCCAGGGCGCCGGCGGCGAATTGAAGCTGGCCGACCTGTTCGGCGGCCGCAGCCAATTGATCATCTACCACTTCATGTTTGCCGACGGCTGGGACGAAGGCTGCCCGGGCTGCTCGTTCCTGTCGGACCATATCGACGGTGCCAACCAGCACCTGGCCCATCACGACGTGGCGCTGGTGGCGGTTTCCCACGCGCCATTCGCCGAGTTCCAGGCGTTCAAGCGTCGCATGGGCTGGAAATTCGACTGGGTGTCGTCAGAAGGTTGCGATTTCAACTACGACTTTGGCGTCACCGCCCGAGCCGAAGACGTAGCGGCAGGCACCGCGACCTACAACTACGAAAAAACCGACGGCGTCGAACAGGAACTCCCCGGCCTCAGCGTGTTTTATCGCAACGAAGCCGGCGAGATTTTCCACACTTACTCCACCTACGCCCGTGGCCTGGACCTGCTGGTGGGCGCCTACAACTACCTCGACCTGATGCCCAAGGGGCGCAACGAGGACCAGATCATGGAATGGGTACGCCATCACGACCGTTACGAGGAAAAGGCTGCCGTCAGTTGCTGTCACTCCGGCTGAACTATTGTGCGTCCGTGGCCCTCAACCGGTTAACTCCGCCAACCGAGGCCACGCCCATGAACAGCCTGTTGAAACTGACCCTTGTCGCCACCCTGTGCAGCGCCCTGCCCGCCTGGGCCTGCACGCCGGAGGAAGCCACCAGCAAACGTGAAGAACTGGCGCAACGGGTCGCCAAGCTCACCGAGCAGAATCCGGTGAAGGCCAAGGAGATGAATGAGGAATTGCAGAAGATGGATCTGGGGACTGCAGCGGCTGATTTGCCGGACAAGTGCCAGCTGATTGATCAGCGGCTCAAGGAGCTGGATGCGGCGGAGCAGAAGGCCGAGAGTTGATCGTCGATATCATTGTAGGAGCGAGCTTGCTCGCGAAAAACCGAAGGACACCGCGCGCATCCTGGATACACGCGTTATCGTTGACGTTTTTCGCGAGCAGGCTCGCTCCTACAGGGGCTTACTCAGCAGCCGGCTTGCGGCGCTTGAGCGGGGCCATGCCGTCATTGCTGACCAGCGACGGCGCCTCGGCCTTCGGCCGGTTGGCACTCTTGCGCTTGGTCGGGGTCTTGGCCACTGACTTCTTCTTGTCGCCCTTGGCGTCGGTCTTTTTCTTCTTCACGCCAACGGCTTTACCCGAAGCCTTGACCTTTTTCGGTCCGCCGTAGGTGCCTTTGACTTCCTTGATGGTGCGGCGCTCGAAGCTCTGCTTGAGGTAGCGCTCGATGCTCGACATCAGGTTCCAGTCACCGTGGCAGATCAGCGAGATCGCCAGGCCATCGTTGCCGGCACGCCCGGTACGACCGATGCGGTGCACGTACTCGTCGCCGCTGCGTGGCATGTCGAAGTTGATCACCAGGTCCAGGCCATCAACGTCCAGGCCGCGGGCGGCAACGTCGGTGGCAACGAGGATCTTCACCCCGCCCTGCTTCAGGCGATCGATCGCCAGCTTGCGATCTTTCTGGTCTTTCTCGCCGTGCAGGACGAACGCCTTGTATTCCTGCGCCACCAGACGACCGTAGATGCGGTCAGCCATGGCCCGGGTGTTGGTGAAGACGATGGCCTTCTGATAGGTCTCGTTGGCCAGCAGCCAGTTGACGATCTGCTCTTTGTGCTGGTTATGGTCGGCAGTGATGATCTGCTGACGGGTGGTGTCGTTCAACTGGCTGACCGCATTGAGCTGCAGGTGCTCAGGGTTGTTAAGCACCTTGGCGATCATCTCGCGCAGGCCCGAACCACCGGTGGTGGCGGAGAACAGCATGGTTTGCTGACGGTTCGGGCACTCGTCGACCAGACGCTGGACGTCGTCGGCAAAACCCATGTCGAGCATGCGGTCGGCTTCGTCGAGGACCAGCACTTCAACTTCTTTCAGGTCGAGGTTGCCAGCGTTCAGTTGTTCGATCATCCGCCCCGGCGTGCCGATCAGGATGTCCGGCACCTTGCGCAGCATCGCGGCCTGGACCTTGAAGTCTTCGCCGCCGGTGATCAGGCCGGACTTGATGAAAGTGAACTGCGAAAAGCGCTCGACTTCCTTCAGGGTCTGCTGGGCCAGTTCACGGGTCGGCAGCAGGATCAGGGTCTTGATGCTGACGCGGATCTTCGCCGGGCCGATCAGGCGATTGAGGATCGGCAGGACGAATGCAGCGGTCTTGCCGCTACCGGTTTGCGCCGTCACCCGCAGATCACGCCCTTGCAGCGCCAGCGGAATAGCCGCTGCTTGCACTGGCGTTGGCTCGACAAATTTAAGCTCGGCCACGGCTTTGAGCAGGCGTTCGTGCAGGGCGAATTGGGAAAACACGGGTGCTACCTCGAGGAAATACAAAAAATCAGCTGCATAGGGTAACAATTTCGAGCGCTCAGGCCGAGTTTCTTTGTGCAAACGGACACAAAGACTGGGTATTTTCTTCGCTGACTTGACCCAGGACCTGACCTGTCAGCCCGTAAATGCTCTAATCGAGCCCGCCCTGCCCTACAGAAGAATCGTTTTAGCTTATGGACCTCAAACAGCTTTGGCTCAACACCCAGGAACTCTGGATCACCCTGGAACAGCACCCGCGCCTGTACTCCGCCCTGGCCCTGCTGGCCTTGCTGGCGGTGGCGCTGATCGTCGGACGAGTGGCGCGCTACCTGATCCTGCAAGGCGTCAAGTTACTTGGCCGGCAGCCGACCCTGCACTGGGTCAATGACCTGTTGCACAACAAAGTCTTCCACCGCCTGGCGCAGATGACGCCCTCGCTGGTGGTGCAGTTCGGCCTGAACCTGATTCCCGAACTGAACAAAATCACCCTGAACTTCCTCGACAATCTCGCCCTGGCGTTCACCATCCTGTTCCTGACGCTGGCCATCAGCGCCCTGCTCAGCGCCCTGCTGGACATTTACGCGCGCACCGAACACGCGCGCACCCGTTCGATCAAAGGCTATGTGCAACTGGCGAAGATGGTGTTGTTCGTGTTTGGCGCGATCATCATCGTCGCGACCCTGATCGACCGTTCGCCACTGTTGCTGCTGTCCGGCCTCGGCGCCATGTCGGCGGTGATTCTGTTGGTCTACAAGGACACCCTGCTGTCGTTCGTTGCCAGTGTGCAGTTGACCAGCAACGACATGCTGCGGGTCGGCGACTGGATCGAAATGCCCCAGGTCGGTGCCGATGGCGACGTGGTCGACATCACCCTGCATACGGTCAAGGTGCAGAATTTCGACAAGACCATCGTCTCGATCCCCACCTGGCGCCTGATGTCCGAGTCGTTCAAGAACTGGCGCGGCATGCAGGCCGCCGGTGGCCGACGGATCAAGCGCAGCCTGTTCATCGATGCCAGCGGCGTGCGTTTCATCACCGATGACGAAGAACAGCGCCTGACCCAGGTACGCCTGCTCACCGACTACATGGGCCGCAAACAGGCCGAGCTCAAGGCCTGGAACGAAGCCCAGGGCAATGTCGCGGCGATGTCCGCCAACCGCAGGCGCATGACCAACATCGGTACCTTCCGCGCCTACGCCCTGGCCTATTTGAAGAGCCACACGGAAATCCAGCCGAACATGACCTGCATGGTCCGCCAGATGCAGACCACCGCCCAGGGCATCCCGCTGGAAATCTACTGCTTCACCCGCACCACCGCCTGGGCTGATTACGAACGTATTCAGGGCGATATTTTCGATTATCTACTGGCGGTGCTGCCGGAGTTCGGCTTGAGCCTGTATCAGCAGCCGAGTGGCAATGATCTGCGCGCCGGGATTCTGCCGGCGGTGCTGGGGGCCAGCTCTGTAGCGCAGTTGGAGAAGCACACGGGTTGATCAGGCTGCATCACCGCGAAGCAATGCAAGATGGCACCTTTGGAAAAATGCGGCGCTTTAGTTGAGGACGAGCGTCGCGCCGCTGCGCAAAGGTGCTAACCCTGATGAAGCTCCATCTTGTAGCCAGCACCAGGGGTGCCCTCATGCAGCGCCGCTTGAATTCGCTGGTACAGCGCATTGGCCTCAGCGGCCGTGATCGAGCGCGAACAATCGCGCAGAACCACCCGCAGCAAGACGTTTTCCTGGCCGGGCAACAGCCCCAGTCGCGCGATGGCCTGCGCTGGCAGTTGCGCTTCGCCCCAGCGTCCGATTATCTGCATCTCTTCGATCCAGCCTGAACATTCTCCCGCGGCCAGCAGCATTTTTTCCGTCAATAGTTCCTCGCTTTGCCCCGGGGTGACCGCCAGGGATATGTCCCGGGTAATGGAGGGCAAGCGTGAAACGGTCCGCCAGGGCAGCAAGTCATGCATCTGCGCTTGCACCCGCTCGTTGTCATCACGCAGCAAACGAATATCAGGGATGCCTTTGCGCAACATGGTCAGGCGATCCAGCCCCATGCCCAGGGCAAGGCCACCATGGCGCGCGGGATCGATTTGCAAGCGTTGCAACAACGATTTCGCGATGCAGCCGCACTCCAGCACCTCCACCGGTTGCCCATCGTTGAGCACATTGATCTCGATTCCACCCTCGGTGTAATGGTGTGGGCTGTCGCTATGGACCCAGACGGCATCAGGCACCGCTAATTGAAGAATGTCGCCGACCAGCCGCAACAGGTGCTCACGCGTCGCCAGCTCCGGCTCGCCCAGGACCCAGATATCCATCTGATGCGGTTCGGCGCAATGCCACCGATCGCGACTGTCACGCCGGAACGTGATTCCGGGCGCTGCCAGCAGAACGGTTTCACCTGGCCGACGCTGCTCCGCTGCACGTTGCAGTGCCGCTGGGATCTGGCTAGTGGTCTGGGTACGCAGCAACGAAGACTCATCGACCCATCGAGTGTGTTCGCTGCCCAGGGTGATTTCAGCGGGGTCGTAGCCCAGCAGGCCGTAGTTCTCTTGGGCAGAGACGATTCGTGGGCCGGTCTGGATTTGCGCAGTCGGCCAACCTTTGCTGGCGAGGCCGTCGAGGATTTGAGTGAGCAACAGCCGAATGGCGTGTTCAGGAGAGGCAGGCTCGGTCAGGTCTATCTGTGTGAGCGCCTGTTGGATGGCGGGCTTCGCCAGGTACGTTTTTGGCGTGTGCATTCGTAGGTTTTCCTCATGTGCAGACCTGGCAAATTGCCAACCCTCAAGAGGCCAAACCTACGTATGCATTTTGGGCACTACAACCGATAAACCGGTCGCTTTGAATTTTCAGAACTGGACTACGGAACCCTCTTACGCGAGAGATTTTCGGCGCACACCCAGCCGACTGATCCACACCGCGCCGATGATCACCAAGCCCCCCAACAACAACCGGCCCAGCGCTTCATGCTCGTTCCAGATCAGCAAGTTCAACAACAGCCCCACCGGCACATGCAGGTTGTTCATCACCGCCAGGGTGCCGCCGTTGACCAGGCAGGCGCCTTTGTTCCACCAGTACAGGCCGAGGGCCGTCGAGACCAGGCCGAGGAACAGCAGCACGGCCCATTGCAGCGGCGCTTCGGGGAGAAAGTTGCTTTTGCCGAACAGCAGGAACGCCGGCAACACCACCAGCAAGGCGCCGAGGTAGAAGTAGCCGAAGCGCCGGTAATGCGGCAGGTCGCTGGGGTGGCGGGCGACCAGGTGCTTGTACATGACTTGCCCGGCGGCGTAGGTGAAGTTGGCCAGTTGCAGCAGCAAAAAGCCCATCAGGAAGTCGGGGCTGATGCGGTCGTAGCGGATCACGGCGGCGCCGAGCACGGCGACCAGAGCCGCGACCAGAGCCCAGGGGTTGAAGCGGCGGTTCAGCGCATCCTCGATCAGGGTCACGTGCAGTGGGGTGAGGATGGTGAACAGCAGCACTTCCGGCACCGTCAGCACGCGGAAGCTCAGGTACAGGCAGACATAGGTCACGCCGAATTGCAGGGCGCCGATCACCAGCATGCCGCGCATGAACGAAGGCTCCACCGAACGCCAGCGGGTCAGTGGGATGAACACCAACCCGGCCAGCAGCACCCGCACCAGCACCGCGAAGTAACTGTCGACATGACCAGCAAGGTATTCGCCGATCAAACTGAAGGAAAACGCCTGGATCAGCGTGACAACAAGTAGATAGCCCATATGCGCCTCATTTTTGATGGCGGCGACGATAACGGGTTTTGCCCTTGATCGCGAGGTACAGGTCCCTTGTAGGAGCTGGCTTGCCAGCGAAAAACACCAGGACACCACGATTATTCAGACAGCCCGCGTCATCGTTGACGTCTATCGCTGGCAAGCCAACTCCTACAGGGAAGCGCGGGTTTCGGGTAAAAACCCCAGGCAAAAAAAAGCCCGATCTCGCTAAAGCGTGCAATCGGGCTGGAGCACTCAGGAGCAACAAGTGCAAAGGGAGGTTCGATGCGCGTGGAACCTTGAAGGGGTGCGCCTGATCACTAGACCATCCAGGGATTATCTGGCGATTAACATATCAAGCCACCTGGGACAGCTTGGCGTTGGCCTGGTTGAGGCCCTTCTCGTGGAAGTCGCCGCCCAGGTTCAGGCCTTCGGCATGGATGAAGGTCACGTCGTGGATGCCGATAAAGCCCATGACCTGACGCAGGTACGGTTCCTGGTGATCGCTGTTGCTGCCGGCGTAGATGCCGCCGCGAGCGGTCAGGACATAGGCACGCTTGCCGCTGAGCAGACCTTGCGGGCCGGTTGCGGTGTACTTGAAGGTCACACCGGCACGCAGCACGTGGTCAAGCCAGGCCTTGAGGGTGCTGGGGATCGCGAAGTTGTACATCGGTGCGGCCATCACCAGCACATCGGCGGCGAGCAGTTCGTCGGTCAGCAGGTTGGAGCGCTCCAGCGAAGCCTGTTCGATCTCGGTGCGCTGCTCGGCAGGCTTTATCCAGCCGCCCAACAGGTTGGCGTCGAGGTGTGGCACCGGGTGGGCGGCCAGGTCACGCACGGTGATCTGGTCAGCCGGGTGCGCGGCTTGCCACTGGGCGATGAAGGTCTGGGTCAGTTGTCGGGAGACCGAGTCTTGCTGGCGGGCGCTGCTTTCGATGATCAGAACACGGGACATGGCTTGTAGGCTCCATCGGTGAATGCGGTAAGTCGATGGAGTGAAGATTAAACAGAGTCATATCGATGAAAAAGCGCAAATAACTGCTATAACCCATCAAGAAATTCGTTTATAAGCGAAGCATGCCCCGCGACGCGCTCCGCTCGAACTCATTTCGGGCTGCAGTTCACGGTGAGGTACAGCTTGATGATCTTGCGGCTGAACTTGGCCGACAGCTCGGTGTTTTTCCCCGGTTCCAGGCTGACCCGCCGGGTGCGCGGGGATTCCGGACCGTTGCGAAAGATCACCTTGCAGTCGGCGGCCTGGTCGCCGTAGTTGCTCAGGGTGATCGAGCCCATGTCGTAGTCGGTGGCGTAGGTGGTGTAGTCGATTTTCAGGCCGTTGAGCTGTTTTTCGACATCGATGGGGTAGGCAAACGCACTCAACGGCAACATCGCCAGCACCAGACAACAGATTTTTTTCATTCGGCAGCCTCCAATGGGAGGCGCCAGCTTAGGACAAGAGGAACCCTCATGAAAGCGACCCGCGTGACCCTTGATCAATGGCGCACGCTGCAAGCCGTGGTCGACCATGGCGGCTTCGCCCAGGCCGCCGAAGCGCTGCACCGCTCGCAATCGTCAGTGAGCTACACCGTGGCGCGCATGCAGGACCAGCTCGGCGTGCCGCTGTTGCGCATCGATGGGCGCAAGGCGGTGCTGACCGAAGCCGGCGGCGTGCTGCTGCGGCGCTCGCGGCAACTGGTCAAGCAGGCCAGCCAGCTGGAAGACCTGGCGCACCATATGGAACAGGGCTGGGAGGCTGAGGTGCGGCTGGTGGTCGACGCCGCCTACCCCAGCGCCCGCCTGGTCCGCGCCCTCACCGCCTTCATGCCGCAAAGCCGTGGCTGCCGGGTGCGCCTGCGCGAAGAAGTGCTGTCCGGGGTCGAAGAGGTGCTGCACGAAGGCGTGGCGGATCTGGCCATCAGCAGCTTCAGTATTCCCGGCTACCTCGGTGCAGAACTCAGCGACGTCGAGTTCGTCGCCGTCGCCCACCCCGAACACGCGTTGCACCGACTCAATCGCGAATTGAACTTCCAGGACCTGGAAAGCCAGCTGCAGGTGGTGATCCGCGACTCCGGCCGGCAGCAGCCCCGTGACGTCGGCTGGCTCGGCGCCGAACAGCGCTGGACCGTCGGCAGCCTGGCCACCGCCGCGACCTTCGTCGGCAGCGGCCTGGGCTTCGCCTGGTTGCCACGGCACATGATCGAGCGCGAGCTCAAAGAAGGCGTGCTCAAGCCGCTGCCACTGGATCAGGGTGGCAGTCGCAATCCCAGCTTCTATCTTTACTCGAACAAGGACAAACCCCTGGGCCCGGCTACGCAGATTCTCATCGAGTTGCTGCGCACTTTCGACACCGCACCGCTGGACGCCCCGTTCGCCGCCCCCGAACAAGCCTGACAAGGAATTGCACCGTGGCCTATTTCGAGCATGAAGGTTGCACCCTGCACTACGAGGAATACGGCCACGGCACCCCGCTGCTGCTAGTCCATGGCCTGGGGTCGAGCACTCTCGACTGGGAGAAACAGATTGCCGAGTTGTCGGCGCATTACCGTGTGATCGTTCCCGACGTGCGCGGGCACGGCCGCTCCGACAAACCCCGGGAGCGCTACAGCATTGCCGGCTTCAGCGCCGACCTGGTGGCCTTGATCGAACACCTGAACCTCGGCCCGGCCCACCTGGTGGGGTTGTCCATGGGCGGGATGATCGGCTTTCAACTGGCGGTGGATCAACCGGCCCTGCTCAAGAGCCTGACCATCGTCAACAGCGGGCCGCAGGTCAAGCTGCGCTCGGCCGACGACTATTGGCAATGGTTCAAGCGCTGGAGCCTGATGCACCTGCTCAGCCTCGGGGCGATTGGCAAGGCGCTGGGCGCCAAGCTGTTCCCCCATCCGGATCAAGCCGAACTGCGGCAGAAAATGGCCGAACGCTGGGCAAAAAATGACAAACGTGCTTATCTCGCCAGCTTCAATGCCATTGTGGGATGGGGCGTTCAGGAACGACTGGCGAAAGTCACCTGTCCAACCCTGATCGTCAGCGCCGACCGCGACTACACGCCGGTGGCGCTGAAAGAGGCCTATGTCAAACTGCTGCCCGATGCGCGGCTGGTGGTGATCGAGAATTCACGCCATGCCACCCCGCTGGACCAGCCGCAACGCTTCAACCAGACCGTGCTCGAGTTTCTAACCACTATCGATACACCCAACCAGGATCACTGACCCATGCTGAAAAAAATCGCCCTCGTGGCCGGCTCCGTGCTGTTCGCTGCCAACCTGATGGCCGCTGACGTGACCAAGGCCCCCCACGTACTGATCGACACCACCAACGGCCAGATCGAGATCGAACTGGATCCGGTCAAGGCCCCGATCAGCACCAAGAACTTTCTTGCGTACGTCGACAGCGGCTTCTACACCAACACCATTTTTCACCGGGTGATCCCGGGGTTCATGGTCCAGGGCGGCGGCTTCACCCAGCAGATGTCGCAGAAACAAACCAAGGACCCGATCAAGAACGAAGCCAGCAACGGTCTGCATAACGTCCGTGGCACTCTGTCGATGGCCCGTACTTCCGATCCGAACTCGGCCACCAGCCAGTTCTTCATCAACGTCGCCGACAATGACTTCCTGAACCCGGGCCGCGACGCCGGTTATGCAGTGTTCGCCAAAGTGGTCAAGGGCATGGACGTGGTCGACGTTATCGTCAACTCGGCGACCACCACCAAACAAGGCATGCAGAACGTGCCCATCGACCCGGTCATCATCAAGTCCGCCAAGCGCATCGACTAAGCTGTACCAGGCGTCCTGAGCGGCAGCGACCGGTTGATCGCGCCGCTCGCATCAACGACAAGGAGAGCCCGCCCGCGGGCGTTTGACTGATGCTTTATCGCCGCTTCGAACGACTCATCGATATTTTTCGTGAAGCCCCGACGGCGGCCCCGCCGGATGGGGTCCTGCCTTTCTATATCTATTACCTGCGCCAGGTCTGGCCGAGTTTCGTCGCGCTGCTGCTGGTCGGGCTGTTTGCCGCGCTGGTCGAAGTGGCGCTGTTCAGTTACCTGAGCCGGATCATCGACCTTGCCCAGGGTGCACCGAACCCCGACTTCTTCGCGCAGCATGGCTGGGAACTGGCGTGGATGGCGGTGGTGGCGCTGATTCTGCGCCCGGTATTTGTCGGCCTGCACGACCTGCTGGTGCACCAGACCCTGAGCCCGGGCATGACCAGCCTGATCCGCTGGCAGAACCACAGCTACGTGCTCAAGCAGAGCCTGAATTTCTTCCAGAACGATTTCGCCGGACGCATCGCCCAACGCATCATGCAGACCGGCAACTCCCTGCGCGACTCCGCCGTGCAGGCGGTAGACGCGCTGTGGCACGTGCTGATCTACGCGATCAGCTCGCTGGTGCTGTTCGCCGAGGCCGACTGGCGCCTGATGATCCCGCTGCTGAGCTGGATCGCCGCCTACATCGCCGCCCTCTGGTACTTCGTACCCCGGGTCAAGGAGCGTTCGGTGGTGTCCTCCGATGCGCGCTCGAAACTGATGGGGCGGATCGTCGACGGCTACACCAACATCACCACCCTCAAGCTGTTCGCCCACACCAACTTCGAGCAGCAGTACGCCCGCGAAGCGATTGCCGAGCAGACCGAGAAGTCGCAACTGGCCGGGCGCGTGGTGACCAGCATGGACGTGGTGATTACCAGCATGAACGGCCTGCTGATCGTCGGCACCACCGGCCTGGCGCTGTGGCTGTGGACCCAGTCGCTGATCTCGGTCGGTGCGATTGCCCTGGCCACCGGCCTGGTGATCCGCATCGTCAACATGTCGGGCTGGATCATGTGGGTGGTCAACGGCATCTTCGAAAACATCGGCATGGTCCAGGACGGCCTGCAGACCATCGCCCAGCCCATCAGCGTCACCGACCGCGAAGCGGCGCCGCGCCTGGAAGTGAGCCGTGGCGAGGTGCGTTTCGAGCACGTGGCCTTCCATTACGGCAAGCGCAGCGGGGTCATCAGCGACCTCAACCTGACCATCAAGCCCGGCGAGAAGATCGGCCTGATCGGGCCATCCGGCGCCGGCAAATCGACTCTGGTCAACCTGCTGCTGCGCCTGTACGACGTGCAGGACGGGCAGATCCTGATCGACGGCCAGAACATTGCCCACGTCGCCCAGGAAAGCCTGCGCGAGCGCATCGGCATGATCACCCAGGACACTTCGCTGCTGCACCGCTCGATCCGCGACAACCTGCTGTACGGCAAACCCGACGCCAGTGACGCCGAACTCTGGGAAGCGGTGCACAAGGCTCGCGCCGACGAGTTCATCCCGCTGCTGTCTGACGCCGAAGGCCGAACCGGTTTCGATGCCCATGTCGGCGAACGCGGGGTGAAACTCTCCGGCGGCCAGCGCCAACGCATCGCCATTGCCCGGGTGCTGCTCAAGGACGCGCCGATCCTGATCATGGACGAAGCGACCTCGGCGCTGGATTCGGAAGTCGAAGCGGCGATCCAGGAAAGCCTGGAAACCCTGATGCAAGGCAAGACGGTGATCGCCATCGCCCACCGCCTGTCGACCATCGCGCGCATGGACCGGCTGGTGGTCCTGGAACACGGGCGCATCGCCGAAAGCGGCACCCACGCCGAACTGCTGGCCCACGGCGGTTTGTATGCACGGCTGTGGCAGCACCAGACCGGCGGGTTTGTCGGCATCGATTGATCCCCGAAAGCGCTCCCCCTCAAGCGCCAGAGCCCCAGTACAGGGCCTCTGGCGTTTTTCTGTGCGGCTGGAATTTCGCAAAAAGCCTGCTGTACTCAGCACAGGTTCTGGAGATGGTTCTGTAGTCCATCTGCGGGGGCACACGGCAGCGTTAACTCGAAAGGGTACTCTCAAATGTCTCTGTTAAAACGTTCGGCTACAGAGTTGGTAGGTACGTTCTGGCTGGTGTTGGGTGGTTGCGGCAGCGCGGTATTGGCGGCGGCGTTCCCTGAGGTAGGGATCGGTTTGCTGGGGGTTGCCCTGGCGTTTGGCTTGACGGTGCTGACCATGGCCTTCGCCATCGGCCACATTTCCGGTTGTCACCTCAACCCGGCGGTGTCGCTGGGGCTGGTGGTCGGCGGACGCTTTCCGGCCAGCGAACTGCCGGCCTACATCGTTGCCCAGGTGCTCGGCGGGGTGATTGCCGCAGCGCTGCTGTACTTCATCGCCAGCGGCAAGCCCGGTTTCGAATTGGCCAGCGGCCTGGCGTCCAACGGCTATGGCGACCACTCCCCCGGCGGCTACTCGATGGCCTCGGGTTTTGTCACCGAACTGGTGATGACCGCGATGTTCATCCTGATCATCCTCGGCGCCACCGACAAACGCGCCCCGGCCGGCTTCGCACCGATTGCCATTGGCCTGGGCCTGACCCTGATCCACCTGATCTCGATTCCGGTCACCAACACCTCGGTCAACCCGGCGCGCAGCACCGGGCCGGCGCTGATTGTCGGCGGCTGGGCGATCCAGCAGTTGTGGCTGTTCTGGGTCGCGCCGCTGCTTGGCGCGGTGGTCGGTGGGGTGCTGTATCGCTGGCTGGGCAAAGAGTCCGACTAGGTTGCGGTGCGAGGATCAGCCTTGCCGATAGGGCAAGGCGTTCCTCGCTTCCTGCGCATAAGCCAGCACGCCCTCGCGCTCACGCTGCAAAAAGTCGCTGACCGCCGCTTTCAGCCCGGGATGGCGCAAGTAATGCCAGGAATGAGTGATCACCGGTTCGAAACCGCGAATCAGTTTGTGCTCGCCCTGGGCGCCGGCGTCGAAACGCTGGAATCCCTGGGCGATCGCATAGTCCATGCCCTGATAAAAACAGGTCTCGAAATGCAGGCGGTCGAACTCCGCCAGGCAGCCCCAGTAACGCCCATAAAAACTGTCGCCACCCACCAGGCTGAAGGCCATGGCCACCGGTCGCGTGCCTTGGCGCGCCAACACCACGCGAATCGCCTCGGGCATGCGCTCGGCCAGCAGGCTGAAAAATTCCCGCGTCAGGTAAGGTGATTGCCGACGTACGGCATAGGTATTGGCGTAGCAGGCGTAGACGAAATCCCACTGCGCCTGGTCCAGTTGCTCACCGCGCAGCCACTCGAATTCGATGCCCTGCCCCGCCACCTGCTCGCGCTCCTTGCGCATCTGCTTGCGCTTGCGCGAACTCAGTGCGTCGAGGAAGTCCTGGAAATCCCGATAACCACGGTTCTGCCAGTGATACTGGCAGCCAATGCGTTGCAACCACCCCGCTTGCCCGGCCAGCGCGGCGTCGGTGAAGGGGTCGGTGAAGTTGATATGGGCACTGGAAAGTTCTTCGATCTCCAGGTAGCCCGGCAGGCTGTTGAGCAGTTCAAAACCGTCCCCGACACTCGCGGCCAGCAAACGCGGACCACTGACCGGGCTGAACGGTACGGCCGTGAGCAGCTTGGGGTAGTAGGCAATCCCGGCACGCTCACAGGCGTCGGCCCAGCCATGGTCGAACACGTACTCACCGTAGGAATGCCATTTGCGATAGCTGGGCAATGCCGCCAACAGGCGACCGTCTTCGATGTGCAGCAGGTGCTCCGGCTGCCAGCCGCTGTGGGCACCGAGGCTGCCACTGTCTTCCAGGGCGCTCAGAAAGGCATGACGCAGGAACGGTTGCGAGTCGGGCACCAGGGCATCCCACTCGTGCGCGGCAATGGCGGACAGACTGTCCAAAACGTGTAACGGCATGCTGTTCCCCGCGGGTGCAACTTCAAGACCCGCCGAGTATCGCCCATCCCCGACGCTTGCCGAAATAAAAAAACCCCGCCGAGGCGGGGTGAAACGAAAGGAGCTTTAACGGATGAAGAAAGAGCTCTTGCTGCGATTTACTGCGTTTTAGAACACGTATTGCGCGCGAACCACGAAACCGTCGCCGCTGTCGTCGCCGGTACGCTGGGCCGGGGTGGTGCCGCTGGCAGCGGTGGCGTTGGTGACCTTTTCGGTCTTGGCGTTCAGGTAGGCAGCGGAGATTTTCACCGCTTCGTTGGCGTACCAGTTGACGCCCAGGGTGTGCACCTTGGCTTCAGCATCGCCGACGTCACGGGTCAGGGTCGGAGCGGTGATGTTGTCGTCTTCGACCGTCAGGCTGTCGTAGCGATAGAACACTTCCCACGCGCCAATCGACTTGTTCTGTGGCTTGATTGCGTCAAATTTGCCGACCTTGTAGCCGCGGGATTCGCCGGTCAGGGTGTAGGCACCTTGTACATAGAAGCCGTGACCCTTGATGTCGTCGAACGCGTTGTCGTCAGCCTTGGTCTTGCGAGTGATGTATTCACCCTGGATCGACGCCGGGCCCATGGCGAAAGCGGCTTCCAGGCCGAACGCGGTGTCGGTGTCATAGGAGCCGGCCGGCGATGCCGAGTTGCCACCCAGTACCGGACGGTTGCCGTTGCTGCCGGCATCGTTGCCGCCCAGGGTTTCCACGCCGCGCATGCCCATGCGGGTGCGATAGCGGGAGTCGAAGGTGGTGTCGGAGACGTCACGGGAAGCGACGTTCACACCGAAGTGCAGCACGTTGCCGGCTTCGTGCATCGGGGCGAAGACGAAACGACCGTTGACCTGCTTGACGCTGTTGCCGTCGGTGTCGTCGGTGTCTTTGCTGAACACGCCGGCGGAGGCGTAGAACGATTCGGCGAAGGTGCTCGAGGCTTGCAGGCCCAGGCCGTTCTGGTGGCTGTTGGCCCAGTCGATCATGTCGTAGGCCATGTTGCGCTCAGGCGCGGTGACCCACTTGGAGCTGGTGGCTTTTTCCAGGCCGAAGTCCGGGTCGAAACGGCCGACTTTGATCGAAACCGGTTTGAAACCGTTGTAGGCCAGCGACGCTTCGTCGAAGTAGCCGTTATCGGAGTCGCCGGTGTTGTGCGAGAAGTCGTAATTGATGGTGTAGGCCCAGTCGGTGTAGAGCACGCCGGACAATTCGAGGAACGCACGACGGAAGTAAGCCGCGTCCGCGGTGTCACCGTTCTTGGTGTAGATACCGTCGAACTGGCTGTAGTCAGCCTGCAGACGACCGCCCAGCTTGAAGCTGAATTCTTTATCGGTGGTTGCGACCTCAAGGCCGCCCTTGGTCTTGACTACGATATCGGCGCCATCGGATGTGACGGTGCCTGCGAAAGCCTGGGCGGTCACTGCCATGGCCAGTGCGCTGGCAGCAAAACCGGCGAAGTGCTTACGGATCATCGAAGAGTTCCCCTAATTGGTGGTCTTAAGCTGAAACACGCGGTTCAGGCCCGCTTGTGTTGGGAGGGAATCTTGGCGAGGGGGTATTGCAGGCAAGTTGCCATTAGATAAAGATTTGATGACAACGGAACTTTTTTACTTCGATTCGAAATAAATCTGCTACGCGTCGGGAGATGGGTTGGGAGAGGCGAGCTAGAGGGGTTTTAGGGGGTGTCAGGGGCACCGCGGTTCGCTGGCGAGCCAGCTCCTACACAGGATCTGTGTCGTATGGAAGATTCACGAACAACACAAAAATTGTAGGAGCTGGCTTGCCAGCGAAGAGGCCGTCAGCCTTTACAACATGACTTGCGGATCAACGCTTGCGCAGGATCACACTACCAATCGAATACCCGGCACCAAACGAGCTGAGCACCGCCAGGGAGCCGGCCGGCAGATCGTCCTGGTATTTGTGGAAGGCAATCACCGAACCGGCCGAGCTGGTGTTGGCGTAGGTGTCGAGGATCACCGGGGCTTCTTCTTCGCTGGCTTCGCGACCCAGCAGCTTCTTGACGATCAGGTGGTTCATGCTCAGGTTGGCCTGGTGCAGCCAGAAGCGTTTAACGTCGCTGACGTTCAGGCTGTTTTCTTCCAGGTGGGCGCCGACCAGTTCTGCGACCATCGGGCAAACGTCGCGGAATACCTTGCGCCCTTCCTGCACGAACAGCTTGTCGCGGGCACCGATGCCCTCTTCCGCCGCGCGGTTGAGGAAGCCGAAGTTGTTGCGGATGTTGTTGGAGAACTTGGTCAGCAGCTTGGTGCTGACCACGTCGAACTGGTACGCGGACGTTGCCAGGTCGGCGCGCTCGATGATCACCGCGGTGGCGGCGTCGCCGAAGATGAAATGGCTGTCGCGGTCACGGAAGTTCAGGTGACCGGTGCAGACTTCCGGGTTGACCATCAGGATCGCCCGGGCCTGGCCCAGTTGCACGCTGTTGGCGGCGGCCTGGATGCCGAAGGTCGCCGACGAACAGGCAACGTTCATGTCGAAACCGAAACCCTGGATGCCCAGCGCTTCCTGGACTTCGATAGCGATGGCCGGGTAGGCGCGCTGCAGATTGGAGCAGGCAACGATCACCCCGTCGATGTCCGCGGCGGTCTTGCCGGCGCGTTGCAGGGCCTGTTCGGCAGCGCCGACGGCCATCTGGCAGAGCACCGACCATTCGTCGTTGGAGCGTTCCGGCAGGCGCGGCGCCATGCGCGTTGGATCGAGGATGCCTTCCTTGTCCATGACAAAGCGGCTTTTGATTCCGGAGGCTTTTTCGATGAAGGCTGCACTGGATTCGGTCAGCGCCTCGACTTCACCCCGGGCGATGGCCTCGGCATTGTCGGCATTGAACTGCGCGACGTAGGTATTGAAAGACTGCACCAGCTCTTCGTTGGAGATGCTGTTGGCCGGGGTGTACAGGCCGGTGCCGCTGATGACGACGTTATGCATGGTCGCTTCTCTAATCTGTTCAGGCAGAAAGTATTGGCACCGACGTACCAACACGTAAAGGGTCCAAGCCCATCCTGGGACGCAGACCGGGGCGTCGCTTTATTCCGCGTTACGACCCGAGCCCAGGCTCTGGGTCGCGAAAACGGCGTTTATGGTGGCGAAGTTTGCCATAAAGCGTGGGAGTTGGCGTGGTTTGCTGGATAACGCCGGTTTGAAGCCATACCCCCTGTAGGAGCGAGCCTGCTCGCGATAGCGGTCTATCAATCAACATCAATGCTGAATCAAATGGCCCCATCGCGAGCAGGCTCGCTCCTACAGGGGGCGGCGGCGGTTACGGCTCTACCTGCGCCCACTGCTTGCTCAGGCGCTTGTCCGAGATCGGCACCTTGGTTCCCAACTGCTGGGCAAACAGCGACACCCGGTACTCCTCCAGCCACCAGCGGTACAACTCCAGCTGCGGATCGCGCTTGCCTTCCTGGGCGTGTTTGTTGGCGCGGGTCTGGTATTGCGTCCACAGGCCGGACAATTCGCCGCTCCACACCCTGTCACGCTGGACCTGGGCGCCGATTTTCTCGAAGCGTTGCTCGACCGCCTTCAGATAACGCGGCAACTCCTTGAGCCACTGCATCGGCGTCTCGCGGACGAAGCCCGGGTACACCAGATGGCTGAGTTGCTGCTTGATGTCGTTGAGGGCCACGGCTTGCGCCAGGTCGATCTTGCCCTTGAAGCGTTTTTGCAGGCCATGCCAGAGCTTGAGGATTTCCAGGGTCAGCTTCGCCACCCGCTCGGCGTGCTCGGTCCAGGCACCCCGCTTGCGCTCGGCCAACGAGGCCAATCCGGCGCCGTCGCGGGGCAAAGGGTCTTCGCCCTCGAGAATGCAGCTGTCGAGGCTGGCCAGCAGGATGTCCTCGACCAGCGCATCGACTCGGCCCAGATCGCGGTACAACAAACCGAGCTCGGTCAGGCCCGGCAACTTGCCCCGGAGAAACTTCGCCGGCTCCGCCAGCTGTTGCAGCAACAAGCGCTGCAAGGCCCAACGATGCTGGAACTCGGCTTCGGCCGGGGTCGAGAAGCGCCCCTCCTTGACCGTCCCCGCCTCTTCCACCAATGCCGGATAGACCGTCATCGACAGCCCGGCGATCTTCTGCTGGGTTTTTTCGGCGACCGCGGCAAAGGCTTTCGGCTGCACCGGCTCCTGGCTTTTCGCGGTTTGCGGCACCGCCAACGCGGCCTGGCTGGCTTCGGCGAAACGCGCGGTGAGCTCGGCCAGGTCGCGACCTTCACCGAGGAACTTGCCCTGGGCGTCGACGATTTCCAGGTTCATCCGCAGGTGACTTTCAACCTGCTGGGCGGCCTCGGCCCAGGCTTCATCGCTGACCCGCGCACCGGTCATGCGCAACAACTCACGCCCCAGCGCCTGGGGCAGCGAGCCCTCGGCGAAGGTCATGCGCTGCAAGGCAGCCTTGACGAAGTCCGGCACCGGCACGAAATTCTTGCGCAGGGCCTTGGGCAGGTTGCGCACCAGGGCAATGCACTTGGCCTCGATCATCCCCGGCACCAGCCATTCCAGGCGCTCCGGCGGCAACATTGGCAACAGCGGCGCCGGCACCCGGAGCGTCACGCCGTCACGCGGGTGATTGGGTTCGAAGTGATAACTCAGGGCCAATTCCAGATCACCGATGTGCAGAGTGTCCGGGTAATGCTGCGCGGTGATTTCGCTGGCTTCACGGGCCAGCACGTCTTCTTCGCGCATGATCAGCAACTGCGGATTCTTCTGGCTGTTGACCTTGTACCAACTGTCGAAGGTCGCGGTCTGGTGAATCTCCGCCGGCAGCCGCGCGTCGTAGAAGGCGAACAGGGTTTCCTCGTCGGCGAGGATGTCGCGACGGCGGGCCTTGGCCTCCAGTTCATCGAGCTGCTCAAGCAAGTGTGCGTTGGCAGTCAGGCACTTGGCCCTGGACTGGATTTCGCCGCGCACCAGCGCTTCGCGGATAAACAGCTCACGGGACACCACTGGGTCGACCGGACCGTAATGCACTGGCCGGCGCCCGACCACAATCAGCCCGAACAGGGTGATCTGCTCGTAAGCCACCACCTGCCCGCGCTTCTTCTCCCAATGCGGTTCGAAGTGGTTTTTCTTGATCAGGTGCCCGGCCAGCGGCTCGATCCAGTCGGCGTCGATCTTCGCCACCATGCGCGCGTAGAGCTTGGTGGTTTCCACCAGTTCGGCGGTCATCAGCCACTGCGGGCGCTTCTTGCCCAGACCCGAGGACGGGTGAATCCAGAAGCGCCGCTGACGCGCACCGAGGTAGTCGCCGTCCTCGGTTTTCTGGCCGATCTGGCTGAGCAGCCCCACCAACACCGCCTTGTGCAGTTTCGGGTAGTCCGCCGGTTCTTTATTCAGGCTCAACTGCATGTCGCGGCAGATCAGGCTCAACTGGCGATGGGAATCACGCCACTCGCGCAGGCGCAGGTAATTGAGGAAATTCTTCCGGCACCAGTTGCGCAGCGGGCTGGCGGTCAGGGCCTGGCGCTGCTCTTCGAAACCCCGCCACAGATTGACCAGCGCGGCGAAATCCGAGTCGGGATCTTTCCATTGCGCGTGGGCCTGGTCCGCTGCTTGCTGGCGTTCCGGTGGACGTTCGCGCGGGTCCTGGATCGACATCGCGCTGGCGACGATCAGCACTTCCTGCAAGCTGCCGAGCTTGGCCGCTTCGAGGAGCATGCGACCCATGCGCGGATCAACCGGCAAGCGCGCCAACTGCCGACCGAGCGGCGTCAGCTGGCTGTTGCGGTCCACCGCCGACAGCTCTTGCAGCAGGTTGAAGCCGTCGCTGATGGCCTTGCCGTCCGGCGGCTCGATAAACGGGAAGTCGGTAATCTCGCCAAGACGCAGATGGAGCATCTGCAGGATCACCGCCGCCAGGTTGGTCCGCAGGATCTCTGGATCGGTAAATTCCGGGCGGCCGATGAAGTCTTCTTCGCTGTACAAGCGAATGCAGATCCCCGGCTCGACCCGTCCGCATCGGCCCTTGCGCTGGTTGGCGCTGGCCTGGGAAATGGCTTCGATCGGCAGGCGCTGGACCTTGGCCCGGTAGCTGTAGCGGCTGATGCGCGCGGTACCGCTGTCGATCACGTAACGGATGCCCGGCACGGTCAACGAGGTTTCGGCGACGTTGGTCGCCAGCACCACGCGCCGCCCCGGGTGCGACTGGAAAATCCGCTGCTGTTCGGCCGGCGACAGGCGCGCGTACAACGGCAGGATCTCGGTGTGTTTGAGCTGGGCCTTGCGCAGCATGTCGGCGGCGTCGCGAATCTCGCGCTCGCCGGGCAGGAACACCAGCACGTCGCCGGGACTGCGGCGCTCGCTGCGTTCATGGGCGGCGATTTCGTCGAGGGCAGCGAGAATCGCCTGATCCACCGTCAGGTCGTCCTCGACGCGGTTGCCCTCCTCGTCCTGCTCCAGGGTCAGCGGGCGATACCAGGTGTCCACCGGGAAGGTCCGGCCGGAGACCTCGACAATCGGCGCGTCGTCGAAGTGTTTGGAGAAACGCTCCAGATCGATGGTCGCCGAGGTGATGATCACCTTCAGGTCGGGGCGCCGTGGCAGCAGGGTTTTCAGGTAGCCCAGCAGGAAGTCGATGTTGAGGCTGCGCTCGTGGGCTTCGTCGACGATGATCGTGTCGTAGCGCTCGAGGTAGCGGTCGTTCTGGGTTTCCGCCAGCAGGATACCGTCGGTCATCAGCTTGATCAGGGTGTTGGCGTCGCTCTGGTCCTCGAACCGCACCTGATAGCCGACCAATGCGCCCAGCGGCGTGGCCAACTCTTCGGCAACCCGGCTGGCAACACTGCGCGCCGCAATCCGCCGTGGCTGGGTGTGGCCGATCAAACCGTGCTGGCCGCGGCCAATTTCCAGGCAGATTTTCGGCAACTGGGTGGTTTTACCCGATCCGGTCTCGCCGGCGATGATCAGCACCTGATGCTGTTCCAGCGCCTTTTTGATTTCGTCACGCTTGGCCGCAATCGGCAGGCTGTCGTCGTAACGGATCTGCGGCAGGCTGGCCTTGCGCGCCAGCACCTGATCACAGGACGCCTGCATCCGCGCCACCCACTGGGCCAGCTTGGCCTCATCGGGTTTCTTGCGCAGCTCAAGCAACTGCCGCCGCAGCCGGTGGCGGTCGGCGAGCATGGCGTGATCAAGGTTTTTCAGCAGTTTGTCGATGGAGGGCGATTCGTCGGTCATCGGGTACGCAATTCAGTCGTCTAGTGGCGCAGGTCGGCGATTGTCGCAGATTTACAGGGTGAACGAGATCCCTTGTAGGAGCCGGCTTGCCGGCGAAGGCGCCCGCACTGGCGATGCAAGGCTCAGGATGGCCTTCGCCGGCAAGCCGGCTCCTACAGAGGGTCGAATGCAGGACTACTCGTTATCCAGCCCCTTGCGCCGATATGGAAACACATCAATTACCTTCCCCGCCCGAATCGCCTCCTGCAGGCTTTTCCAGTAATCGGCGTTGTACAACTCGCCATGCAGTTGATCGAACAACTTGCGCTGCCCGGCATCGGCGAACAGAAACGGCGGGAATTCTTCGGGAAACACATCCAGCGGACCGATCGAATACCAGGGCTCGGAGGCCATTTCGTCCTCCGGGGTACGCGGCTCGGGGATGTGGCGGAAGTTGGCTTCGGTGAGGAAGCAGATCTCGTCGTAGTCGTAGAACACCACCCGACCATGGCGGGTGACGCCGAAGTTTTTCAGCAGCATGTCGCCGGGGAAAATATTCGCCGCCGCCAGCTGCTTGATCGCCAGCCCGTAGTCTTCCAGCGCCTCATGCACCTGGGCGTCGTTGGCGTTTTCCAGGTACAGGTTCAGCGGCGTCATCCGCCGCTCGGTCCAGCAGTGGCGGATCAACACCGTATCGCCTTCGACGGCCACGGTCGAGGGTGCCACTTCCAGCAGTTCGGCGAGGCACGCCGGGTCGAACTTGCTCAGTGGAAAACGGAAGTCGGCGAACTCCTGGGTGTCGGCCATGCGCCCGACCCGGTCGACACTTTTTACCAGCCGGTACTTTTCGATCACCGTGGCGCGGTCGACGTTTTTCGACGGCGAGAAGCGGTCCTTGATGATCTTGAACACAGTGTTGAAGCCCGGCAGGGTAAACACGCTCATGACCATGCCGCGCACGCCGGGGGCCATGATGAACTGGTCGTCGGTGTTGGCCAGGTGGTTGATCAGCGCCCGGTAGAACTCCGACTTGCCGTGTTTGTAGAAGCCGATCGAGGTGTACAACTCGGCGATGTGCTTGCCCGGCAGGATCCGCCGCAAAAAGCCGATGAACTCGGCGGGCACCGGCACATCCACCATGAAGTAGGAGCGGGTGAAGGAGAAGATGATCGACACTTCGGCTTCGTCGGTGATCAACGCATCGATCTGAATGCCCCGGCCCTCGCGGTGCAGCAGCGGGATCACCAGCGGCCATTGCTCATCGGCGGTGTAGATGCGCCCCACCAGGTAGGCGCCCTTGTTGCGGTACAGCACCGAGGAAAACAGCTCGACCGCCAGGTTCGGGTCCTTGCACACCCAGTCGGGCAGGTTCTCGCGCAATTGCGCTTCCAACCGACGCAGGTCACCGGCCAGGTCGGCATAGTCTTCGCTGAATCTGAAGTCGGCAAAAATGCTCGCGAGCATCCCCGATAACTGGCCTTGCGGCTTGTAGGTGCGGGTCTGCGCCGCCCGCGCCCGACGCAGGCTCGGGCGGGTGGTGTGGATGAACATGCAGCCGTCGCTGATCAGGTCATGGCTGAACAGGCCGCAGAAAATCGAGTTGTACCAGGTCTCGGACAGCTCATCGTCGAAGCGCAGGTCGATCAGGCTGATGTAGGCGCTTTTGACCAGCGGCCAGCAACTGACATCCAGGGTCTGCTCGTCGAAGGCGATGCGCAGCCGGCCCACGGTTTCACTGACTTTCTCTTCATAGAGGTTGATCCGCGCCGCCGAAGCCACCTGGGTTTCCTGCCACTGCGCCTGCTCGAAGCGCGCACGGGCGCCATCGGTGATCTGGCGGAAATGCTCGCGGTAGTCGTCGAAACCGTCGAGGATCATACGGGCGATGTCGGCGGCGGGCCAGGGCTGCGGCATGGGAAGACCTCTGCGGGAAGATTCTTGTCGTTGGAGGCTGAGCTTAGAGGTCAATTGTTACGCAACGCAACCATTGCCTTGGCCGGGACGGACGGCGACACTGGCGCGCTGATTAAGGAAGGAACGCGCTGTGAACCCCGTCGATATTCTGCGTTTGTTGTCGCTTGCCGCCATCTGGGGCGCGAGCTTTCTGTTCATGCGCATTGTCGCCCCGGAGATCGGCACTGTTCCCACGGCGTTTTTCCGGGTGTCGATTGCCGCCGCCGGCCTGCTGGTGATCCTGGTGCTGATGCGCACCTCGTGGGATTTTCGCGGCAAGTTCAAGACCGTGCTGTTGCTCGGGGTGATCAACTCGGGGATCCCCGCGACCATGTATTCGGTGGCGGCGCAGGTGCTGCCCGCTGGTTACTCGGCGATTTTCAACGCGACCACCCCGCTGATGGGGGTGCTGATCGGCGGTCTGTTTTTCCATGAGCGGCTGAGCCTGTCGAAACTCGCCGGGGTTGCCCTCGGCCTGTTTGGCGTGGCGATCCTGACCCGCGCCGGGCCGGTGGCCTTCGATGCAGAACTGTTGATGGGCGCCCTCGCCTGCCTGCTGGCGACCACCTGCTATGGCTTTGCCGGCTTCCTCGCACGGCGCTGGCTCGACCAGCAAGGCGGCCTCGACAGCCGCCTTTCGGCCCTGGGCAGCATGCTCGGCGCCACCCTGTTGCTGCTACCGTTGTTCGCCTACAGCGCGATCAGTCAGCCGCCCGCCAGTTGGGGCGGCTGGAACGTCTGGTTGTCGCTGCTGGGCCTGGGACTGGGCTGCACGGCGTTTGCCTACATCCTCTACTTCCGCCTGCTGAGCGCCATCGGCCCGGTCAAGTCGATGACCGTGACCTTCATGATCCCGCCATTCGGCGTGCTATGGGGCGCGTTGTTTCTCGGCGAGCCACTGTCGCTGCCGCACCTGTATGGCGGAGTGTTGATCGGCGCAGCGTTGTGGCTGGTGTTGCGTCCGGCGCGGGGGGCGATTCGTCCTTGAATCGCCCACGCGCCTGGCCTCGACTCAGCTCGGTTTACGGAACACAAACACCAGGCCGACGATGATCAGCGCCATGCCCAGCAGGCTCAACAACGCCAGGCGATTGCCGAAGATCAGGTAGTCCATCACCGCCGTCACCGCTGGCACCAGGTAGAACAGGCTGGTGACATTGACCAGGTTGCCGCGAGCGATCAGCCGATACAGCAGCAGGGTTGCCAGCAACGACACCACCAGGCCCATCCACAACACCGGCAGGAAAAACCCGGCGCTGTGTTCGAAGTGGAACGGCTGGAACGGCACGAAAATCCCGCACAGCAACAGCCCGGCGAGGTACTGCACCGGCAGGGTGCCGAGGGGATCGCGAGTGATGTTTTTCTGCATGATGGAACCTGCGGTCATGCTCAGCAGCGCCAGCAGCCCGAACAACATCCCGGCCAGGGACGTCCCGGCCAGACCGATGCTCTGGTACACCACCATGATCAACCCGGCCAGCCCCAGCGCCAGACCGAACATCCGGCTCCAGGAACGCTGGCGCTCCATCAGCACCACGGTGAGGATCGGTTGCACCCCCATGATCGTCGCCATGACCCCGGGCGTGACCTTGAGGTCCAGCGCCAGCAGATAAAAGATCTGATAAGCGCCCAGCAGCACCAGGCCGGTCGCCGCCGCGTAGAGCATTGGCTGGCGCCCTTGGGGCAACCGCAGCTTGAGCAACGGCACCAATAGCACCAGGCCGCCCAGGGCAATGGCAAAGCGAATCAACAAAAAGGCAAAGGGTGAAGCGTGGGCCAGACCCCACTTGGAGAAGATCGCCCCACTGCTCCAGAGCAAAACAAACAGGCTCGTGGAGGCCGCCGCAAGCGCGGATTTTTTCGAAATGTGCAACATGAAAACCACCTGTCATCAGGCAATAAGCCAACTCAGCCGCAGCTGAAATTCAGTTTTTCTGGTTCAGGCAGGCACAGGAATCAGCAAGGAGCGCTGATCAGCCCGAGACGCCAACACCCGGTGGGGACACCACCGCGCACACTGGGGTGCGACTGACAGGAGGGGGGTAGTGACTGATCTGCGCAGGCTGCTGATTCCCGCACGGCACGACGCCAGCGTTGACCGCTGAATCGACTACCGCGTTGATAAGGGATGCAGGCATGGGCTGATCTTTTTGATGGGGGTGGACACAAGAGCGCTGACTATAACCAGCGCTGGATAGATTTTGCAATGATTGGGATGGGTGCTCACCACCGTACCTGTAGGAGCTGGCTAGCCAGCGAAAAACCAGAGGCCGCCGCGATTCAACAGGATGGGCGCGTTATCGTTAACGAAAAATTCGCTGGCAAGCCAGCTCCTACAACGGGGGTGTACCGGGCTTTTAGCCGAACAACCAATACCCCAACGCCGTCAGCACCACCACCGCCAACACCGGGCGCAGGATGCGGTAGAGCTTGGGATTGCGGCGTTTCCATTGCTTGAACACGGCGCTGAATTTGTCGCTGGAATTCTTGCTCCAGGCATAGGCCCGGTTGATTCCGCCCACACGCTCGTCGTCCAGATTCTGAGGGGCGGTGGCGCGACCCAGCCAAGCGCTGATACTGCGATTGATGCGGGTCATGAAGCGATTGCTCAGGGGGCGCTCGATGTCGCAGAACAGAATCACCCGGGTCTGCTCGGTTTCGTTCTTGACCCAGTGCACATAGGTTTCATCGAACATCACATCTTCGCCATCGCGCCAGGCGTATTCCTGACCGTCGACAAAGATCCGGCAGTCATCCGAGTTCGGCGTCGACAACCCCAGGTGATAACGCAGGGAGCCGGCGAAGGGGTCGCGGTGCGGGTTGAGATGGCTGCCGCCGGGCAACAAGGCGAACATTGCGCCTTTGACATTGGGAATGCTGTTGACCAGTTCGACCGTGCGCGGGCACAGGGTTTCGGCCGATGGCAGGGCTTTGTCGTACCACTTGAGGTAGAAACGCTTCCAGCCTTTCTTGAAGAACGAACCGAAGCCGGCGTCGTTATTCTTTTCGGCGGCGCGAATATAGCCCTCGTCGAACAGGTGCATGGCCTCTTCACGAATGACCTGCCAGTTGTCCTTGAGGACGTCCAGTTCGGGGAACTTGCTGCGGTCCAGGTACGGCTTGGACGGCACCGCGGAAAACAGGTACATCAGCGCGTTATAGGGGGCGAACAACGCCGAGTGGTTGACGAATTGCCGAAGCACCGGCAACCGCGCCTTGCCACGCAAGTGCACATAAAGCGTGCTGCCGATAAACAGCAGCAACAGTGAGGCCTTGGCGGCAAAAGAAAAGCTCATGCAACACTCCTTGAGAAAATACTTCACTGCGCATCGCCATTTACCCGACGTGGCAGGCGGCCATAATCCACATTAGTAGCCAAAAGATAAACCGCACATCTGTACATTCAGTATTGAGGGCTGCGCAACAAAGAGCTTGTTAACACAGGCGTGCTGAACACCTGCTGACACCGCCCCCTGTAGGAGCGAGCCTGCTCGCGATAATCGTCAACGATGACGCGATCATTCTGAATAAGCGCGGCGTCCTTGAGTTTTTCGCGAGCGGGCTCGCACCTACAGTTAAAAAGCCCACAGCCCACAGCACTCGATTACTGCTGATTTTCCTGATCGGTGAACAGGTCACTGAACAACATGCTCGACAGGTAGCGTTCACCGGAGTCCGGCAGGATCACCACGATGGTCTTGCCCTGCATTTCCGGGGTCTCGGCCAGGCGCGCCGCCACGGCCATCGCCGCGCCGGAAGAAATCCCGCAGAGAATGCCTTCTTCCTGCATCAGGCGCAGGGCCATGGCCTTGGACTCGTCGTCGCTCACCAACTCCACCCGATCGACCATCGCCACATCGAGGTTCTTCGGCACAAACCCGGCACCGATGCCCTGGATCTTGTGCGGGCTCGGCTTGATTTCCTCGCCGGCCATAAATTGACTGATCACGGGCGAAGCCACAGGTTCCACTGCAACCGACAGGATCGGCTTGCCCTGGGTCAACTTGATGTAGCGCGACACACCGGAGAGGGTGCCGCCGGTGCCGACGCCGGCTACCAGCACATCCACTGCGCCGTCGGTATCGTTCCAGATTTCCGGACCGGTGGTTTTCTCGTGAATGGCCGGGTTGGCCGGGTTCTCGAACTGCTGTGGCATGAAGTAGCGCGACGGATCGCTGGCGAGGATTTCCGCCGCCTTGTCGATCGCGCCCTTCATGCCCTTGGCCGGCTCGGTCAGGACCAGCTCGGCGCCCAGTGCCTTGAGGACCTTGCGCCGCTCGATGCTCATCGAGGCCGGCATGGTCAGCATCAGCTTGTAGCCGCGTGCCGCTGCGACGAAGGCCAGGCCGATGCCGGTGTTGCCCGAAGTCGGTTCGACGATGGTCATGCCCGGCTTGAGTTTGCCGCTGCTTTCAGCGTCCCAGATCATGTTCGCGCCAATCCGGCACTTCACCGAGTAACCCGGGTTGCGCCCCTCGGTCTTGGCCAGGATGGTCACGCCGCGCGGCGCGATGCGGTTGATCTGCACCAGCGGCGTATTGCCGATGGAGTGGGCGTTGTCAGCAAAAATACGGCTCATGGCTGGGTCCTTGTACAGCGTTGAAGAAGCGTCCAAGGGTATGCCTCGCACTCCTGTGCGTCCAGTCGGGACGAACGTCTGCGCCTGCCTGTAGTCCACCGTTTCAGACAACCCCGAGGGAGACGCCATGAAACGTCGATACCGTTGGCCGCTCTGGTCGCTGGCTGCCATCGTGCTCCTGCTGGTGACCCTGCATATCGCCCTGCCCTACCTGGTGCGCGACTACCTGAACGACAAACTCGCCGACATGGGCGACTATCGCGGCCAGATCACCGACGTTGACCTGGCGTTATGGCGCGGCGCCTACCGGATCAACGGGCTGCAGATCGTCAAGGTCGACGGCAAGGTACCGGTGCCGTTCCTCAAGGCGCCGCTGATCGACCTCGCCGTCAGCTGGCATTCGCTGTGGTACGACCACGCCGTGGTGGCGCGTGCACAATTCGTCAACCCGGAGCTGAATTTCGTCGACGGCGGTAACAAAGCGGCGTCGCAGACCGGTCAGGGCACCGACTGGCGCGCGCAGTTGAGCAAGTTGCTGCCGATCACCCTTGATGAGGTGCGCATCAGTGACGGCAAGATCACCTTTCGCAACTTCAACTCCAAGCCACCGGTGAATATGCAGGCGAGCCAGGTCAACGCCAGCCTCTATAACCTGACCAACGTGGTCGACCTCAAGGGCCGCCGCGACGCGCGCTTCGAGGGCACGGCGCAATTGCTCGGACATGCGCCGCTGGAAAGCACCGCCACCTTCGACCCGATGAGCAATTTCGAGGAGTTCGAGTTCCGCCTGCGGGTCAAGGACATCGAACTCAAGCGCCTCAACGATTTCGCCTCGGCCTACGGCAAGTTCGACTTCAATGCCGGCCACGGCGATGTGGTGATCGAGGCCCAGGCCAACAAGGGCCAACTCAAGGGCTACATCAAGCCGTTATTGCGCGATGTCGAGGTGTTCAACTGGCAGCAGGACGTGCAGAACGAGAAGAAAAGCATCTTGCGCTCGGTGTGGGAGGCGCTGGTAGGCACCAGCGAAAATCTGCTGAAGAACCAGCCGAAAAACCAGTTCGCCACCCGCGTCGAGCTCAGTGGCAGTGTGCACAATCAGGACATCAGTGCCTTCCAGGCGTTTTTGCAGATCCTGCGCAACGGTTTTATCCAGGCCTTCAACGCCCGCTACGAGCAGCCCAAGCCGACGCCTGACTGAGTCACCGTGTGACGCCCCATTCAGAGACTGAATAAGCCGTCTGCGTTCCCACTCGACCGGGCGCCGCGTTATAGTCGGCTATTGCATTTACTTGTCCCGCCCTGCCCGGCGCAGGTCGGCGTTACCGTTCGAGGAATTACCGATGAAGTTCGAAGGCACCCGCGCGTACGTCGCCACCGATGACCTGAAGCTGGCCGTCAACGCCGCCATCACCCTGGAGCGGCCGTTGCTGGTCAAGGGCGAGCCGGGCACCGGCAAGACCATGCTCGCCGAGCAACTGGCCGAATCCTTTGGCGCCCGCCTGATCACCTGGCACATCAAGTCCACCACCAAGGCCCACCAGGGCTTGTACGAGTACGACGCAGTGAGCCGCCTGCGTGACTCGCAACTGGGCGTGGACAAGGTGCATGACATCCGTAACTACCTGAAAAAGGGCAAGCTGTGGGAAGCCTTCGAGTCCGAGGAGCGGGTGATCCTGCTGATCGACGAAATCGACAAGGCCGACATTGAATTCCCCAACGACCTGCTGCAAGAACTCGACAAGATGGAGTTCTACGTCTACGAAATCGACGAGACCATCAAGGCCAAGCAACGCCCGATCATCATCATTACCTCCAACAACGAAAAAGAGCTGCCGGACGCCTTCCTGCGCCGCTGCTTCTTCCACTACATCGCCTTCCCGGATCGTCCGACCCTGCAGAAGATCGTCGACGTGCACTACCCGGACATCAAGAAAGACCTGGTCAGCGAAGCGCTGGATGTGTTCTTCGACGTGCGCAAGGTGCCCGGCCTGAAGAAAAAACCTTCGACCTCCGAACTGGTGGACTGGCTGAAACTGCTGATGGCCGACAACATCGGCGAAGCGGTGCTGCGCGAACGCGATCCGACCAAGGCCATTCCGCCGCTGGCCGGCGCCCTGGTGAAGAACGAACAGGATGTGCAACTGCTCGAGCGCCTGGCGTTCATGAGCCGTCGCGGCACCCGTTAAGAGACTGATGCCATGTTGCTCAACCTGTTCAATGAAATGCGCGCCGCCAAGGTGCCGGTCTCGGTGCGCGAGCTGCTGGACCTGATCAACGCGCTGAAACAGCGCGTGACCTTCGCCGACATGGACGAGTTCTATTACTTGTCGCGGGCGATCCTGGTCAAGGACGAGCGACATTTCGACAAATTCGACCGGGCGTTCGGCGCGTATTTCAACGGCCTGGAAAAACTCGACGATCACCTGCAGGCACTGATTCCCGAAGACTGGTTGCGCAAGGAGTTCGAGCGTTCGCTGACCGATGAAGAGCGCGCACAAATCCAGTCTCTCGGCGGCCTCGACAAGCTGATCGAAGAGTTCAAGAAGCGTCTCGAAGAGCAGAAGGAACGCCACGCCGGCGGCAACAAGTGGATCGGCACCGGTGGCACCAGCCCGTTCGGTTCTGGCGGCTTCAACCCGGAAGGCATTCGGGTCGGCGATGCCGGCAAACGCCAGGGCAAGGCGGTCAAGGTCTGGGATCAGCGCGAGTACAAAAACCTCGACGACCAGGTCGAGCTGGGCACGCGCAACATCAAGGTCGCCCTGCGTCGCCTGCGCAAGTTCGCTCGCCAGGGCGCCGCGGAAGAGCTGGACATCGACGGCACCATCGACCACACCGCCCGCGATGCCGGCCTGCTGAACATCCAGATGCGCCCGGAGCGGCGCAACACCATCAAGTTGCTGCTGCTGTTCGATATCGGCGGCTCGATGGACGCCCACGTGAAGATCTGCGAGGAATTGTTCTCGGCCTGCAAGACCGAGTTCAAGCACCTGGAGTACTTCTATTTCCACAACTTCATTTATGAATCGGTGTGGAAAAACAATATGCGCCGTGGCTCAGAGCGCACCTCGACCATGGACCTGCTGCACAAGTACGGCGCCGACTACAAAGTGATTTTCGTCGGCGACGCCGCCATGGCCCCCTACGAGATCACCCAGGCCGGCGGCAGCGTCGAGCACTGGAACGAAGAGCCGGGCTACGTGTGGATGCAGCGCTTCATGGAGAAGTACAAGAAGCTCATCTGGATCAACCCCTACCCGAAAGACACCTGGAACTACACCTCCTCCACCGGCATCGTGCGTGATCTGATCGAAGACCAGATGTACCCCCTGACCTTGCGCGGGTTGGAGGAAGGGATGCGGTTTCTCTCCAAATAAGCGGCGCGACCATCGCCAGCAGGCTGGCTCCCACAAGGTTTCTGGTGGACCACAAGATCAGCATCCACCCAAAACCACTGTAGGAGCTGGCTTGCCAGCGATGAGGGTTGCTCAGTCAACATCGATGTCGACTGATACACCGCCTTCGCCAGCAAGCTGGCTCCTACAGGGTTTCTGGTGGACCACAAGACCAGCATCCACCCAGGCCCATTGTGGAACAGGGGCACCGCCGCGATTTTAGTGCCCGCTCATGCGCCGCAGATACTCCACATGCTGTCGATGCGCGGTGTCCTGCAACACTGGCGCCAGGCGCACTGTTTGCCCCGGTTGGCATTGCGCCAGGCGGGCCAGGGACAGTGGGGTCAGCGCGCCCAGACGGGGGTAGCCGCCGATGGTCTGGCGATCGTTGAGCAGCACGATCGGCTGGCCGTCGGGCGGCACTTGCACGGCGCCGAGGGGGATGCCTTCGGAGATCATCGGTTTGCCTTGATAGTGCAACGCCGGACCGAGCAGGCGGATGCCCATGCGGTCGGCGCGGCTGTCGAGGGTCCAGGTGCGGTTGAAGGCGTCAAACAGGCTTTGCCCGCTGAATTCGCCATGCTGGGCACCGAGCACCAGATCCAGCGCTTGCGTGTCGCTGAAGTCCGGGCGTTGTACCTGCGGCACTTCACGCAAACCCTGTGCTGTCCCCGAATAACTCAGCTCGGCGCCACGGGCCAAGGGTCGGCCCAAGCCATCGAGCCCCCCGAGCTCCTCGCGGACCACCGTCGCGCAACTGCCCAACACCGTCGGCGCATTGAAGCCGCCGGGCGCCGCCAGATAAGCGCGCACACCCAGACGTGGCTGGCTGAACTGCAGACGCTGGCCCTTGCGCACCGTGAAGCTGCGCCACGGCGCCAATGGCTGGCCATCAAGCAACGCACCGAGGTCGGCGCCGGCCAGGGCCAGGCAGCAATCGTCACGCGCTTCCAGGGTCAGGCCGCCGAGGGTCACTTCCACCACCGCCGCTCCCGACGGATTGCCCAGCAAGTGGTTGGCCCAGGCCATCGACAACCAGTCCGCCGCGCCGCCCTGGGTGACGCCCAGATGCCGCACGCCAAAACGTCCGCCGTCCTGCAACAGGCACAGCGCGGTGCTGGCTTCAACGCTCAAGCGGCTCATGCCGATGTCTCCAGAGGTGTGTCGTCGCCGCCCAGGCGGATGAACTCGGCGTGGCTGACCGCCTCGTAGCGCACGCTGTCGCCGGGTTGCAGCAGGCTGTAGCCGTCACGCGCGCGGTCGAACAGTTTCGCCGGGGTGCGGCCGATCAGATTCCAGCCACCGGGCGAGACCAGCGGATAGGCCGCCGTCTGCCGCTCGGCAATGCCCACACTGCCCGCCGCCACGCGCTTGCGCGGCGTATCAAGGCGTGGCGCGGCCAGCGCTTCTTCGACCAGCCCCATAAAGGCAAAGCCCGGCGCAAAACCCAGGGCGAATACCTGGTAGTCGCGGCCACTGTGGCGGGCAATCACGTCGTCGACACTCAGGCCGCTGCGCTGCGCCAGCAAGTGCAATTCCGGCCCGACGCTCGGGTCATACCAGACCGGCAACACATGTTTGCGGCCTTGGCCCTGGGCGTCAGGTCGCAGACCGTCGAGGGCCTGAGCAATCAAATCTCGCGCCCGCGCCGGACTCAACGCCAACAGATCGTAATGCACCATCAACGTGGTATAGGACGGCACCAGATCGATCAAATGCCTGCCGAAACCTTCGCGCAATCGCCCGCAGGCCGCGAGCATCCACGGCATGTTGGTTTCGGCGATTTCATCGAACAGCCGCACCATCAGGCAATCGAGGGCCACCACTTCAATCCGTGGCTTCATGAGGCGTCCTGTTGTTTCAGTGCCTCGCGAATACGCTGCACGGCCGCCACCGAACTGGCATTGTCGCCGTGAACGCACAGGGTATTGGCCTGCAGGCGCAGGGCGCTGCCATCGCTGGCAACCAACTCGCCGCCACGGGCGATGGTCAGGGCCTGGGCGACAATTGTCGCGGGGTCGTGATGCACGGCGCCGGGCAGGTTGCGCGAGACCAGGCGTCCAGCGGCGTCATAGGCACGGTCGGCGAAGGCTTCGAACCACAGCGTCACGCCGTACTCATCGCCCAGCACCTGGGCCGCACTGTTGTCGCGAGTGGCCATCAGCATCAGCGGCAGTTGCGGGTCGTAGGCGGCCACGGCCTGGATCACCGCGCGCAACTGCGCCGGGTTGGCCATCATGTCGTTGTACAGCGCGCCGTGAGGTTTGACGTAGCTCACCCGCGTGCCTTGCGCCCGGCAAATGCCATCCAGGGCGCCGATCTGATAATGCAGCAGGTCGCGGACTTCCTCGACGCTGTAGGCCATGGAGCGCCGGCCGAAACCCTGCAGATCCTGATAAGCCGGATGGGCGCCGATCTGCACACCGTGGCTGACGGCCAAGGCCACAGTCTTGCGCATGGTGCTCGGGTCGCCGGCATGGAACCCGCAGGCGATGTTGGCGCAATCGATGAACGGCATCACCTCGGCATCCAGACCCATGGTCCAGCTGCCAAAGCTTTCGCCGATGTCGCAATTCAATAACAGGCGGCTCACGTTGAGTGCTCCTGTGAATTTTTAGTGTTTCGACCGAAGTCCCTTTCGAATGCCTCGCAGACTAACAGTTACTGCGCGTCGAGTTGCTTGCCACGGGTTTCCGGCAGGCTCAGGGCGGCGAGAATCACCACGCCGTAGGACACCGCGGCAAACGCGCCGATGCCGACACTCAAGGGCACCTTCTGGCTCAACAGACCGATCAGCAGCGGGAACAGTGCCGCCAGCGCCCGGCCCACGTTGTAGCAGAAACCCTGGCCCGAACCACGAATCCGCGTCGGGAACAGCTCGGTCAGAAACGCACCCATGCCGCTGAAAATCCCCGAGGCGAAGAACCCCAGTGGAAAGCCCAGCCACAGCATCACGCCGTTGCTCACCGGCAGTTGGGTGTAGAGCAGGACGATGGTGAACGAGCCGACGGCGAACAGGATGAAGTTCTTTTTGCGCCCCAGCAGATCGGTCAGGTAGGCGCTGATCACGTAGCCGACATAAGAGCCGACGATCACCATCGCCAGGTAGCCGCCGGTGCCGAGCACGCTCAAGCCGCGTTCGTTTTTCAGGAAGGTCGGCAACCAGGAGGTGATCGCGTAGTAACCGCCGAGGGCGCCGGTGGTCAGCAACGAGGCGCGAATAGTGGTGCTGAGCATGCCCGGGGCGAAGATCTCATAGAACTTCGACGGGTTGCTCGGTTCCTGTCTGGCCTTGGCTTCGCGGTAGATTTCCGGGTCCTTGACCAGGCGGCGGACGAAGATCACGAAGATCGCCGGCACGATGCCCAGCAGGAACAGGGCGCGCCAGGCGTCTTCCGGTGGCAGCAGGGAAAACAGCACGGCATACAGGATCGCCGTCAGGCCCCAGCCCAGCGCCCAGCCCGACTGCACCATGCCCACCGCCTTGCCGCGGTCCTTGGCGCGAATCACTTCGCCGATCAGCACGGCGCCTGCGGTCCACTCACCACCGAAGCCGAAGCCCATCAGGGTCCGCGCGATCAGCAGTTGTTCGTAGTTCTGGGCAAAGCCGCACAGGAAGGTGAAGAAGGCAAACCACAGCACGGTCAGTTGCAGGGTGCGCACGCGGCCGATGCGGTCCGAGAGGATGCCGGCGACCCAGCCGCCGATGGCCGAGGCGATCAGGGTGCTGGTGTGGATCAAGCCGGCTTCACCGGTGGTGATGCCCCACATGGCGATCAGGGTGGGCACCACGAAGCTGAGCATCTGGGTGTCCATGCCATCCAGGCCGTAGCCGATCTTGCAGCTCCAGAAGGTCCGGCGCTCTTGCTGGTTGATGTTGCGATACCAGTCAAAGGGACCGGGGCGGCTGCCGACCTGGGGCTGGATGGCATCGGTCGTGTCGGGCGCACTCATGGCGATTCTCCGCAGATTTTTTATTGGTATTGTTCTGGACCGCTACGACGCATATCGTGGGTCCTGGCACATTTTTCGATGGCACCGCCCTGCCCGTCCAACTAATAAAACCCGCGCCAAGGCATAAGAAAAAGTTGATCACATGAACCTCAAGTTCCTCGAAACCTTCGTCTGGGTCGCCCGGTTGAAAAGTTTCCGCCTGACCGCCGACAAGCTCTTTACCACCCAGGCTTCGATTTCCAGCCGCATCGCGGTGCTCGAAGGCGAGCTCGGGGTGAAGCTGTTCTTGCGTGATTCGCGAGGGGTGAAACTGACTCCCGAAGGGCTCAAGGTGCTCGACTATGCCGAGCGCATGCTCGACACCATGCAGGCATTGAAGCAGTCACTGGAAACCCGTTCGAGCAAGGCCGGACGGATTCGCATCGGGGTCATGGACACAGTGATTCACACCTGGCTCAGCCCGTTGGTGGCGCAGATCACCGATCACTACCCGCTGCTGGAAATCGAGCTGGTGGCCGACACCTCGCTCAACCTCTGCGATCAACTGCAAAAAGGCTTTCTCGACCTGGCCCTGCAGACCGACCTGCTGCGCCAGGAAAACGTGCGCAGCCTGGAGCTGGCCAGCCACCCGATTGGCTGGATCGTCGCCAGCCAGTCAATCTACAACCGCGACTACGCCGACCTCGCCGAACTGGCCCGGGAGCGGGTCATCACCTACTCGAAAAACTCCCACCCACACCAGGAAGTCCTCAGCCTGATGCAGGCCAACGGCGTGCCCTCGCCACGGCTCAACTGTGTGAACTCGGTGTCGGCGATCACTCGCCTGCTGCGTGATGGTTTCGGCATCGGCGCCTTGCCGCCGGTGCTGGTGAGCGAAGAGCTGGCGCGTGGCGAGTTGACCCTGCTGGCCATCGACCAGCGCCCCCCCAATCTGCAGGTGGTGGTGTCGTGGCGGGTGGGGGCCGAATGGGTCGAGGAAATCGTGACCTTGTGCCAGCACGTGGTGGAGCGCTATGCACAGCAAGTAGGCGAGCAGTACATGGTGCAGAGCAAACCGTTGGACAGGGTCTGAAGGAAAAGACTCACAAATAGTAATCTATATCATTTGCATTAGCCTTTTTAATTGGTATTCTCCGCGCGCTTTCAGTCAACCTCAGCCTCAAGGAACAGGGCCTGATGCGCGCCTATACGCAAAAACAACAGCAGTTGCTCACTCGCTGGAGCGAAGCCTTCAACACCGAGGCTTTCCAGTCCCACCGCATCACTCTCGATCATTTATGCAATGCCCTGGCTCCCGCGGCCCAACGCAGTTTCCAGCGCCTGATCCAGGCGCTGTTTCGCGAAGGCCTGATTACCCCCGACGCTTGCACGTTCGACGACAACAACCACTGCTGGCTAACACTTGGCGACGGAGCGCAACTCTACTTCGATCACCTCTGCGGCACGCGGATGAACAGTTGGGATGTCCGTGGCAGCATCGTCCTGCACACCCTCGACCGCCAACCGCACAAGATCCAGTTGCCCAGCGAGCTGCTCGAGCACCTGGGCACGTTGCTCAACCCACCGGCTTCTGCTCAGGTCCTGGAACGTCTGGCACTGGAGCTGGATGACAGCTTCAGCAACGACACACTGTGCCTGGCGTTCCACCATGGCTGGACCGAGCGCCTGAGGGAGCAAATCGGCGCTGAGCACGACAACAACCTGCTGGCCTGGCTCCACGCCAGTCCCGGGCACCCGAACCCGACATCGCTGCTCGAACAATGGGGCACGCTCGGCCATCCATGGCACCCGAACTACAAGACCAAGCTGGGCTTGAGTGCCGCTCAGGTCATCGCGTTCTCGCCCGAGTTCGAAGCGAGCTTTCCGATCGTGTTGTGCGCCCTGCACCGCCAGTACGCCCACGTCGAAGCGCTGGCCGGCACCGCCGATTACCGGGACTGGTGGCAAGGCCACTTCCCCCAGGCCGCCGAGCAATTACGGCACCACTTGCATCAGCGGGGCCTGGACGTAGCGGACTACCTACCGTTGCCGGCGCACCCCTGGCAAGCCCATGAGGAACTGCCACATTCGTTCGCCAACGAGATTGCGGACAACCTGCTGATCATCACTGACATCGTCGCCTTCACCGGCCACCCAACCATGTCCTTTCGCACGGTTTTACCGCAGGTCAGCCGCGTTGCGCCGATGGTCAAGCTGCCAGTGGCGTTGCGCCTGACCAGCGTGCAACGCACCGTGTCGCCACGCTCGGCTCGCATGGGCCCGCGCATCAGCCAGCTGCTACTGCAGATTCTCGACCAGGAACCGCAGATTCAGCGCCTGTTGAACATCGTGCCGGAGCGCATCGGCGTGCACTACGCCGCACAACCGGTAGACGAGGAGCGCTCCCGGCATGCCGGCGTGTTGTACCGTGACAACCCTCTGACGCTGCTGCAGGAAGGCGAGTTGGCGGTACCGGTCGGCAGCCTGTTCGCCGTCAACGAATTCGAACAACCGCTGCTGCGCGATTGGGTCCAACTGGCTCAGGGTCGTGATGACAGCGCGGCCATGCAGGCGTTCTTCGATGATTACCTGTCGATTGCCGTGCCGGCGCTGCTGGGCATCTACCTGATATATGGCGTGGCGTTCGAAGCCCACCAGCAAAACAGCTTCATGGTGATGGGCGCTGACGGTCAGTTGAATCGCCTGTTGCTGCGGGACTTTGGTGACATTCGCATCGATCGCAAGACCCTCCACGCCCAGGGCCTGGATATCCAGTTGCACGATCCGAAAATGACCCTGTACGACGACGCAGGTTTTGTCCGCGACAAGCTCCTGCACACCACGTTCATGTGTCACTTGGGTGAACTGACATTGCTCTGTGCCCGCCTCTGGAATGTGTCGCAAAGCATCCTTTGGGATCGCCTGGCAACGCAGGTTGCACAGTGTTTCGACAGCGTGCGCGAGCGCGTCGAACCGGCACGCTGGGAAAGCGAACGCCAGGCCTTGCTGGAGCAGGACTGGCCGGCAAAGTCGTTCATGCGCATGCGCTTGCTCGACAGTCATGCCGACATTGTCGGACGCCTCGACAACCCACTGCGAGCCCGCACCGATGCTCGCTGACGGGCGTGCATTGAGACTGCTGATCGTCATCCAGTTTGTCTCGATGGGCGCCATGGAAATGAGCGGCCCGTTCTGGCCCTTGCAGATCCAGCATCTGCTCGGGCCAGAGGGTGCTGGCTACACCGCCCTGTTATCGGCACTCGTCTATGCCGGCCCGATGCTCGCGGCCATGCTCCTGACGCCCGCGTGGGGTCGCCTGGGTGACCGCACCGGGCACAAGCCGATGATCATCCGTGCATTGCTGGCGCTGGCGCTCTGCCAGGGGCTCGCGGCCATCACCGACGACCCCTGGTTGCTGGTGGCCATTCGCGTGATGCAAGGCGCCCTGGCCGGTTTCCTCGCCGCGGCCCAGGCCTATGCCCTGGCCTGCTGCGACAGTTCCCGACGAGGCCATACCCTGGCCCGCCTGCAATCGGCGACCGCCGTCGGCTCGTTGATCGGCCCAGTGCTGGGCGGCTGGCTGATGGACATCTCGGGCTTCGCCTTGCTCTGTTACGGCGCAACGGCGATTTGCCTGTTATGCGCGCTGGGTAGTTTTTTCCTGCCGGCCGACAGGGCGCGGGCCTCACAGCGAAAAAACGCCGCGCCGGTGGCCCTGCCCAAAGGCTGGCTGAATGCAATCTTGTTGGTGATCGTGTTGATCCAGGCCGCGAAGATGATCCCGCAGCCGTTCTACGCCCTGTACGTCGCCAACATCCTGCACGCTCCGGGCTGGCTGATCGGCGCCACCTACGCCGCGAGTGCCGCGAGCCTGGCGATTTGCGCACCGCTGTGGGGACGTTTGTTCGACCGCTGGCAACCGGCCTACACCTTGCGCGTCATCGAGGGTGTCGCCTGGCTGTGTGCCCTGACGCTGGCCGCCACAGCACTGACCAACGAATGGCTGGGGTTTCTCGCCAGCCGGCTGGTCTGGGGCATCTGGCAAGGCGCCCTGCTTCCCGTTGCCTATGCATTGATCGCCAATACCGTGTGCGCCAGCCAGCAGGGTTTTGCCCTCGGCCTGGGCAACAGCGCGGCCAAGGCCGGTGCCTTGCTCGGCACTGTGCTCGGCGGAGTCGGCCTGGGTGTGATTGGCCTGGCCCACAGCTTCTGGCTGGTGGCCCTGACCTACGCACTGGCGGCCCTCGGCATCCGTTGGGTGCGGGCATTCACCGTGACACCCGCTCCCACACCTTTATCTACCCACGCTCAACAAAACTAGAAAAAGACGACCTCATGACCCGAACCAAACTCTGCCTGTTGATTCCATTGCTCGGTGGCTTCAGTGCCCACAGCTGGGCCGATGACACCGAACAGCCATCCGACGCCCTGAACCTCCAGGCCACCGTCGTTTCCGCAACCCGCAGTGAAGCGAGCATTGCCTCGATCCCGGGCTCGGTCCAAGTGATCGACGAACAGCAAATCCGTGAGCAAAGCGGCGCGGGTCGGCGGGTCTCCGACATGCTTGGGCAATTGGTGCCTGGCCTTGCACCGTCCACCGGCGGGATGAGCAACTACGGCCAGACCCTGCGCGGGCGCAGCGTGCTGGTATTGATCGACGGTGTATCGCAGAACGCCACGCGCGACAATTTCCGCCAGCTCAACAGCATCTCCCCGGCCAGCATCGAACGCATCGAAGTGGTCTCCGGTGCCAGCAGTGTCTACGGTGCCGGTGCTTCAGGCGGCATCATCAACATCATCACCAAGCGCAATCAGGGCCAGGACGCTGCCTACAGCAGCAAACTGGGGATGACCACAGGCAACAACTTCAACCGCAAAGGCTTCGCCTACGAGGCTTTCCAGAGTGCCACCGGGCGCAAGGATGCCCTGGACTGGTATGTGTCTGCCGACCTGACGCAACGCAACGATCAGTTTGACGGCAACGGTGACCGCATCCCTCAGGACACTTCCCAGGGCAGCAACATGGACACCGAGACTTATGACCTGCAAGGTCGTTTCGGTTACGAGCTGGACGAGAACAGGAAAGTCAGCCTGTCGCTCCAGGACTACAAGGACGAACAGGACACCGGCTACACCAAAGACCCGAAAAACAAGCAGGAAGCGGTTGCAATCAAAGGGCTGCACCTCGACGATCAGCCCTATACCCATAACCAGGCGGTCAACCTCAATTACACCGACAAGGACTTCCACGGCCAGGGCCTGCAACTGGAAAGCTACTGGCGCCGCGCTGACGCGCTGTTTTTCCCTGACGTGTCGCGAGGCTTCGCCGGCATCTCCGACAACAATAGCGTGCAGAATGTCTATGGCCTGCGCGCGGCGGTCGACACACCGCTCCCCGCCATCGGCAGTGCCACGGGCAACCTGGTCTGGGGGGCCGACTACGACAACGAGCGCTCCACTCAACGCGGCGACCAGTACAGCGTCAAGGGCCTGGACTACACCAAGACCGGCACCACCTTCGAACTGGGCCCGGATACCGAGACCACCACCAAGGCCATCTACGGGCAAATGTCCTGGGACATCGCCGACTGGACCGTGCGCGGCGGTATTCGCCGTGAATGGATCGAAAGCGAGGTTTCCGACAGCATCGCTTATGGGGAGATCGTCCAGACCGGCAATTATGCGACCCTGCCCGGCGAAACCCTGAAATACGACGCCACCCTGTACAACCTCGGGGCGGTCTATCACCTGAGCGAGAACCAGGATGTTTTCGTCAACTACAGCCAGGGATTTTCACTGCCGGACATCCAGCGCTTCCTGCGTGATGTGAACAGCTCCTTTGACATCCAGACCCTCGACGCCCAGGCCATCAAGGTCGACAGCTACGAGCTGGGCTGGCGTGGCGACTGGGACCAATGGCAAGCCGATGTCACTGTCTATGAAAACACCTCGGACGTGACCCAGTTCTACGATGCCAATGAGCGCGTGCTGCGCCTGATCGATCAGAAAGAACGGGTTCGCGGCATCGAAAACAGCCTGACCTATCGCGCCACCGATCACTGGTCGGTGGGCGGCACTTATGCCTGGGCCAAGGGCGAGACGCAGCAGAACGGCAAATGGATCGACCTGCCAGCCACGCGTATCTCACCGGCAAAAACCACCCTGTTCGTCGGTTATACCGAGGACGATTACACACTGCGCCTGCAGGGCATGCAGTTGGCGAGTTACGACGCGGCCCTCAAGGATGACAACGGACGCGACATCGATGGCTACACCCTGGTGGACCTGCTCGGCTCCGTGCAACTGCCGGTCGGCCGGCTTGAGGGTGGGGTGTTCAACCTGACCAATCGCAACTACCAGAACCTGTTCGCCCAGTCCAACGCCAAGGCCCCCTATGCCAACGCCGAAGGCCGGACGTTGAGCATGAGCTACTCGCTCGACTGGTAGACCTTCGCCCGCAAAGGAACGGTTCCGGCGCGGGCGATCGGCCCTTCTTCGGCATTAAAGCCCGCGCAGGTCGCGCTCTTCGATTGGCCGGCTCTGGCGCAGGCGCTTGCCGCCCAGCACCACCCAGTCGATCAGGCGGAACAGGCACTCCAGGCCGAACGACAGCAACATCGCCCCGCCCAGGCCCCAGCCCATGGCTTCGGGGGTGAGCAGCAACTGGTAGCTGTAGCCGTTCCAGGTTTCCTTGCGGATATCCGGATCGGCGGCCAGCACCACCTGCAGGAAGCGGATGTACCACGGCCCCTGCATGGCCTGGAATTGCTTGTCCAAGGCCACCTGGCGCACCAGCAGGGTGTTCAGGCTGTCGGCATCGCTGCGAAAGATCGGGTCTTCGCTGGCGCGATAGTGGGCCACCAGCGCTTGCAGGTCGCCCTTGAAGAATTGCTCGGCGGTGCCCTGGAAGCCGCGCAGGCTGGTCTGTGCCTCGATCAGATGGGCTTCGACACGCTGGGCGTAGTCGTTGATGAAGCCCGGCACCTGAACGCCCACCAACAGGCCCACGGCGAACAACACCAGACGCAAATAACTGAGCAGCATCGCGAGTTTCCCTATTCGGTCTGGCCGTGGCTGACGCATTCACCGCGCCGCCACAGGCTCCATTGGCCCGGCTCGTAGCGGGTCCAGGTTTCGTTTTCGGTCAACGGCTCGGTGGCGATCACCGTCACCACGTCGTTGGGCGTGGTCTCGGCCTGGAAGTCGACGATCACGTCGACATCCTTCAGCCGCGCCGGACCAAAGGGCGCGCGCCGGGTGATCTGCGCCAGCTTGGTCGAGCAATAGCAGAACAGCCAGTCGCCATCGCTCAACAGGCAGTTGAACACGCCTTTGCTGCGGTATTCGGCGCACGCCTCTACCAGGGTAGGCAACAGTTGCTCGATCTCCACCGGCTCGGGAAAAGCCTCGCGGACCCGATTCAGCAGATCGCAAAACGCCGCTTCGCTGTCGGTGTCGCCCACCGGTCGGTAGAAGCTGGCCGAGGGCTGGAAATCCGCCAGTTGGCCGTTATGCGCGAAACACCAGTTACGGCCCCACAGCTCGCGGACGAACGGATGGGTGTTGGACAGGCAAACCTTGCCGACGTTGGCCTGGCGAATGTGGCCGATCACCACTTCGCTCTTGATCGGGTACCGCTGCACCAGTTGTGCGACTTGCGAATCGCAGCTGGCCGCCGGGTCCTGGAACAGGCGCAAGCCGCGCCCCTCGTAGAAGCCGATGCCCCAGCCATCGCGGTGCGGACCGGTGCGCCCGCCGCGCTGCATCAGCCCGGTGAAGCTGAAGACGATGTCGGTCGGGACATTGGCGCTCATGCCCAATAACTCACACATGGCAGAACTCTCGGATCAATGCAGGACGGTCAAATACGCGGTTCGACGCGCGAACGCTGAGGGTTGCTCGGCACCGGTGGACGACCGTAACGGTCATCGCCGGCACCACCGAAGGGCTGGTCGTCTTCGATATCTGCGGCACGGGCGGCGGCCTGGGCAGCGGCAGCCTGCTGCTGGCGAGCCCGGGAGGCGCGCTCGATCGGCAGGCGGATCGCCACGAACACCAGGTACAGGCCCAGGGCGATGATGCCGTACATGAACAGGTCGGAAATCGCCCGCCAGGCGTTGTTGCCGACCTTGAACAGCAGGTCGAGGGCGGTGATGGCGATGGCCGGGGCGAATTTTTCCTTGACCGGGTCGATGATGGTCGGGCTGAACAGCAGCACGGCGACGATCACCCGCAGCGGCTCGCGCAGGTAGCGCCACATCCAGCGGGTCATGCGCATCCACACCAGCAGGCAGCCCACAGCGGCAAAGGCGTAAAGGCCCCAGGCGATCAGATAGTCGTTCTCGGTCATGGTGTCCATGGCATGGCAGGCAAAGAGGCGCTTATGATAACGGCTTTTCACCGATCAGGCTGCCCCGCCGTCCGTGAAGCCTTTTTTGCATCCTTGCCGAGAGCTGCCCATGCCCCAGTCCGCCCACGTCCCCAGCGCCCCGATTGCCCGCCAGGCCGCCGGCGATGACCCGTACGCCTGGCTGCAGGAACGGGACACGGCGCCGGTGCTCGATTACCTCAAGGCGGAAAACGCCTACCAGGAAGCCATGCTCGCCGACCAGGCCGAGTTGCGGGAAACCCTGTTCAACGAAATCAAGGGGCGGATCCTCGAAACCGACCTGTCGCTGCCCTCCCCTTGGGGGCCGTACCTGTATTACACCCGCACCACCGCCGGCGACGAGTACGCCCGGCACTACCGCTGCCCGCGTCCGGCCGATGACAGCCAGCAGGTCGACGAAAGCGCCGAAGAGCTGCTGCTCGACCCCAACGCACTGGCCAATGGTGGTTTTTTCTCCCTCGGCGCGTTCAGCGTCAGCCCCGACCACCAGCGCCTGGCCTACAGCCTCGACACCAGTGGCGACGAGATCTACACCCTGTTCGTCAAGGAACTGTCCAACGGCAAGGTCAGCGAACTGAGCTTCGAGGACTGCGACGGCAGCATGACCTGGGCCAACGACAGCCTGACGCTGTTCTTCGCCGAACTGGACGACACCCATCGCCCGCACAAGCTGTATCGCTATCGCCTGGACGGCACCGCCGCCGAAGAAGTGTTCCACGAGCCGGACGGCCGTTTCTTTCTGCATTGCTATCGTTCCAGCTCCGAGCGCCAGTTGCTGCTGGCGCTGGGCAGCAAGACCACCAGCGAAGTCTGGGCCCTCGATGCGGCGCAGCCACAGCAGGCCTTCACTTGCCTGGCGCCACGGGTCGAAGACCACGAGTACGAGGTCGATCACGGCAAGCTCGACGGCCAGTGGAGCTGGTTTATTCGCAGCAACCGCGACGGCATCAACTTTGCCCTGTACCAGGCCGCCGACACCGACGTGGTGCCTACCGAAAGCGACTGGCAGAACCTGATCCCCCACAGCGACAGCGTGATGCTCGACGGTGTCACCCTGAACGCCACGGCCATGACCCTGAGCCTGCGCATCGGCGGCCTGCCGATCATCGAAGTGCACCCGCAAGGCTTGCCGGCCTATCGCGTGCAACTGCCGGACGCGGCCTACAGCCTGTATGTGCAGAACAGTCTGGAATTTGTCAGCGACAGGATCCGCCTGCGCTACGAGGCGCTGAATCGTCCGGCCCAGGTGCGCCAACTGGAGCTGGCCAGCGGCGAGCAGAAAGTCCTGAAAGAAACCCCGGTGCTCGGCCCGTTCGATGCCGACGCCTACGTCAGCCAACGTCTGTGGGCCACCGCGCCGGATGGCACGCAGGTGCCGATCAGCCTGGTGGTCAAGCGCGAACACCTCGGCCAGCCGACGCCACTCTATCTGTACGGCTATGGCGCCTACGGCGAAAGCCTCGACCCGTGGTTCTCCCACGCCCGCCTGAGCCTGCTCGAACGGGGCGTGGCCTTTGCCATCGCCCATGTGCGCGGCGGCGGCGAACTGGGTGAAGCCTGGTACCGCGCCGGCAAGCAGGAACACAAGCAGAACACCTTCGACGACTTCATCGCCTGCGCCGAACATTTGATCGCCGAGGGCTACACCGAATCCTCGAAACTGGCGATCAGCGGTGGCAGCGCCGGCGGTTTGTTGATCGGTGCGGTGCTCAACCAGCGCCCGGACCTGTTCGCCGTGGCGATTGCCGAAGTGCCGTTCGTCGACGTACTCAACACCATGCTCGACCCGGACCTGCCGCTGACCGTCACCGAATACGACGAGTGGGGCAACCCACAGGAACCCGAGGTCTATGCGCGGATCAAGGCCTACGCGCCCTATGAAAACGTCGCGCCACAGGCCTATCCGGCGACCCTGGTGATCGCCGGCTACAACGACAGCCGCGTGCAGTACTGGGAAGCGGCCAAGTGGGTGGCCAAGCTGCGGGTGAGCAAAACCGACGACCACCTGCTGCTGCTCAAGACCGAGCTGGGCGCCGGCCATGGCGGCATGAGCGGTCGCTATCAGGGCTTGCGTGACGTGGCCCTGGAATACGCCTTTGTCTTCAAGCAACTGGGAATCGCCTGAAACCATGTCTGATCCGACTTCACTGAACCGGGAAATCCGCGACTGGCTGATGGATTGCGGCCTGTTCCCGCAACTGCAAGCGGCGGACTTCACCGCGGCTGCGGGTTATTTCAGCATCAGCAGCATTGCCACCGGCGAGGAAATCTTCCAGGAGGGCGATGCCGGCAGCTTCATGTGCATCATCCACAGCGGCCAGGTCTCGGTGCAGAAAACCAACAGCGACGGGCAACGCGTGACCGTCGCCACCCTGCGCAAGGGTGCCTTCGGTGAAATGGCGGTGCTCGATGGCGAGCGGCGCTCGGCCAGTTGCGTGGCGGCGAGTCCTTGCCGATTGCTCAACCTGGGCAAGGACTCGCTGGAGAAAATGATCAATGATGCACCGAGGGTTGCCGCGAAGATCATCCGCGCGCTGGCGGTGTCGTTGTCGCGGCGCCTGCGCATGGTCGACGGCCAGTTGCTCGCGCAGCAGGATTAACCGCCCGGCGACTTGGCCTTGGGTGCCGGCAGGTCGAGGCCGGGCAAGGTCTGGTCCTTGGGCGGGTTGGGCTTGATGATCGGCGGCAACGGCAGCTTGCTCGCCGAACCGCTGCCGCTCTTGGGCGCGGCGGTGGGGGTGATTTGCGGGTACGGCGTGGGGGTGGCGGTGCCAGGTGAACCGGGTACCGCCGAAGGGGTGATCGGGATCGCTTGCAGCTCCTGTGCCTGCGCCGTACTTATCGAGAGCGCGGCCAACACAATGACCGTTAGAATGGTGCGCTTCATCAATGGCTCCGTTGCCCTTGCTGGATACTTCAAGGCTACTCCCAACCGCGCAGGAATGCCCTGCTCAATGCGGTTTTACGTTTAAAAAGCAGTTTTCCGGATGAGAGTCACATGAAACGTTTCGTTCTGCTCGACACCACCCCGATCCCCGACAACGGCGGAGCCCTGTGCCTGTTCGAATATGGCGAGGATTTCGTCATCAAGATCCAGGGCGGGGACGGCGGGCAACTGATGAACACTCGCATGCACGGCTCCGAAGACGCCCTGGCCGAGATTCCCTGCCGCAAGGTGGCCGGGCGCCCGGACTCGCGGGTGTTGATCGGCGGGCTGGGCATGGGCTTCACCCTCGCTTCGGCGCTCAAACACTTGGGCAAGCGTGCGCAAGTGGTGGTCGCCGAGCTGGTGCCCGGGGTCGTCGAGTGGAACCGTGGCCCGCTGGGGGAGAAAGCCGGCATGCCGCTGCTCGACCCGCGCACGGTGATTCGCCAGGAAGACGTAGCCAAGGTGCTGCAGGCCGAGCCCCAGGGGTTCGATGCGATCATGCTCGACGTCGACAACGGCCCCGAAGGCCTGACCCAGAAAGCCAACAGCTGGCTGTATTCGGCGGCGGGCCTGGCAGCCTGCGCCAAGGCCTTGCGGCCCAAAGGCGTGTTGGCCGTCTGGTCGGCCAGCGCTGACCGGCAGTTTTCCGACAAACTGAAAAAAGCCGGGTTCAAGGCCGAGGAAGTCCAGGTATTCGCCCATGGCAACCGCGGCACCCGCCACACCATCTGGATTGCCGAGAAGCTCAAGGGCTGAGCTAAACTGCCTGTATAACCGTCATCAGTCTTTTTCTACAAAGGTGAACCCATGAGTTCGTCCACCCCCACCAACACCGCCAAGCTCGACCGCATCCTCGCCGACGCCCAGCGCGACCGGGAAATGGGTTACCGCGACAAGGCCCTGAAGATGTACCCGCACGTCTGCGGCCGCTGCGCCCGTGAGTTCTCCGGCAAGCGCCTGAGCGAGTTGACCGTGCATCACCGTGACCACAACCACGACAACAACCCCCAGGACGGCTCGAACTGGGAACTGTTGTGCCTGTACTGCCACGACAACGAACACTCGCGCTACACCGACCAGCAGTACTTCGGCGACGGCTCCCTGAGCACCCCGAAAATCGCCAAGGCCACCCACAATCCGTTTGCCGCCCTGGCCGGGTTGATGAAGAAAGACGACGAGTAAAGCCGCAGGTCAAGGGCCTCCTGTACTGGAGGCCCTTCACCTGCAAACCTACACCAGAAAGTCCTCCACCAACGCGACCCAGCACCTGGCGCCCAAGCCAATCAACGCATCGTTGAAGTCGTAGTGGGGGTTGTGCACCGAGCAGCCGTGGAATTCACCCTCTCCGTTGCCCAGCATGAAGTAACACCCCGGCACTTCGCCGAGCATCCAGGCAAAGTCCTCGGTGCCCATCACTTTCGGCCCGCGATGATGAATCTGGCCAGGCTCGAACAGCGGCGCCAGGCTCGCACGCACCCGTTGTGCTGCTTCCGGATCATTGATCAGCGCCGGCGCCAGTTGGGTGATCTGCAGGTCGATGCGCACGCCGAATGACTGCTCATGGCCACGGACGATCTGCTCGAGGCGCTGATTGATCTTTTGCTGGGTCTGCGGGGTATCGGTGCGCACGCTGATGAGCATGCTCGCCTCATCGGGAATGATGTTGTAGACGCTTCCGGCCTGAAGCATGCCAATGCTGATGACCGCGTATTCCTCAGGGCCGAGGTTACGCGACTTGATGGTCTGAATAGCGTTGATCAGGCTGGCCACCACCGGCACCGGATCGACCGCCAGCTCGGGCATGGCGCCGTGTCCACCCTTGCCACCAATCGTCAGGCTGACCCGCTCGGAAGAGGCCATGGTCGGTCCGGCCTGGACCACGACCGAGCCCACCGGCGCACCGGGCATATTGTGCAAGGCGAATATCGCATCACAGGGAAAACGCTGGAACAGGCCGTCATCGATCATTGCCTTGGCACCGCACAACCCCTCCTCGTCCGGCTGGAAAATCAGGTTCAGGGTGCCGTTGAAGTCGCTGTTGGCCAAGCGGTAAGCCGCGGCGAGCAAGATCGCCGTATGCCCGTCATGGCCACAGGCGTGCATACGGCCGGCGATCTTGCTGGCGTGGGCAAAGGGGTTTTTTTCCTGCATCGGCAACGCGTCCATGTCGGCACGCAAGCCAATGCAACGAGTGCCTTGGCCTTTTTTCAGGACCCCGACCAGGCCATGCCCGCCGATGCCGGCATGAACCTGGTAACCCCACTGCTCAAGCCTGGCGGCAACCAGCTCGGCGGTGTGTGGCGTCTCGGCGCCCAATTCCGGCGCGGCGTGAATCTGCCGGCGCAGATCAATGAAGGTTTGCAGCTCGCTGTCGCTGAAGGTCGTGCAATTTTGTCGAGTCGTCATGGGTCAGTCTCTTCCGATGTTTTCCGGCAACAGCTTCAGGCAGATCAGGCTGATCACCCCGCCGGCCAGTAAGTAAAAAGCCGGGGCCACCGGATTTTCGAGGGTGGACGTCAGCCAGGTGGCGATGAGCGGCGAGAAGCCACCGAACAGCGTGACGCCGAAGCTGTAGCTGACCGAGGTGCCGAGGGCGCGGTGCGGCTTGGCGAAGGCTTCCATGATCATGGCGAAGAAGGCCCCCGACCCGACACACCCCGGCAATACCAGCAGCGCCACGATCAGCATCGCCACATAGAGGTCGGTGGTCTGCGACAACAGCCACAGCGCCGGCCATGCGGCAATCACCGGCAAGGCGACGGTCCACACCAGCAGTTTCTTGCGCAAGCCGTGGCGATCGGCAAAACGTCCGGCGATCGGTGTGATGATTGCCAGGCACGCGGCCGCGACACAGGCAATCGCCAGTGCGCTGCGTTGCGGATAGTGAAGCGTAGTGACCAGGTACGAGGGCATGTAGAAGATAAACAGGTACATGCCGATGGTGGCGCTGGCCATCAAGCCCGTCGCCAGGAGGGTGTTGCGCAGGTCGATCACTTCGCGCCAGTGCGGCTTGTGGCGGGTCGATGGCGTTGGAGTCGGAGCTTCCTGCTCCAGGGTTTCCGGCAGGCAGCGGCGGATGTACCAACCGACGGGGCCGATCAACAGACCGATCACGAAGGGGATGCGCCAGCCCCAGCTCTCGAGGTCCGGCGTGCTCAAGACATTGCTCAGCAGCAGCCCGATACCCGCCCCCACCAGGGCCGCATAACCTTGACTGGCGGCCTGCCAACTGACGCTGCTGCAGCGGTTCGTGGTGGCTGCCGATTCCATCATCAGCACCGAGGCGGTGCCGATTTCGCCGCCGGCAGAGAACCCTTGGGTGAGACGACCTATCACCAACAGCACCGTACCGATGACCCCGGCCTGCTGAAAGGTGGGGGCAAACGCAATCAATGCCGTGCCCAGTGTCATCAGGAAAATAGTCAGGGTCAGCGCGGCCTTGCGACCTTTTCGATCCGCGTAGCGGCCGATCACCATCGCCCCCACCGGGCGCATCAGAAAGCCCACACCGAACGCGGTCAACGACATCAGCAACGACGCTATCGGTGACGCCGCCGGAAAAAAGTTTTTGGCAATCACCACCGCAAAAAAGCTGTAGATGGTGAAGTCGTACATTTCCAGAGCGTTGCCCAGAGCACAGGCCACAGTGGCTTTGCGAGAACCGACCGCAGTCCTCTGGGGTCGTATCGAGCCGCTGGTCAAGTGAGTGTCCGAGTGCAAGGTGGTCATGGGAGCTCTCTCCGAGTCGTTGTTGTCCTGGACCCACTATCGGGCAACTTCTCGAGTGAATCACTTGCACTTTATGCAGGCAGTTAACCAAAAGTTAATTCACCTGCTTTCAAGACCGCGTTTCGGCGCTAGAACAGTGCGCCTGACGGACCGCTTTGCGCTTTTGCCGCACACAAGCCCAACAACCCTCGCCCGTTCTCCCCCACCCAGAACTTTGTTTTGGCCAAGCTTTCGACGATTCACGCCAAGGGTTGAACCCTGAGCGCTTGAATTCGCGACGGGAAATTATCATTCAGGCATAGCCATACGAAATTCATCATTTCCGCGGCGTTTTTATTTCGCAGAGTCTGCTGCTCCTCAGCTGTCAAACACATGGAGCGTCTGCAATGAGTCATACCCCCGCGTGCAATTGCGCCCTGGCCGCCCTGTTGCTGGGCCTCGGCTTTCCGGTCGCTGGCCTGGCCGAGGGCTTCCCCTCGATAGCCCGGGTGGCATCCGGGTTTGGCTACTACAACATCGACAAAGGCTACGATGACAAACTCAAGGTGTACGGCACCGTCGATGCCTTTGCGAACTATCAGGACTCGGGGCACTACTCGGGATTCAAGGTCGCTGGCGGCGCGGCCTGGACCAACAAGCTCGGGCTGTACATGCGCAAGGCGCTGGACCCCGATACGGTGCTGGAAGTGGATGTCGAGGAGGGATTCAACCTCAATGGCCAGGCCTTCGACGAGCACTGGAAGCAGGTGGGGACATTGCGCCTGGCGGTTGCCGCGTTACGCTCGAAAACCTGGGGCAAGCTGGAGTTCGGCAAGACCTACGGCATGGCCACGCCGACCTTTGCCGATCCATTTCTCGCCACCTACGGCTCGCCCTACACCTACCTGAGTGGCCCGCCGGCCGGACGGGGTTCGTACTACCTGGATTTGCGGCCCAAGCATACGCTGGCCTACACCACGCCCAAGTACGCGGGCTGGAGCCTGGGCAGTGCGTTGAGCTTCGGCTTGAACGACACCGCCAGTTCCGGCAAGACCCTGCGCGGCAAAGGCCTGGGCGTGCAGTACGGCGATGCCCGGTGGATATGGGTCGCCTCCTTCAACGACTATCTGAGCGACCCTTGGGACGATGGCGGTCGACAGCGCCAGACCCACAACTATTTCAAAAGCGCCCTCGCGCTCTACGACTTCGGGCCGCTGGCCGCCAGCCTCAACTGGCAGCGCCAGGACGTCGACTACTCCGGGACGCCAAGCATGACCGCCTGGACCCTGGGCATTTCCGCGCCCGTGGGCAAAGCCGACGTGGCGCGCCTGAGCCTGGTCAAGCGCGACATCGATGCCGGCGACAAGGACGCCTTCGGCATGATGCTTGGTTATGACCACTTCCTGCGCCCGAACTGGGCGCTGTACGCCCGTGTTGCGCTGATCGATAACCGCCCCGAGTCGTCCGTCAGCTATGCCGGGATACCGATCGAGCAAGCCGGCGACAATCCGCAGAACCTGGCCATCGGCATGTACTACCACTTTTAGCCATCGGCCTCGGCGAGCGCCTGCGCCGCCAGTTTCGACTTGAGGCCGTAGAACAGGTCCCGGGCGGGCGAGGTCAGCGAGTGGCGGTCGATGCAGACCAGGTAGATCGGGTATTCCGGAATGATCTCTTCGACCTCGACCCACACCAGGTCGGGGGCGCGCCCGGGGGGGAGCGAGTCCCTGACCGAGAGCTTGCTCAAGGTCATGAACGCGTCGGCGTTCTCCACCAGGCGCAGGGCCAACAGCAGCGAGGAACACTCGATCACCTTCTGCGGTGGGTGAATGTCGTTGACTTCGAACATCTGGTAGAACTGCGAGGAGCGATCATCGATTTCATCCATGCTGATCCAGTTGGCGTACTGCAACTGGCGCAGCGACCGGGAATGGCGCAGGGGATTGTCGGGGCAGCAGATGACCGTCCCCTGAATGCGGTTCACCGCTTCCCAATCCAGATTCAACCGTTGGGTGTTCTGCTGCGAGGTCAGGGCGAAATCCAGGGTGCCGTCACGCAGCAACTGCACCAGGTGACTGGGACGTTGCTCGCTGATTTTTATCCGCACCCGTTGGTTTTTCGCCTGGAAATCACTGATGCACTGATCAAAACCCGGGAGCATGGCGGTCAGCGAGGTGACACCAATCGTCACCTCGCCGACGGCTGTCTCGTGAATATTGTCGGCCTCGATTTGCAGGCGCCGCATACTCTCGACCGCCATCTGCGCATGCCGGATCACCCGTCGCCCTTCATCGGTGAGCGACATGCCCTTGTAGGAGCGCTGCAACAAGGTCAGGCCCAGTTCGCGTTCCAGGTCCTTGATCGAGCGGCTCAACGCGGGCTGGGTAACGTGCAGGATCTGCGAGGCCTCAATGATGCTGCCGCACTGGTTGATGGCGACCAAGGCTCTGATTTGATGGAATTTCACGGCGTCCCACTCGTTATTATTTATCCCCTAACGATAAAGCAAGATGCCGGCCAGCAACCGATATTCCCCGTATAATCGCCCTCTTTTACCCGAAGGCACCCCGCTCGTGGCAGATAAACGGTACAGCTGCATTGGTTTGTATAACCCCAAATCACCGGAAAACGTCGGCTCGGTGATGCGCGCCGCTGGCTGCTACGGCGTGGCGTCGGTGTTCTACACCGGCAAGCGTTATGAACGCGCCGCCGATTTCGTCACCGACACCAAGCGCGTGCACTACGACATCCCGCTGATCGGCATCGACGACCTGAAGAAAATCCTTCCCCTGGGCTGCGTGCCGGTGGCGGTTGAGCTGGTCGAAGGCGCCCGCGCATTACCGGAATACACCCATCCGGACCGGGCGCTGTACATCTTTGGCCCGGAAGACGGTTCGCTGGATAAAGAAATCCGCGACTGGTGCGAAGACGTGGTCTACATCCCGACCACCGGCTGCATGAACCTGGCGGCCACGGTCAACGTGGTGCTTTACGATCGCATGGCCAAGGGCCTGAATACCCGCTCCGGACCGAAATTTCGCTGATTCCCGTCACGCTCGATTGAACGACTCGAACAGCCGCGCAGTCAGTCATATATCCATTGCCCCTCGAGGAGACAGATGATGCACGAACTCAAACGCGTAGAACGTATCGACTCCACGCCGTTCCAGAGCCAACCGGGCCAGAACGTGCACGGCTGGGAGCGCATCGGCTCGCTGGCCGGTGGGGTGATGATGGTCGGCAAGGGCCTGCGCCGTGGCGGCGTGTTCGGCCTGATCCAGGTCGCGCTGGGCGGTGTTGCGCTGGCGCGGGGCATCACCGGTCACAGCTCGGCGAAGAGTTTCCTGGAGAAAAGCCGTCAGGACATGAATAACGTGCGGGCGAAAATCGAGCGCGCCGGCGAGGAACTGGCAGCCCTCAAGGCCAATGCCGAATCGGCGACCAGGACGGCCACCGTCACCGGCAATGACTCACTGAAATCGCCGAAGGCCGGCGTCTGATCGCGGCCCCCTTGCCAGCGGCAAGGGGGCCGGTTCACTTGAGCAGGTCGCTCTGCAACACCTTCGACGGCTCGCCGATGATGCTTTCGGCCAGCGCCACGAACTCCCTGGTGCTGACCTTGTCCAGGCGCATGACGCTGTGCAGCAAGTCGTCCAGTGAGCGTTTGTTGCGGGTTTGCAGGCGAATCTCGCGATCCAGTTCCTGCAACAGCACCACCGCCCGGGCGACCTGGGCGGCACTGGCCTGTTCGCCGCGCAGGCTGCTGACTTTGCCACCGACCTTGAGCAGGTTGTCGTGCAGTACCTGATAACGCTCATCGCTCATGCCACCGGCCCGGCGCAACAGTTCGACCGCGTAGAACTCGGCAAACCCTTCACTGATCCAGTCGCTGCGGTCGTCATCGCTGATCCGCCCGAACATCTGCGCCAGTTCGCGCAACAGCGGGCTGCTGCCGCTCTCGCTGACCAGCGGCAGGCGGCTGTGCAGGTAGATCGACTCATGACCCGCCGTGCTGCCGCGCCACATCGGGTCACCAGCGCCGACAATCAGCACCTTGCCCGGATGACGCGGGTACACCGCCTGCACCTGCGGCCAGACAAAGGTCAGCAACGTCAGCACGTCCATGCGCCGCATGCCCTGCCCGCGTGGCGAAGCGACCGTGACTTCGGTCTCGCCCAGGCGGGTGCGGCGGGAGCCCAGGTTGCCGGCGAGCATCCAGCCGGTGGGCCGGTCGAACAGCCGGGAAACGTTGTCGACGCGAAAGCGGTTCTTGCCGATGCGCGGCCAGGCGGTCTCGACGCTTTTCCAGCCGCTGGGCAACTCGAATGCCAGGCGCGACACCAACTCGATGCCGTCCTGTTGATCAAGGCGCGCCGCCGGCACCAGGTCGTCACCGCGCAGCAGGGCCCAGCCTGGGGTCATGCGCGCTTCGAAGGTGTTGTTCTTGCGTGACTGGCTGATGCGCACCCGGTAGGTCAGGCTGGCCTTGTCCGCCGCCGGGTGCCAGACCCCGCGGGTGACCTTGCCCGGCGTCAGTTGCCATTGACCATCGGCCTTGAAATCGCTGTAGCGGCTGCCGTCGGCCAGATCGAAATCCAGGCTGCGCACCGCCGAACCCTGGGCCAGGGTCAGGCGCACTTCGGCCTGATCGCTCTGCGGCAACAGGCGCACGTGATAATCCAGGTCGACTTTCTTCGCCGCCCACACCCAGGGGCTCAGCATCAGCAGCGACAGCGCCAACGGCAAGCGCACAGCCATACACACTCCTTCGTGACTCATGGGTTCGGCGCGCGAGACTTAGCCTGCGCGAAAAATCAGATGATCTTCCCAGTCTTCCTCGGGCACGCTGCCCTCGGCGAGCATGCGCCCGGACTGCGAGATGCGTTCGTGGTGCACGGCATCACGATCGCCGCAGACCAGATGGTGCCAGAGCGGCAAATCCTTGCCTTCACTGACCAGGCGGTAGCCGCAGGTCGGCGGCAACCACTTGAATTCATCGGCCTTGCCCGGCGTCAGCTGGATGCAGTCCGGCACCGAATCCCGACGATTAGGATAGTCGCTGCACTGGCAGGTCTTCAGATCCAGCAGTTTGCAGGCGATGCGCGTGTAATAGACGCTGTTGTCCTCTTCATCCTCGAGCTTTTGCAGGCAGCACAGGCCACAGCCATCGCACAACGACTCCCACTCCTGCGGGTCGAGTTGCTCGAGGGTCTTGCGTATCCAGAAGGGTTCAACTTTGGCGGCCATGGTTCAAACATCTGCATCAGGGGGAGAAAAGGCCGCCAGTCTAGTGCCCAAGGCCGCTTGGGCCAAGCGCTGGCGACTGCCGGTACGCCGGCACTTGTCAGTTGGCACCGGGCCAAGTAGTTTTGCCAGTCACCACGACCCATGCCCCTATGCCATTAACGCCCGACGGCGTCGCATTGCGGTGACGTTTCAGGGTCGGCAAACCCCACTGCCCAGCCAACTGGTGCACCGCGGTTTTTGCTCGTTTATCCCTTCATCCACCTCAGGAATTTTCTCCATGAGCGCTAACCCACGTGTTGCCGATTACGCCATTGACCCGCAGTTCACCGAGCGCTGGTCACCACGCGCCTTCACCGGCGAAAGCATTCCCGAAGAAACCCTGCTGAGCTTTTTCGAAGCCGCGCGTTGGGCGCCATCGGCCTACAACTCGCAACCCTGGCGCTTTCTCTACGCGCGCCGCGACACGCCAAACTGGCAGCGCTACCTGGGCTTGCTCAACGAATTCAACCGCAGCTGGGCCCAGCACGCCTCGGCCCTGGTGATCGTGATCTCGAAAACCACCTTCACCGCGCCTGGTGCAGAAGCCGAATCCCCGGCCCTGTGGCACACCTTCGACACCGGTTCGGCCTGGGGTCACCTGGCCCTGCAAGCGTCCATCAGTGGCTGGCACACCCACGGCATGGCCGGCTTCGACCAGGAGCTGACCCGCAGCGAGCTGAACATTCCAGAAGGTTATGCGCTGCATGCCGCCGTTGCGATCGGCAAGCTGGGCGACAAGGCCTCGCTGGCCGAGTACCTGCAGGCCCGTGAAGTGCCGAGCCCGCGCAAACCGCTGAGCGAGCTGGCCGCCGAAGGCGATTTCAGCCTGTAAGCGTTTTTGGGGGGCGCGATTGCTCGGGCGCCCCTCGACTCAGTAGCCGCGGTCGAAGTCGACGATGCCGCGCAACGCCTCGCCGGCCTTATAGGCGCGCAGGTTTTCCAGGAACAGCTTGACCATCAGCGTCGGCGACGTCGGTGCCGAGCTGTGGCCGGTCAGCAGCAAGCCCCAGGCGGTCCAGAACGGATGACGCTGCGGCAAGGGTTCCTGCCGGCACACATCGATCACCGCGCCCGCCAGGTGACCCTCTTTCAAGGCTGCCACCAGATCCGCGTCAACCACCGCGACGCCGCGGCCAGCGTTGATGAACAATGCGCTGGGCTTGAATTGCTTGAACAGCGCAGCGTCATACAGATCGTGGGTGCTCGGCGTGTTGGGCAGCAGGTTGATCACGTAATCGACCTCGCCGACCAGCCGACCGAGGTCTGCCAGGCCTGCCACTTCGATGAACGGTGCCTGCTCGCGCGGCGTACTGGCGATTCCGTACAACTCGACGCCAAAGGGTTGGAGGAACTGCGCGACGCTCTGGCCGATATCGCCGGTGCCGACAATCAGCACCTTGCGTCCGCTCAGGCTGACGCCCTGGCGGTTGTCCCATTTACGTTCGACCTGGCTGACCAGGCGTGGCAGCACCTCGCGCTCGTGACCGAGCATGTAGGTCAGCACGTATTCGGCCATGACCTGGCCGAAGATACCCACCGCCCGGGTCAAGCGGTAGTTGCGTGGCAAGCCGTCGGCGAGCAGCGGCGTGATACCGGCCCAGGTCGATTGCATCCACTGCGGGGCATGGCCCTGGCGCAGCAGGGTCGCCAGCAGGTCCGGCTGGCCCAGCCACACCGGGCAGTCAGCGGCCAGGTTGGCCAATTCCGCGGAATCGCCACTGGTCAGCACCTGCAACTCGGGAGCCTGCTGGCGGAGCAGTTGGGCATAGACCGCGTGGTCGTGTTCGGCAATCAGAACGCGCATGCTTCAAACCTTCAAAAACAGGATACAAGGCCGCCACCGGAGTGTGCTCTCCGGTTCGTGGCCTCTGCCAGGATAATCGGTGCCATGGGTGCATCAGGCCCAGGACAGGGCCGGTGCAGGTTCCCGTCAAACCGGATCGTTACGTCGCAGCAACTCTTCAGGCAGGTGCTCGATGTATTCGTCTTCGGCGGGCGGCATTTGCAGGTGGTAGCCCTTGGTTTCAAGGTTTTCCAGGACCACCGCGATGTCTTCGCGCGAGAGCTTGCGCTCGGGGCTCAGCACCAGGTCGAAGGCGTGCACGGGTTTGCCGAAGGCCTGCAGCAGGGGCTCCGGCACGCGCTCAAGGGCTTCGCTCTTGAGCACATAGAGGTACATTTCGTTTTTCTTCGGGCTGCGGTAGATCGAGCAGATACGTTTCAAGGCTGTTCTCCTGCAGAGGCCAGGCTGTCGAGCAGGGCCTGGCCCATCAATTCGCGGCGCCAGCCACGCAGCGATTCGGGCAATTGGTAAGGACCCTCGGGAAAGCCGCTCTTGAGCAAGGCTTCGAGGGTTTTCTTGCGCAGCATCAGTTCCGGGGCGACGTTCAGGCGCTCCGCCTCGGCCTGACCCAGCGCACGCAGGCGCTTGACCAGAGCAGCGGCTTCGATCGGCAGCGGCTCGGGGATCGCCGGTGGCCACTGGTCGGGCGAAACACTGCCGGCCTTTTTGATCAGGTCCAGCAGGAACTCACCGTCCTGACGCACGGTACGCGGGTGCATGTCTTCGATTTTGCCCAGCGCCGAGAGAGTGTCCGGCTGGGTACGGGCCAGCGGCCACAAGGCGTTTTCGCGCACGATGCGGTTGCGCGGCAGGTCGCGGGCCCGGGCCTCGCGCTCGCGCCAGGCGCACAGTTCACGCAGCACCGCAAGTTGCGCACGGGACAGTTTCCAGGCCAGCTTGGCCTCGCGGTAGACCTCGTAGGGATCGGTTTCCCGGCGCAGGTTGGCCACCAGCTCGGCACCGTCTTCCAGGACCCAGGCGAACTTGTCGTCCGATAGCTTGGGACGCAACTTCACGAACACGTGCGCCAGGTGCAGGGCATCTTCGGCGGCGTAGCTGATCTGGGTCTCGGACAGCGGGCGTTGCAGCCAGTCGGAACGGGTTTCGCCCTTGGGCAGGTCGATGCCCAGGACTTCCGATACCAGGCGCGAATAGCCCATGGAGAAACCCAGGTTCAGGTAGGCGGCTGCCAGTTGCGTGTCGAACAGTGGCGCGGGCAGGCTGCCGGTCAGGCGCAGCAGGACTTCGAGGTCCTCGCTGCAGGCATGCAGCACCTTGAGCACCGCCGGGTTTTCCAGCAACGCGGCGAGCGGCTGCCAGTTGTCGATGGTCAACGGGTCGATCAGGTAGGCGCGCACACCGTCGCCAATCTGCAGCAAGCCTGCAATCGGGTAGAAGGTGTCGACCCGCATGAATTCTGTATCGAGGGCGACGAACGGCAGTTGCTGCCATTGGGCGCAAAACTGACCGAGGCTATCGTTGTCGCGAATCCAGTGAATATCGATGGCCACACGGCTCTCCCTTGATGAATGGCGCGCAGTATATATCGCCCCCGGCGATTTCCGCGCATCCACTGAGCGAGAGCTTGCAGGAAATCATCCTCCGCGGGACAAGCGTAGTCCGTGCGCGGTCAGTCCGGGCTGACTTTGCGCAGCACGTAGACCCGTGGCGCGGCCACGCCGGGAAACAGGTCCTGATGGGTCAGGATCTCGAAGCCCGCCGCCTTGAACTCTGCCTCCAGGGTGTGTTTGTCCACCTGAGCGCGCGATTGAGTCGCCGTCAGGCCCGCCGCAGTCGACTGGTCCAGCCCCCATTGCAGGCGCCCACCGATGCGCACACTGACGATCAGGGTGTCGCGGCTGACCCGGTAGAACTCTTCCAGCAACGCCATCCGGTGCTGAGTGCCCGGCAGGTACTGCAATAAGGTCGAGCAGACGATGCAATCCACCGCGTTGTCCGGCAGGCCGATGGCAAACGCCGAGCTCTGGAACGTGCGGATGCGTGCCAGCAGGCTCGCCGGATGATGGGTTCGGGCATGGTTGAGGCGGTCGCTGGATTGGTCGACCGCGAGGATCACCCGGTTGCCGTGTTCCGCCAGCACCGGCCAGAACCGCCCTGCCCCACAGGCGACATCGAGTACCAGCCCTGGCTCCCCCGCTTCATCCAGGGCATTGCGCAGCAACTGCTCGCTGCGCCAGCGCGCCAGGCGCTGGCGCCAACCCTGGGGCTGGGGCTCGACGCAGGCACAGCTGTACTGCTGGCCATGGCGCTCGGCGAATTCACGCTCGATAAAGGAAGGGGGATGGGCGGACATGACGGGCGACTCTTGTAAGGTATCTACCAAGACCAGCTCAGGAGCTGGCCTGTGAGCAACGCTGCAGCACTCAATCCTTGGCCAGAACGCCATCGACCACCGCCCCACGGCATCCGGCAAACATATCCAGGTCGGGGTTGTAGACCTTGCTGCTGACCTCCAGCAGACCGAGCATCGAGTGGAACAGATTGTCCTGGCTCAGTGGCTTCTCGCGGCTCAATTGCAGGCAATGGGTGTCGACCGAGAACGACTTCTGGTAGCTGTCGGAAAACCAGGCGAGCATCGCCACATGCTTCTGCTGCTCGGGGGCCAACATATAAGGCGTGCCGTGCAGGAACAGGTTGTATTCGCCCAGCGACTCGCCGTGATCGGACAGATAGAGCATGGCGGTATCGACTTTCTCCTGATTGCTGCGCAGCACGTCGATCAGGCTCGACAGCACATGGTCGGTATAGACCAGCGTGTTGTCGTAACCGTTCACGATACTTTCCCGGCTGCAATTGTTCAGGGCATTGCTCTCGCACACCGGCGTAAAGCGTTCGTACTCCTTCGGATAACGCTTGAAGTATTCGGGGCCGTGGCTGCCCATCTGGTGCAGGACCAGCACCGTGTCCTTGTCGAGGTTGTCGATGAATTGCTGCAAGCCTTGCAGCAGGATCTCATCGCGGCACTCACTGTTGGCGCACAGGGTCGGATCCTTGAGGTTGCTGACGTTTTGCATGGTCACGCGGTCGCAGGTGCCCTTGCAGCCCGACTGGTTGTCACGCCAGATCACATCCAGCCCGGCGCGCTTGAGCACGTCCAGCAGGCCCTCTTCGTTCTTCGCGGTGCTCGCGTCGTAGTTCTTGCGCCCCATGTTGGAGAACATGCAGGGCACCGAGACGGCGGTTTCAGTGCCGCAGGAATGCACGTCGGTGAAGGCGATCAGGCCGGCTTCCTTACTCAGTTTGGGCGTGGTGTCACGCTCATAACCCAGGACACCGAAGTTTTCGGCGCGGGCACTTTCGCCCACCACCAGCACGGTCAGGGATTTGCGCCCGCGAGTCTGCAAGGCCGGATTGCGCTGCGCGTCTTCACCGACTTTGACGAAAGGCTGGCTGGCCGATTTCACCTGTTCGCGCAGGTAACCGACGGATGCGCCGATGTAGTTGCTCGGCACCACCATCAGGCGCAATTCGTGGTGATTGCGAAACAAGGATGACAATCCCTGGTAGTTGATCAGCGCCACGGCACCAATGACGGCCGCGGATGCGCCTGCGGCCAGCACTTTACTGATCAACTCACGGTGCCAGCGACGATAACTGACGGGGGTTTTCCACAACAACCAGGACGGCAATACACCAAGGAATAATAGGTAAGCCAGCAACTTTAAAGATAATAAATCTCGTACTTCCGTGGCATTGGTCTCGGCAAAGTTGCGAAACATGCCGGCATCGATCAATACCCCGTACTGACTCATGAAGTACGCCACGCCGGCACTGATCATGAACATCAGGGTCAACAGCGGTTTGAACAGCGGACGCACGGCCAGCAAGGTCAGGACAATGTTGAACGCGCAGAGAATCATCACGCCGAACGCCACTCGCATGCCAATGCCCTGGGCATCGCTGCTGGTGATCTCGAACAGGTGTTGCCAGAGCACGGAATTGAATCCCGCCAAAAATAACGCGCTGGCAATCAACGTCACCCATTCCGGGCGCACGGCTTTGATTTTTAACATGAGAGGTCTGCGAATTCCTGAAGTAAGTGCCACCCGCCAGGAACGAACTATTCCTTACTGACGACAGCACAAACTTTAAGCAGCCCGGCATCAATTTTTCGTGAAAAAGAAGCCAACAAATAGTTGGCTTCAAGGTCTTGCCGTGGCTCAGGCCTGGTGCAGGTACCAGCGCCAGTCCTGCTCGCCGACTTCGCCCATGAACTGGCGGTACTCGGCACGCTTGACCGCCAGGTACACGCCGAGGAATTCAGGGCCAAAGGCATCGCGCGCCCAGGACGAGTTTTCCAGCGCGCGCAGGGTGGTCAGCCAATCGGTGGGCAGCAATTCCTTGGCCTGGGCGTAGCCATTGCCTTCGACCGGAGCGCCGGGGTCGCGCTGTTCGCGAATGCCGCGATGGATACCCGCCAGAATCGCCGCGGCGGCCAGGTAAGGGTTGGCATCGGCGCCACAAATGCGGTGCTCGATATGCCGGGAAAACGCCGGGCCACCGGGCACGCGCAAGCTGACGGTGCGGTTGTCGACGCCCCAGGTGGCTGCCAGCGGCGCGTAGCTGTTGCTCTGGAAACGACGATAGGAGTTGGCGTTGGGGCAGAACAGCAGCAGCGAGTCGAGCAAGGTGCTGAGCATGCCACCCACCGCCTGGCGCAGCAGCGGCGTGCCATCCGCGGCTTCGCTGGCGAACAGGTTGTTGCCGTGTTCGTCGGCGATGCTGACGTGCATGTGCATGCCGGTGCCGGCCAGGTCGTCGAACGGCTTGGCCATGAAGCAGGCGCTCATCCCGTGCTTGTGCGCCACGCCCTTGACCAGGCGCTTGTAGCGCACCGCCTCGTCCATTGCCTGCAGTGCATCGCTGCGGTGTTCCAGGGTGATTTCCACCTGGCCGGGGGCGTACTCGGAAATCGCCGTGCGCGCCGGAATCCCCTGGAGTTTGCAGGCGTTGTAGAGGTCGGCGAGGAAAGGTTCGATCTGTTCCAGTTCGCGCAATCCATAGACCTGGGTCGAGCGCGGTCGACCACCGTCGACGTCCCGCGCCGGTTGCGGTCGCCCTTGGCTGTCGCGTTGTTGATCGAGCAGGTAGAACTCCAGTTCGGCTGCCATCACCGGGTAATAACCGTCGGCCTTGAGCCCGTCGATGACCTTGACCAGCAACTGCCGCGGATCGGCGATAGTCGCCGGCATGCCCTCTTTGGGGTGCATGCTGACCTGCACCGCCGCCGTCGGAATCTGCCGCCACGGCATGCGCTGCAGACTGCCGCTGAGCGGGTAGGCGCGGCAGTCGATGTCACCGACCTCCCAGACCAGCCCGGAGTTTTCCACGTCATCGCCGTTGATGGTCAGGCCGAGGATGGTGCTGGGCAATGGCCGCCCGCTTTCATACACCGCCAGCAACTCATCGCGGTGCAACAACTTGCCCCGGGGCACGCCGTTGTTGTCGAGGATGAACAACTCGAACATTTCGATATCGGGGTTGGCTTGCAGAAAATCGTTGGCTTCTTGCAGGGAGGCAAAGGGACTCATGGGGACGCTCGTATTTCCAGGTCAGGCAGGCGCGCAGGCACCGCCAGTCAGGCCCCGGCGCAATACCGGGACCGCTTGAAGTCAATCAACGGGAAAGACGAACATCCGGTGGACGCGCATGGCGACAATGCCACAGCGCCCAGAAGGCCAGTTGCGAAGGCAGGGCTGACAGGTCCATAAGCTCAATCGCGGAACACAGAGGCTGAGCAGCGTCACATGTGGGAAAGCGTCGTTAAATCCAGGTTTGAAGGAGTTTGGTTGTGGATGGGCTAAACATTGCTGTTCATCTTCATTCTGCTGTGAATGCGATTTATGCAAAACAGCAAACCTTTGTGTGAGCCAGCCTGCTGGCGATGAAGTTGATGCGGTGTTGCTGATGGCCTCATCGCTAGCAGGCTAGCTCCTACAAGATTGTGCAAGCTCCATAAATCCCGTTCACAAGCCCACCGATTTAATTTCTAAATCCCGCCCCGGACTTTCTGATTTGCCGCCCCCTCCGCCCTCCCGGCCTAATTCGAGTCTCGTTGATCAAGGCCCCGCTTATGGAAAATGTACGCTCCACCTCCCGCCCCGCCGTCTGGCTGATGCTCGCCGTGGTCCTGGTTGCGCTGAACCTGCGGCCGTCGATGGCCGCCGTCGGTCCGTTGCTTTCGGGTATCCGCACGGACATTCCCTTGAGCTTCAGCCTCGCTTCGCTGCTGACCATGCTGCCGGTGATGGCCATGGGATTGGCGATGTTTTTCGGCCTGGCGGTCAGTCGGCGCCTGGGGGAGCATCGCACTGTAGTCTGGTCACTGTTGATCATCGCTGTGGCCACTGCATCCAGGCTGTTTCTCGATTCGGCCGTGGAGTTGATTCTCAGCGCAGTGCTGGCCGGCATCGGCATTGCGTTGATCCAGGCGCTGATGCCGGCGCTGATAAAATCGCGCTTTGGCGACAACGTCTCGCTGTTCATGGGCCTGTACGTCACCTCGATCATGGGCGGCGCGGCGATTGCCGCTTCATTTGCGCCACTGGTGATGGCGCGCACCGCAAGCTGGCGCATCGGCCTGGCGATCTGGGCGGCGCTGGCGGTGGCGGCGTTGCTGTTCTGGTACGCGCAGCGCTCAGCCCTGCCGGCGCCAGCAGCCAGCTCGCAGGTCAGGAGCACCTTCGTCGGCAATGCCCGCGCCTGGCTGCTGGCAATCTTCTTCGGCCTCGGCACGGCATCCTACACCTGCGTACTGGCCTGGCTGGCGCCGTACTACGTGGAGCAAGGCTGGAGCGAACAGGACGCCGGCCTGCTCCTGGGTTTCCTCACTGCCATGGAAGTGGTCTCCGGATTGCTGACCCCGGCCCTGGCCAACCGCAGCCGCGACAAGCGCCTGGTCCTGGTGATTCTACTGAGCCTGATCGTCGCTGGTTTCGTTGGCCTGATCCTCAGTCCGTTCGCCCTCAGCCTGCTGTGGACCAGCCTGCTGGGCCTGGGTATCGGCGGTCTGTTCCCGATGAGCCTGATTGTCTGCCTCGACCACCTCGACAACCCGCAGCGTGCCGGCGGCCTGACCGCGTTCGTGCAAGGCATCGGCTACCTGATCGCCGGCATTTCGCCGCTGCTCGCCGGACTGATCCGCGACCTGTCGGGCAGCTTCGAATGGGCCTGGTGGTCACTGACGGCGGTGATGCTGGTGATGATCCTGATGGTCTTGCGCCTCGACCCTCGGTATTACGCCCGGCACATCGCCTGAGCGCCTCCCCCCAAAATCCCGACCACATGCGTTAGCATCGCCGTTTCAGGCCTGCGCCGTTCATGGGCAGGCCGCTGAACGAGACGGTGTGGATGCTCAACAGTAACGTGCTGCGCAAACTCGACATGCAGGACCTGATGGTCTTCGTGGCGGTGTATCAACACGGCAACCTGACCGACGTCGCCGAGGCACTCAGTGTCAGTCAGTCGACGGCGAGTTATTGCCTGAAGAAGTTGCGCAACAGTTTCGCCGACGAGTTGTTCATCACCACCCGCACCGGCATGCAAGCGACGCCCAGGGCCGCCGACATGTACCCCCATGTGCTGCAAATCATCGACAGCCTCAACCGTTGCCATGCCGGGGTCCAGGCCTTCGATCCGACGCGCCAGGCGGTGACCTTCAACCTGTGTGCGCCGGAGTATTTCGAGCACCTGGTGTTGCCGCGCCTGCTGCAGCACTTCGCCGCGCTCGACTGGCCGGTGACCATCAATGTGCACAAGCTCGAAGCCGACATCCCCGCCGACGCATTGCGCGATGGCAGCATCGACCTGGTAATCGGCTTCGGCCCGAACTTTCATCCAAGTCACAGCGAATTCAGCTCGCAGGTGCTGCTCGAAGACGAGTTGGTTTGCGTGGTCGACAAGAGCACCCTGCCGGCGACGTCGCCCATGAGCCTGGCGGAGTTCACCGAGCGCCGGCACCTGTACCCCACGCCCTGGACCTCCAGCACCAACATGGTCGATGGCTGGCTCGCACAGCGGGACCACAAGCGTCAGGTGGTGGCCCGCGCCAACAGCTATGGTGCCGCGTTGAAGCTGATCGCCGGCACCGACTACATCCTCGCCATGCCGCGACGCATCCAGCAAGCAATCGCCACAGCACCGATGTTCGGCCACTGCGCTGCGCCGCAGGGTTTGCCGGGCTTCAGCCTGGACATGCTATGGAGCCCGACTCGCGAGTCGGACAGCGCCAACCGCTGGTTGCGCGAACAGGTGATCAAGGCCTGCACCGCGCAGGAGCAGGCCTGAAGGCTTGGATCAGCGACCGATAGCAAGCTTTTTGTAGGTGTCACGGTCGTTGTCCAGCACTTCGACGGACAACTGCACTTCAACCCCGACCGGCCATGGACCGAGGTCCTGGAGAATCGCCAGCAGGCTTTGCGACAACTGGTTTTTCGCCACCGTCGAACGGCCACTGAGCATCGACAGCCGCACCGCAACAAATCCGCGCTCACCGATACCGGTGCCAACCCGGAACGTGTCCAGCTTGATTGCCCGGCTCTTGATGTCGAACTCGTCGCCGAACTGCCCGGAGGCGACCAGCACCTGGTTGCAGCGCAGCAGCGCCAGATCAACGTTCAGCTCGGGCAGGTTGGCGGTGTATTCCATGTGCAGGTGGGGCATTGCAGTCTTCCTTAAGGTTGCGGTCAAAAACGTTAGATATAGCACGCAGTACACCTCGCGCTCCATGCGGGAAAACCTTAGACCCTGGGCGTCTCGCGGTCGCTCATGAACGCTTCCAGACGCGAGCGCAGCCAGCGTTCGGCCGGGTCGGTGTCGACGTGGCTGAGCCAGACCATCGACAGGTCGAGGGTCGGGGTCTTGAACGGGAACGGCTCCTTGAACAGATGCCCCGAAGCCGCCATAGCAGTCGCGGTGTAATCCGGCAGGCTGGCGATCAGGTCAGTGCCGGCAAGCAAGGCCGGCAAGGCGCTGTATTGCGGCACCGACAGCACCACCTGGCGGGTGCGGCCGATCTCCGCCAGCCACTCATCGGCAAAGCCGCTGACGTTGGCCGTGTGCGACACCAGCACGTGCGGGCGGGCGCAGTATTCGTCGAGGGTCAGCGGGGTGTCGCTGGCATCGGCGCGCAGGATGCTCGGCTGGATATGCCGCAGCAACTTTCGCTTGGCATTGGCCGGCAGGCCACGGGTCTGGCTGATGCCGACGGTGATGTCGCCGGACGCCAGCAGGTCGGGGATGCGCCAGTAATCGACATGCTGGACCACGAACACCACTTGCGGTGCTTCCTTGCGCAAGGCACTCAACAGCGGTGGCAACAGACCGAATTCAACGTCATCCGACAGGCCGATGCGAAAAGTCATGGTGCTGCTCAGCGGATCGAATTCGCGGGTCAGGCTCAGGGCCGAGGACAGGGCGTCAAGCGCCGGCGAGAGGTGCTGGATCAACTCTTCGGCGCGAGCCGTCGGTTCCATGCGATGGCCGACGCGAATGAACAGCGGATCGTTGAGCATGGTCCGCAGGCGATTGAGCGCGGAGCTGATGGTGGGCTGGCCGAGAAAGAGTTTTTCTGCGGCACGGGTGACGTTACGCTCGAGCATCAGCGTTTCGAACACCACCATCAGATTGATGTCGGCCTTGCGCAGTTCATTGCGATTCATCTTCCGCCCCCACTCTCCATGACTGGCGACAGTTTAGGGAGGCGCAGGGAGCGGCGTCCATCGGCATTGGCGCAGGATCAGGTCAGTGCGTTTAAAAATCCGCTCGATGACAGCAGCGTCGTACAGGCTTTTCCTTTTTTCCAGCAGCGTCTGGCGGGAGCAGAAATCGTCGTTACCCTGAGACCGATTTCGACGCATTCGCCCGAAACGAACACGACTCAAGGAGCACCACCATGGCCCGAGACAAAGCCAAGGATGACCTGCATTTCAACTGCAGCCAGAAGCACGAGACCGACTATGTGGCCGGTCTGTACCCGGAAAAACACAAGCAGGGTGTCAAGGACCTGCTGAACAAGGCCTGCAAGGAAAACACCCTGAAAAACTCCACGCACAAACAGGTGTATGCGCTGATTGAGCTGGAGTTGGGGCATAAGGTGCCGTAAAAAAACGACGCCACACCATTGTGGGAGCGAGCCTGCTCGCGAAGGACGTCAACGATAACGCGGACATTCAGACTGACCGCGGTGTCTTTGAATTCTTCGCGAGCAGGCTCGCTCCCACAGGTGGAGGTGGGATTTTCAGACGCGGGCCTTGAGCCCATCGATAAACCCGGCAATTCGCCCACAGGCATCACTCAACGCCGCATCGGAGACGGTGAAGGAGATCCGCACAAAGCCCGTGGTACTGGCGCCGAAGGCACTGGCGTCAAGCACCGAGACACCGGTGGCGCGGAACAGTTGCCAGGCAAAGTCAGTGCTCGACAGCCCGGTCTCGCGCACATCCACCAGCATGAACATGCCCGCCTCAGGCACCTTGCACTTGAGCAGCGGCACGTTGCGCAAACCCTCGACCACCAGATCCCGCCGCCGGCGATACAGCTCGCGGGCGTGACCCACCACCTGCTCGTCCAGCTCCAGCGCCTTCAACGCCGCCGCCTGGATGAACCCCGGCAAGCCGTAGAGCATGCACAGCAGCAGGTTATCCAGATGGCCGATCAGCTCTTTCGGGCCGACCACCCAGCCGACACGCCAGCCGGTCATGGCGTGGGATTTCGACAGGCTGTTGAGCACCACTGTGCGTTCGGTCATGCCCTCCAGGGTCGCCACGCTCTGGTGCGGACGGTCGTAGGTCAACTGGCCGTAAACCTCGTCGCTGATCACCCACAGGTTGTGCCGCTGCGCCACCAGGGCCACGGCTTCCAGCTCTTCGCGGGTGTAGACGTTGCCGGTGGGGTTGTTCGGCGTCGCCAGGGCAATGCCACGGGTCTTGTCAGTGATCACCGCTTCGATCGCCGCCAGGGTCAGGCGGAAATCGTTTTCCGCCGGCTGGGCAATCGGCACCAGGCGTGCGCCGCTGGCCTGGATGCTCGCTTCGTACGTCAGGTACATCGGCGCCGGCACCAGCACTTCATCGCCAGCTTCGAACAGGCACATGGCGACCGAGTACAAGCCGTTCTGCGCACCGGCCACCAATGCCACGTTCTCGGCGGACACCGGCTGTTCGAGCAACAGGCTCTGCTTGGCGGCAATCGCCTCGCGCAGGGCCGGGCGGCCGATCACGTGGCAGTAGTGGGTGTCGCCCTCGTTCAAGGCCTGCACCGCCGCTGCGCAAATCTCGTCGGCGGTGGCAAAATCCGGATCGCCAATGCTCAGCACGATCGCATCTTCACCGCGCTCCTGCGCATCGCAGGCGGCGTAGTGAATGTCCCAGGCGGTGACGGTTTCACCGCTGATGCGCTGGACCATGGACGAATATTTCATGTGAAACTCCTTGTGAGCCCTCGGGCCGAGGTTTCAATAACCTTGAAGTCAGGCCTGACGTTGGGGCGTCTTGCCGATACGGGCAAAGCCTTGTTCGATCACGATCGCCAGAATGATGTAGATCACCGCGACCACCAGCAACGGTTCATAGACCCGCAGCGTTTGCGCACGCACCAGGTTCGCTGCGCCGAGCAGGTCGGTCACCGCAACCGTCGAGGCCAGCGCCGTGGCCTTGAGCAACATCACGCTCTCGCCCGCCAGGGTCGGCCGCAACATCTGCAGCGCCCGTGGCATCCACACCCGCCGCAGCACCAGCCACGGCCGCATGCCATAGGCCCGCCCCGCTTCCAGCTCACCGCGCGGCACCGCGCGCAAACCGCCGCGCAGCACTTCGCCGACATAGGCCGACACACTCAGGGTCAGGGCAAACGCAACGTACCAGAAACCTTCACGCAAGTAAGGCCAGAACATGCTGCCGCGAATCAACGGGAAGGTGGCGAACAGGCTGCCCACGCCGTAGTAAAGCACGTAGATCTGCACCAGCAAGGGCGTGCCACGCAGGACACTGGTGTAGAACCGCAGGCCGTTGGCCAGGAACGGATTCTTCGACAAACGCCCCAGGGCCACGCCAATCGCCATCAGGAAACCGAAGAACCCCGAGATCAACAGCAATTGGAGCGTCAGCCCCAGGCCCCTGACCAATTCATTGTAAAAACTGCTTATCCATTGAAAGTCCATTACCGCCCTTCCCTATGAGTGCCGTGGCATCCAGCGTTCGAAGCGCACTTCGACCTGCCGGAAGACCGAACTGGAGACCAGCGTGATCAGGTAATAGAACGCCGCGACCGCCAGGTAGAACAGCAGGTAGTGCTTGGTCGAGGCCGCTGCCTGGCGGCCGGCGGTCAGCAGTTCGCTGTAGCCGACCACGCTGATCAGCGCGCTTTCCTTGACCAGCACCAGCCACAGGTTGGACAGGCCGGCGATGGCGAACGGCAGCATGCTCGGCAGGATCACCCGGCGCACCAGCATCAACCGGTTGATGCCATAAGCGCGTGCCGCCTCGATCTGGCCATGGGGAATCGACTCGATGGCACCGCGGATGATTTCACCCGAGTAGGCGCCCTGGACAATACCGAGCACCACCACCGCCGCCATGAAACCGTTGATCTCGACCGCGGGTTGACCGAGCGCGGCCATGGTCAGGTTGATCAGGTCGGCACCGGCGTAATACAGCAACAGGATCAGCAGCAGTTCCGGCACCGCGCGGTACAGGGTGGTGTACCAATTGGCACAGACCACCATCCAGCGCGGGCCCTTGAGCTTGACCATGGCCACGATCAAGCCGATCGACAATCCCAGGACGAAGGCGCCCAGGGAAATACCCAGGGTTTTCACCATGCCCTCGGCCAGGGCCTGCAGCCAACCGTCGGCAAAAAACAGCCGGGAAATTTCAGTAACAGTCATGCGCACACCTTCGCTGGGTTTGCTTGATTCAGCGGATCACTAAAGAGCCGAGATGTCGGTCTTGAAGTAACGCTGTTGAATCTTCTGGTACGTGCCGTCGTCACGCAGCGCTTGCAGGGCCACGTTCAAACGCTCGCGCAGGGCATCGTTGCCTTTGCGCACGCCGGCACCGACGCCTTCACCGAACAGCGGATCGAGGGGCGCCACACCCTTGCTGGCGAGCATGGCGTTTTCCGGCTGGTCGAGCAGCGGTTCGACCACCAACTGGTCACCGATCATGATGTCGATGCGGCCGCTGCGCAGGTCGGAGAGGATGTCGTCCTGGTCGTTGTAGTAACGAATGGTCGAAGTCGCGCCGTAGTACTTCTTGACGAACGCCGAGTGGGTGGTCGAACCCTGCACACCGATGATCTTGCCCTTCAGGCCTTCCGGGGTGGCTTCCAGCGGCAGCGCGCTTTCGCCGATCCACAGGGCGCGGGTGAAGAAGTACGGCTGGGTGAAGTCGATCACCTGCTGGCGCTCGGGGGTGATCGACAGCGAGTTGAGGACCACGTCCACCTGCTGCGACTTGAGGGCCGGAATCAGGCCGTCCCAGGACATCTCATTGAGCGTGCACTCAGCCTTCATCTGCGCGCAGACGGCGGTGATCATCTCCGGCTCGAAACCACTCCAGTCGCCCTTGCCGCTCTTGAACGAGAACGGCGGATAGGGTTCCAGGGCGATGCCGAACACCAGTTTGTCAGCGGCCACGGCGCTACTGGCGATAGCGGCCAGCACGCAGGCTTGCAGGGTAACCAAGAGCGTTTTTTTCATGGAAGAGTGCCTCTTTGGGAGTGTTGTTTTCGAGGTTGCAGTTACGACACGGACCACCACTGTAGGAGCGAGCTTGCTCGCGAAGATCCTGAGGACGCCGCGTACATACAGAATGTCCGCGTCATCGTTGACGTTCTTCATCGGAACGCCGCCCGGAGCAAGCTCGCTCCTACAGGGTATCCATTGCTCTTTTATCCGCGGTTATCCTGGGCCATCACAAACTGCCGGCAGCGCTCGCTGCGCGGGTCCAGCAATACCTGCTGCGGCGTGCCCTCTTCCTCGACACGGCCCTGGTGCAGGTAGATCACCTTGCTCGACACATCACGGGCGAAGGCCATTTCGTGGGTCACCAGAATCATCGTGCGGCCTTCTTCGGCGATGCCCTGGATCACCCGCAACACTTCGCCCACCAGCTCCGGATCGAGGGCCGAGGTCGGTTCGTCGAACAGCATCACTTGCGGACGCATGGCCAGCGCCCGGGCGATCGCCACGCGCTGTTGCTGGCCGCCGGACAGGAACGCCGGATAGACATTGCGCTTGTCGATCAGGCCGACTTTTTCCAGCAAGTGTTCCGCATGGGCGGTGGCCTCCTTGCGGTCCTCACCGAGCACATACACCGGCGCTTCGATGACGTTCTCCAGCACCGTGCGATGGGGCCACAGGTTGAAACTCTGGAACACCATGCTCAGGCGCGTGCGCAGGCGCTCGACCTGACGCGGGTCGGCGACTTGCGCCTCGCCGTGGCGTCCGGTCTTCAACTTCACCTGCTCACCATTGATCCGCAGGCTGCCGCTGCAGGGGATTTCCAGCAGGTTGATGCAGCGCAGCAACGTACTTTTGCCCGAGCCGCTGGAGCCGATCAGCGAGACCACCTCGCCCTCTTTGGCGCGCATCGAAATGCCCTTGAGCACGTGGTGATCGGCGTAGCTTTTGTGCAGGTCGTCGATGGCGACGACGGCGGTGTCCGCCTCGGGCTGCGGGATGTGGACGTTGGTCAGTGCTTGCACGTCTGGTTCCTCGAATTCTGGTTGTTTCGGTACGCAGGGCTGGCGCCGGGATCACTCGTCTTCGCGCGCCGGGATCCACCATTCCTCACCGCGCGCGGTGCTGATGTACTCCGGCCAGCGGAAACGGTGCGGGGCCTGGAAGTCGCTGGGCAGCAACGGCGCCTGCCAGTGTTCGCCGCCGATGCCACCGCCGGTGCGCTGGTCGAATTCAGCCTTGGCGGCGGCCAGCAGATCTTCGTTGCAGAACAGATCGAGCAAGGTGGTGGCGATGGTTTTCGAGGCGACGTCGATCATCGGATCGATGGTCTGCGGGATGCCGCCGAGGGCATTCGAGACCCAGTCCGGGTAGACGTGACCGGCCGGCGCAGCGAGCATCGGCCGCGCCACCAGCAGGCGCACGGTCGGGCAATGCCAGGTGTATTCCGGGTAGTCGTCGGAGGTCAGGTACTTCTGCCAGGCCGGCATTTGCAGGCGCATCTGCCGTTCGCATTCCTGCGGATCGATCAGTTGCTCGATGGCTGGCAGGAAAGGTTCGGCCATCGGTTCCAGGCCCAGGTTGACCTGGATTTCCCGGGCGATCTCGCAGGCTTCCAGCCCCCACTGCGGCGCGCCGATGGCGGCCAGGTTGTCGTAGGTGGCCTGGGCCAGGACGTGGTTGGCCAGGCCGCCACGGGACTTGCAGACCCAGGTCTTCTTCCACTGGCAACCGGTGGCCATCGCCGCCGCGGCCGCGTTGTTATCCATCACCGAGGAAATGGTCTCGGCCTGCTCGATCGAGTCGCAGCGCAGCAGGTACTGAATCTGCGACAGGTGCGGCGGAAGGTTGTCGGCCGTGGCCTGGCCGGCGGTGAGGATGGCTTCGTTGTAGCTCCACAGCCCGGTGAACGGCAGGGTCGAACGGCGCAGGCTTTCGTTGAGGTTGTAGAAGTGCATCAACGCATCGTTGGCCCCCGGCGCGCGGGCGGCCAGGTGGTTCTGCGGGATCGGGCTGTAGCGGTCGGCGGCGATCCAGTTCTCCGGATCCTCACAGGTGAAGCTGTAAATGTAGGCGTAGGCGATACCACAATGGGTGTCCCAGGTGGTGGTGTTGTTCAGCGGCAGCATGTAGGTCGGGTGAAAGCTGATCGCCGCGTCGAGGTTGTCGTAGTAACCCTTGGCGGCGTGGACCGGTTTCGAGGCCCGGAGTTTTTCCGCCGGCTCGCCGAAGAAGCGGATGGTGCCCTGGATACCGAATTCGAGCATTGCCGCCTTGGCCGCCAGCACCCCGCCGAGGGCACTGATGCCCAACGCCGAATGCGGGTCGGTATGACCCGGGGCGAAGCGTGACAGGCCGTCACGCGGCATCTTGCGGGTGGTTGCGGCCTGGCAGTTGCCGGGCACTGCATCATACTCGGCGTAGGTCGCCAGCACCGGACCGTCGCCATTGCTGAAGGTCGCACAGAACGCGGTCGGCATGCCGCCGCTGCCCTCTTCGACGGTGAATCCTTCCTTGCGCAGCAGCTCGACGTACCAGGCGCAGGATTTGTATTCGCGAAACGCCGGCTCCGCGTAGTGCCAGATGATCTGGTGCCAGTCAGACAACTGCTGGCGGTGCTGGTCGATCCATTTACGGGCAAATCTTTTCTGCAATTCCATGCGACTTTCTCCAAGGGTTCGGCGGAGGCTGCTCAGGCAGACAGGAAGGCGGCAGCGTCGAGTTCCAGCAGTACCGGCTGACGGGTATCGACAAGACCCGCGAGCACATCGCGCAATTGCGCGCGGCTGCTGATCGACCGGTGCTGCACGTGGCAGGATTTGGCCAGCGCGGCGAAGTCCGGCGGCAGAATGTCGACGCCCAATGGCGGGATGTCGCGCGCAGTCATGTAGTCGCGAATCTCGGCGTAGCAGTGGTTGTTCCACAGCACCACGATCACCCCGGCCTGCGCCTCACGGGCAGCGATCAATTCGGCGCTGGAGAACTGCACGCCACCGTCGCCGACCACTGCCAGCACCGGACGCCCGGGCATCGCCAATTTGGCACCAATCGCCGCCGGCAAACCGTAGCCGAGGGTGCCGAAACCGGTGCCGGCGTTGAACCAGCTGTTGGCTTGCGGCGCCCGGTAACCCAACGCGCCCTGGTACACCGGCTGCGTCGAGTCGCCGACCACAATCGGCGCCGGCAGGCTGTCGCGCAGGGTGTCGAGCATCTGCTGCATGACGTTCTGTTTGTGGTTCCAACTGCTGCGCTCGGCGGCATTGGTGCGGGCCACGCTGAGGCTCGGCCAGTCGCTGACCTGAGTCTCTGGCAGGCCATTCAACAGCGCCTGCAGGCCCAACTCGGCGTCACCCAGCAAGCCGACGTCGGCACGGGTGGCGCCGAGGATTTGCAACGGATCGATGTCCAGGCGAATCAGCGGCGCGTTCAACGCCAATGGCCCGAGGCCGAAAAAGTCGTAGTCGGTTTCGCCCAGCTCGGTGCCCACTGCGAGCACCACATCGGCTTCGCCGAACAACGCCCGACCGTGAGCCGACGACTGCACGCCATCGAGCAACAGCGGGTGCTCCGGCGCCAGCAAGCCACGGGCATTGGTGGTCAGCGCGACGGGGGCCTGCAGACGCTCGGCCAGTGCCTGCAAGGCCGGGCCGGCACGCCGTGCACCGCCACCGGCGAGAATCAACGGCTTGCGTGCCGCCGCCAGCAATTGCAACGCCGCGTCGATGTTCGCGGCGGCCGGCGCCGGGGCTTGCGGCAAGTTGCGTGGACGCAGATCGAGACCCTCGGCCGGCATCTCGAGCACGTCCAGGGGAATTTCGATGTGCACCGGACGTGGCCGTGCACAGCTGAACAACGCAAAGGCGCGGGCCAGGACTTCCGGCAATTCCTGCGGCCGTTGCAGGGTATGGCTGAAGGCGCAGACGCCGGCGACCACTGCACGTTGATCGGGCATTTCGTGCAGGTAACCATGACCCAGGCGCTGGTGTTCGCGGCGGCTGGTGGTGGAGATCACCAGCATCGGGATCGAGTCGGCGTAGGCCTGGCCCATGGCGGTGAGAATGTTGGTCATGCCGGGGCCGGTGATGATGAAGCACACCCCTGGCTTGCCGCTGGCGCGGGCGTAGCCGTCGGCCATGAAACCGGCGCCCTGCTCATGGCGCGGGCTGATGTGGCGCAGCGAACTGCCGTGCAGTCCGCGATACAGCTCGACGGTGTGCACGCCGGGAATGCCGAACACCGACTCCACACCGTAGCCTTCGAGTAACTGGACGAGCGCCTGGGCACAGCTGGTCATGGGAGCACCTCTTTATTCTTGTATTGAGGCGGGCATATCCCTGCCTGTTTCGAGGGCTCTAGTATTGGTGACAAAACAATTACATCAATCGAAATAAATTTGCGCCTTCGTCCAATTTAATTGAACAAAACCTGGGCCTCTTGGGGCGCCGAATGGATCATCTGGTTCACCAGTGACAGGTAAATTATTCGATTGTTGGGGGCGTAAATTTTCATAAAGATGCAACGCCTGACCTGACAAGGAGCGTCCCATGCGCGTGCACCATCATCCCCTGCTGACCCGCACGCCCTGCACGCGGCGAGAGTTGATCAGCCTGCATTACGGTCAGGCCGGTGGCGCCGGCAAGGTCTATCTGCAAGCCAGCCTGCACGCCGACGAACTGCCGGGCATGCTGGTGTTGCATCACTTGCGGCAACGGCTCGACGCTGCCGAAGCGCGCGGCGAGATACTCGGCGAAATCGTCCTGGTGCCGATCGCCAATCCGATCGGCCTGGAACAGACCCTGATGCACGACGCCATGGGCCGCTTCGACTTCAACAGCGGCGAGAACTTCAACCGCCGCTATCCGGACCTGGCTGCGATGATCGTTCAGCGCATCGGCGACGAACTGGGCAGCGATGCGCTGGAGAACCGCCGGATCATTCGCCAGGCGATGATCGAAGCCCTGCAACACCTACAGCCAGGCAGCGAAATTGACTCCTTGCGCCAGGCGCAATTGCTGCTGGCGGTGGATGCCGATGTTGTCCTCGACCTGCATTGCGATGCCCAGGCGGTGGTTCATCTGTACGGCGAGACGCCCTACCGGGACGAGCTCGAACCCCTCGCCCGCTACATCGGTGCCCAGGCCACGCTGCTGGCCAGCGGCACCGGCGCCGGCTCGTTCGACGAAGCCTGCGGCCAACCCTGGTGGCGCCTGGCAGAACGGTTCGCCGACCGTTTCCCGATCCCCGCCGGCTGCGTCGCCGCCACCGTCGAATTGCGCGGCGAAGCCGAGGTCGAACACGCTCTGGCTGCCACCGACGCCGCCGCGCTCTATGCCTTCCTGCAACACCGAGGCATCCTCGCCGGCACAGCTCCCCCGCTGCCAGAACTGCTGCAACCGATCACCCCGTTCGAAGGCTCCCTCACCCTCCACGCGCCGTGCGCCGGGCTGGTGGTGTTCCTGCACAAACCGGGTGCCTGGATTGAACGTGACGAAGCGCTGGTGCACATCATTGATCCTGTCAGCGGGCACACCGAGGTGGTGCGCAGTTCCGTCAGCGGCGTGATGTACATGCGCAGTGCGATTCGGTTTGCGGCGGCAGGGGTGGAGTTGTGCAAGGTGGCGGGGGCGGAGGTTTTGGTGGGTGGGGGCGGGGTTTCGGCGTGAGGAGGGTTCACAAATCGCCCCAGCCATCGGGCGAAATGCATACCGGCAATGCCGCATTGTGTTAACCAATTTTTTGACCTGTTAACCATGCCGGCTTACAGTTAAAAAAACAGGTTTACAAGGTGACGTAAAATGCCGGCTTTAAAGGACGACATCAGGCTTTATTTCGAATCGATACTCGGTGCGGATGTCACAATAAAGCCGGCTTCGGCGCTCAAGGTTCCTCACTACATCAAAGAGTCGTACCAACTGGCCAATCTGGTCGTCTCGCTAGGCGACGCATCAAGGGCATCTCACCTATCGATGATCCTGCTGCTACCGGTCAACGACCAGTACCCGGGCGTCGTCACCCTCGGCAAACACCTCGTCCAGGTTCGAAAAGTCACCGACGAAGTGATCGTGTACGCGTGTAGGTCACTCTCGGTGTCAGAACGGCGAAGTCTGATCGCAAGCCAGATCAACTTTATCCAGCCTGGCTACCAGCTATTCATCCCCGAACTGGCGATGGACCTGCGCGAGAGGATTCGCGCGCGACGAAACGAGCAGGCGGTGTCGGCACTTTTTCCTGCGGCCCAAGCCATGCTGCTGGCACGCCTGTATGAGGGCTGGGACCGCGAAAAGCCCTTCAGTTCCCACGCCATCATGGAAGGGTTCAAGTACAGCCGGGTCACCCTTGGCAAAGTCATCGATCAATTGACGACGCTGGAGATCATCCACGCCACTGAAAACCCTGGATTCAAAAAACTCTATTCATTTACCGCCACTCCTGCAGCGGTCTACGCAAAGGCCCGCCCTTGCCTGCGCTCGCCGGTAAAACGCAAAGTCGCAATTGACCGCTTGCTTCAGCCGGACAACGGCGTATTTCTAAGCGGCGAAAGCGCCCTGGCCACACTCACGATGCTTGCAGATCCAGCACAACCGGTTTTTGGCATGAGCAAAAATCAGTTCGACCGCATGCGCGGGGAGCAGGCATTCAAGGTCGCCGAATCGCTTGATATGACCAAGGCCTGGATAGAAATCTGGGCTTATTCCAGCCTCAAGGAAGACCAGCACATCGCCGACGAAGCGTCGTTGCTGCTGAGCCTGCAAGACAACCCGGATGAGCGGGTACAGCAGGCTCTGGATGAACTCAGGGAGAACGTGACATGGCTCAAATCCGAGGATTAGACGTTTTCGGGCACTACTTCAGCGCATTCCAACATCAATACGTCCTCATCGGTGGTGTTGCCTCCTGGCTCACCATGGACGCATCTGGCCAAACATTTCGAGCCACCAAGGATCTCGATATTGTTCTGGTTATCGAGGCCCTTGACGCCGAATTTGTCTCGGCATTCTGGGCCTTCATTCACGAAGGTGGCTACGCGATCAGGCAGGTGGTCGGCACGGGCGGTCGACGGCCGGTTTTCTATCGGTTCCAGAATCCAAGAGATGAATCCTACCCCGCCCAGATCGAATTGTTTTCGCGGGCACCGGAAGGGATCGAGCATTCGGAGAACGCGACACTGACCCCTGTTCCGACAGACGAGTCAGTCTCAAACCTGTCAGCGATCCTGCTCGATGACCACTACTATCACTTCCTCCTGGAAGGTCGTCAGTCGAATGAGGAAATCACCTTCATCGGCGCCGATCGCTTGATTCCACTCAAGGCTCATGCCTGGCTCGACTTATCAGCGCGCAGACAAGCGGGCGAACAACTCGATAGCAGGAACATTCGAAAACACCGCAATGACGTCTTGCAGTTGAGCGGTCAATTGACCGGCGACCCCATAACGCTGCCAGACGGCATACGGAACGACATGCGAACCTTCCTCGAACACTTGGCTAAGGAAGAGATCAATCTCAAGGACATCGGACTGAAAGGCTCCCTGGAGCTGTACGTGGAACGCCTGGCCTTGAGCTTCGGGGTGAAGTAGCCCAATCCCGGAAACGAAAAAGCCCCCGCGCTTTTCAGCTACGGGGGCTTTTCTGTGTAATGGCGGAGAGATAGGGATTCGAACCCTAGGTACCGGTGAAGGTACAACGGATTTCGAATCCGTCCCATTCGGCCACTCTGGCATCTCTCCAACGGCGCGAATCATAACAGCACGGTCACCGAAAGCAAGCCCTCTGGTGAATTTTTTTCCGTGCTATCAGATGCTTGCGTCGATTACAGCGGTACGCCAAGGCGGTTGGCGACTTCTTCGTAGGCTTCGATGACGTCACCCAGGCCCTGGCGGAAGCGGTCCTTGTCCATCTTCTTGCCGGTGGCCTTGTCCCACAGGCGGCAGCCGTCCGGGCTGAACTCGTCGCCCAGGACGATGGAGCCGTCGTGGAATACGCCGAATTCGAGTTTGAAGTCGACCAGCAGCAAGCCGGCGTCGTCGAACAGTTTGCTCAGGACTTCATTGACCTTGAGCGACAGTTCTTTCATGCGCACCAGTTGCTCGGCCGTGCCCCAACCGAATGCCACGACGTGGGATTCGTTGATGAACGGGTCGCCCTTGGCGTCGTCCTTGAGGAACAGCTCGAAGGTGTAAGGGTTGAGCTTCATGCCCTCCTCGACACCCAGGCGCTTGACCAGGCTGCCGGCGGCGTAGTTACGCACGACGCATTCAACCGGGATCATGTCCAGCTTCTTCACCAGGCACTCGTTGTCGCCCAGCAGTTTGTCGAATTGGGTCGGTACGCCGGCCGCTTCGAGTTTCTGCATGATGAAGGCGTTGAACTTGTTGTTCACCATGCCCTTGCGGTCGAGTTGTTCGATGCGCTTGCCGTCGAACGCCGAAGTGTCGTTGCGAAACAGCAGGATCAAGCGGTTGGCGTCGTCGGTCTGGTAAACCGACTTGGCTTTGCCGCGGTAGAGTTCTTCACGTTTTTCCATGATGGGCTCCGCTTGCTAAGTAGATGGGCTAGGCGATGTGTCGCCAGTCGAGCCCTGAATCTTGATCGGCCAGTTGCAGCCAGTCCGGGTCGCACCCGAGGGTGTCGACAAAACATTGCCGGGCCAGCTGCGGCAGGTTGTTCTTGCTGCTCAGATGGGCCAGTACCAGGTGTTGCAGGTCTTTCCAGCCCAACTCGGACACCAGGAATGCCGCCTGGTGGTTGTTCAAATGTCCCAGTTCGCCACCCACCCGCTGCTTGAGAAAGGTCGGGTAATGGCCGCGCGCCAGGCGGTCACGGCAATGGTTGGACTCGATCATCAATGCATCGAGGTCCTTGTAGCCGTCCAGCACGGTCGCGCAATACGAACCCAGATCGGTGAGCAGGCCAAACCGCCGCGTGCCGTCACTGAAGACGTATTGCGTCGGTTCCCGTGCATCATGGGCCACGGCGATCACGCCGATGCTCAGCCCGCCGATCTGCAATTGTTCACCTCCAGCCACGAACCCTGCCGGTTCGACCGGCTTGCGCATCCCGCGCAAGGTGCCACGGCTGAGGTAAACGGGAATATTGTAGCGCCGAGACAGCAAACCCACGCCATGCACGTGGTCGGCATGTTCGTGGGTTACCAGTATCGCGCTCAGCTGCGTCGGGCATACACCCAGGCGCAGCAGGCGTTTTTCGGTTTCCCGCAGGGAGAAACCACAATCGACCAGGACACAGGTGTCGTCACTGGCTATCAGCGTGCCGTTCCCTTGGCTACCGCTGCCGAGAACGGCAAAACGCATTCGATCAGCCCAGGTTGTCCTGAATCACGCCCAACACTTTGCGCGCCACTTCAGCCGGCGCCACGGTGTTGATGTCTTTTTCCACGGTGACCTGGACGTTTTCGCCGACCTTGCTCAGGCGTACCTGATAACGCTCGGCGCGCGCCTCGACTTCTTCCTTGGCTGGAGAGCTGCCGAACAGGCTCGCGAAGAAGCCAGGCTTCTCGTTTTTCTTCTCGGCTTTTTCCGCCAGGTTGATGTAGTACAGGCCCAGGCTGCGGTTGATGTCTTCAACGCGCCATTCACCCTGCTCCAGCGCACGACCCACGCTCGACCAGGCGCGGTCGAGGTCGTTGCCGACGTTGAGCACCGGGTTGCCGCTGCCGTCTTCGATCAGGCTGACGCGGCTCGGGGTGTCGAAATCACGCGAGGCGAGCATCGAGACCGAACCGCCTTTCTCGGAAATGCGGCTCATGCTGGCCAGCATGTCGTCGACCAGCGCGGCGTCGAGACCGGTGTTGACCGAACGGTTGGTGAAGGCCACGTCATCGCTGCTGCCGGCAGGACGCTCGGCGCTGACTACGTAGACTTCACTGGTGTTGCGCTGCACGCCCGGCTCGATGCGTACCCGTACGCGGGTCTCGGCATCGGCGGCGACGCCGGCACTGGCCAGGCGCTTGGCCATCGCCGCCGACAATTCGTCGGAGCGCTGCCAGGTGGTGGTGAACTCGCCAGTTTGCGGACGCTGCTGGTCCAGGCGGAAACCGTTGTCCTGGAAGAACTGTACGGCTACCGGCCAGACTTCAGCCGGCGGACGTTGAGCCATCAGCCAGCGCGAGTCGCCGCTTTTCTGCAGGCTGTAGTCACTGGCTTCGGCAACGGCGGACAACGGTTGCGGACGCGGCACGACGTACTCACCCTTGGCGGTGTCGTCGGCCACGTTGCGCGGGATCGGCAGCAGTGGATCCAGACGTTTGGAGGTCTGGATGTCCGGCGGCAGTTGCATCGGTGCAGTCTGTTGCGCTTCGAGGTAGTCGCTACCACGGTCACGGAAATAACCTTCCGGGCCCCAGACCCATCCACAGCCACTGGTGCTGGAGATGATCAAGGCAAGTGCGGAAAGTCCGGCCAGTCGCTTCATGCGTATTACTTCCTCAATTAAACCAATACATCGCACTGGCGCAGGGCCGAGCGAAGCGTTTCATGACAAGGAGCGCTCAACCAGGTCAAAGGCAGGCGAATGCCTTCGTGCATCAGGCCCATTTCGACCAGAGCCCATTTCACCGGAATCGGGTTGGCTTCGATGAACAGGTCCTTGTGCAGCGGCATGAGTTTTTCGTTGATGGCCCGTGCGGTCTCGGCGTCGCCCTTGAGTGCGGCTTCGCACAGGTCGGCCATTTCCCGCGGCGCGACGTTCGCGGTCACGGAAATGTTGCCCTTGCCGCCCAGCAGGATCAGTTCGACCGCGGTCGGATCATCGCCGGACAGCACGATGAAATCCGAACTCACGCCATCGAGGATGGCCTTGGCGCGCTTCAGGTCGCCAGTGGCTTCCTTGATGCCGATGATGTTCGGCACGCTGGACAGGCGGATCACGGTCTCAGCCTGCATGTCGCAGGAGGTGCGACCGGGAACGTTGTAGAGGATCTGCGGGATGTCGACGGCTTCGGCGATGTGCTTGAAGTGCTGGTACAGGCCTTCCTGGGTCGGCTTGTTGTAGTACGGGACTACCAGCAGGCAGGCGTCGGCGCCGGCTTCCTTGGCGTTGCGGGTCAATTCGACAGCTTCGCGGGTCGAGTTGGCGCCGGTGCCGGCGATCACCGGGATACGCCCGGCAACCTGCTTGACCACGGCCTTGATGACGGCAATGTGTTCTTCGACGTCAAGGGTGGCCGACTCGCCGGTCGTGCCGACGGCGACGATGGCGTGGGTGCCGTTGTTGAGGTGGAAGTCTACGAGTTTGCTGAGGCTGTCCCAGTCAAGACGCCCTTGTGCATCCATGGGAGTGACCAGTGCCACCATACTGCCCGCAATCATGCAAACGCTCCTGCCGGAAAAAGAGAGCGGTAATGGTACTGGCGCCAAGATGCTTGCACAAGCGAAGTACTGCGCTCATGCCATTCCCCTTGGCGCCGCTTTTCGCTACCCTTCAGACTTTGATCCGTACCGACCGCCTCGCGCGCCGGGTTCACGCCTCCATTTTCGGCCTCACAAGCCCCGTTCCTGCGTTGCCACGCCGCCGAACCTGCCTTGCGCAAGCTCGAAGCAACCCTTTGGTCCGGACCTTGTAGATTTCGCATCCGGACGCCTGACCGACGTGCAAGCCTGTCCAGGTACCGACCGCTCATCGCTTTAGGAATGCTGCATGTCCACCCCCACAGTTCGCGAACAATTCCTTGTCATCAGTGCCCTCGGCGCCAACCCCATGGAGCTGACTAACGTCCTGTGCCGCGCCAGCCATGAAAACCGCTGCGCCGTGGTCACCTCCCGCCTGACGCGCCATGGCACGTGCAGCGCGCTGGTCCTCGAGATCTCCGGCTCCTGGGACGCCCTGGCGCGCCTGGAGACCGGTCTGCCGAGCCTGGCCAAGAAGCATGCGTTCACCGTCAATGTGGTGCGCAGTGCGGCCCTGGAAAACCGCCCGCAAGCCCTGCCCTACGTCGCCTATGTCAGCGCCGCCTATCGCTCCGACATCATCAATGAACTGTGCCAGTTCTTCACGGATCACAACGTCGAGCTGGAAAACCTGACCTGCGACACCTACCAGGCGCCTCAGACCGGCGGCACCATGCTCAACGCCACGTTTACCGTGACCTTGCCAGCCGGCGTGCAGATCAGCTGGCTGCGTGACCAGTTCCTCGATTTCGCCGACGCGCTGAACCTCGATGCGCTGATCGAGCCGTGGCGTCCACAGAACCCAATGTAAGGAGGCTTGCCATGGCCGTAGCCATCGACCAAGTAGTTGCCGACTTCACGGCCCCCGCCACCAGCGGCCAGACCGTGAACCTCGCAGCCCTCAAGGGCAAGCAGGTAGTGATCTACTTCTACCCCAAGGACAGCACGCCGGGCTGCACCACCGAGGGCCAGGGTTTTCGCGACCTGTACCCGCAGTTCACGGCTGCCAACACCGAAGTGTTCGGCGTCTCGCGCGACAGCCTGAAGTCCCACGAGAACTTCAAGTGCAAGCAGGAATTCCCCTTCGAGCTGATCAGCGACAAGGACGAAGCCCTTTGCCAGCTGTTCGATGTGATCAAGCTGAAGAAGCTGTATGGCAAGGAATACATGGGCGTTGATCGCAGCACCTTCCTGATCGACAAGAATGGCGTGCTGCGTCAGGAATGGCGTGGGGTGAAGGTGCCGGGGCACGTTGATGCGGTGTTGGCGGCGGCTCAGGCGTTGAATCAGGGCTGAGTTGCATCGTCTGATTTGACGCCATCGCGAGCAGGCTCGCTCCTACAGGGGATCGCGTATCGTCTGTAGGAGCGAGCCTGCTCGCGATGGGGGCCTAAATACTCACACTACAACAACGGCGCCACCTCAGGCTCCTTGCGCGGCCAGGCATCCAGAACGGCCTTGAACAGGGTCGCCAGCGGAATCGCGAAGAACACCCCCCAGAATCCCCACAATCCGCCGAACAGCAGCACCGCACAGATGATTGCCACCGGGTGCAGGTTCACTGCCTCCGAGAACAGCAGCGGCACCAGCACGTTGCCATCCAGGGTCTGGATAATCCCGTAGACCGCCATCAGGTAGATGAACTGGTCGCTCCAGCCCCACTGGAACAAGGCGATCAGCGCCACCGGCACCGTCACCACCACAGCGCCGACATAGGGCACCACCACCGACACCCCCACCAACAACGCCAGCAGCGCGGAATAGTTGAGCCCCATCGCGATGAAGCCGATGTAGGTCACCCCGCCGCAGATCGCCATTTCCATGACCTTGCCGCGAATGTAGTTGGCGATCTGCCGGTTCATTTCCTGGCCGACCCGGGTGATCAACGCGCGCTCCCGAGGCAGGTAGCCGCGCACCCACTGGCCGATCATGGCCCGGTCCTTGAGGAAGAAGAACACCAGGATCGGCACCAGCACCAGGTAGATCATGATGTTGACCAGCAACGGCAGGCTGGACAGCGAAAACGTCAGCGCCCACTGCACGAATTTTCCGATTTCCGCACGCGCCACTTCGATCGCCCGCAGTACCTGCTCGTCGGAGACCAGGTGCGGATAGCGCTCGGGCAGCAGCAACAGCAGCGATTGCCATTTGGCGAGCATGCCCGGCAATTCGTTGAACAAGGCGATGAGCTGATGCCAGAGCAGCGGCACCACGACCACGATGAACAGCAGTAACAGCCCCATGAACAGGGCGAAGACCAGGCCCACCGCAAGACCGCCCGGCAGGCGCAGGCGTTCCAGGGTGCTCACCAGCCCCTGCATCAGGTACGCCAGGACCATCCCCGCCAGGACCGGTGCAAGCATGCCGCCCAGGGTGAGTACGGCGGTGAACGCCAGAACCAGGAGTACGGCCAGCACCACCGCTTCTTCGTCGGAGAAGTAGCGCTGAATCCAGTCGCGTAGCACTTTAAACATCAATCTTCCTTAATCGGAGGGGTCGTCAGTCAGGCTTTTTTCAGCCAGTAGCGGTAGACGCCAGCATCATCTTCTTCGCGCAGCAGGGTATGACCGGCCAGGCGGGCAAAGGTGCGAAAGTCGCGCTGTGAGCCGGCATCGGTGGCAATCACCTTGAGCACCGCGCCGCTGGCCAGGGCGTTGAGGGCCATCTTGGCCTTGAGCAGTGGCAACGGACAATTGAGCCCGCTGGCATCCAGTTCGGCATCATGGGCTACAGCGTCGGTCATTGCGTCACTCCGTTCAGGTGATTGAGCCGCCTAGAATATCTGGTCCCAGGCCAAGTGTCCGGCTACAGTAAGCTCTTTGTCGACTAAGGCTTCGTGCATGACTTTTCTGCGCCCTACCCTGCTGACGCTGGCTTGCCTGCTTGCCTCACCGGGCTTCGCCGACGACCTGCCGTCACTCGGCGACGCCAGTTCTGCCATTGTCTCCCCTCAGCAAGAGCACGACCTGGGCCGGGCCTGGCTGGCCATGCTGCGCAGCCAGGTGTCGCAACTCAATGACCCACAGCTGAAAAACTACGTCGAAACCAGTGTCTATCGCCTGGTGGAGACTAGCCAGCTCAACGACCGACGCCTTGAGTTCATCCTGATCAACAGCCCGCAACTCAACGCCTTCGCCGCACCTGGCGGGATTGTCGGGGTCAACGGCGGGCTGTTTCTCAATGCCCAGACCGAAGGCGAATATGCTTCGGTGCTGGCCCACGAATTGGCGCACTTGTCGCAACGCCACTTCGCCCGAGGCGTCGAAGCCCAGCAACGCATGCAGGTGCCGATGATGGCCGCGCTGCTCGCCGGGATCATCGTCGCCGCCGCCGGTGGCGGTGACGCCGGTATCGCCGCGATTGCCGGCAGCCAGGCCGCCGCGATCCAGGAACAGCGCCGCTTCTCCCGGCAGAACGAGCAGGAGGCTGACCGTATCGGCATTCTCAATCTGGAGAAAGCCGGCTACGACCCGCGCTCGATGCCGAGCATGTTCGAGCGCCTGTCGCGTCAGTATCGCTTCGACGCCAAGCCGCCGGAATTCCTCCTGACTCACCCGGTCACCGAATCGCGGATCGCCGACACCCGCAACCGCGCCGAACAGGCGCCGGTAGGCGGCAAGGAAGACACCCAGACCTACCAACTGATTCGCGCCCGCGTGCAGTTGTACTACGAAGAAACTTCGGGGCTGGCGGCCAAGCGCTTTCGTGCGCAGCTGGACGACAATCCGAAAAATGATGTGGCGCGGTATGGCTTGGCGATCGCCCAGATCAAGGGCAGCCAGTTCAACGATGCACGCGAGACCCTCAAGCCACTGCTGGCCAAGGCGCCCAACGAAGTCATCTACAACCTGGCACAGATCGAGCTGGACATGGACAGCAATCGCCTGGCCGATGCCCAGAGCCGGGTTGAGCGGATGATTGCGCAGTACCCCGGCAACTACCCGCTGAACCAGGCCCGCGTCGATCTTATGCTCAAGCAGAATCGCCCCGCCGACGCGGAAAAAGCCCTGGAATCCCTGCTCAAGAGCCGCCCGGACGATCCGGACGTGTGGTACCAGGTCGCCGAGACCCGCGGCCAGGCCGGCAACATCATCGGCCTGCATCAGGCCCGTGCCGAGTATTTCGCCCTGGTGGGCGACTACCGCCAGGCCATCCAGCAACTGGACTTCGCCAAACGCCGAGCAAGCGGCAACTTCCCGCTGTCGTCACGCATCGACGCCCGTCAGCGCGAGTTGATGGAGCAGGAGCGGATGATCAAGGACATGATGGGGTGAAGTGCACGTCTGCAGAATGAACCCACTGTAGGAGCCAGCCTGCTGGCGATGAAATTGACGCGGTGTGGCTGATGGCCTCATCGCGAGCAGGGCTCGCTCCTACAGGGTATTGCGGCGAACACAAGATTTGATGCCGCACAAATCCCTGTAGGAGCTGTCTTGCCAGCGAAAATCTCAGAGCGCCGCGTACATCCAGATAGCACGCGTCATCGTTGACGTCCTTCGCCAGCAAGCCGGCTCCTACACCCCCACCGCGTCAGCGCAACACAATTACGCCATCTGAATGATGGTCTGCATGATGGTGCTTTGCGTCGAGATGGTCTTGGCGTTTGCCTGGTAGTTGCTCTGGCCCTTGATCAGGTCCACCAGTTCACTGGTCAGGTTGACGTTGGAATCTTCCAGCGAGTTCGACACCACTGAACCCAGGGTACCGGTCTGGCCCACGTCGTAGGCCGCGAAGCCGGAGGTGTAGGTCTCTTTCCAACTGGTGCCGCCCACCGCCTGCAAACCTTGCTCGTTGTTGAAGCTGGCCAGGGTCACCTGGCCGATCGCCTTGGACTTGCTGTTGCTGAAGTTGGCGAACAGGGTGCCGGTGCCGTCGATGGTCAGGTTGGTGATCTGGCCGGTGGCATAGCCGTCCTGGGTCGGCAGGTTGCGGATGGTTGCCGAGTTGTACTGGGTGGTGCTGGCCAGGTTGTTGCTGATGCCGGTCGCGTTGCCCACCGCACCGTTAGCGGTCCACACGCCATCCTTGACCGTACCTGGGGTCCAGACGCCCGCGCCCATGACAATCGAATTGCCGCTGACGGTGTACGGGGTGCCAGTGGCTGGTGCGGTGATGTTCAGCAGCTTGCCGTCGGAACCGAAGTTCATGGTCATGGCGGCCTGGTTACTCGCGGTCACCGGGTTCACGCCGGCCGGTACGAAGGCCTGGCCATCTGGGTTACGACCATCCACCAGGGTGTAGGTCTGCCAGGTGTTGGCACCGGTCTTGACCACGTACTGGTCCATGTTGTGCTGGTTGCCCTGGCTGTCGTAGACCGGGGTGGTGAACATGTCGGTGTAGGTATCGATCTTGCTCGGATCGAACGGAGTGACCGCCGGGTCGATGTTCGGCTTGCCGGAGTTCAAGTTGATGCTCGAGGAAATGTTGCCGGTGGTTTTCGGCTCGAGGTTCGACTGGTCGATTTTCAGGTCGCCGATCACGTCCTTGAGGATCTTACCGTTGGCATCCACCGCATAGCCTTGCAGGCGCGCAGTACCGCTGCTGTTGGTGATGAAGCCGTCCTTGTCGACGTTGAACGTACCGGCGCGGGTGTAGGTCAGCGAGCCGCTGTCGTTGAGCACGAAGAAACCCGAGCCCTGGATGGCCATGTCCAGCACGTTGCCGGTGTTGGTCACGTCGCCCTGACGAAATTGCTGGGATACGTTGGCCAGGCTCACGCCGCTGCCGATGGTCTTGTTGCCGGTCCCCAACTTGGTCGCCGAGTAGACGTCTTCGAATTCCACACGGGAAGATTTGAAGCCGGTGGTGGCGACGTTGGCGATGTTGTTGCCGGTAACGTCGAGTTGTTTGTTGGCCGCATAGAGGCCGCTAAGGCCGATATTGAAAGACATGTTCCACTCCGTTGTGCCGCGCTAGCCGGCTCTATAGACCAATGGTTTGTACTTTGGACAGGGCGATGGAGCCCATGTTGGCGAGGTTGAGCATCATCTCCCCGCCTGTCTGGCTCAGGGTCACGCTGTTGACGGTCGCCGGCAGGTAGGTGATCAGGTCGGTCGCCTTGTCATCGATCTGCGCACTGGCCTTGAAGGTGTAGGTGCCCGGGTCGAGTTTCTCGCCTGCGGTATTGGTGCCATCCCAGACAAAGCTCGCACTGCCTTGGGCCTGGCTGCCCAGGTCGATGGTTTTCACGGTCTTGCCGTCCTTGTCGCTGACGGTCACGGTCGCACCGGCCACCGAGGTCGGGACCACCACCGAACCGGTCATGCTCTTGGTGGTATCGACGTAGGCCGAACTGGTCTGCACGATCACCGAGCGTCCAACCAGGGACGAGGCCTGCAAGGCTTGCGAGGACTTGAACGAACCGGAAATGTTGTTCACCGAAGTGTTCAACGTGGTGATGCCTTCCAGGCTGCTGAACTGCGCCAACTGCGCAACGAATGCGCTGTTGTCCTGCGGATCGAGCGGGTTCTGGTTCTTCAGTTGGGTCACCAGCAACTGCAGGAAGGCATCTTTGCCCAGCTCGTTCTTGCCGGTCGTGCTCTTGGTAGCTGCCGCCAGGCCATCACTGCTGGTATTGGTGACGGTCTTTGAGGAATTCGCAAGAATGTCCTTGAGGCTCAGGCCGCTGGTGGTATCAGTAACACTCATCGGAGTTGCCCCTTATCACTGACCGAGGGTCAGGACCTTCTGCATCATGGTTTTGGCGGTGTTCATCATTTCCGCGTTGGTCTGGAACGAACGACTGGCGGAAATCATGTCGGCCATTTCCTCGACCACGTTGACGTTGGGGTAGTAGACATAGCCCTTGGCGTCGGCAGCCGGATGGTTGGGTTCGTAGCGCGCTTCGAGGTTGCTCTGGTCTTCGACCACGCCGAGCACTTGCACACCCTGCCCCGCCGCGTCCTGATTCTGGAACAGCGAATCGCTGCCACCGGACTGGCCGCCCTGGAACATGGTGGCGAACACCGGGTGGCGCGCGCGGTAGGTCTGGTCGATGCTCGAAGACACCGTCTCGGCGTTGGCGATGTTACTGGCCACGGTGTTGAGGCGGGTGGTCTGGGCGCTCATGCCACTGCCGGCAATGTTGAAAACGCTGGACAGGGACATGGATTACTCTCCGCGCAGGGCCGAGATCAGCCCTTTGAATTTACTGTTGAGCAGCGTGAAGCTGGCCTGGAAGTTCACCGAGTTTTCCGCGTAGTTGGACTGTTCCAGCTGCGCGTCGACGGTGTTCTGGTCGATCGAAGGCTGCATCGGCGTGCGGTACAGCAACGACTCGTCGCCACTGCTCAGGCCCTGGGCTTCGATATGACGGCTGTTGGTCATGTTCAAGGCAAAGGTGCCGTTGCTGGTCTTTTCCGCCTGCGCCTTCAGCACAGACGCAAAGTCCAGGTCCCGGGCCTTGTAGTTCGGGGTGTCGGCGTTGGCAATGTTGTTGGCCAGGACTTCGGCACGCTGGGCGCGGAAGCTCAGGGCCTGCTCGTGGATACCGAGCGCTTTGTCGAAGCTGATGCTCATGGCGCAAACCTTCAGGTGACCAGATTTATCGTATCCGGGTCTTTAGCAAGCGCCGTGCCAGCTCGCCGGAGCCCGTAAACAGGGGGCCCGGCAAGTAGCGGCAAGGCGGCAATGCCAGAAAAGCGGCAAGCGCTTTCCGGCACCCGCCGCTTTTCTGCCGCTTGTGAGAGGTTGAATCAGCGGACAGAAAAAAGGGAGCCGCTGAGGGCTCCCGTCTTTTTACTTCGCCTGGTAGATGATTCCCGGGCTGCACTGGACCATCTGGTAGTGATCCGGCAAACCGTTCAGCGCCTCCGAAGCACCGAGAAACAGATAGCCGCCTGGCTTGAGCGTACTGTGGATGCGCAGCAGGATGTCCTTCTTCACTTCCGCAGAGAAGTAGATCAGCACGTTGCGGCAGAACACGATATCGAACTTGCCGAGGCTGGCGTAGCTGTCCAGCAGGTTGAACGAGCGGAACTCCACGCGACTCTTGATCGGTGCCTTGACCGCCCAGCGCCCCGGCCCTTTCGGGTCGAAGTAGCGTTGCAGGCGATCAGGCGACAGGCCGCGACCGATTGCCAGGCTGTCGTACTCACCGGACTTGCAGTTGGTCAGCATGGTCCCGGACAGGTCGGTGGCAACGATCTGCACGCCCATGCGCAACTGACCCATGTTGACCCGCTCGAACTCGTCGATCGACATCGACAACGAATAGGGCTCCTGCCCCGACGAACAGGCTGCCGACCAGATGCGCAGACGCTGCCCGGGGCTGGCCTTGATCGCCTCGGGCAGTACTTTGTTCTTCAGCACTTCAAACGGATAGGTATCGCGAAACCAGAGGGTTTCGTTGGTCGTCATCGCGTCCACCACCATCTCGCGCAAACCGCCGCGAGGCTGGGTCTGGATGCGCTGGACCAACTCGCCCAACGACTTGATGCCTTGCTGTTCCATCAGTTTGTTGAGACGGCTCGAGACCAGATACTGTTTGTTTTCACCGAGCAAAATGCCACAGGCTTTTTCCAGGAAGACCCGGAACTGTTCAAAATCCAAATTACCCGTAGACAAGGATACCGCCTCTTAAATCGTGTTGATCGCCAGGGCCAGAAGCCACTTAGCTGATATCTGCTGCTTTGATCCGGTCGACTACCCGGGATGCCAGGTCATCAGGACGGAACTTGGCCAGGAAGTCATCGGCACCGACCTTCTTGACCATCGCCTGATTGAATACACCTGACAGCGAAGTATGCAGGATGATGTGCAGCTTTTGCATGCGTGGGTCGCTGCGGATCTCCGCCGTCAGGGTATAGCCGTCCATTTCCGGCATCTCGATGTCAGAAATCATCATCAGGAACTCTTCCTCCGGCCTCTTGCCTTCGTCGACTAGCTTGCGCAGGTAGTCCAGCGCCTGCCGACCGTCGTTCAGCGCCACCACCTCGACCCCGACTGTCTGCAGGCAACGCGAGACCTGCTTGCGCGCCACCGAGGAGTCATCCACCGTCAGCACCCGCAGCGACAAGGCCTTGTGCTGGGTCTCGACGTCCACCACGCCGACCGAAATGGCCTCAGGGGTAGGAGCGACTTCCGCCAGGACCTTCTCGACGTCGATGATTTCCACCAACTGGTTGTCGACCCGCGTCACCGCCGTCAGGTAGTGATCGCGCCCGGTGCCCTTGGGCGGCGGATGGATCTCTTCCCAGTTCATGTTGACGATCCGCTCCACCGAGCGCACCAGGAAACCCTGGGTCTTGGTGTTGTACTCCGTGATGATCACGAAGGGATTGCTTTGATCCTGCAACCCGCCCGAGCCCGTGGCCATGGCCAGGTCGAGAATCGGAATGGTTGCCCCGCGAATACTTGCCACACCGCACACGACAGGATTGGATTTGGGCATCAAGGTCAGTTTCGGGCATTGCAGCACTTCCCGAACCTTGAACACATTGATGCCATAGAGCTGCTGACCGTCGAGACGGAACAACAACAGCTCCAGGCGATTCTGCCCTACCAGTTGCGTGCGCTGGTTTACCGAATCCATTACACCAGCCATGCCCAGCCCCCTACACCAACGCTAAGTGTGTTGCGACGCACATTCATCACTAAACGGCACGGCGCTTGCTTTTTAACCGCTATGAACCTGCACACGACATTTTTTCGACACCTGACCCGCGCCCCTCGCCGTTTACTCGGCGCGGCAGCGGTGGCCGGTCTTTTTGCTACTGGCAGCCCTGCCGTTGCTGATCCGGTTACCTTGCCTGATCTCCTTATCGGCGTCACTCAGGGCTTTCTTGAATTCACCGTCGAAGACTATCTGGCCACCAGCCAGACCCAGGGCCGCTACGAAATCGAAGTCAAACAGCTCGATCCGCGCCTGCGCCTGCCGCAGTGCGACAAGGAATTGACAGCCACGCTGGAGAGCCCGGCCAAGCCGATTGGCCGCGTCACGGTGAAGGTTCGCTGTGATGGGGTCTCGCCCTGGACCGTGTTCGTACCCGCTCAAGTGCGGCTGTTTCGCGAGGTCGTGACCAGCACCCGGCCGCTCAAGCGCGCGGGGATTATCGAGCCTGGGGACGTGATGCTGCGCGAGCGCGATATCAGCCTGATCAACCAGGGCTACCTGACAGACGTGGAGCAGGCGATCGGACAAAAACTTGTCCGACCAATGGTCAACGATCAGGTGATTACCCTGGTTCATCTGGAGCAGGCCGAAGTGGTGCGCAAGGGTGATCAGGTGGTGATTACGGCCCGCAGCGGCACCCTCAGCGTGCGGATGCCGGGGGAGGCCCTGGCCAATGGCGGCATGAGTGAACAGATCCGGGTGAAGAATCTGAATTCACAACGGGTGATCAAGGCCCAGGTCACGGCCCCCGGCCAGGTGGAAGTCGCCATGTAGATCACTGGCGCGTTATCGACCCATTCCCTAAACTGAGCCTCACGCAGGGCAACAGGCGACGCTGCCCCCCTTAAATGTCCCTAAAGTTTTCTCGCATTGGGCCGAAAACATGGCAAGCGTCCAAATTCCCAGAGGTTTTCAGCATCATGGTCATCGATTTCAGCCGTTTGAACAGCTCCCCCACGCTCACCGGAAGCACGCGCACCAGTGCCAGTAAAGACACTGCTGAAGCCGCGCCGCTGCAGTCCCAGGCCGAAACGGCCAGTGCCAGCAAAAGCGGGGAATCGGTACACCTCAGCAACGAGGCCCAGCAGTTGCAGAAGATTTCCGACACGCTGCGCGATCAGCCCGCTGTCGACAAGGCCCGCGTGGCCGAGTTGAAAGCCGCAATTGCCGATGGCAGCTATAAAGTCGACAGCAACCGCGTAGCCAGCAAACTGCTCAACTTCGAAGCCCAGCGCTAGCCACCGGCCTGCGCAGGCTTTTGGACGCTTAAAAACCAAGGCCAGCCATGCACGATACCAATCTACTGCAACTGATCACCGACGACCTTGCGCCAGCTCAACAATTGCTCGATCTACTGGGGCAAGAGTCCCTGGCATTGCACGGTCGCGACATGCAATTGCTCGAACATATCCTGGCGAGCAAACAGGGCCTGATCGTTTTACTGGAACAACACGGCCGCCGGCGCAGCGAAATTTTGGCCAGCCTAGGCTTGCCGACCGATCGCAGTGGCCTGGAACAGCTTGCCACGCACTCCAGCATCGGCGAACAACTGCTGTCCCAGAGCGATGTACTCAATCAATTGCTCAGTGATTGCCGCGACGCCAATGAGCGCAATGGCCGCTCGATCCAGGTCCAGCAGGCGAGCACCGCCAACCAGTTGCGCATCCTCAATGGCGGGGAGTCGCCGCCCCTGTACGACGCTCGCGGATCGACCGCCACGCTGGTCAAGCGCTCGCTCAGCCAGGTTTGACTTCATCATCAAGCGTGCTCTATCAAGGCGCGATACATGCTGGCAGAATGCTAGCCCCTGCGTGTGACCGTATTCTGTCCGGAGAGTGATAAACCGTGTCCAATGCCTTAAACGCGGAAGATGCTCCGCAGCCACCGAAGGTGCTCACCACCCCTTTGGAAATCGCCGGCAACCTGCGAATGCTGCTAGAGAGCCATGATCCTCTGATCATCACGTTCCACGAGCGCACCCAGCGTTTCCAGAGCTACGTGGTCGATGTCGACCGTGAGAACAATTCGATCGCACTCGATGAAATGATCCCGCGCGACGGCGAACGCTTTCTGCTCGCAGGCGAGCCCTTCCGGATCGAAGGTTTCCACGAAGGCGTACGTATCGCCTGGGAAAGCAACGGCCCGCTGACCATCGACGAATCCAACGGCACGCGCTGCTATCGCGGCACCCTGCCGGACGAAGTGGTCTATCACCAGCGCCGCAACGCCTTTCGCGCGGCCTTGAAACTGGCGCAACTGGTGAGCATCGAACTGGCCGGCGAAAAGCTCAAGGTGCCCCTGGCTGGCAAGCTGCTGGACATCTCGGCCACCGGCTGCAAGCTGCGCTTTGACGGCGACATCACCCATGGACTGCAACTGGGCCAGGTCTACGACCGCTTTCTCGCCGCCCTGCCCTTTGGCAGCATGACAACCCCGGTCGAGCTGCGTTACCTGCACCATGAAGAAAAGATCGACACCACCTTTGCTGGCGTGCGCTTTCATAACATGAGCGGCCTGGTGCAGCGCCAGGTCGAACGCTTCGTCTATCAGTTACAGCGCGAGGCACGTCGTTTCGACAAAGACGACTTCTGATCGACAGGCAAAAAAAACGGCCGTGACTGGCCGTTTTTTTTGTCTTCAATTCAAGGTCTGGCCCCGGTGAAGGTATGGGGATGCTCGCCGTCCGGGTCATCTGGCGGCGTGTCATCGCCAGGCTCTTCAGGCTTGTCCGCCGCATCAGGTTCAGGCTCGGAGTCGGGTTCCGGCTCGGTACTTGGGGTGGTTTGCATCTGGTCCTGTACCACCTGCTCGTCAACCCGCGGATCGAGCGCTGCCACCAAGGGTGAACTGGACATGCTGTCTGGCATCGCCACGTGGTGCAGCGGCGCGTCGTCGACCTGATGCAGGTTGGTCACCGCTTTCGGCCGAATGCGCCATACCAGCACCAGGGCGAAGAAGCTGAAAAAGCCATAGAGCATCTGGCTGCCGAAAAATTTCATCAGCACACCGGCCACCAAGGGCCCGATGCTCGCCCCGACCCCGTAGGTCACCAGCAGCATGGCGGTCAGCGAAACACGCCGGTCGCTTTCGACGTGGTCATTGGAAAACGCCACGGCCAGCGGATACAGGCAAAACTGCACCAATGAACAGACAAAGCCGGCAATGAACAGCACTTCCAGTGGCACCTTGGGCATGATCGCCAAGGGCAAGGCCGCGAGCGCCAGGCAGATCGCAAAACTGCGAATCAGCAAGGCCCGATCGTAGCGGTCCGACAACCACCCCAATGGCCACTGCACCACCAGCCCGGCGAAAATGCAGCTACCCATGAACAGACCGACCTGCTCGGTGGTCAAGCCCTGCTGCGAGGCGTAGAGCGGCGCCAGACCATAGAACGAGCCGACGATCAGCCCCGCACCCAGCACCGTGCTGAGGGACTGCGGCACCCGCTTCATGAAGAAGCGCGGCTCCATCGGCGCCGGGTGCAAGGGCGCCGGGTGAATGCGTCGGGTGAGCGTGACGGGCACCAGGCACAGCGCGAAACACAGGGCCACCAGCATCAGCAGCTCCAGTCCCAATGAAGGGTGCATGACCAGAATCAGCTGGCCCAATACCAGCCCCAGGTAGGAGGCGATCATGTAGCCACTGAATACCATGCCCCGTTGCTTGGCATCGGCCTGCTCGTTGAGCCAGCTTTCAATGACCATGTACTGGCACATCATGCCGAGGCCCACCACCATCCGCAGGATCAGCCAGGCCGGCAGCCAGTCCACCAATCCATGCCCGAGCACCGCCGCTCCAACAATCCCGGCACACGCTGAATAAGCACGAATGTGCCCTACCCGGGCAATCAGCCGGTGGCCGATTTTGCCGCCCAGGACCAGGCCGAAATAGTTGGCGGCCATCAACGCACCGACCCACAGGCCATCGACCTGATCCGCGGCAAGGCGCAATGCCAGGTAGGTGCTGAGCAAGCCCGAGCCGATCAACATCATCAGCGAGGCGAAGTAAAGCGCTCGAAAAGACTTCCAGATCTGGCGCATCGGCGTTCCGAGCGGCTCCTTGAATTGAGGATCGGGCTAGCTTCAACGATAGCCCGACGGTGACGGTTCGGTTAGGCCTGGGCCGCCAAAATTCGGCGTTCCCAAGGGGTGATTTCGTCAAGGAAGCTGGTCAGCTCCAGGGTCTTCGAAGCAATGTAGCCTTCGATGAACTCTGTGCCGAACAGTTCCTTTGCCAATTGGCTACGTTTCAGACGCTCGAGTGCAGCATGCAGGGTACAAGGTAGCGACAAACTTTCCGGTACGCTGAATTCGCCCTGGATCGGCGCGGTGGGCTCCAGCTGATGTTCAATGCCATGCAACCCCGCCGCCAGGCTGGCAGCGATGGCCAGGTAGGGGTTGGCATCAGCACCCGGCAAGCGGTTCTCGACTCGACGCGCGACAGGCGAGCTGGCGGGAATACGTAGCCCGGCGGCGCGGTTGTCGTGGGACCAGCAGGCATTGTTGGGCGATGCGAACGGATGGCACAGCCGCTGGTAGGAGTTCACGTGCGGCGCGAAGAGCGCGGTGAATTCGGCCAAAGCCGCCTGTTGCCCACCGATGAAGTGGCGGAACATCGCGGTCGGCGCGCCCGCCTCGTCACTGAACACATTTCGCCCGCTACCTGTCTCGACCACGCTCTGGTGAATGTGCATCGAACTGCCCGCGGTGTGTGCCAGTGGCTTGGCCATGCACACGACGGTGATGCCATGTTTGAGCGCCACTTCCTTGAGCAGGTGCTTGAACAGGAATGTCTGGTCGGCCAACAGCAGGGGATCGCCGTGCAGCAGGTTGATTTCGAATTGACTGACACCCATCTCGTGCATGAAGGTATCGCGCGGCAGCCCCAGGGCGGCCATGCATTCATAGACTTCATTGAAGAACGGGCGCAGGCCATTGTTGGAGCTGACACTGAACGCTGAACTACCGTCCTCGCGCCGACCGTCCAGGCCAAGCGGTGGCTGGAAGGGCTGGGTCGGATCGGTGTTTGGGGCAAAAACGAAGAACTCCATTTCGGTCGCTACCACCGGCGCCAGATCGAGTGCCGCATAGCGCGCGATGACCGCCTTGAGCTGACCACGGGTGGACAGTCGAGAACTCTCGCCGCTCAGCTCATCGGCATCGCATATGGCCAGCGCGCGCGGCTGGGCACTCCAGGGCAGGCGGTGGATCTGCCGGGGGTCGGCGTTCAGTGCCAGGTCACCGTCGTCGCTGCCGTAGAAGCGTGCCGCCGGATAACCGCCCATGATGCATTGCAACAACACACCGCGGGCCATCTGCAGGCGCCGCCCTTCGAGAAAGCCTTCAGCGGTCATCACCTTGCCGCGGGGTACACCATTCAGGTCAGGGGTGACACATTCAATCTCGTAGATACCGGTCAATCGCTGCGCGAGTGATCCCTGGCCGTCGGTCGTCATGACTCTATCCTTGTTATGTGCGGGCCGCGAACGGCGTCCCGTACAAAATAGGCTTCAGCCGTTCGGAATTTCAAGCACTACCGTCAGCTCAGTTATCAAGGCAGATAAAGACTGAACAAACCACCCCCCAACGGACCGCCGTTGCTGATTTCGGTACGCCCATGCACGCCATTGCGCTGATGCAATTGGGCGATGCGGGAAGCGAAGTACAAGCCCAATCCGGTGCTGCCGCTGCTTGGGTTGATACCCTGGACGTATTCAGCCTGCCGCTCGATCATCTGCGCCGGGTATCCCTCGCCATCGTCATTGATCGTGAGTACCAATTGCCCGGTTTCCTCTCCAACGCCAATCAGCAACGACTGCCGCGCGTAGCGAATGGCATTGTTGATTGCGTTGGCCAGCACCGTACTGATCAGTTCGCGGTCGAAGAAACCCAGCGGGCTCAGCGGATCAACCTCATAGGTGACCAGCAGGTTGCGACTCTTGAACACTTCCTGATGGGCCGCCAACTGCGCCTCGATGAAGTCATCCAGCTCATGGTAATCGGGCCGTATCGGCAACTGGTTGACACCCAGCTTATAGAGGCCCAACAACTGCACCAGCATGCCGTTGAGATGAGCAAACTCGAAATCGATCACGCCTTGCTCGTCGGTGTGGGCCTGGGCGTCGGGCAAGCGCGCAAGCCACTGCCCGTGGGCCTGCATGAGCACCGTCAGGGAGTTCTTCATGTCGTGTACGGTGGAGGCGATCACCGTGGAGAAATCCAGCCCCTGGTCAGCTTCATTCATTGTTCCAACGCCTTGCTCTGCAACTTCTGATATCGCGGGTAACGTGCGTCGCTCTCGGGCATCAAGCCAACCATCTTCAGACAGCGACGGCATTCATCCAGCAGTCCCGGATCAAGGCTGGCGGTGGCGCCATGCAGGATCGACTGCGCCATGTTGAGGGCAATACTGATGTTCTTCGGTTGCAGCAACAGGGCACCACGGAACAGCTCGCGGGCTTCGGTCAGCGCACCGGCCTTGTAGCTGCGAACGCCTTGGCGATTGAGGTCTGCCGCGGCCGTGCCTGAGTTGAGAATCGCCGGGTCGTCGGTCTGCTTGGCGATGCCGCGCATCACCGCAGGGTCATCACCGTAGATTTCCGCGCAGTTCTTCAGCATCGAATCACTGGCCTGTGCCTGGCCAAGCAACTTCAATTGCTTGGCCACCAGCAACGCCGCGTCGGCGCTCATGAATTTTTCCATGCCATCGAGGCGAGTCATTGCCTGCTCGGTGAGCTTGTCGGCGGTCTCGGCGTCGTTGATCAGCAAACTGGTGGCTTTCATCAACCGTGCACGAATCTGTATACCCGGGTCACCGGGGTTGTCCTTGGCGACTGCACTCAGGGTTTGGTTGATCTCCAGCCGGGCTCGGGTATCCAGCCCTCTGTCGCTGCCCTTGCTGATCAGTGCGTGGGCCAGCCCGAGGTTGCTTTCGGGATCCTTGAAGCGTGACTGTGCCCCCTGGGAGACCGCCTGGCGATAGGCTCGAGCGGCAGCGTCGAAGTCCTCGTTGGTCATGGCCAGCTTGCCCAATAGCGCTTGTCGACGCACCGCCAGGGGGGAAAGCCGCACCGCTTCCTCAAGCACACGCTGGGCAGATTTGGTCTCGCCCTGGGAAACCAGCACATCCGCCAGACCGTCGTACAGACCGGGCATCATCGGAAAGACTTTCAAGGCCTTTTCGTACAGAGCCTTGGCTTGCCCGATTTGGCCACGCTTGAACAGCAAGCGGCCCAATCCAACGTAGGCCCATGGCAACGGGCGATCGGCCAGTATCGTGTTGTAAAGCCGCTCCAGCACTTCATTCTGATTCATGTCGCGCAGCGCATCGGCTCGATAGCGCAGGCACAGCGGCGAGTAGCGTGGATCCTGCTTGCACAGGGCAATGCACGCGTTCAGCACCTCGACCGGCTTGCCGCGATCCAATGCCTGCATGATCGGCTTGAGCAGGGTCTTGCGCTGCTCCAGGCGCTCGAGGCGCTGAGCCAGGCCGGCGCGTGTGAAAGGCTTGGTCAGGTAGGCATCCGGCTCATGTTCAAGGGCGCTGAGCACCATGGCCTGGCTGCTCTCGGCGGTGACCATGACAAATACGCTTTCATGGCTGATCAGTTTTTCAATCATCAGGTCTTCGAGTACCTGCTGACCATTCTTCTTGCCGTCGCCCAGGTGGTAGTCCTGGAGGATGAAGTCATAGCGCTTCTGCGAGCACATACGCAGGGCGACTTCGCCGGTGTCGGCGGTGTCGACGTCCTTGACCCCCAGCTCACGCAACATTGATCGGACAGAACTGCGGAAATCCGAGAAATCATCGACGATCAAAAAGCTTTTTTGGTGGTACGCCAGCATCGAAGATTCCAGGCAATTAGAAAGATGAACCCAAAAGACAACCGTCTATCGGGTTATCGGCCGCAAGTGCCGTTCTCTTGAAGGGCTGGAAGAACATTCGTGAATTTATCTGGACGAGATTTTGACTTAATCGCCGGGTCATTGGCTGATGGATTTCCCGGGCGCAAAAACAAAACCCCTACCTGCATACGCAGATAGGGGTTTCGGAATTTAATCTTGACGATGACCTACTCTCACATGGGGAAACCCCACACTACCATCGGCGATGCATCGTTTCACTGCTGAGTT